>JAPYTQ010000064.1:0-19289 GCA_029941905.1 Pseudomonadales bacterium | reverse complement strand
CCCAGATGATCGAGGATCTGCCTGATCACCTTGGGGTCTTCGATGCAGGCAATCATCTTTACCGGCCCGGAGCAGCTCCTTCAGTGTCCCGACACCCAGGTCCATATCCCTCGAGATAATCCTGTCGACATTTGGATTGATAGCGTTCACTGTCCTTTCCCGATTCGCCCGCAACCTGAGCCCACTTCGGGAAACCTGCTGGGGCAGTTCGCGCGGGTCAGAACAGAACGATTCCCCGGAACCAGGTTTTATCTGGGAATTGCCTGAATTCATGGCGCTATCATCACGTTCCCTGTTAAACAAGAATGGTATAAGACGCGGGCTAAAAACCAGATTTTCCTGTCGTGTCAGGCCAGGCTAGTCTGCCAGCAGCCTTTCAAGAAACTCCGGACTCACTGCGGGATTGGATTCAATTGACATAAGATGCGAACCGGGAAAATAAATAGCAGTCGGCGTGTCTGGCCCTAGTTGCAGGTATACGATCTCGTCTCGATTTCTCAACAACGACTTAAATAGTGTTTGAACCACAGGCTGAGCTTCACCGCATACCAGCTCAATCGGGTCCAGACCTTTTACATGCAGGGTCAGCTCCAGGTCATTCTCGCCCGTTGGAGTATCAATGCCTGTACTGTCCGGATTATTTTGATTCATGCTGGTCATGGCGGACTTCGCCATAATTAGCCCCTTTTTTCCGGAAACCGATACAGCACCAGGAACTGCGGGAAAATTATAATCGCCTGAATTGTAACCTATGCTTTGCTCCACCTCCCAGTTCAAATTCTCCCTGATGAACGCCAGGCCTTCAGCGCTTATTTCGGGATACTTTGTGGGTACAAATCCGACCCTCTTTTTCTTTCCGGAGTTGGCACGGTAAGGGTCATTTACAATCTGCGAACGTTTTAAATCGATACCATAGGTCGTGGCGATTTGGTGGAGGATATCAACGTCCGCAGTCAGGGACTCGTAGTTGAGGAAGCAGATATTTTCTGCGATTTCAGCCAGCGCATTGAAGTGTTGGATTTTCTGAGTGCGTAGCTCGAGGATATTCCGGGCTTCTTCAATGAAATAGTAGTCTTCCGGATTCTCATCCCAGAGAGGATTGAGTTTTTTCGTCGTATAGGATGTCCAGGGTTTTCGAATAAACTCGGAAAAACTGAGGCTCCAGTGTCCATCACCGTGAATAGGTCTCCTGTGGATCGAACATAGCCAGGCGTAGGGGTTTTTGTAGATTACGAGAAACAGCGTGTCGGAAGAGTCCGTCACGGGGCGAACGCACTCGTTGTCCGTTGTTGTATTCGGCTTGCTCCTGGGAAAATGGTTTTTTACAAACCAGTGCTTGCCGCCGAAATCCGAGGTAATGGCTACGCGCTTGAAATTTTTTCGAATCAGGCTCGCCAGGTAATTTGTTCCAGATCCCCTGTCACCGAAAATCTGTATGTAGTCGATCATTATTTAGTTGTATCGAAGAAGAACTGCAGTCGGGGTGAAGTTTAATCACTTCACGCTGGGAGCGACATACTCAAATTTTTCAACGATGAGTTGTTCTCTCCTGGCGACGAGGTTCTCCGACCCGATATCGTAGTAGTACTCCGCACCAGGCCTTGCAGGCGAAGCATTTGACCTGGGTCGGGACAAAATTTCCGACTTGATGTTGCCGGATATTTGCACACCATATGTTTCGAGCCAGCAAAACAGATCAGCTTCCAGGGTTTCATTTCGAATAAAGTGATCAATAAAACAGTGGTCCGCATCGTAGTTCTTGATTTGTTCGAATGTGGACAATCTTTCGATATTCTCCATGCTACCACGCCGCGTGCAGAACAACCTCAAGTAACGATATGTCATAAGCCCGGCAAACTGACTAATCGTGTAATTACCATAGCCTTCACCAATGTCGGCCAGATATGTTTCATCGTTCATCGTGTACAACCAGGTTCTGAACGCATCCGCATCCTTAACATTCTCGTACAGAACTCTCCATTTCCCGGAGTTTTCGGAATTATGTGTCTCGCTGAATACCGCTCCTTTCTTATCACATCCAAATGCCCATAAAGATAAATACCATTCCCACGGGTCTCTAATTGATCCCAGGAAAACTCTTTTTCCTGTAAACATTTCATGTGTTGCCAGATTGTGCGAACCAACCGATTCACCGTCGAAAAGATCATCCAAAATATGTCGAATATGAGTACACCCGGTCTTATGCAATTCCAGATAAGCAAATCGATCAGATAGGAACACAGCGATTCTTCCTCAATGGTTACTGCCGTTTAGTATCTCCGACTAATCTCAGGTTCCGGAATCAGTCGCTGAACTTATCTGGGACAGCCTTCCACAACAAGGGGTGAAACTGCGTACGGAGTACCGTATTCTCCAACGCAATATCTGCAGACGACGTGATTCGAACTGCCGTGGTCGTTGTGGCCTATCGATGATCGGTTGGCCGCTCAAGGGGTTGAAGTGTTCAACCTGCCGCAAACCTGACTAATCGGCTCAACCAGGCATTTCGGATCAGGACAAATCAAAATGAGTAGTTAAGGCTACACTGGGTTAGAAAACGATAATCCTCGATATATGCTCTTTTGACCACATCCATCAACTCATCCGTATAAAACTCCTGTAGCCGGGCATTGGGAGTATAGGAAGGATAAACACCCTTCTCACCCAAGTCCAACAGCCGATGACTGCGGGTGCATCGCCCGGCAACTGTGTAACATCTCCCCGAACCCGGGCCCGCGTGGCGGAGATCTATGCGGATGACATCGCCGAATTCGACTACTGGTTCTAAACAGCGGCCGGGATGTGGCAGGCCTTCGACCATGACGGACGAGGAGTTCCACAATAGTCAGTCGCCCTTTACACCCACGGTTCCGCTTCTTTTGAGCACCCAATTTTCCCTCAACAGTTCCGCCGCCATGGTGATAAGATATTTTCAAAACCTGAGTACTCTAAGATCTCTGGGGAGGCTAATGAGATACTGCGACAGCAACCTGACTGGCAGGTGGAGAGGAAAATCGGTTATGGATTTCCCAACGACTCCAGTCATCAATAACTGAAGAATTATTGTGAAAAAAATTGCTGTACTTGTGATCGCCGCACTTAACCAACCGGTCTATGTTCACTACATCAAGACGTATTGGTCAGAGTTAATAAAATATACCAATTCGGAAACCCCCCATATAGATGTTTTTCTGTTATTCGAAGAAGCGACTGAGCTCGGTATGCTTAACGGTATTAAAGACAATATAATTGTAGATAGGACTACTAATTTGAGCCAGTTGTGTCATCCGAGGTTTTCGTCACCCATGATCCCTGGCATTCTAACTAAGACAGTGTACGCGTTGGAGTTGTTAGGAGATCAATATGATGTACTCTTTCGAACTAATCTGAGCAGCCTAATCAAGGTAACCCAATTTAATCATTTCCTTCAGATGAAGCCCGAAATTTGTTACTCGGGAGGGTGGGTGTGGGTTGATGGGTTAAGGGACGATTTGATTGCGCATAATAAAATTGGCGTCGGCAAAAGCATCGAAACGTTGTCAGAGCTCAATCATTATCCAGGCAATACCTTTATAAGCGGATCCGGGTTTTTACTCAGTGCGGCAGAGGCAAAAAGTCTTGTAGAAAGAAAACACACGATCCGTTATGACATCATCGATGATGTTGCCATTGGTTTGATGATGTCTAAACACGAGGTGTTGCCGAATTTTTCAGAACTCATTACTCCGGACAAGTCGACAGACGGCATTATGGAGTCGTTACGAAAAACAGGGGCTTGCCATATACGGCTGCACCGTTTTCCTCTGGATCAAGCCGAGGCGTTGTGGCGTAAACTGAGCGATGATCCGGTCTGGAAATGATATTTCATTCATTCCTCTGTAAAAAGGGCATTGGTTTTTGTAGCGAACTGTAATTCAGTCGCCATCGCCCAGAGTCGGGTCCTCGTTACCATCGCTGTATCAGGGGAGACGAGACTAAAGATCGTGAAAGTTCTGGGCGAGGAACCCCCCATCCTTGACATGAGGCCAGATCATGAAAGAAGTGGGCACATCAGGCAACTGTTCATTGACTTGAATCTGTAGAAGTCGTTTACTCAATATGGCTTCGTCATAGATATCGTGTCGGTAAATCTCTTCATCGTCAGTGTTCCGCAGCGTGAAAATCCAGAAATCATAATCAGTCCGATCATCAATTTGAGCCGGATCTAATCGAATAGTTCGATTGAAGTGTATGGGGGTAGCGCTTCTGCTTGCACATTCGGCGAAGCTGATTCCAGTGAATGTTTCATATTCTTTCAGAGATCGGCGGGCTCCAAGGCCATATTTTCCAAGTGTTTCATGATCTCCCAGAAGAAGAGTTTTTAATCGTGCCAATGACTTGGCTTGTAGCGTACTTTTATGGTCGGCCGAATGAGTGCGCATCTTGTGCTTATACTGGTGCCAGATCAAATCGTATTTTGGGCAGAAAAAGTCGTATCCGTGCGTGTAAGCCCGCGCGGAAATACTAATTTCTTCTCCTAGATAATAAAGTTTTGGATCATACTCGACGTCGAGACAGAACGCGCCATGTGTGAAGATCTGACCTGCACCTATGAATAGACTTCGGGCGCAGTGTGCTGAGTCCATCACAGGCACTGTTTTGAATACGGTTGTCAAATCTTTCCGAATTTTGCTTAGCGTAAGTTTTTGGATGCCCCGGTCCGTTTTGAGAACCGCCTTACCATCTTCTATGTCCCAAGGCGCAGGATATGTGCTCAGCAGCGGTTTATCGGCAGGAAGGTCTGACAACATTCTTATGAAACGAGTGTCCCAATCGGGAGAGAAACGAGTATGAGCATCTATTTGCAGCGTATATTCTTCCCCGTGGTAAAGAATGTTAGTTTGGTGGCGGGCCCAGCAACAACCGCGACTGTCCTCATAGAAATATTGGGCGATTCTAAATCGCTCGTCCGGCAAATATTGGTCCAGATCATCAAGAGTCGTCTCGTCATACTGCCAGCATATTCCAAATCTAAGTCTTTCTGGTTTATCGGCATTTGCGAGAGCGCTACTGATTGTCTTTGGTAATTCGACGTCTCGATATGAGGCAATCTGAATAAAAATTCTGTCCATATCATCGAAGCGCCTGACGAAAACAGGCGTTACGCCATTGACGAACTGGTATCCAGTCCTATCAGATCAGAGATAGAGAAGTAAAACGCGCTTGCGTGTGAATCATAACAATCCAAATGGACTATCCCAGCAGAATTCTCTGGAGGGCAACTCAGTGCCGCGATAAGAGTATCAATGATCGGATTGTTCGAATCGATGATGAACTCTACTGGCTCCATATGCTTCAAGCGTACAGTAAGCTTGATTTTTTGAACTTGCGGTTGGCTATGCAAGAATTTATTTTCGAGTTTTTTAGGAGGAACAATTTCCGGTGGTTGCGATTTCTCCAAAACTATTCCATGCTTGATTGAATGCAACTCGTTCTTTATTTTCTCGTAACCTGCTCTGAGATTGCCATAATGAAAAAGAATGTCGGATGTTCTGGTAGATAAAGAGGCGCCCAAGATACTCTCAACACGTTCACTTTCCAGTTCCTCGTATAGCCAGGTGTGAGTGCCCGAGAGATAGTCCTGAAGAACATCAGTGTTGGCCGAATCATCCCATTCACTTTTAGAAATCGGACCAAGATTAAACAGGACTGAAGGTGTTTCTCCTGATAAGCGAAGATATCGCTGAGTAATGTGTTCCATGTAGTCGTTTGGAGATTCTCGGAACTTACTAGAAGAAAAAAGCAGGACTTTCTTTTTTTCGATATGTCTAAAGGCACTAACAACGTAGTATTCCCAAAGTGCAAGACCGAATTCAATCGGGAAGCGCCACAAGGCCTGCAAACGAACTGCTGTTTCAGCTGGATCACTGAAATAGAAAAGATAGACTGGGGGTTGAGATCGAGATTCCCAAATAGGTGAGAAAAAACACAGCAGAGGATCTACTAGAGCTGCTTGATCTATTCTTGTTAGAGACTCTAAAATGTCGGTTGCCGCTTCCCGATATGACGCATCCTCGATTAGGTCAAAGCCAGCTTGGTTGAGTTGATACCAGGTTTTCTGATGATCGGTGAGAATTTTTGCGTGCAACTGTGAAACATCAATTCCGATCTGTGACGGTCGGGAGTCCCTGGTTGACGACCTAACTGTTGAAAATAAAGAACGGTCCCAAAGATTAAGTAGGTTGGATGGCACACCCTCTGGGGTCGATAACACTAAGGCAGTGACTGGCATATGGAAGAGTGAAATTTATCAAAAAAAGGCCTGATTCAGCCATTATCGAAAGGCTGTTGAGCGTTAAGCGTACTCTCGTTATAATGTACCATGAATCTACGGTTTCGTTATTAGGGCTAATCTCATGACTGATAAAAAACGCCCAGGCACGGATGGTGAATTACCCTCAGATAGTGCTGGGGATGATACTGATCCCAAAAATCGGCGCAGCTCCTTAAAGCGGATTCTTGTCGGAGGAGGAATAATATCGGCGGGCTCTCAAGTGCCTGACAAGTGGGTTCGACCAGTGGTCGATAGTGTAATGCTGCCAGCTCACGCCCAGGCGTCGCCTCTTTCAACTACTAGTACTAGTGATGCCCAGGCGCCGTCTAGTACTAGTGATGCCCAGGCGCCGTCTCCTGGGCAAAGCGGGAGGCAGCTGGGAGAAGATGCGGGGATCGGTGAGAACCCTGATCCTGATCCGCCGCGCGGGGGCTCCACCACCACCAACCCTCCTATCTCGTCTGGCACCAACCCCCCTGTCTCGTCTGGCACCAACCCCCCTGTCTCGTCTGGCACCAACCCCCCTGTCTTCTTTAGCGATGCCCCCGTTATGCCGCCGCAACTCGGGCTATCAGGCTATACTCAATAAAACCTTATAAGATCATTTCAATCAGCGGCGCCAGGTGCAAGCGGGCAAAACCCACCGGGGCCGAGACTTTAAGGGAACCGACCGGACTTAAGAAAAGCGATTGGGTCATTCGCAAATCAAATTCGTTTCGTGAACTCCTGATCACCGTAAATAGCAGCTCCGACGGCTAGAGCGTTGCAGAAACAGTCTGTCTTAGAGCGGGGGAATATAATGCCCCGGCTGTATAAGGCAGAGCGTTACCCTCTACTTCCAAATAATTCTGAATGCGATCAGAATGGGGTATGGTTTCCGCCAACAATTTGGGCAATCGGGAGTGTTCCGGCTGTCGCCAGATACTCCAACATCTATCTTATTGGAAGCAGCGAAGCGCAAGTGTTGAGTTTGGCTCCAAAGATCCCCATCGCTATGTTACTTTTGATGTTGATCAGGGCGGTCTCAACAATATCCGGCTTGTGTTCGAATACGTTGCAGTTATTGCCGCCATTACTGGTCGCTCAATCGTCATCCCGCCGCCACAGCCGTGGTATCTCCTAAATAATGGCCCAGCTCATAAGCGCCTAGAAGAGTCAGTTACTGAGTTTGAGCGCTTATTCGAGCTGCCCGCCTTAGAGCAAGTAGTGTCCGTTCTGAGTACGCGGCAATTTATAAACGAGGCAGCTGGGCATCTCGAAATACCAGCCAGATTCCAAGACGACAATTCTTTCTCCTCAGGCACTGAGTTTGTAGGAGACGACTACTTGGATTGGAAGCAGTGGCTTTTAGCTAATGGTCGAGTCCTTGCGGATTGGAATCCTCATGAAACCTTGCTGTGCTATCCAGATATCAAAAGCGTAGACGCTGACCACCTGCCAATAGGATATGTGGATAACAGACGCTTAGTAGAGTTTCCGCCTTTAGTTAGTGCGTCCCCGCTTATTCATTTTCCGAGTAACTCGCAGTCTAGGTATCTTGGCCCGGTTGCGACTATGCTTGCTTCGAACAATCGTACCCTTCCTGACTGCACACGACGGTTTGTTAAGCATCATGTGCGGTATCGAGAAACAATTTACGAGCTTGCGAGTGAATTGGTCTCTGGGTTGGGGTTATTTAATTTTATATCCTTACATATCCGTCGAGGTGACTTTCAATATTTTCAGTCAAAAGCGCTTGCCGAGGAGACCCTGCGGAACATCGAAAAACTTGCCCCCTTAGACTATCCAATGTACATCGCCACCGATGAAAATGACCCAGACTTTCGTAATAATTTCAGGTCGCATCGACGGACGTTTTTTTGGGAAGATCTGTTAGCAAAATTTCCTAACCTCGAGATACCAGCTGCATACGTTGGACCAATCGAGCAAATACTTTGTGCGTGTGCTTTTAGATTCATTGGTACCGATTTGTCTACGTTTTCCACATACGTTGCCCGCTTGCGCGGCTACATTGCTGCGCCTGATACTGCTAGCTATTTCCATACCGAATACTATGAAAAACCAAAACCTCAGCCCACCGCGAATGATCTTCCTGGCAGGGCTTATCTGAGAGAAAGTCCACGATTTTGGCTTGAGTGCTAGAGGGCAGCCTCCGGCACGACATAGTCAACAGGCCGAAAATGGATAAACAAGTTGCAAAAATATTCACCGTTTAACGGCATCGGTCGACCGTGGGAGAGTCGAGCACCCTCATAAAGCAACATCTCGCCAGGATTTAGGGTGATTTTGTGCGATCTATACCCGTGATCCTCAATCTCTAAAGGCCATGCTTCATCGACCTTTTGGGCGACGTTGATAATCGCGCTGATGATGTGCGTTTTTGACGTGTCTCGATGCATGCCTAGAGAGCTGCCACGGGTATAGCGCCTAATACCATAAATGGCTGAGGGGGCAAGGGGTTGTCCACTCCACTGCTCGCAGATTGGCCTCAAATGTTCAAAAATCTGAGCCTTGAGTGCCTCCGGTATGTCGATTAACTCGGCGGGCGAAGTACCAAGTGAACCGCGTAAATAATTACCACTTTCTTTGCGAATCAGTTGTTCTTCGGCGCTATCCAACGTGCTCTTAAGATCGGAAACGATTCTGGTGGGCGCGACTGTTTTTTCAAACCCTGACTTTGTATACGCTGGGATGTACTCTCCACGATCACGTTGGTTGAATTCCCCCTTACCGATTGATCGAAACCATTGGCTGAGAACTATTTTCTTTTTGCCCGTTAGAGGTTTTGCGGCGTGAAGTGTCAGCACATTAGGTTGGCCCGAGGGCAATAAATTATTCCAGAAAACTATTTTTCCCCGTCGCGGCCGCACCACGAGATTTGCATTGGGAAAGACCGTTGCACCTCCCTTGTCGACATCATTCAGATAGATCAACGCCGACCAAGTTCTCTGCCCTCCCACCTCGTCGCTCGCAAATTGTTCAAACTGCTCCGTTCCAGGACTAAAAAAGTCCGGATGAACTTTGTATTCTTCAGCTTCACTATATATGTGCCCTTGGAGGGGCTCAGCGTAGCTATGATTTATTCCTAAGAGTTTTGCAACTCGAATTGTTACATCGTTTGCCAAAGCGCACTCGTTATCATGCAGGGCGAAGAAGCAGGTCTGACTTGTTCGTCCTTTACGAGTTGCATCTGGACTAGCAGTGAGGGATGGTTGCTTTCTTGCATCAATATACGAGCAAAGAAGTTCACACTCAACATCACTTAGGAACTCTTGCACTGAGTAGATCTCAAATGAATTAGAGAGGCTTTGAACTCCAGGAATCAACAGCTTGTCTTGAGTTAATCGAGCGGGTTCTGAGATACTGCAGATGTCCGCTAGTGGAACTGTCGGCTCAAAATTTAGTTCTTGCCTCGCCGCTTCCCAGGAGAAGCCTTTCAGAATAAGTTCTTTAAAAATACTGTCCCGGCTAAGCCCAAGATGAGAAATGTTATTCCAGATCCAGTACTTCCACTCATCACTAAAAATGACATCAGACCCTCCTTCTCCCGAGAAATTGTTCGGCTTTGGCCCACTTTTAAGTAGTTCCTCCAGGCGCTGTTCTGGCAGAGGGGGTTCTGTCTCAATTGCGAGTAGGTTAGATTTCTTGAACCGAATAACGTGCTCTCCGTTTTCCCCAGTGTTTAGATAAATCACGCTCGAAGGGTCTGATTGTTTGTCAAAGAGTGATCGGAAAAGCAACTCTAGAATTGGATTATCGCTAGTACAAACGAACTCTAGTGGCGTCATCCCCCTTATAAAAATACGAATATCGACGGTTGCTGTATCCATTCCTTCAGGGGTGTTTGAACCGTTTTTGTGGTCTTTTATTGTGATCGGATTAGGGGGGATCCCAGCAACCGCATCAGGATGTATGAAATACGATTCGCAGTCTAGGCCTGAGTAGATATAGAACTCGGCCAATGTCCGCTGAGTGCCGAGACCGTAATCTCCCAGCTTTTCTCCCGTGTCACCCTTGTACAACCATCTTAATCGCTGCAGCGCCGTATCATGGAAAAGTTGCACTTTTTCAGGGCTATTATCGTTCCAGAATTTTCTACTCGGCGCAGGATGATGTCGATGCCATATCGTGATATCACTCGGGGAAAACATATCATAGCCCCAGGTAAATGAGCGAATTGTTAAGGCAAATTCTTCTCCAGTATAGAAATGCTCTGGGTCTTGGGTTACCTCCTTGTTCCAACGACCCAAGGTAAAGACAAAGGCTCCTGATACAAGCCTGGTTCTGGTGGGAGTAGGATATGTTGCGGAATTAATCTGGTGAGTATGTTGAAGACTCCCATCCTCATTCCAAACCGTGGCGACTGCGGTGTTAACTTGTCCTAGGTGGTCAATATGCTTATATACCGCTTTGCCATCTTCAAAATGATATAGGGGGGGAAAAGCAGTGATCAGAGGTTTATCGCTCGGCAGCTCTGAGAGCATTTTTATGAGAATGGTATCCCAGGATTCACGCAGTTGGGAATGCGCGTCAATCTGGAGTGTATAGCGCTCACCTTCGTATAACTGTTGTGTAAGATTGCGCGCCCAACACCCTCCTTGCGATTCAGTAAACGGATACTTCAAATATCGAAATCGCTTGTCTTGCGAATATTGGTCAAGACAACGTGAGTCAGTCACCTTGTCAGAGTCATCGTATTGAAGACATATCCCGAAGCGGAGGTTTTCTGGTCGTCTTGCCTTGCATAAACAGCTCTCGATCGTCGAGGCCAACTCAGGCTCGCAGTAGGAGGCTATCGCAACAAAGATGGTGTCCTCAGATTGAACACTCTTATCACACTGCTTGATTTCTGCATACTCATCGACAAGTTCAAGAAGCTGATCGCAATATGACTCTTTGGATCGGTTTTGACCGTTAACGCGAGTCCAAGGTTTATAGGATTGCTTCCACCAAATCTCTTCGTTGTTCTCATCGTAGATCTTCTGGCAATAATGGATCATCGATGTCTCTCCGACCTTCTGCGAAGGCCAAGGGGCCCACGCCGTATTTTTTTCGAGCAAAAATCGAAGATCTAATTCCGCTGCTGCTACGACAAACGCGAACATGTCGCTTTCCCAATAGCCCAGAAGATCTCGAATGCCAGCGGTGAGTTCAATCCATCGAGGCATCAATCGCCTCAAGTCCTCGCTGTTAATGAAAGCGGGCCAGGTCACGGCCTGAAGCTCATCGATATTGACATCCGAAAGCTCCTGAATCGATTCAATAAGTTGACTATTGACACCAAAGTCCAGCCAATCCTGACCAACTGGCGTGCCGCGAGGTGGCTCGATGTCCAGAGGCTTCGAAAAGACCATATCCGGGTCTAGTATCAAGACTGTTCCTTGTGGGTCGTAGTCGGAAAGCCACTGCTGAAAAGAAAATAATCGGTTGTATGGCGGGTAGTTATCAGAGCTACTCGGATGAATATTGCTAGGTCGGGTTCGAATAACCTGGGTATGTCGATGACTGGGTAGCGATTCATCAGGTTCGCAAGCAACCAAGCGGATTAATTCACCCGGCTGGTTGACCCGGCTCCAGCTGTACTCCAATAACTCGCATTGCCAGTCGAGTTTTGGATTTCGATCAGTACATGTCATCGAATAAATCATTAGAAGTTTTTGCCTGAATCAGGTGACCGGTATGCCACAATACGGCACTGTCGAGGAAGAAGCCTTTAGTTTTATCGACCTAAATTCAGGACCGGATGAGGAGTGTTCGACAAATAGTCCCTTAGGGAGTGACTTTATCACAGGAAGTGCCAAACTAACTAAGGAGGTCTGTTCGAGTTACTTTTCAATCCAGTGCCACCCTTCGACGCTGTTAGCAACGTAATGATTTACCGGACAATCAATATCAGTCAAGTCCACAAGGCGTCGTAGGAGTCTTCTTGTTGCAGGTAAAATAAAAAATTCTCACCTTTCGTTAACTTGTTTGGCGCGATTAATTGAGCTACGAGTAGATCGTGTATTTATCTGATTAGTATGAGTACTTCTACGAGCCATCCAACAATCACGTATAACTAGATGATTGAGTCAGGCCATAAGATATCTCCGTATTCATTTTCCTGGAATGGTGAGATGTTTGACCCATTCCACGAACGTAATATTTGCAAAGAAACTTTAGCGGCAGCCGCGTCTTTCCATGCGGAAAATGATCGCGAAGCCGGTCGCCGGCGAATTCATCTGAACTCCCTTTTGCAGCGTATGCCATTGAAACGCAATCAGTTGATTGCGATGACCTTCGACAGCAAATACTCTCTCTTATTCAAGAACTGGATCGCTTCTGTCGACTATCATGGTATCAGTGTGCGGGAAAGATGTATCGTGTTTCCAATGGATGAAGAATCTACAGAGATTGCCGCGTAAGAGGGATTTTTTTTCGTGTACGACCCAGAATCAAAAATTCTTCAGTCCACAGGCTCAGCTGCTGTTTACGGTGATCACCAGTTCGCGAAACATATGCTTTACCAGAATGCAGTCATAAGCGATCTGTTGGCTTGTGGTGTCGATCTTCTGTTTCAAGACGTTGATCTAGTGTGGATCAACGATCCGTTGCCGATATTGGATACCCAAACCGCACACGTTAATTTTATGTTTGATGGTGTCAACCACCGCCATAGACCTCTCCATGCGAATACAGGGTTTATGCTTTTAAGAAACAGCCCCGAGACGAGAGCATTTTGGGAAATCGTGCACCGCAGGGCTGAGCAGGTACTCTCCTACCAAAGCCAACAGGAACCATTAAATAAAATTCTTGGGATAGTTGGAAAGCGTGGTTTGCGAATCAAGATTCTTGATGAGTATGATTTTTTTAACGGACACATGGTCCAATTGGATACTCCAAAAAAACTATCCCTCGCTGATTCTTTCGTTGTCCACTGCAGCTGGACTGCTAATATCGAAAAAAAGTATCAGAAAATGGACGAACATGGGCTTTGGTTTGTTGATAGAGATGGGCCTTAATAGGTAGTCTGTACTGGTTATCATCCTGGCAAAAACCAGGTGATGCCAGCGTAGTTTCTGGAGATTCTGGCGGCCCAGAGATGCTCCGATAGTTGAGGAAGAAGTCTTAAAATCTATCGACCCATATTTAGTACTGGAGGAAAAGTTCTAGAAAACGACCCGATACAAGAGATCCATCTTATTGGAGACGACACCAATTTAACTCGGCAAACCTTTGGTTGGTAGAGCAAGATATTGTAGTTAATTCAGATGTGCAGGGAAACATGGTCAATAGAGTTTGCCGCCATACGTTCTATATCCCAAGAAACTGTACCTCAGGAGAGTTAGTTTCTGAGGAGACTGTGTGGGGCGGGGCCAATCACTTATTGATTGCTGTCATTAAGCAATTGCTCATGGTCATCATCTGCAAGAGCCGATAACAAAGACCCGAAGTGCCGTCGCAGGTCTTTACTTGCGCCAAAACTGATGGGTATGACAGGTTTAGCGCAAGAACACCTCATTGGTTGGAATAATGTTTCTAATTGCCGAGAGCAAGCCCCTCTTTGGCCCATAACTCATCCTCCACGCCGAAGTTGATTCAGCTAACTTTCGACAACCTTGTAAGCCATCTCCATCGAGATTTCGAGCGTTTACAAGGCAGCTCATTAGCTGAACGCTCGCATTAGCAGGGCTCAAGGCCTCGGTTATCAATGACGATTTCACTGAAAATCGGGGGAAAATGATTGCGAAGGGTTTTTGCGGAGGCCCCGGGTAGCGAAACATAGTGTCATTAATCAGTCGATGTGGGATAAAGGATCCAACAGGATTAGGCAGACAATATCCCTCGTAGTTGGCCGAGGCTAGTAACTTCATTACTATTTCTTGTCCACTGTGTTTCACGTTAAAGGGACGGGTCAGACACTGAGCGAAGCCAGTTTCGATGTTAAAGAATACCAATTCGTCCGTTAGATAATTCGCACCCGCAGCTAAAAGGCTGGCGCTCAGGGTCGTTTTCCCAGCGCCGGAAACTCCCGGAAATATTATTAATTGATTGTCGACGGTGACGGCGGCTGCATGCAGTATTAAACCGCTATCGCACGAGTTGCAAATCTGATATTGAAGTTCGCTCCAGAGAGTCAGGGCACATTGCCCGATACCGCTGGCGTCTTGGCTTCTAGTTCCATAGCGAGTGGCACCATCCCAAACCAAGCTGAGACGATCAGCATCCTTGTCGTGAACGGTAAATCGGCAGCAGATAACGTCCTTATCACCAGCGGGAGCGTCTAAGAATAAAGTGTCGACGATAGATTTCGAGTTTGAACCCGTGGCAAAAACCTCTACGCGCTGACCGCCGAATGCGACGTGGCGATACGGCTCCTCCTCAATCACGAGAGGGATATGGCTCCAACATTGGTGAATCGGTAGATTGCTGAATGAACGTCAGGTTCGATGGTTTGCTGGTTTGGATATTCTCCTTGGAGGATAGCGATGATGTCCGCTAGGGAACGATGACCGTCACACAGACACCAGACAATAGTTGCTGATGGATTAAGGTAAACAACTTGCGCGGCCTCTGGATGATAAAGCACCAGTTCCGAGTCTATCTCCTCTTCATGAAAACCCGGCTGAGGTTGCGGGACGACCTTAGGATCAATTGGTTTTGAGGCCATAAATATATGCTTTGGAAAGTTTCGGTTGAGGACGCACTAGAGTTAAGTTATCTTAACCCTGAACATTCACTCGCTCGCCCGAGTACATTACGCATGAGTTGTCAGAAGAGAGTAGTAGAAAATAGTAAGTGGGCTGAGATTATAAAGCCCAATTTAGCTTCTTTCACACAAAAGGCCTGACGCGTTTTAATTTGGCACAGTTCTGATTGACCGATTAGTTACCTCCTTCAAAGAGCCATCTTCAGACCCGACATCGAATACCTTCCCCCGACCGTGTTAAGGCTACCTGTACAAGAATAAAGAAGAATTGAGGGTCATAATCAACAACTATCACCTCAAAGAGAGATCTAGTAACTGATGATTTCCATATTGATGCCGGTATACACTGGTATTGAATCTATCGAATAATCCACTCGTTCCGCGTAATCGTATAGAAAGTGGGAACTAATCATCGGCGTCAATCAACATAGTTCCGGATCCGAGGTCTACGAACTAGCAAAACAATATATGTCCAGACAAGTTAAGGTGCCTAACCTGGGATGGGTTGGCGGAAAATCACAGGCGTTAAATTTAATGACGTGGTCGGTGCTCAACGATTGAGCCTATACTGGGATTATCCGATCAGGAGCTACATCCAGGTCACATGTCACACCCTGTTTAAACATCTTTTTGTTGTCTATCTTATTAGCGTTGAAAGCGTCTGCTTTAGCACTCCCCTCCAACTTCGCTCCCATCTACTTTATAGTTCGAGTTAAAACTATCTTATTCTCTGCCAGTCGATAACGAAGTACGGAATCCGTCAGGTCGATCAGCTCACCAAGGCAATGCTAAATCTAGCCAGTATCGCAGTTTTTCTTTATTTTTTACCTGGCTTTTTCCTTCTCTGTCTATTTGATCTGAAGCGTTGGCGATTTTTCTTCTCCTTGAGTCTTTCGCTTTTGCTGTTTGCTATTTGCCTCGCTTCGTTACTTTTTTGGAATCTTACCTGGAGTCAAATCACCGCCGGGTATTTGTTCATTGTACTTGTCTTGGCAGTCTTGGCGATGTACAAAATTTTTGTCGGAAAAACCTTTTCCCTACTGTCTCAGAACTTTAAAGCGCCAGATCTTTTTATTTTTGTCTCGATTGTGGTTGTCTATGGAATATATCTCTCTGTAGTCGGGCCCTATGACGAGGTGCCATCAGACTTCTATCGGCACCTAGAGCGAATTCAACTGATCCGGTGGAACCTAGAGACATCTGGATCAAGGATAACAACCGAACACTTGTGGCCGAATGGGTACTACATCTACTACATCTACGCTGTCTCATGGTTTCTTAGCGACACAGCGCTCGAGGACGCGATCTTGTTTTTCAGCTGGTTTCACGGTGTCATCGTTATCACATCGCTGTACTTCTTCTCAACTGAGTGGCTCGCTCGTACTTTTAAGACACCTCGACTACTTGCAGTTGCCGCATGCCTTTTATTTGTTCTGCATCAAGGTGTAATTCAGTTTGCATTTTTGCGCTATTACGCCCTGTCAGCAACATTGGTTTGCTTACCCCTCGTTTTTCTTGCTGCTATCACGTTTGTTAAACACACGGAGGAAGGAATAACAAAAAAAGAGCAAATTGTCGCGCTGACTTGTACCGCTGTGCCCATCTTTTATCATTTCCAAGAGGCGCTTTTTATAGCGATAATTATCTGGCTATTAAGCGCCTACTATAGTGCCGTCTATCTCCGTGGGGTGTTCAAGCAGCGCTTCTTCTCGCTCGGACTAAATGGGTCTACAACCTGCGACATCCAACTGCCGTACCTGGCACATGCGCTCATCGCATTCGCTGTTCTAACCGTAGGCTTTATTGCTTTATATGTTTTTAGTCTCGGCTTTATTCCTAAAACAGCACCTGATCCTCAAAAAATACTGACACTTCCATTTTCGTTTCCAATCATCGGCGCTGCACATGTTCTGAACCCCGCTTATCAGTTTTTACAGACTATCGGCGCTTTTGGGATTCTTATCTACGCCTGTTTCTTCTTATTTGCTAAACGTTTTTCGAGGGATTCGTTCCTCTTCATGGGAATGCTGACTCCAGTTTTTACGGTATGGAATCCACTTTTTGTTGATATATTTCTCCGACTACGAGATGCCCACGTTCTCTATCGAATCGGGTACATGATTCCCTTTGCGATAACTGGTGCTTATATCTTCGGTATGATCTGCCGTAGTCGCTCAATGTCGCTTGTGACTCGATCCGCATTATTGGCCGGCTGGCTAGCCGCTTGCACTATTTCCCTGGTCCCTTGGACCACTGACACACAGATCTTCCATTACAGCCGATTGCACACGCTAATGCCGGTCGCAAAAGACCTTTCTTACCGGCACTGGGAAGATATGATTTCATTCCTCCGTGAATACAGGGGTCGAAGAAATATCTATACAGATCCTGTTACCGGGTATCTGGTAAGCGCTCTCACTAAACATGTTTCCATTCGGTATAAATTTACAACAGGGTTTCACAAGCCAATCAACTTTCCGAGTTATGTTAATGAGCCACTTTCTGCTTATGAGGGCGGACTCCTCATCATAAATCTACGTCAAGGAGGGTTAAGCCAGAGTGGTCTAACGAGTGGTCATTGGCCGGTGGATGTTCTGAAGCTTCGAAAATATTATTCGACCCCTCTTCTTGAACAGATTCGAAGTAATCCGGAGTCCTTTCCCCTGATTTGGACTCGAGACGATGTCTCGATTTATGAGATTTACCCTAAAAAAAGGGAGGCTAGTCAGGCGCTCAAAGATTAAACGGCATGCGATGGACTGCCCGTTGGTTTCGTCATGTACTAATTCGCATTTTCAGCCAACTCGCTAATCGTATTGGATGATAGACAAGCCTAACAAGGAGTATCGATTTTTCTGGTGGCACGTTATAAAAAACATGAACCCACCACTGAGAGGGCAGAAGAAGATGTTTCAATTTACTCCAGATGCTGAGCTTTCGATCCCTGATTTCTGTTAAGGGCATCATTCCTTCGCCTATCCCCTTGGGCACATATGTAGTTTCAGGCGCTACGCGCCTCAATTTGGTTGGAACCGCTGTTAATGGATATAAGCATCTGAGCGTATTGATGATAAACGAATGATCTTTTTTGATTCTCTGCCAGTCGATCTCGTCACAATACTGATAACTGTACTGAAGTATGTCCATCACTCCCAGTAAGCGAATTTCTGTCCTCCGTGAGAATGTATGTCGACTTAGTAATCTCAAGTGATCAATGTGCCCTAGAGTCTTAAACTCGACTCCTTCCAGGTCGAATTGATGCAGAGGTTCGGTGAGTTGATCAAGCGCGATTCTCATCGAGTGATCTCTTGATAAGCCTTGAGTATGTAACTCGACCATGACTTCAGCTGCACCTGCGCCACGGAGCATGGGTGGTAAGTGATGATGTCGCCGTAAGTGCCCAACGTAAGGCGACGCACCCGTAAATCCAATTTTTGATAGAGCACGCTGCGCTTTATCTGAATCAGATTCGGCGATCAATATGTCGATATCATCCATGGGTCGAAAATACGGCTTCGGGTAAACCATATTTGCAATGGCCGAACCTTTAAGGCACGCGAACTCGACCCCAGTCTCCCGCAGTGCTCGATTAATATCCAACAACGCCAGTCGAAAAAGGGACCAACGATACCTATCACGAATCTCCAGCCCTTGGAGCGTTCTCAGAGCCTCATTACTTACTCTAATCCTCTCCTTCTGAACTTTACTCAGCGTTATTGTTGCAAGACCATGTCGCTCAAGTCCAACAATCAAGGCGTCCCAATCTTGGACATTTCCTAGCCTTAAGGAAAGTTCTGTTAAAGATTCTCTTTGAAAATGGGAAGACACAACTAGTCGACAGATGGCATTACGCTCCTCCTTCACCCGAATAATCTGGGAGTCACTCACAAGACTAGCTGGTTAGCAGGCGTCACATTCTGTTGTGCAGCAAAGATCAGAACGCCATTATGCTCTAATGCATCTTCCGATGCTTCTGAGGGCGACGCCAATGCGCTGCATCCAATACCCCAGCATTGATACCGGCATAGAACTAGATATCTACTATCCACATTTCCCCACGATAAAACACGTGCATACTGGGCTAGTACTAGAATGCTGGAGTTAGCAGACCTTAACGGCGCTCCACGATTGATAGCGGCCAAGTGTTTATAGCAAATGGTGGCAGGAAGGGGCGTTAATGCTGCTTATACTCGCCGTGGCAGGCGCTTTTGTCATTCTGCCAGGTGGGGGCCGGCCTGGGCTTGATCTCTTACGGATTGATTTCTCCATTTGGCATTTTCAAGCGCC
>JAPYTQ010000063.1:0-21248 GCA_029941905.1 Pseudomonadales bacterium | reverse complement strand
CAGGTTTTGTTTTAATTTAACGGGCATGGAAGAGAGTGACATATAAAGCTTATTTGAGAAGCACCACAGTGTGTGCCTTCAAGAGCAGGATTGATGACTGGAAAGTACCAGCAGCGATTTGGCACTGATCACGGAGGCACCAGACCGCTGCCACTAAATGAAAAAACAATTGCGGAAAGGATGCAAGCCGCCGGTTATGTGACAGGCATGGCAGGCAAATGGCACTTGGAACCAAACCACCTACAGAGGGACTGGATAGCAGAAAAAATGCCGGAACTCAAAATGAAAAAAATGAGTGCGAAAGATATTCCTTTTACGAAAAAGGAACCTTACATGTCCTCAAGAAGAGGCTTCCAACAAGTATTCGAAGGAGGAATAAACAACTACTGGGCTACATATGATTTGCAAGGTCGAGACATTGATGAACAATGGGTTGTAAAGAATGGCTACAGATTGGATTTACAGACGGATGCCGCAATTACTTTTATTAGAAAGAACCAGGACAAACCATTTTTCTTTTACCTGGCCACTTTGCCCCTCATGTGCCTTTAGAAGCTTCCGAAAGGTATCTGAGTCAATTTCCCGGAGACATGGCAGAACGACGACGCTATTGCCTCGCAATGATATCGGCAATAGATGACGGCGTTGGCAAGATCCAACAGACTCTCCTAGACTTGAATCTCAAAGAAAATACAATTATTTATTATATCAGTGACAATGGGGCACCACTGAAGATGCACAAAGAAGATAGAACGCTCGCATTCAAGGGAGGAGCAAGGAACGGGTCATTGAACGATCCATTTGTGGGTGAGAAAGGAATGATCTCAGAGGGCGGAATTAGGGTCCCATTCATTGTTAGTTGGCCAGGGGGCTTGCCCAAAGGGAAGGTCTATGATCGACCGGTAATTTCTCTGGACGTGGCCGCCACCAGTTTGTCAATGGCAGGACTCGAACCTGATTCTGAACTGGATGGAGTGAACCTGATTCCATTTCTAAATGATGAAAAAGGCGGTGACCCACACGAAACTCTATTCTGGAGGTTTTGGCAACAGGCTGCAGTGAGGGAAGGCAATTTCAAGTACATGACAGCAGGTGATCGAGAGTTTTTATTTAACGTTGCAAGTGCAGAACATGAGAATAAGAATCTGATTGGTGAATATCCCGGTAAAGCAAAAGCTATGAGGAAGAAGCTTGAGTTGTGGGCCAGGGAACTAAAAACTCCCGGAATTCCCAATAAAGGTCTGAAGAATGAGAAAGAGTGGTTTAATCATTATTTTGGTTTGGTGAATCCGGACAGCCACTGAGCTTAAAACATCCTATGCTCATCTAACGTAGACTGCTTTTCATTGGCCACACATTTGTTGCCGATTAAACATCAAGCATCTTACTATTTGCCAATCTTAGCAAAGACAAAATGGATGAGATCTTAATGAGGAGCTTGTCAAACACATTGAAAACTTTAAAGTCTACGGTCGCCGTAGACACACTCCAAATTATCGGACTCAGCAGTTTTGCTTTTGCGCAGCCATTGTTCGCATTGCTTACGGAGTACGCCGAATTCTTCACCGTTTACAAATCCGAGCCGGAACACCTACTGGCTTTCACCTTAGTTGCAATCGTAGCACCGGGCATAGCATTCGCCTTGCCCGTGATGCTGGCAGGATTGTTCGGCTCAAGAATCCGCAAAGTTATTCACGGGATCTTGATAGCAATATTAGTAATGGTGATTGTTTTACCCATCTTAATTAAGTCGACTTTATTAATGGGGGCCATGGCTATTGTTGCCGCGATACTCGCTGGAACGCTTATCGCCTGGTTGTACTTCCGCGGAAGATTCATACAAACGTTTCTAACCTATATTTCGCCTGCGATAGTGATATTTCCAATGATGTTCTTGTGCAACCCTGTTATCAACGATCTCGCCTTTCCAGGAGAGGTTGCCGACGAGCCGCAAGGTACCAGCGTAAAGCGGCCGATTCCGGTTGTAATGGTAATTTTTGATGAGTTTACGGTCACCTCTCTAATGGATCGACAACACAACATTGATCAGTTAGTTTACCCTAATCTGGCATGGTTCGCTGAGCGCTCTCACTGGTACCGTAACGCTACTACTGTATCTGATAATACTGTTTTCGCGGTGCCAGCTATTCTATCGGGCTTGTATCCGACACACCGGCAGCCGACTTATCAGGAATACCCAGTCAACGTATTTACGCTGCTGAAGACTAGTCACCATTTCAATGTTCACGAGTCGGGCAGCAAACTCTGTCCGCCGACTTTGTGCAAGCCGCTTGAGGCGCGCCAATCTTTTTCTAACCACATGATCGTGATGTTGTCAGACCTTATGATTGTTTATTTACACATCATAGTTCCGCGAGACTACGCAAGTTACCTGCCGGATATTTCCCAGGGTTGGAATAATTTTCAATTTACCTCCAGTGGTCGACCTGCCAACTCAGAACCCAACCTAACTGAAGATGACAGAGGGGTGTCAAATCTTATTCACGCAAACATGCGACTCGATCGCGCAGGCCTTTGGGACCGCTTCGTCTCAGCGATCTCGAAAACGACTCGCCCATCTCTCAACCTCATGCATATCTTACTGCCGCATGCAGTACTGGAGTACCTGCCGTCTGGTCGAAACTATGGGCGAAGGACAACTACTGGCCTTAGCGGCAAGTGGAACAATGACAGTTGGGCGGTAAAACAGGCTTGGCAAAGACATCTGATGCAGCTTGCCTATGTGGACAAGTTATTGGGTAAGCTCTTCAGGAAGCTGGAAAAAGAGGGTTTGTTTGATGAAGCACTGATCATTATCACCGCAGATCATGGACTGAGCTTTAAAACGCAAGACTACCACCGACCGATTACAGCGACTAATTACATGGATATTCTGCCCGTTCCCCTATTTATCAAACTGCCACAGCAAACTGAAGGGATCATTTCAGACATCAATGTGGAGGTTGTAGATATTTTACCTAGCATTATTGACGAACTCCAGATTTCAACGACCACACCACTAGATGGAATCTCTGTATTTGACCGTGATCGAATTCAACAAAGACTGAAGAAGACTCTATTCACTGCTCACCTGGGGGCAAGAACGCTCAAATATCCGAGCAAGTTGGAAGAAAAATACGATACATTGGAGGAACGTCTCGCGTTGTTCGGTGCAGACCAGGATCCCAACAAATTATTCGTAATCGGTCCAGATAAGAAGCTAATAGGCATGAAGGTCGACGACTTGCCGGTGACGTCCGACCCAGAAGTTAGAATTGAAGTGGTCGGTGGTTACCGTGAGGGATTCTATGGCGCCGGACAAGGACCTAATTACGTTAATGGATCAATAATCTCCGAGCTGGCAGTTCCTGTTCGTCTGGCTTTGTCCGTCAATGATGTAGTGCATGCAGTCACTCAAACATTTCTACCAAGTAAAGAGGGGGAGCATAAATTTACCTTTCTCGTCCCCGAGTCGGCGTATCGAGATGAAACAAACAAAATTGAAATTTATTCCATTACTGGCCGTTTGATGGATGACTTTTCGCTACGTCGAACGCCACGAACTGTCTATTTTCTAGACGAAACACGGTCTTCAATTTCAGAGATAGAAAGCTTGGAAAAGATGCAATATCAAATTGACTCAAGTTCTGTTCTCGGTCATGTCGACGTTCTTAGGGGGTCTCATGATTTGTTGGTGTTTAAGGGTTGGGCTGCTGATATTAAGAACAAAAAACCGGCTAAACGTGTCCTTCTGTTTGTGGATGGAGAATTTGTATCTTCCTCCAAACCTGAGTTCTCACGACCCGATGTTGTAGCAGTCCATAATGAAAATGGCTACCTGATAACTGGATATGCCATAGATACACAATTGAAGCACAAGCAACATTTGTGCACTGGTAACTTTGATCTCTACGGAATTTCTGAAAGTGGCTTTGCCTCAGAACTGATCATAGCGAAGAGTCTATACCAACAGCTGCCAGGTTGTTAATTTTGCCTGCTTACATCATAAACGCTTTGCACCTGATTACGCTTTATTGCTTTGCATTCGCACAGCCGGTTTACAATCTATTGGGGACATACCCCGAATTCCTGATTGCGCATGAGAGTAATGCCCTGGAGATAAGTGTGTTGTTTCTCCTTTTGGGAATTGGTATACCTGTTTTGATCATGGTTGGAAGTCTGATTCTGGCCTTAACATTTAAAAGCCATTTTGTCTGGGTTCAGGGTAGTGCGGTTGGTTTCCTCTCGATATTGGCCGCATTACAAGTTCAGAAACTAACAATCGATTCCAATAGTTTCCTGGTTTTGCCAATTGTACTGGCCGTAGGATTTGTCTGCGGGATACTGTATGTCAGAAAACAGGTCGTCAGGCTATTCGTAACTTTTCTATCACCTGCGATCGTGATATTCCCTATGATTGTCCTCTTTTCCCCCGCCGTACATTCGTTACTGTTTAAAGACTCGATACCGCCGCTTGCACTGATCGTTGAAAAGCCCGCGCCGATTGTCATGGTCATAATGGATGAATTGCCGCTTGTCTCTTTGTTAGATAAAGAAGGGATGATTGACGAAGTCCGCTTTCCTGCATTTGCAGAGTTGGCAAGCGGATCTACATGGTACCGCAATACAACCACGACTGGGGAAAGTACACTTCAGGCGTTACCGGCGATAATGACGGGAAAATATCCAGACCTGGAAAAGGTCCCGCACGCAATTGACTATCCCGAGAATATATTTAGATACTTAGGACGTCACCACTTTCACTCCTCCTGGCTTTAGAAGTTTGATGAAGGTGACGACTGAATGAATCAGTAGTTCGAAAATTTCAAGCATATTGCGATTTTTAGTAATCCGCACAGAACAGGCAGATTCCCTCAAAGATCGCCGTACGCTACACTGGAGTTTTGTGGGTTGATAGAAACTATTGCCATTGAAAAATATTGAGAGGCTAAATTGATTGTCTAAATACGGTGATTTTTTTTGCAAGAACCTAACGCAGAACGCATTGAATCACAGCAAGTTTCTAATAATATGATAGAAGGGTTGATGGGATTGGTTGTAATTCGGCTGGAAAAACGCAAATTGGCGTCGATTCTGTTGCTCGCAGTGGTGTTTATCATACTGATACCAGGGTTTCTGGTTAATCTCTCGAATAACTTTGTTGATATTCAACTGGATCTTACGATGAGCCATACTGATGTTGGCCAGTTGTTTTATGCTAGCAATTCTCAATATACAGAAAAGGCAAGCCAGACTTTCAATTTAGAAGCCGGTAGACATCGATACATAGTTCGTTTGCGTGGAGCGTCGCCGAGTGACATACAGAAGCTGAGAATTGATCCCGGTATAGCCAGTCAAGGGAGGTTTATCTTACATGATTTAACTATTCGAATGCCCCGGCAAAACTATGTTGCCTTGGAGAACTTACAAAAAAGCATCGTTCGACTGGGCAACGTACGGTCGGTTCAAGATATGCCGTTGGAGTATGAAATATTTGGGACGGATCCTCAACTTGAAATACTGATTGGATTGATCGAAAGTCAGAAACGATGGGTTATCAGTCCATTTATTGCCGGTACATTTTTCTGGCTCATAATGACAACGATTATCCTCACCAGTTGCATATGGTTACCTCTTCTAAAAACCAATTCTCTGGAAGTTGGTTTCATTGCGGTCTTGTTCGGGGTTTGCCTATCGTTGAGTGTTTTAATCCCACCATTTCAATCTCCGGATGAATTCTCACACGTTCATCGTGCCAAATATATTTCCGATGGAAATTTAAATCTTAAACAAAGGGAGAATGCGGTGGGGATTGTGTTAGACCCCGCCCTGTTGGATTATGGCAGTTACTTCAACAGATTGCCGCGTCAATTTGGTCAAAAAATGACTCGCGTAGATTATGAAAAGGCGATGCAAGTAAGCTGGTCAGGGAGGGCAGATTTCGTCGGCCATGTAGCCACCGCACCTTACATGATGCCGATCTATTTACCTCAAGCGGTCGCATTCGCAATAGGTACTGATCTGAATTTAACGGTTGATGAAACATACCAACTAGCACGTTTTGCTATTGTTTTGACATCATTGAGCGTTATTGTCCTGGCATGTCTAATTTCAACTTTTTCGCCGATTATCCTGGTCATCCTTGCTATGCCGATGATGCTGTTCCAATTCACATCTGTGACTATCGATGGCTTCTCAGTGGCGATGGCCTTACTGGCGTTAAGTTGTTATGTACGCCTAGAGGGTGAATTGGGGCAGAGCTCAAGTGCTTTATACTGGTTGCTGCTCGCGTGTATCCTCGTTGTAGTGACATCAAGACCGTATATGATTCCTATGCTACTACTTCCCGCATTGCTTGCGAGTAAATCTAAGTCCGGATGGATGTGGAGTAGCTTAATCCTCTGTTCAACTCTTTGTGTTGTTTGGATAATGTTTGGTACCACTCAGACGGTAGATGAGAGAGTCGTCATTGGCGAATCCAGGATTGGAATTCTCATTTTTTACCTAGCACATCCCTTTGATGCATTAACACTTTTGTATAGAACTTTCGACAGGTTTGGCGTCTACTACTTTGAAGGTTTCATTGGGATTCTGGGCTGGTTGGATGCAAGATTCAGTCGCGCGTTTTATTCATTTAGCTCGATCGTGTTAGCGGTGTTCACTTTTCTGAGTGTCGAATGGCGCTGGTTGCAGTCTAAAATCGTGGCACGATGTGTTTTACTTTTAGTGGCCTTTTCAAGCAGCGCGCTTATTTTTGTCGCACTATTAATAAACTGGTCTGAGCATCCAGCACAGCTAATTCAGGGTGTTCAGGGGCGGTACTTTACGATCCCTGTATTTGTATTCCTCTTTGCAGTTTCTTCGATGATTGGCAAAGAGAATTCAAAATTTGACGCTGGTTTGAAGGTGCTAGCTTATTTGTGGATTACGGTCTCAACGATGAATACCGTTCAGTTACTGCTCACAAGGTATTGGCTTACCTGATCAGACTATGTCACGGGAAGACCTTGATCAATGGTTGACGCTCCTTCTTCGCCGAATTTCACTCTGCACCAGGGCGGATAGTTGTTCCAGGTACGTCGATTCTGGTGCAAGCCTATCTAGAGTTATGAGCGTACATCACAGACTACTCCGGCACGGGGCCAGTTTCATCCCGGGTATCCACCAGACGTTTCGGCGTTGATCCAACAAATGTCCCACTGCCATCAACGCTAAACCACCCGGCTATATCCACGACAACATCAGTTGGCACGTTGCTAAAGATACACACCATACCTTCATTGCCTATTGGTGCAACTATATTATTCGCCACAACCTGCCCTGCCACAAAATTGAGATTAGACGCCAGCGGACGCGCAATACCACAAGGCCATACCGTCGCGAACCCTGATTGGGAGGGATTGACAATCGTTACATTTAACGCGGCGGTCGTTGCCGTAACAGGCACCTGCTGGCTCAGTCCCGCAACAGCGAGAGAAACATTGTGTACCGGCACTGACAACACGTCGGACGAAGATATCGGCTCTGCCCTACTGCCAGTGCCATCGCGGGTATCTGCCAGCCGGGTTGGCGTGGAGCCGGTAAAAGACTGCCCCGGGAACCAACCGGCCAGGTCAACCACGACATCTGTGTCGGCCAGCGAGTATAGGCAAACAGTACCGGCAGAACTCACCGGCGCTATAACCCCATTTGCAACGACCTGGTTTTGTAGATAGTTCACATTGGAAGACAGGGATCGTGCAACATCACACGGCCACAACGTGACAAAGCCGGATGCTGTTGGCTGCACAACGGTGACGTTCAATGCGACCGCACCAATGCTGGCAGGAACGTTCGTCAATGTGCCTGACGCGTTCCTCTGCATCCGCAATTTGAAAGACGCAGGCATATCATCTTTCCCAAAGCCGCACGACCACGACGACAAAAAAGAACCGTTAGTGCTGGCAATCATGGCTTCGAGCCATCTGTAGAATGATGATTTCTTCGCAGCTCCCCGGCGTTGTGGTCATAGAGGATTAAAATTCGCCCGGTACCCGGTCATACCGACCAATTGGCACAATGATGACAGGACGATCCATTGCTACAGGGCTGATGATGTTACCCGGAATGGCATAACGCCCGGCACAATCAGTGTCAGTGTTTCTGCCGGGACTCCCGATCATGGGAGTGAGAGAGGAAGCTGGTTGTATCACGCCCGGTATTTTCGATACTGATGCCCTGTTGGTGCCCCCGAAGAAGTCGGTTTCTCATCTGCAAAAATTTCAGTTTTTCTTACTACCCCCTCCTCAGCGCACCAAGCCAGTCACTCCTAGATGGTCTTATAAACATGGCGCATACTCTACATTACAGCTGGGTTATCTACGCCCAAACGATCAATGTTCTCAAAGCGAAACGCCAATTGAAGGGCTCTATCTTGGTGGTGCCTCGATGTATCCTGGCGGGATGATCCTAGGAGGTCCGGGTTATCTCGCGGCGCAAACGGTAGGCGAATTTCTTGATAAACCGATAATTACCTGTAAGTAGGTGTTTCAGATTTTTATTAATCTGTACAGTTTGTTTCTGAATAAACACAGAGATTCTATTGATACGGATCAACGATAAATAGTTTTCTTCGTGCTACAAAGGATCATACGAACTACGAACTAAAGAAGGCTCATCGTGGATTTTCATATTGTAGATGACGATGAATGCATGTGTACGTTCTATGCCTTGTTGTCGGAGAATCTTAATTTTACGGCCCAAACCTATTTGGGCTCCGAAGAATATCTTGAGTTTTTTAATAGTGATGAGTACGTACCGCCAAAACTGGCGATACTGACCGATGTGAGGATGCCCTATAAATCTGGGTACGAGCTCATGGATATTGTCAGAGAGCAATATCCGGGCCAACGTTTTGTGGTACTGACCGGATCGCCTGAAGTTAGAGCGGGAAATGAAGTGCCATGTTTATATCTCGTTAAACCGGTTTCTATAGTTAAGCTAAAGAAAGTCTTTGACGCGGTATCGAGGTGTGCTGAGGAAGGAAGTAACAAAAATCCTATTGGCTGTGCGTCGATTGATGATCGCTGTGAATTTTGTCACACAAGTTGGCATTGCCCAAAGGAAACCGAATTTACCTGTTAGTCGTTTTTCGTGGACATGGTGGTGATAAGGGAACGCCAGGGTTTTGTGGAGAATGCGTAATATCCTGCGAAAATCCGCTAATTATAATATTCATGATTCGTATTTTTTTGTAATTGCATGGCAATGCCGTCGATGTTTCGCCTTACTGTCTCTGCCCACAGTTCATCGTAATTATCTGCAGCGATGTGTTGCAGAATGTTTGAGTGGTCTTTTTTCTGTTCGGCTTTTCGAATGCCTTCGACGATTAAGGGTATATTAGCGAGGCTTTCAAAATAGGTAAAGCTCATTACGGTCCAAACAATACCTTGTGCATGGTGGACTGATTTGCATTCGTTCATTCCCTGACTCTGAAGGATATTGCTGATGGATTGAATTTTGTCTAAGATGCCGAGAATGCTGGGAGATTTCGCTGCCAGACTAATAAAAATATGCAGTTCCGGTGCCTCCAGCAAAGCCTGACGGAAGGCATCCACCCACTCTGATAAGCGTACATCCCAATCCTTCGTGTCTTCATCTCGAAGCTCTGGAATCGATGACAGCACATATTGTGCAAGGTCATTGAGAAGCGCGTCTTTGCTCAGCGATCAACCCAATAGTCTGTAAGCCAGCAGATCAGCATCGTGGCAGTCATTGACCATCTAAAGGATCACCACGTCAGGGGGTCGTAAATCTGACTGAACATCAGCAATTACCATACTTGACCGTTCTTCAGAAAATGTGGTTTATTTCCCTTATCTTCTACAGATCCTTTTGGTCAGCGAGACGGAACAGTGAGGACTGTACGTCGCAGCCTAGTTGAAGGAGTAGGATAGCGAGGCGATCGCATCGCCTTTGTAGGTTTGTGTTGCTCATCAGCAAAGCCTCGGATTCTCGGCGCAAAATTCAAGCCTATCGAGGCGTATGCGCTCGATATCGCGCTTTAGCTCCTTTATCCGTGAGTTCGCGCTCCTCATTCTGCGCTGGTGTTCCAGAGAATCCAACAACCGTTGTGCTTCATTAGCGGTAACTGTGGAGATTACGAGCAGGGTTAAAGCGATGAGTAGAAAGGGTCTCATTAGCCCCAGCTCCTATCATGACCATTGAGCGGATCCTTTTTGAGTCGTTCCTTGAGCGTCGCATCAAACTCATGCTGTTCCCAAGTTTCGCGCCTTATTTTTTTAGGCTCGTATTCACTTGGACCGGGCCGACATAGTTCGTCACCGAGCGCGCCGAGTAAAGCGAATACGAGCGCAGCGCCGCTCACAAGAATGATGAGAGTGATTAGAAATAAAGCTATGTCAACCATGATATTTGCCTATGTAGTGCCTATGTAAAGAAGTATGTTAGTCAGGGGATTGCTTTTGCTGCTGACGGTAAGCCATAACGTTTTAAAGAACGTGCTATGGCTAGCAGCCTGTCGAGTAACTGAGACTTCCCTTACACAAAATCTATTAAACAGGAATATTGTACTTCGTGAGTTGGGTGTCCATCTTTTTCTTCAAACTCCATGTACAAACCTTCCCCGTTTTCTCGCTCGATCACGAATAGGTTTCTAAAAAGGTCAATCTCATTGTCGAGTCCGAATCGGAATTCACGATACAACCCATCCTCAGATGTCGATGCAAATACAGCTTGAGGTTCTGACTTATTGACATCTTTGATTCGCAACTGACCTTCTGTCAAAAAGCCAAGTTCAGCGACATAAAACTCGAACTTAGCGATTGTGTCACCAGGTATTTGACGACATACCCACGCTTCGTCCCAATCTTTTATGTGAGTAGGTGCGGAACGCAAGCTATGGTTAGAAACATAACCTTTATATGAAACTTCAAGTTCATCACGTGTACCCTGGGCTGTCCTAGGTCTAGCGCATGTAATGTCGCGCTCCCGTTCTTCCACGACTGCTTTTGCATAGTTACTCGTACTCACCGTACTTGATATTAACAAACCAATTCCTATTAGGCCTGATCCACCCATCTTTCCACGTGATTCATACTTAACCATATAAGTGCATAACTCTTTGTCACTCAGCTTAGTCATATTTTTTGCAAGCGCTGGACTTGCGCCTAGGGTCAGAAGTAACGCAGCGACAACAATTTGATTAGTGAATTTCATTTACCTATCTGTGGTAGTTTTCTTGGAGCCTATTTTATACCCTCGGAAATGAAGAACATGTCTTTGGAAGCCTATGACAGGTCATGTGCCAGATAAGCTGTGCGTCCACTAGCAGCGACACGAGAACGATACTAACTCAATCACTGATTGAAACCGATGTTCTCACTTTGCCATTATCCGTGTAGGATATCTGCCATATCAGACGTAAGGGACTGTACAAGAATGAACCGAAAAACTGCTCTTTTTCTCACTCTGTTAGCCTACTGTACTGTTGGTCACGCCGCCGAAGCACCAGATTGGTTTTCAGAAGTACTTGCAAAAGGTGATCCGAATCAGCTCGCTTTCTATGCTGGGGTGCACAAAGATTGTCCGATCAATCGGGAAGAACTGAACTCCCTAGTTGAAGGCGTGCTCATTCGTTCTCGGATCAAACCGAGTGACGACTGGAGCACAGCTATCTTCTGGCAATGATCCGCCGCTTTGGTTAACCGGCTTCATTATTTCTTCCGGACTGCTTTCACGGCTTCGCCTCACCAATGATGTATGGTTCGCTTTGGTCACGTCTTTGGTCATGCCTGCCCGGACGGGATTGAGGTCAACATACACCATGGCGCCCAGTACCGCGTTTTCGTCCAGTAATCGTTGTGAATCAAATCTGCTTTCCCAAAACCTGCCCTTGCAACGATCCTCCTTGTTGGACAGGCGAGCCAGTGGTTCGTTGATAAAGCCCATGAACCAGGAAAGCGAGCCGAGTCGTTCACGCAGTACCAGAATCCGCGCCTTGTCCTCCAGCATGGTTGACCTTCTTATCTGAGCCAGAGCCGCGGCGTTTGGATGTGATGGGTTGTGTGGCGAAACTTCAATCCACTTATCCACGATATCCTCGTCGGTCCAGTTGTTAATCCTTGCGGGATCCATATTCAGGACAATGTGGTAATGGTTTGAAAGCACTGCGTAACCACAAAGATCTACGGCAAAGATTTCTGCTAACTGAAGGATCCGATCTTCCAGCCACTGTCGTCGGTGATCGTAGTTACGACCGTTGTCGTCAGCACCACAAAGCCAGGCTCGACGAACACAACGACTATTGACATGGTAGTAGCCACCATTGGGATCGACGAGATGAGCACGTGGGTAAGTCATGTCGGGAGAATGATCGGACGGCGGTGATTGTGATGTCAGCCAAAAACGCAGGATGGAGAGGGCATATTGCCAGGCGGGTTGTGGGACAATTGCTATATGTTGGGTGTCCGTGATTAATTTTGGCCACTAATGCCGCAATAGGCAATCGAGATACTCCTGTTGATATAGAAGCGGGTCAGGCGCAGAGCTTTATTCTGGGACTAACGCCGAATTCCGAAATCTCCCCTACCGAAATCAGTTTTAGTTTTATTTGCGCCAACGATGGTCCTGCGCAGGTGTTTGTCGGTCTTAACACACTCTACCGCCCAAATAATTCTCGTCGAGGATACTCTGGCAATCTTGGAAAAATGCGGGTTAAATTAACTATTCTCTAGACCTTTCTTACGAACTCATAGATCCTAGACCACTCTGCTCCCTGCAGGGACAGTGTCTTCTGGATCTAAGAAGTCTCGAATACTAGTTATAAGTTAAAGCTCGGAAAATGTGGTTTATACTGCTTATCCTCATCCTCTTTCCGTCCAAGCAGTTGTATACTGGTCGCGTTACATTAAATAGAGAGGATTTGAAAATGTCTATTACAAAAGGATTAGCGCTTGCAGCGTGTTCAACGATAGCTCTTGGTTTTGTGTCTACCGGTTTCTCGGCATCGGAAGTGATGGAAGAAGTCATTGTGACTGCACAGAAGCGTGAACAGAATTTACAGGATACGCCGATTTCGGTCACGGCATTTACTGGCGGTGCTATTGAGGCTCTGGGTTTTCGACAGTCTGTTGATATCACTGCGCAGACGCCAAATTTCAGTGTTGGGTACCCCAATGGTGATACCGGCGTACCGGCACCCTTTATTCGAGGTGTAGGGCTTAACGATTTCGGCGTGCTCAATCAGGGGCCGATTGCTGCCTATAGTGACCAGTCATATATTTCATCCAATGCTGCACAGATCTTCCAGCTGCTCGACGTGGAACGTGTGGAGGTGTTACGTGGCCCACAGGGAACATTGTACGGTCGCAACGCAACTGGTGGTGCCGTCAATTTTATTTCCCGCAAACCAACGCCTTCATGGGAAGGCTGGGCCAGGGCTGGCGCTGGTAGCTGGGGTTCTACTAAATTGGAAGGGGCCGTCAGCGGGCCGCTGGGAGAACAAACAGCATTTCGCGTTGCAGTGCTCAAAAACGATTCAGACGGTTGGTTAAAAAACCGCTTCACGGGTAACGACCAGCAGGGTATGGATGAGCTTGCCTGGCGCGTGCTGATTGAATCTGAAGCAACCGAAAATCTGAACGTAATGATCAACGTGCACGGTGGCAAAACCGAGTCTGACTCTCCTCAATATCGACATCTGGGAGTCTGGGAAGGCGATGGCAGCGGCAACATGTGCAGTAATGCAGACATATTAGGCGGTCGATGTGTGGATATTTTCGGTTACTCGGAGGAGGCGGCCTACACGACTTTAAATGGCATCGATGCCCCTGCAACACCTGGTTATGATGAAGGTAATTACGATTTTGAATCCCAAAATGAAACGGATTTCTGGGGTGCGTCCCTTACCCTGGACTGGAAAGTGGGTGACTATGTCATAACTTCCATTACCTCATATGATGAAGTGGATGATTTTCGTCCGGAAGAAACAGATGATGGTCCAAATGATATTCTTACCGGTGAATTGGCTGTTGACCAGGAAACCATTTCGCAGGAGTTCAGGATTGCCCGGACAGGCGATAAGTTGTCCTGGATTGCCGGTTTCTATTTTTTGAACGACGAGGCCACTGACAATACCGCCTTCGATATTTTGCGTGACTTCCGCCCGTTTTTCATCGGCGACGATGTCAATTGCTCAGCGCCAGCTGGCAACCCGGGTGGTTTTTGTCCCGAAGAGTTTATCTTCAAAACAAAATCCGGGACACGGCAGGAAATTACCAGTACAGCTCTTTATTTTGATGGGACCTTGAGTCTTACGGACCGTGTGAATTTGTCGGGTGGTTTGCGTTACACCGATGAAGAAATTGATCATGCCAGTTTTTTCTTTTATGACGAACCCGAAATAGGATTTCCTGTGCAACCAGGGTTCCCGGATTCCGCGAGCAACGATTACCAGAATATCTCAGGTCGCCTGCTCCTGGACTTTCAGGCAAGCGGTGATCTGATGCTCTATGGAGGTGTCACAACCGGCTTTAAAGCAGGTGGCATTCAGAGCACCAGTGATGGGATAGCGCCTTACGATGAAGAAGAGCTGATCAGCTACGAGATTGGCTTCAAGTCGACTTTGGCCGATGGTCGCATTCGCTTCAATGGATCTTTATTCCGATATGACTATTCGGACCTGCAGGTCTTTGCTTTCGTCATTGTTGATGGGCTCGGTTTCTCCACCATCTCCAATGCCGCAGATGCAACGAACTATGGTGCGGAATTCGAAATGCAATGGCTGCCCACGGATAATCTCTTTGTAAACCTCGGTTTGGGTTTGCTCGACACTGAATATAAGGACTTCGTGCTGCCTTCCGGTGACTTTTCCGGGAACGAGATCACCATGTCACCGAAAGTCACGTTTAATGGTCTGATTCAATACGACATCCAACTGGGTGACAATGGTGTCGTTACATTGCAGACCGATTTCAACTATCAGGACGAAGTCTGGTTCGATGCTTTGAATAATCCGCTTCTGAGCGAAGGTGACTACTGGTTGTTAAATGCCCGGGTAAGCTGGACATCTGTCGATGAGAAGTGGGAGGTTGCTGCTTTTGGCAGGAACCTGGGAGACGAGGAGTATATGGTTTACGCTTTTGATCTCTCATTCTTTGGGTTCAACGAAGAGATGCTGGGTACGCCGCGAGCTTACGGCGTAGAAGCGACATATCGATACTGATGGAGTTGAATGTGACATCAATTGTTAGAGCAGCTACCTGGATTTGTATTCTGTGTGTAAGTGCCGCCGGGTGCGGCACGCCCACGGATGTGAAGACGGAGCAGACTGACTCTGATAAGTCATCCGAGATTGCAGCAATGCCGGACGAGACGAGTATGCAGAAATGGGCGAAGAGCTGTGCGTTGTGCCATGTTGATGGTGTGGGTGGTGCGCCGAGAACCGGTGTTGCGGATGATTGGACCCCCCGTCTTGCCCAGGGTAAGCAGTTGTTGATGGAACACACGATTGAAGGGTTTAACAATATGCCGCCACTGGGCTACTGCATGTCCTGCGAAACAGACGACTTTTCGACCATGATCGACTTTATGACAAACACAACGGGTGAATCCCTGTGACTGGTTTTACGCGTCGCGAGTTTCTGGCCAACACTGCGCTTGCGACACTAATGGGCGTGGCACAAATAGGCATTACACAGCCTGCCTATACGATGCAGAATCGTGATTCATTACCCTGGAGAAACTGGTCTGGCGGCGTTGTTGGCTATCCGAAAGATCGATTCACCGCTGCCACCGAGGATCAGCTTGCGAACTTCCTGGCCACAACAAAGGGTCCTGTTCGCCCGGTGGGATCCGGACATTCCTTTACACCGCTGGTGCCCACTGACGGTCATCTCATTGTGATCGATCAGTTGTCAGGTCTTATCGACCACGATGCAGGTGATCTCACGGCCACATTGGGTGCTGGTACCCGACTGGGTGATATTGGCCAACCACTGGAAGATGTGGGGCAGGCCATGTTCAACCTGCCGGACATTGACCGCCAGACGCTGGCGGGTGCAACGGCGACAGCGACACATGGCACGGGCATTGATTTCAAATGTTTGTCCGGTTATGTCACCGCTCTGCGGCTGGTGACGCCAGATGGCAAGGTGATGGATATTGATGCGGAATCCGATCCGGCGCTTTTTGCAGCAGCCCGGGTCAGCGTTGGCGCGCTCGGTGTCGTGACGCAGATGACCATGCAAAACAGATCTCCGTATCGATTGAAACAAAAAAGCTGGGCCGAAAAAACGGAGAGCATACTCGAGAAGTTTGATGAACTAGCGGCATCGCACCGGCATTTCGAAATGTTCCCGCTAACACATTCGGATTATTGTCTTGCACTGTCCACCGAAGAAACCAGTGATCCTGTTAACAACCCGACTCCCTCGCCGGAAGAGGATGCGGCTTTCGACGGTGCTATGCGTTCATGGATGGGTCTACCTCCGGAAGAACGACGACCTCACATTAACGGCCTGGCAGAACAGATCGGCCCGTCCGAAAGAGTTGATACGTCTCACAGGATACTCTCAAATATCCGTAATAACCGGTTCAACGAGATGGAGTATGCTGTACCGATTGATGCAGGTGCCGAATGCCTGCGGGAGATTCTGCAGACCGTTGCTGATAAAAAAATTGATGTGGTTTTCCCTCTGGAATATCGCTATGTTTCCCGGGATGATACCTGGTTGAGCATGAGTTCCGGTCATGAAGACCATGCGGCGATCTCCATACATCGCGTTGCCACGGAAGACTACCGGCCCTATTTTAATATCATTGAACCCATTTTCTGGAAGTATGGCGGTCGGCCGCACTGGGGCAAAGTACATTCTCTGGGCGCAGATGAACTCACAAAACTATATCCGAAGTTCGGCGATTTCCAGGCGCTCCGCCAACAACTCGACCCGACTGGACGGATGCTGAACGATCATTTACGAATCCTGTTCGGCGTCACATCATGAAACGCCGCTCATTGCTTATCGGTGGCGCAGGCGTGACAATCGCCGCAGCCGGCTCAGCGCTGCTGTGGCGTCCTGATGATCAGGGCGCACCACACAACCCGTACTTTTCTCAGTTGAACGAAATGTTGAAGCGCGATGGACCGGGCCGGCCAGTGATGCTGATTGATATCGATCGTGTGAATGACAATATTGATGTCATCAACAGCTCAGTAGGCCCGGATAAAACCTACCGTGTCGTGGTCAAGTCGCTGCCGTCTGTTCCACTACTGCAGCATGTGATGGCACGGGCCAGGACTGATGCGCTGATGGTCTTCCACCAGCCGTTTTTAAATGCCGTTGCCCACGCGTTCCCCCAGTCTGATGTTTTGATTGGCAAGCCGATGCCAGTCTCTGCTGCGGCGACATTTTACCGCACTTTTTACCTCGAGAGGGATTCCAGCTTTGATGCGGCGAACCAGGTGCAATGGCTCATCGATACGCCGCAAAGACTGGCACAATACCTGGCACTTGCGCGTCAGCTTGGCGTTAAGATGCGGATCAACCTGGAAATCGATGTTGGCCTGCACCGTGGAGGTTTCCCCGAATCCCAGGCAATAACACCGATTTTAAAAACAATCCTAGGCTCCCCGGACCACCTGGAGTTCTCTGGCTTCATGGGTTATGAGCCCCAGCTTACCGGATTGCAGGCCGGGCTGGACCATCCGGCAGTGCAGCAGGTTCTGGGTATTTACAAGGGTTTCATTGATGTTGCGAAATCATCCGGTGTCAATATTAGCAACCTCACACTAAACGGTGCCGGTAGCCACACACTTGGCATTTACAATCACGACGAGGTGATGAACGATCTGGCCGCCGGTTCTGGTGTGGTCAAACCAACGGACTTCGATACGTACCATCTCACCGATAACCTGCCTGCCCTCTTCATCGCAACCCCAATACTAAAGCGATATGATGGACTGCGAATCCCCGGCGATCCCATGCTGGCGAAACTCCTGCCCCTGTGGGATCCCAACATGCAAAGGCTCTATTACATCTATGGCGGTTACTGGAAAGCCAAAATGGTATCACCGGCAGGTGTTGCAGACCCCATCTATGAAAGCACCAACCAGAGTCCGATAACGACCTCTGCAAAGGTTGATCTGCAAGTTGATGACTATATGTTCCTGCGGCCGACACAAAGTGAACACGTCATGTTGCAGTTCGGCGATCTGCTGCCATTCAAGGGCAATCACCTGATTGAACGCTGGCCGGTTTTTCATCAGACGGGTTAGTCGTAACCACCTATCATCCAAGTCGCCCAAAGAATGTCAAACGCGCCGATTTTGACAGGGAGACACCTGGCTCTGTGTTGCACGCAAGCACCACCGGCATGCGAGTGCTGCTTCCCGGCACAGGGATAACGCGGTGGATCGAGTCACGCCCTCGAAACAGTACCAGGGTGCCGGCCTCAATCAACCAGTCGCTGCCCAATTACATGTGTGTAAATTTCAGTAGTGCGAATGTCATTATGCCCGAGTAGCTCTTGAACTGTTCTGATGTCGCTCCCATGGATAAGTAAATTGGTCGCGAAGGAATGCCGAAACGTGTGAGCAGTGACTCGTTTCTGAATCCCTCCCATCTTCACCGCTCTGGCGAAGTTGTTTGGTGTAAGTCGTTCGATGTAGATGATGCCTGCAGATGTAACCATCGTAAGGGTGGCGACATCGTGTTTGTGAAGGGATGAGGTACTGCCAGCTAAAATCAGTTAGTGAATTACCATTCTTTCGGTGCAAGGTCGATGGCACTGAGGTAAACCCGAACCCCTCAGCAAGGTCCTGATCATGTATCGACCTGGTAACTTAAATCTGCCGTCTTCTGCGCACGCCAGGTAGTTTAAAAACTGCTCGATCTCGGGATTCCCCATGTCTCTCGGGTGGCGTTTGCCACTGTATAGGATGAAGTGTCTCACCCAGTACAGGTAAACCTTCTCGGTGCTGAGACTATAGTGACGGGTCCGAAGTGCAAGAGACTCGTGAAGAAAGTTGAGTACAAAGGGGATGACAAAAACCACAAAATGGCTGAAGAATCTGCGAGTCGGCACGAACTTGTTGCCCCACTAACCTGGGCTCAACGACTCAAGAGAGTGTTTAATATCGACATTACCCTATGTGTTAATGAGCATGTAAAATTGACCTACTTTTGGGTCAATTTTGAATGCCAATTGACATACATTACCAATGTAGTGAAGTGTCATCCGCCTAGAAATTGTCTTAAAGCGCCTATATCTTGACTAGAACAGCTTAAAACTCCCTTTTAGTCAACTCCGGTGCAGGGACCGTGTAATAGATATCTGCCTCCAATCCGACAAACTCAACCTTTTTGTCGCGAACATATTTCATGCTTGTCTCCTTCATCGCCAACCCAGAAAGAACATCAAGAATATCTGTGTCCGCCCAAAGATTCTTTTTTTCTTCCCTTAGCACTGTCGCGAGTAGGTCTAGCCTCTCATGATATCCCTCGCTGGTGTCGATTTTGAATTTGAACGGTTGACCCAAATTCAATTTGTCTAAGACAGCATGAGGGTTGATAGCCCACAACATGATGAAATGTTTTATTTTTCCCCAGACTGAAAAGTCGTTGATTTGCTCAAGATGTTCCTGAGAAGGCGGTTGGGAGTTGTAATCAAATGAAAAGATGACTCCGGTACTTGTAAAATCAGCCGGTGGAAAAACATCCTTGATCTGACCAATATATTTAAACAATCCCCAGCTAACATAATTGCCGTTCAGAATCCCATACGGATCCGTCACTGCGTACAACCAGCCAGAAGGAATAGGACGAAGACAGATGTACATAAACACTCTTGGGTGTGAAAAGACGCAGGATAATACACCCGAAATTCAATTTGGCAAGGCTGGCGTGTTGTTACGTGGCGTAAAAGTTGCCTACTTTCTTTGCGATTAACCAGGTACCGCGGCAGTCGCCTTCGTTGTAAGCAAGCAGTGCCTTAACGTATTCTTTCTGCCTTTCTGTGAAGTTTCGCCATCGCTGAGTGTTTGCACAAGCACGATCAATACGCTGGCAAGTCTCGGAAGGGCCATTCTTTAGGGGCGGGTATGGTTTGCGTTTTCTATACAGCACGCTAAAAAATTCCTCCAGCGTCTTCTTTCTCGCAGTGCCTTCAGGGCCAAACTTTTTTAGTCGATTTGCGTACCGTTTTGCTAAGGGATGCACGTTATAGAGGTAAGGACGTAGATTGTCGAATGTGTTGGAACTAAGATGTTTTTCAAGCATCTTCTCTTCATGTTGTGTCCAATAGACTATGTGTTTTTCCTGATGATCTAGTTCTTCAATGAGAGATGAGAAGTATTCGTTGAAGTCAGCCAAAATTGCATGCTTACCCGAACCGTTTTTTGCAGGTTTCCATCTCGGTTTAAAAAAGATGACTGGGTAGACGCCACTCTTCCCATTGGCGTTGGGTCTAAAGATTCCAGCCATGTGAGGCAAGGGATAATCTTCGCCGTCTATTGACTTTCTACCTTCGAAATCCAAATAGATTGAATTGCGAAAACTCTTGGCGCTCAAGATTTTCTTTGCAACCATATTCACCCCGCGATCCCTTCTTAACTAGACGATTTCTTCTTGCGCCACTAGAAACTGACAAATGCCAAATTTTAGATGAAACCTCTGCCTTGGCAGGTTGAACAGATTCTGTCACCATCTACCGACTTTTCTCCACGGCACACATGGCACTGTGCCTTCTGAATCAAGGGTTTGACTTCCTTAAAAATGTGATGTTGGTGGTGTCTGATTTCTTCACGGAATATCGTATTCAATTGTTTCGTTGTGAGATCACCGGACATCAATGCTACCTTGATTGCCGAACGGATCCTGGTTTCAGAGTTTCGAGGGTCAATATCAAAATCCTGCCAGAATTGAACTTTCGGAAGCCTGCGATCTGTCCCTTTGTTGTATTTGAAGAATCCGGTCACGGGTTGATACGTCATTCCACAGCTGAATTAACAGGTCAAAATCGCCCTGCTCGGCTTAAAAATCTTCTCAGCGATCAACCCAATAGTCTGTAAGCCAGCAGATCAGCATCGTGGCAGTCATTGACCATCTAAAGGATCACCACGTCAGGGGGTCGTAAATCTGACTGAACATCAGCAATTACCATACTTGACCGTTCTTCAGAAAATGTGGTTTATTTCCCTTATCTTCCCGGAATGGCTAAAAAGTAGGCTGAGTAGGATGATGGCTGCTCTG
>JAPYTQ010000062.1:0-21498 GCA_029941905.1 Pseudomonadales bacterium | reverse complement strand
AGTTCACTCTACAATGGTGAGAGAAGTAAGGTTGATATAGGGGCGTCTATATGAGTCATTATAAACCGCATTTTTCGAGGGACGGTCAGGTATCACAATTGTAGATGTTCATTGAAATATTGGGCGCCGTGACGTGGTGTTCTTTTGGATTGTCTGCTTGAGTTCGTTTGTGAAATTGATTCCAGAATGATTCGCTTGATGAGGTGACTATTATTTGAACAGTTCGGAGCGTTTGAGAAATGTTTCTATGTAGTGACACCATAGATATGAATGGCGTGAAGCTGCTTGAATTTGCTCCGGATCATTTTGGGCAGAGCCTTATTCAAGAAAACCAAACCCGTTTTTAAGGGCGAATAGGAGAGAGCCTAGGCATCCCAATAGGGATGATCTCCTCCGAAGTACTCCACCGCAAAATCCAGGAAGACTCGAACCTTGGCAGGTAGATATTGTCGCTCGGGGAATACCGCGTAGAAGGTATGGTCGGGTATGTGGAAATGTTCGAATAACCTTAACAACCGGCCGGACTTCAGGTCGGGACCCGCAACAAAGGTTGGCAGTCTGCCGATACCGATTCCTTCTGCCAACGCTTCCCGCAATACTTCGCTGTTGTTAACCCGATAACCCCCGGATACCAGGACCGTTTCAATCTGGCCGTCACTCTGGAATACCCACTCGTTTGCATCACTGGAGTAACTGAACAATATGCAATTGTGCTTAGTTAGTTCAGCTGGTGTACGCGGTAGGCCATAACGGTCGATATAGCTCGGTGACGCGCATATAACCTGGCGCAACGGGGCGAGCTTCCTCGCCACCAGCGCTGAATCTGCCAGATTTCCAGAAGCTGTCCGAATGGCTACATCGATACCCTCGGCAACGAGGTTAATCGGTCTGTCGTCCATCATCAGGTCAATCTCGATTTTGGGATAGCGTTTAATGAGTTGGGTGATCAACGGCGCGACATGTAGACGGCCGAATGACATTGGACTGCTGATTTTCAGTTTTCCCCTCGGCTCACCTTGCAATTCCGTCACTGAATCTTCAGCTTGTCTGGCCGAAGCCAAGGCAAGAAAGGCATGCTCGAAATACCGCTCACCGGCTTCTGTGAGACTGAGCTGGCGCGTCGTTCGCTGTAGCAGTCGGATACCAATGTGATCAGTGGGCCCAATCTGGAAAGTTCTCGAAGAATACCGTCGCCATGCTGGAAGATACGGCAAAGAATGTTGCCAGGCGGCACCCATCGGGGCAGGTTCATCAGAATCTTACATATAGCCCTTTAAGGTGTATATTGAACCATCCAGCAAAGGAGAGCGAAAATGAAAGCAGCAGTGTTGAGGGGAGTTCGGGAGCAGGAAATAGAAGATATAGAGATTGATGGGCCGCATGCAAAAGAGGTGGTCATCAAAGTTGCTGCTGCGGGTGTTTGTCACAGTGACCTGCATTTTTACAACGGCACCTGGGCCGCAGGATTCCCGATGGTTCTAGGGCACGAATCAGCGGGCATCGTCGAAGAAGTCGGTAAGGACGTCACCTATGTTAAGCCTGGTGATCATGTCATTACCTGCCTTTCAACATTCTGCGGTCATTGTGAGGACTGCATTACCGGGCGTATGGTGTTGTGCCAGGAACCAGAGGTGAACCGTTTGCCGACCGAACCGCCGCGTCTGCACAAGGGCGATGAATTTCTACGCCAGTTTGCCAGGTTGGGTTCTTTTGCCGAGTACATGCTGATTCACGAACACTCGCTGGTTAAGATTCGCGAGGACATGCCCCTTGATCGCGCGGCGTTAATCGGTTGTGGCGTAACAACCGGAGCAGGCGCGGCGCTTAACACGGCACGTATTGACCCAGGTAGTACTGTGGCGGTGATTGGCTGTGGTGGGGTCGGCCTGTCAGTGATTAACGGCGCCATGATCGGCGGCGCGGCACGAATCATCGCGATAGACATGTTGGACTCCAAGCTGGAACTGGCCAAGACTTTTGGTGCCACGGATGTCGTTAATGCCAACAATTGTGATCCGGTGGAAGCGGTGATGGAACTGACCAGTGGCGGCGTGCACTATAGTTTTGAGGCAATTGGCCTCAAGTCTGCGGCGGAACAGTCGTTTCAGATGCTTCGACGTGGTGGGACTGCGACCGTGATTGGTATGATAGCACCGCCGTTAACGGTTGATTTAAGGGGTGCCGACTTTCTGCAGGAAAAACGCATCCAGGGCTCCAGCATGGGTTCAAATCGCTTTCGGGTAGATATGCCACGTTATGTGGAATTTTATCTGCAGGGCAGACTGCACCTGGACGAGCTTATTTCACAACGGATCAAGCTGGAGCAGATCAATGAGGCCTTCGAGATTCTGGAAACCGGTGATATCGCGCGCAGCGTCATCGTCTTTGACTAATGGAAACAGTTTATGACCCAAGCAGCGTATCACGCCGACAGTTACAAAACTGAGCTTGAAACCACTGTTTTGGCTGCTGATGAAAATGGTGTTGTTCTGGCAGACACAATTTTTTACCCGACAGGAGGTGGCCAACCGGGCGACACCGGAAACTTCAGCACGGTCGAGGGCAACCAGTATGCGGTAGTCAATACCGTCAGGGATCGCGACTCCGGGAACATCGTGCACCAGTTGAAGGATCACAACCTGCAGGCAGGTCAAACGGTAACCGTGGCGATCGACTGGTCCAGACGTTATCGCCATATGCGGATGCACACGGCAATGCATTTACTGGGGTCGTTGATTCATGTTCCAGTCACAGGAGGTCAGGTTGGCGCGCAGAAAAGCCGGTTGGACTTTGATGTGGGTGAGCTGCAATTAGACAAGGAAGTGTTGACTGACCAGATCAATCAACTGATCGAACAAGGTCACGCTATTGAAATCAGCGCAATCACCGATGCCGAACTGGAGGCGAATCCCGACCTGGTTCGTACCATGTCAGTGCAGCCTCCCCGGGGAGCCGGGACCATCCGTATGATCCGCGTACAAGATGTCGACTATCAACCCTGCGGCGGGACTCATGTACGCAATACCGCCGAAATCGGCAAAGTACGTATTTCGAAAATCCAGAACAAGGGTAAACACAATCGTCGGGTTCACCTGGTATTTGAAGAGTAGATTTTTCCGGACGATGGCAGCGCGATCAAACGTCCATCTGTGCCAGGGCGAGTACAAATTCGGCCCGAATCGTCTCCTGTGCTGTGTGAATTGCTAATTTTATAAGTAGAAACAGCAGGTTGGACATCTTTGCGTCTGTTTAACTATAAAATTGCGTCATGCCGGAAATATTTGAACTGCTCATTCATTTCATCGCCACCTTCATAAAGCTTCTTGAGCCAGAGCAAGCCGACTAAGGAAATACCACGGATACCACAGTATTCCAGATTGACGCTTCGAAAAATGCTGTGTAGAGATCAATCGGAAATACCATTGTCCCTCGCAAATATTCGTACGCATTGATACCATTGCCTTTCAGACATTTTCAGATTCGTGTCTCTTGATGTTACTTTTGATCCAAACATTCAAGAAATGGCTAGCTCGAAAGCTCGATATCGTTGCCTATCTGACAGCAGAGAATCTTACCCTTCGCCAGCAGCTAATAGTATTGAGTCGAAACCAGAATCGCCCACAGCTAAAATTGTTCAACCAGAAACGGTGATAGGTTGGCATCGTCGAGCGTTCAAACTGTATTGGCGACACAAATCCAGGGGACGTAATCGGGGAAGACCAAAGCTGGATGCTGAAGTGAAATCCCTCGTACTGAAACTATCAAAAGCAAATCCATTGTGGGGTGCTCCGAGGATTCATGGTGAGTTACTGAAATTAGGAATCGAGATCTCAGAGAGATCAGTTTCAGGCATTATTCGCCGAGATGGTCCTAAACCACCATCACAGACCTGGAAGACCTTTATCGTGAATCACATGACAGATCTGGTCGCAGTTGATTTTCTGGTTGTGCCTACGATTAGATTCAAGATGCTATTCGTATTTGTTGCACTGAGCCATGATCGTAGAAAAGTGATTCACTTCAATGTCACAGCGAATCCAACCGCTCAGTGGACTGCTCAACAGATTACCGAAGCATTCCTATGTGACACGGCGCCGAAGTACTTACTGCGGGATAGAGACAAGATATTCGGTGAAGTTTTTCAAAATCGTGTTAAAGCAATGGATATGCCTATCAGTTCGGGAATATCTGAATCAGATTCTTGAATATCTTCAAGAACGAACAGTGCAATCCGTTCGATATCGTATGCTGAGATTGTTTCTTTAATCATTGGAGCAGCGTCGTCTCTTTTTAGGTTAAGGACAACGGGTGAATGGCGTGAAAATTGGTTAGACTGCAACTGAGTCGAACGATAGTAGGCTTTTGTCCGATTTGTGGTCGAATTTTTCTAGGGGTTGTTGTGGAAATACTGCACTGCTCCTCTGGACCAAGGGTTTGGTCAGATTATCTGATCTGGAGAAGCAACTGTTGCGAAATTTCCCGCGGATTTCCGCAACCCGGGGTCAAACGCGGAAAGATCAAGAGTTCCGCTACAACCAAATGGATAGCGCTGGCTGACAATGAGTAAAGTTCCCTACGAGCCCATAACACCCCAGAGTCTGCGTGACATTAATTTCCTGGACGTGAGTCTTCAGAATTGCCCTTACGACGCTTATCGGATGTTGCGTGACGAAGCCCCGGTCTGGGTCGATCCCATTACCGGGTTTTATGTCATTTCCCGGTTCGAAGATATTCGTCAGGTACTGCTCGATACAAAAAACTACTCAAACGACATGAAAAGGGGAGGCAGCCGTGAACGACTCGATTCTGAGCGAGCACAAAGAATGCGCGCACTCTACCAGGAAAAGGGCTGGGTGCCGGGCGCAACGCTTGCCGGGCGGGATAATCCGAATCACAAGCAGATGCGTACCATTTTCAACGAGGCCTTCCGACCAAAAAAAATAGAAGCAATGGACACATTTGTCCGCGATACAGCCTACAAGCTGATTGATGCCTTCGTTGATGACGGCCACTGTGATTGGGTACAACAATACGCGGTACCATTGCCACTTATCGTCATTGGTCAGCAAATGGGTGTACCGGAGAAAGATATCTGGCGGATCAAAAGCTGGACGGATGCCTGGGTGCAGCGTCTCGGCATGATGCAGACCGAGGCGGAAGAACAATGGTCGGTTGAAATGGAAATAGAAGCGCAGCATTATTTCCAGGCGATTTTTGAACGATTGCGCGAGGTACCGGACGAGACCCTGTTATCCGACATGGTAAACAGCGTCATACCTGAATGGGGCCGGACGCTGACCGACAATGAGCTGCATGCGGAGACGATGGCTGATACTTTCGTCGGAGGATCAGAAACGACAACCAATGCTATTGCCTATGGTGTCAAGCTGCTCATCGAAAACCCAAATGTCTGGCAGAAGTTAAAGTCAAATCCTGAAAAACATCTGCGCATTTTCTGCGAAGAAGTTGTGCGGCTTGAAGGCCCGGTGCAGGGACTGTTCCGCCTCGCAACCAGAGACATGGAACTCCATGGCATCACAATTCCCGAAGGCGCCATGGTGAACATTCGGTATGCGGCCGCCAACCGCGACGAAAGAGTGTTTGAGGCATCAGCGGAAATCAACCTGGAGCGAGAAAAGCCCGGTCGGCACCTTGGCTTTGGTTCAGGAATCCATCACTGCCTTGGTGCGCCACTGGCGCGACGGGAGTTGTATTGGGCGTTCCATGCCCTTTGTTCTCGCGTCGAGAATATGCAGTTCGCCGAAGGTAAAAACACGTTTGAAGTGGCACCGAATTTTTCGTTGCGTGCATTAAAGGAACTGCATATTGAATTTAATGCGAAGATGATTAAGGATCGTATTGATCCGGCAAATATCAAAAGTGAATCCAATGCAACCGCCATGGGAAATCCTGTAGATACCTGATCCCGTATCTATGGTAGAACTAACAACATCGTAAACAGTGAGATAAAGACTAAATGAGTAAAATGTACAAAGATCTTGACCCGGCCACCATGGCACGGTCACCGGGTTTAACCTACCAGGAACTGCTGGATGAGGACTCACACAAAGTGCCTGACGTACTCAGGCTGGAGTCCCCCAAAGATATGGGTAGTCATGATTTTTCGGTTGAACGCTATATTTCGAAAGACTGGCATGACAAAGAGGTAGATCGACTCTGGAGAAAGATCTGGCAATTCGTGTGTCGAGAAGAAGATATCCCAGAGGCCGGGGATCATTATCGCTATGACATCGCCGGTATGTCTTTTCTGGTTGTTCGCACGGATTCTGGCGAGGTCAAGGCTTATCCTAATGCCTGCCTCCACCGGGGACGGATGCTCAAAGAATTTGACGGTCACGCTTCGGAGCTCCGCTGTCCGTTTCACGGTTTCTGCTGGCGCCTCGACGGCAGCCTGAAGGAGATTCCCGCAGATTGGGACTTCCAACACGTTAACAAGGATGAGTTTTCTCTTCCCGAACTGCCTACCGCAATCTGGGCAGGATTTATTTTCATCAATCCGGACCAGGCATGTGCCCCCTTTGAGGAACATATCAAGGACATGAAGTCCCAGTTCGAACGATGGGACCTGGGCGCGCTGTACAAGCAGGCACATGTTGCCAAAATAATGCCCTGCAACTGGAAAATCGCCCAGGAGGCTTTTTGCGAGGCTTATCATGTCAATGCGACGCACCCGCAAATAATGAGAGGCATTGGTGATGTCAACAGCCAGGTAGACATCTGGGATAACTGTGCCCGGGTAATCACACCGGGGATTACCCCAAGCCCATTGTTAGACTATGAGATCGGCGGTGAAGAAATGCTCCGCTCTATGATGGATCTGGAACATGACGCAGAAGTACCATCGATCCCGGATGGCATGAACCCCAGGGCATTTATGGCCAGTATCAGCAGGGAAGGCTTACGCCCGGATGCCGGGAGTAAGGTTGATGAATATTGTGATGCAGAAATTGTCGACAGCATCGATTACACACTGTTTCCCAACTTTCACCCGTGGGGAGCCTACAACAAGATCGTGTACCGGTTCCGCCCTAACGGCCATGACCATCGGACTGCCATTATGGAGTGTATTCAGCTGGCACCATTTCAGGGTGAACGGCCACCAGCTGCGAAAATTCACTGGCTGAAAGAAGATGAGAAGTGGTCCAGCGCGCTCGGTTTTCTCGGCAAAGTGTTTGACCAGGATGCATTTAACATGCCCAAGGTCCAACTCGGATTGGAGTCGACCTACAAAGCGGGGATTACACTATCCGGGTATCAGGAAGGCAAGGTGCGCTGGTTACATACCAAGTTGACGGAATGGGTGGGTGAATAATGGCATTATCTCACACTCATCCCTTTGATCCCGAGACGCTCTACGAATTGGACGAGAATGGCAATATCCGCCTGAGTAAAGGCAACCGGGTAGGCATTTTCACAAATGAAGGCAGGCATATTTCCGGTGATATTCGTGAGGCTGATCCGCAACTCTGTGTTTGGATTGCCAACAATCCCGATCCGGACGGCCAGCTTACTACCTCACGACTGGCGGGCCGGGACCCACAATAACAAAGAAAGGCAAAAGATTATGACAAGGTATGTATTGATAGGGCTTTGTGAACCGACCAGCGCCAACCACCAGGCAATTTTTGATGAATGGTTTGTTAATCAGCACATCGAAGATACCACCCGATGTCCCAATTTCGTCAAAGGCAGCATCTACAAACTTGCCGGATCTCATCTTGATGGTGAAACGGTTTCCAATTACCTCTCCGTCTACGAGGTTGAGGCGGACAGCTACAAGGAAGCAGAACGAGTGTTGAATGAGTGGCAGGCAGACCCGGATGCCTGGGAAGGTCGCAGGCATCATCGAGAAACAATGGAAAAGGCGGGCCAATTGCCGATAAAAATAAATGGTTCGGGCTGGTACGAACTGCTGAAGTCATTTGATGGTCCAGCTTCAGCGACGTGACACCATTGTTCCCTGGCCAATTCAACCCATGGCATCTCGTCCGCCAGTTAACCACAAACACTGTCCTTCGCAATTATCTGTCCTTCGCAAATATTGATCCGGGAGAAACTCAAGCTGCTTCTCGCCACACATATCGATGGTGAAGCCCACCTACTTTCGGAATTTCTACCAAATGATCCGATTTTGAAGCCCTTTTAGACACGTGACGCTCAACCAGCGTTTGTTTGACGAGACCTAAGTGAGTTCGGTCATTATTGTAGTAATCGGAGTATCCCCGAAGAACTTTTTTCAGATGACGCTCACTCCAAACGATGATGTGATCAGTACATTCTCGCCGAATACTTCCATTGAGTCGTTCAACATAGGCATTCTGCCAAGGGCTACGATATGCGGTCATCACTTCCTCGATACCCATCGACTTAATGCGACCCTGGAAAACCATACCGAAAATCTTGTCCCTATCTCGAAGTAAATATTTTGGTGCTGTATCCCATGGAAAAGCTTCAGTAACCTGTTGAGCAGTCCATTGCGCGGTTGGATTCGCAGTGACATTGAATAAAACCTGAATGCCCTCTTTTGCCAACCAATCACAGTCCCCGGCTGGACGATGACCAAAGAATTTCGCCAGCGTGGCCAGACCTGCGATAGGACTTTCCAGAACACACGATCACGTGCTTTCAGACTTGGCCGTTTCTGATTCCTCTTCAATACAATCAGCTGCTAGATTCTCAGCGGTCAAATAGGCAACGATATCGAGCCTTCGGGCGAAGCGATTTCGGAATATCTGGATCAAAAACAACATCAATAAACACTAAACTGGAAATGCCTGAAAGGCAATGGCATCAACACGTACGAATATTTGCGAAGGACAGATGATCCTCGAAGGTACCGTCACGAATGTGACGAACTTCGGCGCGTTCGTGGATATCGGTGTTCACCAGGATGGGCTCGTGCATATTTCGGCACTCGCAAACAAATTTGTGAAAGACCCCCGTGAAGTAGTAAAAGCCGGGGATATTGTTCGCACCAAGGTGATGGAGATTGATATTGACAGGAAACGCATCGCCTTGACCATGCGCCTGGATGACGAAATTCAACACAAAGATAACAGCAATCGATCCCGGCGACCAACATCTAATCGCAGTGGCAAACAACCTCGAGAACAAAGATCCCAGAAGTCGGCCAGCGCCCCATTGAATGGCGCATTCGCACAGGCCTTAGCCAAGGCACAAGACAGGGCCGGTGGGAAGCGTTGAAATCCATATCCACGTGTGATCGCAAGCTGCGTACCAGTGTATAGATCGTTTTCGTCGAGCAGTATTCGACCACGCAAACCCAGAATAGATTGATGGACACCTTGGGGGGCTGATGCTCCCCTTCCCGGGTTTGACTTGGAAACAATCAGGAATGATTTTTTTGTTGACAGGAGCCCTGTTTACCTTCATAACAGAACCACCTAAAAAGCTTGGGAAAACAATAATGACTTATGGAAAGTTTCGATCAATTAGTTTTGCAGCATTACTGATTACCACATCCCCCTTCACTTCTCAGATCGCCTTTGCCGAGAGCAGCAGTCTTGAGTTGGAAGAAGTCACCGTCACAGCTCGAAAGATTGAGGAATCCGCGCAATCTATCCCCATTGCCATTACGGCGATCAGTGCAGAGCAGCTGGCAAATTCAACTATCAGAAATATAACAGACTTGAATGGTTTTGCACCCAACGTACAGATTTCCGAAGATGGTGGCAGAGCCGGTGGAGGGGGCTCAATTGCAATCAGGGGGATCAGCCCAACCCGCACAGACGATAACTCTTTCGACGCGCCGATTGGTGTCATGATTGATGGAATTTACCTCGGCTCTCTGGCAGGCCAGGTACTTGAAAACTTTGACCTTGAGCGTATTGAAATTATGCGCGGCCCACAGGGAACGTTGTTCGGTAAAAATACTGTTGGCGGCGTCATTCATGTCGTACGAAGTCGACCCACTGGCGAATTCGGTGGCGGATTTAAGGCAACGGTAGGTAACGACGGTCAGCAGGAATTACGCGCCGTTATGAATATGTCATTGATCGAAGATACCCTGGCGGCGAAGTTTTTCGCAACCACGATTCAAGACGATGGTTATATGAAGAACGTGACCATTGGTGGCAATACCGCCGAGAAAGACTATATGAATTATGGTTTAACTTTCTTATGGACCCCGGCGGATAAATTCGAGGCCATTTTCACCATCGAAAAGTTTAAGGATGAAAGTCTGCTGAACGCGTACCAGACAAATTACAACGTGGCTGCCGGTGTTATACCACCACCCACAGACCCCAACGAATCCGATTACAGCGGCGGCTTTGCCGCCTGTACAAGTTATGCCCCTTCAATTTGCCGGACGACAACTAAAACGCCCAGCGTTTCGGAGAATGATAAGCGAAACGACGCAGAACTGGACATCGATGCTTACACGCTGAATATGCGATACGATTTGTCAAACAATTTGACCCTGGTCTCGGTAACCGGATACCGGGATATGTTCGAGTACAGAATATTTGATTTTGATGCTTCCGCTGCAGACTATATTACGATTGAACGCTGGAACGACTACGACCAGTTTAGTCAGGAGCTGCGAATAGATGGTTCCTGGGACAATCTAACGTTGACGTCTGGCGTCTACTATTGGCAGAGTGAATTTGATCAGGACTGGGTTACTGGTGACTTTTTCTGGTCGTCCCTGTTTGGTGGTGTGGGTGCTACACCAGCGCTCTGGGGTGCCTGTCAGGTCGGCGCATTTGCCCCCATTTATTGCGACACGGGTATACCAGGCGGAATTCCTTTTGGACAAGTCATCACCCAGATTCTCTATGAAACGCAAGAGACCACTTCAGTTGCGGTATTTGCCCAGGCTGACTGGACGTTCGCGGAAGACTGGACCGTAACGGCTGGTTTGCGCTGGACAGAAGAAGAGAAGGTATTCCGGGCCGGGCAGGCATATTTGTCTAACGTTGAGCGACAACGCGAGCGTAATTTTCCTGAGTATGCAGATCTGGATAATACCTGGACCGAATTATCGCCAAAGTTGGGTTTGACTTACCAATTGAACGAGGACACGATCATTTATGGTTCTTACGCAGAGGGCTTTCACTCGGGTGGTTTCTTTGGTGTGAATCAAAATACTCGTGATTTTATCCGTGACCAGTACGATCCGGAATTCGCCAAATCATTTGAATTTGGATTCAAAAGCAGGTTGCTCAATAATCGCATGCAATTAAACCTAACTGCCTTTTATAATGATTTTGAGGACAAGCAAGAGTCATCGGTTCAAGTTGACCCCGATACCAAGACCGTGGCTACAACCTTCGATAACGTCGCGAGCGCAATCTATAAGGGTTTCGAGTTAGAAGCGCAGTACGTAGTCAGCGAAAACCTCAGAGTCTTTTTCAACTATGGCTACCTGGATGCAGAATATGAAGATTTTTTCACCGATATCAATGCTTCTGACGGAATAGAGTTGGTTGAAGATGCAAGTCACCTGACGCCGCGTAACGCGCCTAAAGCCACACTCGGTCTTGGCGGCACATTCTCTGTTCCGTTAGGGTCCGGAACTCTGGAAATTTATGCGAAGTACGCCTGGGTTGATGCATTCGAAACAAATCTGCTCAACACACCGTTAGGTCACGTTGATGATCGCGATGATGTCACCGCATCAATTGGTTACTACGCCGAGAACTACTCAGTGGTTGCCTTTGGTCGTAACCTGACAGACGAGAGATATGAGACATTCTTCCCTATCGCCACCTTGTTTGCCGCAGGGTTTGTGAATCGACCCAGATCTTACGGGATTGAATTCGAGTACCATCTTTAGGGAAAATTGGTTCATCCATTGAAGTCGGAACGCATGTTCCGACTTCAATACTCTTAAGTTATACGGGATGTTCAATCGAACATTCAATCGAACATTCAATCTATCTTTCAAATAGAATTTCCTGTTGCCGAGCTTCCTATTGCCAAGCTTCCTATAACCGAGCTGGCGAAGGTGTTTTCCTCGCCAGGCGCTCTGGATGACTTATAATGGTCCCATGATAGAAGTTGGCCATAGATACATCTTGAATGTCGCGAAAGTCCTTGAGCAGGGCATCTACCTGGATGCTGAGAATCTCGGAGAGGTGTTATTGCCACGGCGTCAGGTACCTTATGAATTGGCAGTTGGCGATCATGTTGATGTATTTCTCTATCTCGATTCTGAAAACAGATACATCGCGACCACCCGGCAACCGAAGGCAGAGGTAAGCGAATTTGCCTATCTGAATGTGGTCGCCAGCACCAGTGTCGGTGCATTTCTAAATTGGGGATTGGAAAAGGACTTACTGGTTCCATTTGCCGAGCAGCACAGGCCGATGGAAGTTGGGCACTCTTATCTGGTCTATCTCTATGCCGGCAAAGTGGATGGGCGTATCACGGCTTCCTCAAAAATCGACAAATTCTTAACCGACGACAGACCCCATGACTTCAAGCCGCGTCAACCTGTAGACCTGATTGTGGCCAACACTACAGATCTGGGTTACAAGGCGATCGTTAACCACAGTCATTGGGGAGTGCTGTATAAAAACGAAGTGCACCAACGCTTGAGCTTTGGCCAGTCAATAAAGGGGTATATCAAATTTATCCGGTCTGATGGCAAAATAGACCTAAGTATCGATGGCGGGCAGGAAGCTCGCGACAAATACGCAAAAACCATTCTTGGCTATCTGAAAGACGCTGACGGTTTCGCCCCCGTACACGATAAGTCAGATCCCGCATTGATTTTGAAGTTGTTTGGTATGAGTAAGAAATCTTTCAAGAAGACGATTGGTGCACTGTACAAACAGCGGGTCATCACTATCGATAAAGACGGCATCCGACTGACCGAGAGAACAGACCTATAGAACAGACCTATAGAATGGAGTAATAGAACGTTATGAGAAATACAGGCTAATGGCAATCCACTGGTACCCTGGCCACATGCACAAGGCGAACAAGGATATGCTTGAGGTGCTGCCGCAGGTGGACCTTATCATTGAATTGCTGGATGCTCGATTGCCTTATAGCAGTCAGAATCCCAACATCGCGACTCTCCGGGAAAACAAACCCTGTATCAAAATCCTGAGTAAATCGGATCTGGCCGACCCTGATGTCACCGCCCTATGGCAGTCCCATTTCGAGCAGCAAGATTCTGTCAAAACGTTACTCACGACACTGGAACAGACTGACAAGGCCCAGAAGGTTGTTAATCTGTGCCTGAATCTCGTGTCCAACAAGGCAAACACGGCAAAACTGATTCTGGCGATGATTACCGGCATTCCCAATGTAGGCAAATCCACTTTGATCAATGCGCTGGCAGGTAGAGCTGTGGCGAAAACCGGCAATGAACCCGCCGTTACCAAGGGGCAGCAGAAGATCAACCTGCGCAACGGAATTATGTTGCTGGATACCCCCGGGATACTCTGGCCGAAGATTCACAACGAGCAAAGTGGCTATCGCCTCGCCACCACCGGTGCCATCAAGGACACATCAATTAATCATGAAGAGGTGGCATTCTTCGCCGCTGACTTTTTTCTTAAGCACTACCCGCATCGTTTGCAGGAACGTTTTGAAATACCTACCCTGCCTGAAACCGAGCTGGAATTTCTCGAACTGCTCGGCGCAAGACGCGGTTGTCTTAGAGCCGGTGGCCAGGTAGATCTTGCAAAAGTGTCCACCATTTTGCTGAACGAGATCCGCTCTGGAAAGCTGGGCCGTATCACGATGGAAACACCGGAGATGGTCGATAGAGAAATAGTACTAGTGGAGAAAAGGCTCGCAGAAAAAGCCGAATCCAGGACGAAACGGAAACGAAAGAAGAAACGGTAGCGGCCATTAAAACAGTTTGTAAGTACACGATCTTGAGCGACCGGAGTCAATCGCCCAATTCACCCAGGCTGGTTTCAAATCGTTCCTTCTGGGCTTCGTTTTCACTCATACTGATTGCCTTCTCTGAATGTGCTTCGAAATTTGCCTTGTCTCCCAGGTAGTAATAAGCCTCGGACAGTACCAGATGGCCATCAGAATCACCGGGGTCTGACCAACGTTTGGAAAGGCGGTTAAACGAGTCTGCATAACTGATTGCCTGGTCGTACTGCTTTCGCTCCAGATAATACCGGGCAATGCTAATGAAGCTCCGCGGCGATGGCTCCATTTCGATGGACTTTAAATATAGTTCTTCGGCTTTGGCGTAATTCTCATCCCGGTTAGCCAGTCCGGCTTCGAGACGTAACCAGTCTGCTTCGCTCACGTCCTTTAACTTCTCGAGATATTTCTTCCCCTTTTCAACATCCCCACCTCCAATGCCAGGCGCATAAAGCAGCCAGCCAGTATAAAACAGATACCCCGGCAGATAAGTAGGTTCATGCTCTGCCGCCTGTATCATGGATTTTTTTAATTTGCCAAACATCCCTGGTTTACGGAACACATTGACTTCACCAACCCGCAACAAATAGATCAATGCCAGGGCAAACTGATAGTCGGGATTTTGAGGTTCAAGCTCGACAGCTCTTTTCATCGCTTCCACAGCATCTTTAGCCTGATCAGTCTTATAGAGACTGAGGCCGTAATAGTAGTGATATTCCGGGTTATTTTTGTTTTCTAATTCAATATCTTCAAAGTACTCATAGGCTTTTTGATAATTTGTCTGATCGAAAAGCGCAATACCCGTTTGAATATTGCCGCCTGCTAACACGCCATGAATGGGCGAAAGCAACAGCAACACAAGCCCCATGTAGATAGGGATTTTAACCCGCATTTTTTCAAGTCGATAGCATTACGCGCACATACAGCGTGTCCTGCCAAAGGTGCTGTGTTTGGGCCAACAGGACTGCATGCACGCCGACCAGAATCATAGTCAGGATTAACAAGCGCTTCGCGCCGAAGCGATCGATCAGTGGTCCCAGCGCTAGCGACAGGAAGGCGCCGGTCAACCCCATCACAGCGACCAGCTGCGACCATTGCGGTGTCGTGTAACCAAACAGCTTCACCGCCGCGATTGGCATCAATGCCCAGCCGTAGCCACTGATCAGGCCATCGAAAAACATGATGAGCATCACAATCAGGCTACCGCGAATCCAAAGCACTTTATTGAGGCCGCCAAATACCGCGCGGAATGAGTTCCCGGGTTGATGATTCGACGCTGCCTCGCCGCGCGTCCAGGGCAGCCTTCTTTCGCCTTCGCGCTCAAGCACGAAAACGAACAAGACCGTCATGACAGCAGAAATGATTGCCGCAACGATCGCCGTGGCCTGCATGCCCCAGGTCACCAGCAGCACACCCGACACGGCCGCCGTGGTCGCCCAACCAATCGCCTTGCCGAAGCTCATGAATGCATTGAGGCGTCCGTGCTCCCTGGTGGGAGTGAGATCGATGGACATGCCATCAACCGCGACGTCCTGCGTAGCTGCGAAGATGTTGATGAATACGCCGACCATCATCAGGAGACCGATCTGTTCGGCGGGATTTTCCACCAGCATCAGTGCAAGCAGCGATAGCGACAGGCCCAGCTGTGCCCCGAGCACCCAGGGCCGGCGCCGGCCCATCGCCAGGAATTCATAGCGGTCCATTAACGGTCCGGTCACCAGCTTGAAAACCCAGGGCAGCACAATGACCGCGAGGTACGAACCAATCTCCCCGGCACTGACGCCCTGGCTGGCCAGCCAGGCAGGTATCGCGATCGACAGCAGGCCCGACGGGATTCCCTGCGCGAAATACATCATCGCGCCGGTCGCGTAGCGCATTCGTGAACTATCTGCGAGTACGAACTTGGCAGCCAATGTTCCACCCCCTGAAATCGTGGTTACTTTGTTTGGCCGGAAAACGGTAACATAAGCGCTGCGTTATTGGGGGGCGTTTGCTTGGCTTGCTACAAATTTCACCGCGTGGTTTTACCTTTCGCGTTACTTGTGTCCGCAAGTGCCGCTGCCCAGCTGGTCACTGGGGAAGGGAAATCCATCGATGCCTTCCAGGTTGACGAGCCGCCAATCATTGACGGTCGACTGGATGATGACGTGTGGGCGTTTGCCACGCCGGTTCAAGACCTCCATGAGGTCAATCCGCAGGAGTTCGATCCTCCTTCTGAAAAATCTGAAATCTATGTTATCTACACGCGGGATGCGCTTTACATCGGCGCACGATTTTATGACAGCGAGCCGGAGAACATCACTTCCCAGGTATTGCGTCAGGGTGACTTCTCACTGGGCGACGACAGCTTCACGGTCATCGTTGATCCGTTCAACAGCGGGCGCAGCGGCTACGCATTTGACCTGACTCCGAACAGCACTCGAAACCAGGCCGTCTTCGCGAACGTAACCGACGAGAACTGGCAATGGGACGGCATCTGGCATGGACAGGCGGTTCGCGATGACAAGGGTTGGGTCGCCGAGATCGAAATCCCGTTCAAGACACTGTCCTTCAATCCGAACAACCAAACATGGGGACTTAATTTCGCGCGCTACATCGGCCGTAAAGCAGAACAAATAGGTTGGGTCTCGGCCAATCGCCGGCAGAATCCTGCGAACTCCGGAAAGTTAACCGGCATCAAGAACATTGACCAGGGCCTGGGGCTCGACGTCGTTCCGGGATTTCGGGCGACGCAGGCGAAACAATACTCACCCGATGTGACGACCACCGACTCTGAGCCGTCGCTTGACCTGTTTTACAAACTGACCCCGGCCATTACCGCAGCCTTAACCGTAAACACCGATTTCTCGGGAACCGGCGCGGATGAGCGGCAAATTAACCTGACGCGTTTCGCTTTGTTTTTCCCCGAGCGGCGCGGCTTCTTCCTGCAAGACACCGACATTTTTGAGTTCGGCCGTATAACTGCTGGTGACTACAGTTCCCAGTCATCGATCTCGGTCGTGGAGCTGGAAAGCGGCAGGCCATTTTTCTCCAGACGCATAGGCTTGAATGAGAGCGGTGAGACCGTCGACATCGAAGTCGGTGGAAAACTCACCGGCCGCCCGGGCCGGTGGGACATTGGCATGTTGGCGATTCGCCAGGACGCGTTCAGTGATGTCAACGCAAGCGATCTGTTCGTCGCTCGATTCGCGGCAAATGTTCTCGACGAGTCGAGTGTCGGAATGATAATGACTCACGGAGACCCGAATTCGAACCTGGACAATACACTGGCGGGTGTTGATTTTCGCTATACCAATACGCGCATCGGAAATGGCCGCACGCTCGAAGGAGCGCTCTGGTATCAGCAGTCGGAAACCGAGGGGCTGGTGGGCAATGATGCGGCCTTCGGATTTACACTGAGTGCACCGAATGCGGAGGGATTTCGTGGCGGCATCGGATATAAGGAATTGCAGGAAAACTTTTTTCCCGCGCTTGGTTTTGTGAGTCGAGTGGGCGTGCGTGATATGACGCTTGAAGGTGGCTACACCTGGTATACGGACTGGTCTGCGATACGCAGCGTTCATTCGGGCATAGATTTCCAGAGAATAGAAAAAATCTCCGGCGGTGTAGAGTCGCAAGTCGTGAATCTCCGGGCGTTCGAAGTTGATGGTGACACCGGTGATGGCTTCGGTTTCAACTATTACCTCTTCGAGGAAAACCTTGAATCCGAATTTCCAATCTTCGATGACATTGTCATTCCAGCAGGCGATTACGAATTTGAACAATACTGTCTTAGCTTACATTCCGCCGAGTATCGTAAAGTCTCTGTCTTTGCCGACTACTGTGCGGGAGGGTTTTTTGATGGAGACCAGGTCGCGACCGGAGCAGAATTAAAGTGGCGCCCAAGTCCGCATTTTAGTTTTTCTGCCAGCTATCGGCTCAATGACATTGAACTACCGGACGGTGCTTTCACCACACGATTGATATCGGTTCACGCTGATATCGCATTTTCCAACAAATGGTCCTGGGAGAATTTCGTGCAATACGACAATGTCTCGTATGGCCTGGGACTGAACAGCATTTTGCGATACATACCGAGAGCCGGGCGGGAAGTCGTGTTCGTCGTCAACCAGGAGTACATCGATCTAACGCAGGATCGAAACTTCGTCCGCGTGTACAGCGACATGACGTTCAAGGTCTCGTACACGTTTCGATTCTAGTCAAATTTGTCCGCAAGTAATGTAAACCGCAAGGAGATACAGAATGCTGGATGTTGCGATAATTGGTGCCGGCGCAGCCGTTCTCGGAGCCGCAAGAACCGCGATTTCTAAAGGTCTCTCATTCAAAGTGCTGGAAGCCGCTCCCTTTATCGGTGGCCGAGCACGCACAGACACAACAAGCCTGGGCGTTCCTTGCGATCTGGGCTGTCGTTCACTCTACGGCGGCGACGCCAATCCCTTTCAGGCCTTTGCCCTGGAAAATGGCGTCAGACTTGAACCAGATCCGGAAGAAATGGCTTTCCACGACGGTCGTCGATTTCTCGATAGCAATGAAACAAGAGCTACTGTTGCAGCGTTTGAGCGCCTCGAGTCAAACATGGTCAGCGCGCATGAAAAGTTTGTCAGTACTTCCGGTGTTCCAGACCGGTCTCAGCTTGAGGCGATAGACACAGATGGCCCGGGGGCTGACTATTTCTTGCAGGCGATGCATCTTGAATGTACCGCACCGGCAGGCGAAATTTCGCTTTCGGATTCGATGAACGCTGTGCTGACAACTGCCGGCAAAGCGGTACGCGACGGATATGGTGCACTGATACAGCGTGTTGCTGCCGAGGTTGAGGTCGTGGTCGATTGCCCGGTCAGCGCAATTGATCTGTCTGGTTCAAACATTGTGCTGGACACGCCAAAAGGACAGATTGAAGCGCGAACAGTCGTAATCACGGTATCAACAGCAGTGCTTGCCGCCGAGCGCATTGTGCTGCGCCCCGGTGGGTGGCCGAACCAGAAACTTACTGCAATCGAATCACTACCGCTCGGTTCGGTGACACAGGTTGGAATTCGACTCGAACCCGGGGCCATACCTGCGGAGTTCGTACAACTGCAGGGAGAATCAGTATCGAAAACATTAGTTAACTGTTTGATGCCCGAGCCGCAAAATCTTATGTGGCTACTCGGGGCTGGAAACGGCGATCTCGCAATCGCATACCTGGGGGGTGTATTTAGCCGGGAACTGGCCCTGCAGGGGGAGGAAGCGCAAGCCGACTGGGCTATACATCAACTGTCTGTTTTATTCGGTAATTCAATCAAACCCGCGGTAGTCGCAACCTGTGCCACGCCATTTGACCGTGAGCCCTGGATCGGCGGCGGATACGCCTATTGTCGTTACGGTTCCGGAAATCAGCGTCCGGCGCTTGCCGAACCTATCGAAGACCGTCTCTTCTTTGCGGGCGAAGCCTGTTCACCGGACCACCCCGGTACTGCTCACGGCGCCTGGCTATCGGGTGTGGCTGCTGTGAATTCCTCACGGTAGCGCGCCTTGAATGACCACACCCTCCATCAATACCGCTGCAGGTTTGACCTTCCAGATTTCATCGCTATCGATGTCGAACAAGTCGTCGTCAAGTACTACCAGGTCCGCAAGCTTTCCTGTCTCGATTGAACCAATCTGGTCTTCCATGCGCAATTGATAAGCGCCGTTCTGAGTGTATCCCGCAAGCATTTGTTCGATGCTTAGTGCCGCGTTCGCGGGTGGCCTGATTGCATCATCATGTGCTTCACGCCATTCGCTTGGGGCTTGTCGAGTATGTCCAACCTGCATACCGAAATATGGATTCAGATAAGTGGGCAGTAGCTCGCCACCCCACCACTCGTCGCTTGAAAATGTAACGTCTATGCCGAGATCAAAAAGCGCTTTCGGACTGTACATATTTCCGTAACGATCATCTCCAAGCCAGACTTTCAGAGGGTCATTCTGATCTGCGGTAAACCACCACGGCGTATAATTGGCAATGACTCCCAGTTCTTTTATCCGCGGCAAGTCGGCCGAGTCGATGAGTCCCAGGTGAGCAATAGTGACCCTGGGGTAAAAATCATTTTTGGCGATGGCTTTTGCTTTCTCAACAGCATCAAGCGTTCTTCTCACGGCCAGATCGCCCATCGTGTGGATATGGATATCAAATTGCTCTTCACTAAGTTCCAGTAAAAAGTCACTAAGTTCTGCAACCGTTAATGTCGTATCCCCGACGTAATCCGGGTCATCCGTGTGGGGTTCCAGCAAGCCACTTGAACGATTTTGGTTTATTCCATCCATGAAAAGCTTGATGGTGTTGAACTGCAGGCGGTCGCCCCCGTACACTTCTCTATACCGACGCATCTCGGAGATGGCCGAGTGCACTCTTTCGGGCGTGAATATTTGATACGTACCTTCGTAACGAACGGGTAGTTTGCCTTCCTTTTCCAACTTGGCCATAAAACCGTATACAACGTCCTCATAGCCAAAATTGCCTGCGTCATACAGCGTCGTTACGCCGGATTCACTCAGTAATCGAAGTCCCGTGACCATGTTTTCTTCATGCGAATTTTTATGGGCGCCCTCACCGATGGGAAACTGTTTTGTAAAATGCTGCCAGGCGGTTCCCTCTTTCACCCATCCCGTCGCTTCTCCATTTTCATTTAAGCCAAGCGTCTCCAGTGCTTTTGAGTTCAGCCAGCCGCTATGCCACCACTCACTAACGAACCACACCGGACGATCAGGAACAACGGCATCCAGTGTCTTCTTGTCTGGCCCCTGGTTGCCTTTTACATATAAGCCAACCGGCCAACAACAGAGTCGCAACCAATCATCGCCAGGATGTTCTTCTGCGAACTTCTTAACGGCGGCCAGGATGTCTGCTTCGTTTGTTTCTGAAATTTCGCCGTATTGTTCAACGTCTATGTAGCCCGGGTGGGCATGGGAATCGACCAGGCCTGGAATCACGAGCCGCCCTTCAAGGTTGATGGAATGAGTGCCGTCCGATCGATACATTGAGACGCCTGCAGAATCACCCACATAGATAAATCGACCATTCTTGATGGCAACAGCTTCCGCCCAGGGTTGCTGTTTATTAGAGGTAAAAATTTTTGCGCCGCTGAGAATCAGATCGGCAGCTTCCTGTTCCCCGCCATCCCCACCCGACGTGCAGGATGCGATCAGAATTCCCAACAGCCCAACAAGCGACGCGGCTTTTTTCACATTCATGATTGTCTACTCTAGTTTGAAGTGGGGTGCATTAGATTCTAAGCGCTTCGGGCAGCTTCCAGCTCGGGCATTGCCGCCTGGAGAGCCTTGATATGTTCGGGGCTTGTACCGCAGCATCCGCCGAGCAAACGTACACCGGCCGCGACCCAGCCGAGTGCTTCGCTTACCAAATCAGCGGGCGTGATGACGTCCACGAAATTCCAATTCGGTTTCGTAAAGTATCCTGATTCAGGGTACACGCCGATCGGTCCCGACCACCGTTGTCGCACCATTTCAATGGCCTCGGGAATAGCCTCGATTTCACTGTGCATGATGTTAACCACGGTCGGCCCTAATGGAATGACAGCATGTAGATAGGGATTTTAACCCGCATTTTTTCAAGATTGCCAAAGTATCTTGATC
>JAPYTQ010000061.1:0-24480 GCA_029941905.1 Pseudomonadales bacterium | reverse complement strand
GATAGACGATTAACAAGATTTACTCCGGCACTTTCCTCCGACCCCATTACTTCCGCTTCCCCTCCGACCCCATTACTTCGCTTAATCAGTGAGATCTGGGATGAATAGAGCGGGTGTAAAACTCGACATTTCCCTCATCTGCCATTCACACGATCTCTTCTAAGTGATCACCCCGGCCATCTGTAAGACAGTAGATCAATAGCTATTCAGACATTGACCATCCTCTACCGAAATACTGTCATTCAAACTTTTATATGCAAAAAAGTCCCAATTAGGATACTTTTGAAATTCGGGGTAAATGCGGTTTAAAATTACTATCCTCGTAACTTCGCGGCTCACTGTCCAATTGGTGGAGTCCGCTTCAGTTTCCGCGAGCCATTTGACCGATCGAAGGTCCAGATATGCGTGTATCGACAAAGGAAAAATCCAACCCGAAGTGGCACTTGATCTATTACCTATTGGCGGCTTTCGACCTGGTGACGATCAGCGGAAGTCTTTTTCTCAACCACGAGATCATGGGGGTTTATAGCAATTCCGTCGATGTGAATAAGGAGTGGGCGGAAATACAAGGACGCTTCATCGATTTGGGCCAACTTGCCTCGGCAGTGAACGCACCGGGTAACGATGTCTTCGATAGCGGAGACGTCGATGCCGAATTGATCCGGCGGAATCAGGCCCTGGAGCAGTTCGAAACACACATATCAGCTCTGCGTATGGAAGTTTTAGCGAAGGTGGACCAGACGGAAGCTGCGCCACTTCTCGACAGTGTCGAAGAGATTGAAACCGCAATGCGCGCGATGATTTCGGAAGCGGAGCTGATATTTTCCTACTTTCGCGAGAACAGGACCGAAGAGGCGGGCCATCGCATGGCGACGATGGATCGAAAGTACGCCAGGGTTACCCAGTCAGTCGCCAACGCCAGTAATTTCGTTCGCGGTCTGCAATCAAAATATTTTGACGAGCAGATTGCGGTGGCCGTTTCATTGCGCAGGTTCGAGTATCTGATCGGCGGATTTATCGCCCTGATGGTCTGCGCGGTTGCCGTTTACGGACACTTTATCGGAAGAAAGATGAAACAGGCGCAGGTTGAAGCCCTCAACACGCGCCTCGGGAGAATTGTCGAGGAATCGATCAACGAAATCTATGTTTTCGATACCGACACACTGCAATTCCTGCAGGTCAATCGCGGGGCACGGGAAAATCTTGGGTATTCGATGGACCAGTTGCATGCCCTTACGCCGCTCGATCTGGAGGCGGATGCTACGCCCCAGACCTATGAGAATCGCCTCGAGCCGTTACGCGACGGCACGCGCGAGCAAATCGTCTACGAAACCGTTCACAAGCGCAACGATGGATCGACCTACGACGTCGAGGTTCATTTGCAGCTCACTCGTGCCGAATCTCCGGCGGTTCTTGTTGCCATCATCCAGGACATCACGGAGACACGCGCACAGCAAGAGCAGCTAAGGCATGCTCACAAGATGGATGCGTTGGGTCAATTGACCGGCGGTGTGACACATGATTTTAACAACCTTTTGACGGTAATCACCGGGAGCCTTGAATTGCTCGAGGCGCGGGTTCATGAGGACGATCAACGGCAGTTGATTAGAGAGGCAACGGAAGCCGCCGGGCTGGGCGCAAATTTGACCCGACGGTTGCTTGCGTTTGCGCGGAAACAGCCACTGGATCCCGAGATAATCGATCTGAATGAGCATCTAATGGGGATGAGCGACTGGTTGCACCGTACTCTGGGGGAAGATATTCAAATCAAAACGGTTTTGGCCTATGGCCTAGACAAGTCCCGAGTCGACCCCAGCCAAGTCGAAAACGCAGTGCTGAATCTGGCCATCAACGCCCGTGATGCCATGCCGAATGGTGGCCAATTGACTATTGAAACGGCCAACGTAGAACTCGATCGCGACTACACGGCCATCCAGACCGATGTTTCTCCAGGTAACTACGTCGTATTGTCGCTGTCGGATACCGGAATCGGCATACCACGGGAGATACAGGAGCGCGTATTCGAACCTTTCTTTACCACCAAAGACGCGGGGTCAGGTGCGGGCCTTGGGATGAGTATGGTTTACGGTTTCGCGAAGCAATCCGGCGGGCATGTCACGATCCACAGCGAGCCAGGCTTTGGCACAACCATAGATCTTTACCTCCCGTCCGCGAACCACATCGATGAGATAGTGAAGGTATCTGGTACTCCCGCCAAGATTCTCGTGGCGGGGGGCGAGACCGTGCTTATTGTGGAGGATAATCACCGCTTGCGGAGGGTCACGAGAAGACGACTGGCCGACCTCGGCTATATCGTATTGGAAGCCGAAAGTGGCGAGGTCGCGTTAGAGATTCTTGAAGGGGATCAAAAAGTCGATTTGTTATTTAGCGACTTGTTGATGCCGGGTATTTCAGGCAGTGAGCTGGCGCGAGAGGCATTGCAACTTCGGCCAGAAATCAAGGTCTTGCTAACATCTGGATACCCGGGCGAGGTTGCAATTCAGAAAGGCTGGTTGGATGAAGGCGCCCAACTGCTGATGAAACCTTACTCCAAAGCCGAGCTTATAGAGAGCATTCTTGGCACCTTAGTCGCCTAACCTGTCTGCGCAGCTAGCCGCCCAGATCGATTTTTTCCTGCGAGCCTCGGGATCGGCAGTTACCATAATCAACGTTAGAATGTCTCTTGTGGGGCAGCGGGCTAAAACCGCGCGCGCGATAGTTTGATGCGGCGGGTGGGGCGGTCTGCGCGGTAACGGGTTGGGCTGCGCAAAATACCATGCATCATTCCCCATAACGGGATCGTTGACCGCGATTTAGGGACATCGTGGGCGCGGCTATGGCGAGATCGCGAGCACGGCGTTGAGTCGCTCGATGGGCACGAAACGGACGAGGCCGGCAAGTGGACTGTCGCCATCGAGAAAGACCGTTTCCTCAGGTCTTGGCGCCGAGCCCCTCGAGCCGCTTGACGGTCCACGGGTGACCACTGTTATTACCGGAGTAAAAGCGCGGTTATTTGCCGCGATTCGGTTTTGAGTCAAGGTCGGCATGGCAACCTCCCCCTGGCCCATAGTCTTACGCCTGTCACGGGGGTGCTCTAGAATGTAATGTCGTCGTCGAACTCGAACTTGGTCTGGGCCTCCTGCCACGCTTTTTCCGCCGATGCTTCGCGCAGCATGTCAACGACCGCGTCACCATAATTCTCCCAGAGTTGCTCGCGCAGCACCTCCAGGAACTCAATGATGACATGGGCCTCCTCAGCACTCCAGTGGGTATGGAGTCGGGTGATTTTCATGCTCATGGTCATACTTCCTCAGGGGTTTGTGGATCAGCCGTTTTCGAAGACGCCTTTTGTTTTGACTTCGTGGTCCGCTTCTTTTTCCTGCCGGCCCGCTCTCTGGCCTCCTTGATCCGGTAGGACTCACCCTCAATCACGATGATCTCGGAATGATGGATCAGTCAGTCAACAATGGAGATGACTCCTCGATCACATAAGGGGGTCGCCCAGGTCCCAACCGCCTCCGATTAAAAGTGAAACAGCTATCCAATCCTAAAACCTGCTTTGATAAACAAGCCAAATCACCCCTGTCCGACCTTTAAATCTCCTAAGTGATCACCCCGGCCATCTGTAAGACAGTAGATCAATAGCTATTCAGACATTGACCATCCTCTACCGAAATACTGTCATTCAAACTTTTATATGCAAAAAAGTCCCAATTAGGATACTTTTGAAATTCGGGGTAAATGCGGTTTAAAATTACTATCCTCTACCCGACATTATCGCGATTGCTAAACAAGTAACTAACGGTGCAATGCCTCTGGGAGCGCCCGTATTTAAACAGGGTATTTACGATGCTTTGATGGATACGGATGCGCCGGAATACATGCTGGAATTACCACATGGTTACACCTATTCCGCGCATCCGATCGCCTGTGCTGCAGGTCTTGCGACGCTGGAAGTATTGGAGCAGCAACAATTAATTCCACGAGTTGCCAAGACTGCGGTCTATTTTGAAAAAGCCATTCACGAGCTGAAGGGCTCGCCTAACGTAGCGGATATTCGCAACTACGGCCTCGCTTCTGGGCTTACGCTTACGCCTTATCCAAATGAACCCGCCAGAAGACCTTATGAAGTTGCTATGAAGATGTGGGAGAAGGGTTTTTATGTGCGCTACGGTGGTGACACAATACAGCTGGGACTACCCTTTATTGTCGAACAAACTGAAATTGACAGCCTGACGACAGCATTAGCGGAAAGTCTGGATGAATGTGCCTAATTTAGATAACGTTTGTGTATGGACAAAAGTGACGTCAAGCGAGATGAAGTAAAGGACTTTAATAATCTGACGAGTGTCGTCGAGTCATTGCCTGCGAGTCAGTATTACGATCCAGATCACTTTGAAACAGAACTGAATTCCATCTGGTATCGCAACTGGATCTATGCAGGCCGCAGCGCTGAGATTGCCGAGGCAGGCGATTTTAAATCCATCCGTATTGGTAGCCAGAATATTCTCCTGGTGCGGGATAATAATGGTATCAATGGTTTTTACAACACCTGCCGCCATCGTGGCTCAATCTTGTGTACCGAGGATAAGGGCAACCTCAAGACCCAGCACATTTCTTGCCCCTATCATCGCTGGACCTACAATCTCGAAGGCGCGCTTGTCCGTACACCCTTGTTAGATGAGACGCCTGACTTTGATCGATCCAAATATTCCCTGCACAAGGTAGCGGTTCATGAATGGTGCGGCTGCCTTTTCGTCAACCTGCTGGCTGATGAGGCATCGCCGATCTATCCGACCATGGATCCCAGCTATGAGCACTTGGATCATTGGCAGATACAGGATCTAAAACTGGCCCATACCTACACCAACCGTCTGCACTGCAATTGGAAATTATTCTGGGAGAACTTCGTTGAGTGTTATCACTGCCCCGGAATTCATCCGGAACTTTGTGACATGGTACCTATATACAAGCGTACATTTGTGAGCCATCGTGACGCATCAGATTGGCAGGAACATCGGGATGAAAAGGATCCAAAATATCGAGGCGGTTTACGAACCGATGCAAAGTCCTGGACCATGGATGGCGAGGTACAGGGAGAAGTACTGACAGGTCTTACTGAAGAAGAAATCAGTGAAGGTTACGTCTACATCCAGAACCTGCCATCAGTATTTGTTGTCGGCCACCCCGAATATGTGAGGATTGTTTCGATACTACCGGATGGCCCGGAACACACCTTGTTGAAATCCGAATGGCTATTGTCTGATGCTTCTCTGTCAAAGCCTGGCTTTGATCTATCGAAGATCGTCGACTTTGGCATGCTGGTGCTGGACCAAGATGCCAGCGTGTGCGAAATCAACCAGCAGGGTATTAGATCCATTGCTTTTGAAAACGGTGTGCTAATGCCCCAGGAATATGAAATTGCTAGATTCCATGACTGGGTAAAAGGCCACTGGCAGTAACCAATCCCAGACTGGAGATCGAGTGTGATAACCGGTAGGTGTGAATGCGGGAAAGTACAATACCAAACAGTTGGTGAGCTGGTCGATTTCTGTCACTGTCATTGCTCGATTTGTCGTCGACTTCACGGTGCCGCATTTGTTTCCTGGGGAGGTGTGAAACGTGATCAGTTCTCGTATCTCAGCGGCGAAAGCGAACTAAAGTCTTATGCCTTTTCGGAAAACGCAGACAGTCTCTTTTGCAGTCATTGCGGTTCAACCCTATTAGTCGATTACAAGCCCGATGCGGATATGTTGTATTTAGTCATGGGCGCGGTGAATGAAGATGTGGAGTGCCCAAAAGGTTTTCATCAGTTTGTGGGCTCAAAAGCCTCATGGGTAGAGGTAAATGATGAGCTGCCTCAATTTGACGAATGGCCAGATAATGAATAGTTGATGAGACCTTGAATGGTTAAACTAGTGTATTCGAAAGAACTTTTTTAGGCAGAGATGGTGTCTCGATGAAATTTATTGCAACCGATGTTGAAGACAATCCAGCGCGAGTTGACGCGAATGTTCTGGAACAAAAACAGAAGCCCGGTTTTTCGATGGGAAACTATTTTTATCGCTCTCACGTGGTCTATGAACGTGAGTTGGACCGATTGTTTTACAAGAGTTGGCTGTATGCAGGGCATGTGAGCCAGATTCCGAATCCGGGTGACTTTTTCCTCTATGAGATCGGCGAGGATTCCATCATTCTCAGTCGCGACAACGATGGTAATGTCCATGCCTCGATGAATATCTGCCGCCATAGAGGTGCCCGAGTTTGTGAGGAGCAAACGGGTAATAAGAAAACTTTCGTCTGTCCGTATCATGGCTGGGTTTACAATCTCGATGGCACCTTGCGAGCCGCCAGGCATATGGAAATGCAGGAGAGCTTCTCTCAGGATCAATATGGCTTGAAATCAGTTCGAATGGTGGAGTATGAAGGCTGCCTGTTTATCAACTGCGATTCGGAGGCCGCCGACTTTGTACCCTCCCTCGATAGGATTGCTCCAGCTTTGAAACCCTATGACCTTTCGAATGCAAAGGTTGCCCATAGTCAGGTTTACAAGGTCGACGCCAATTGGAAGCTGGCGCTGGAAAATTATCTTGAATGCTATCATTGTGCCACTTCGCATCGGGCCTACGCGAAGTTGCATACCCTGCAGGCTCGTGATGAACATGTCGAAAAGATCAATCAGGCGATGTGGGACCGCTCAGAGGAGCAGACCGGTGTCGCCAATATTTCTCACGATCATTACTCCGCATATTCCAGCGAAGTAGATGGTTTTGGTACGAGCGTGTATACCAGTCGTTATGCACTTTATGATGGCTTTAAGACAGGCAGTGAAGGTGGTGTGCCTGTTGCGCCGCTAATGGGAGAATTTAAGGGATTCGATGGTGGCTGTGGTGATTTTCAGATTGGGATTACAACCTTCATGCTGAATTACCCGGATCATTGCGTGCTGTATCGATTTACACCCCGGGGCATGACACAAACTGATATGGAAATCGTCTGGTTCGTACGACGAGACGCTGAGGAAGGTGTCGATTATGACAAGGATAAGGTGATCTGGTTATGGCACAACACCACACTGGAAGACGAGTACATTATTTTAAGAAACAGCGAGGGGGTTAACTCTCGTTTCTTTGAGCCAGGTCCTTACCATCCTGAGTTTGAAAGCTGTTGTCTTGATTTTGTCGACTGGTACCTCTCGTCTATGGGAAGTGTGGATAGCCAATCGTGTGAATAATGGATTGTCTGATTAGGGGGTAAGAACCACCTTTAAGACATCTTCTTCATGGGCGTCGAATACTTCATAGCCTCGGACGCCTTCACTTAAATCCAGTCGATGGGTGATGATTTGTGTGGGGTCAATCCGTCCCTGTTCAATCATAGGTAGCAATTTAGGGATGTAGTACTGGGGATTCACAATCCCCGATCGCATGGTGAGGTTCTTGCCCATCATGGTCTGCATAAAGTTAATATTAACGTCCGCGCCCACCACAACACCTATAATGGCGACTCGTCCCCCTGGTCGAACGACATCAAGTGCCTGTTGTACTGTCGTCGGAATGCCAACCGCCTCGATTGAACAATCTGCTCCTCGACCATTGGTCAATTCCTTCGCGACTTCATTGAGATCTTCCTTGGCCGGGTTGAGTGGTCTGCAGCCTCGCTGTTTGGCTTTCTCCAGTCGACCATCGTCAAGATCAACTGCAATCACGACGGCGGCACCACGAATCAATGCGGAAATCTGAGCGAACACCCCAACGGGGCCACATCCGATAACAACCACTGTATCTCCAGGCGAAACTTCCGCCATATCCGCACCCATATAACCTGTCGGAAGAATGTCCGTTAAAAACAATACTTGTTCATCGTCGAGGGATTCAGGAATGGCGAACATATTCGTGTCGGCGAATGGCACGCGAACCGCCTCTGCCTGGCCACCCGGATTTAATGGTGAACCAAATACATTGGTGACCGGCCCCATTGCTGTGTTGATCTCGCAACCCGAATAGATATTGGCGTCACAAAATGCGCAACCACTGCAACCGATGGTGCAGGATACGAGCACCCGATCCCCTTTATTAAATCGTTTGACATCGCTACCCACATCTTCAATCGTGCCCAGGAATTCGTGGCCAAGGGTGAACTCTGCCCCTCCCATTCCCGTACCATGATAAATATGAAGGTCCGATCCGCAGATGGCTGTTTTTTCAATCTTGACCACTGCATCCGTTGGGCTGTTGATGGCAGCATCCGGCACGTCCTGATAGCTGAGTGACTTGTGTCCCTGATAAACAATGGCTTTCATGCGTTCTGCTCAAGTTGTGTGTCTTGTGCACTGTTCAGGAAAGTGCTTCTGAAGTCAAATTGATCACTGGCCTAAAGTGATGTAGTCAAGCCACATGATCTCATTTAGTATGTTTGAGAAGTTTTAGAAAGTAACAAACGGGTAGATAAATGTCAGAGTCAGATCAAGACGAACAGATGGCCATCACGAATAAGGAGGCCCAGGAAAAATGGGCCATTGATGTCAATGTTGATCCTTATAGTATTCCTTTAGACAGACAAAGTCCCAATTAGGATACTTTTGAAATTCGGGGTAAATGCGGTTTAAAATTACTATCCTCTGAAACGTCAGCCAAGACAGTGTACTCGCAACGTTCGTTGTTCTGGGTGGAAAACTGGTTAGTATATGGAGTCAGATTCAGGGCTGACGCTGCGGGAAGGCCTTGAAGAATATTACGAGATCAACAAGGCGATTCCGGATCCAGGCTCATTGCTCTCAAGACCACCTAGAAGTTCGCCGTTTTCTGTAGCAATTACCGGTGATGGCGTACTGACGCCTTCGTGCGAGCTGTTGAAAGGGTCAACATCACCCCATTCAGATACAAACCAATCCATAAGTAGCGCAAGATGATCAGGGTTGGGATTGGCGCTTGAAATTTTGTGCATTGCAAGCCTATCTGGGATTGTATTGTGCAATTTGCCACATGTTACCCCAGGTGTCTTTGACGACTGCGCGTCTATCACCATAGGGCGTATCAAGTGGCTCTTCGATGACTTCGACGCCCCAGGATACTGCTTGTATAAACGTTTCTTCAACGTTTGAAACATAAACATATAAGCACGCTGAGTACGCGCCTCTTGCTTCGAAGTCACTAACCATAATTATTGAGTCACCAATCTTTAACTCAGTCGGTCTGGATTCCAAATAGTCCCCTTCTGCACCAAACACTCTTTTTAAGAAGGACACCAATTTTTCTGTATCTTTCGCGAATATTCTTGGCGTTAATGCATGCCATCCTTCTGGGGTATTAATGCTCATTGCGATCCATGTTTGAAATGACCTGTCGCTTTTGCCATAGCCAGTTGTGCGTCTCTGGGATTTCCGGATTCGACCTTTAGCAAAAAACGAGAAGATTCGCGGCCGCGCATGGTAGTAACAATCCGGCCTTTATAGGAAATGTAAACCAGGCCATTCTTAGTTGTACAATAATCGAAAGGCTCATCTGCGATCAATTCTTCCAGAGACATGTTTATTGCACCTGACATTATCACATTTGCTTATCACCCCTTGGAACGGTGCAGTCATTCCCCTCTCATGCGAAACTCGCCAACCGTTAGCCCAAAGTAATGTAAATCAACGTACTCCCCATTGCGATAGATCATATTGCGTAGGGTCCCTTCAAGCTGAAAACCCAATCGTTTAAGAAGTTCAATGGATGGATGATTGTCACTGTGTACGCCTGCCGTGACTTTCTGGTATCTGAGGTGGTTAAAATAAATCCCACCCTACAAGCATATCAACGTCTCCGCTTTCGATAGCTCTTAAACGAATATTGTCTCCCTGCCAGTAGTTCATCGAAACACCCTTCTCGGCCTTGCTGCTGCATGTGGCGCTAGGTGATTAGGCCGCCTCAATTGTTACGTACACTAAGTTCTCTTTGCAATTCCCTATTTGCAACATGTTATAAGCAGAAAACAATAGGTCATTGATCTCTACCCAGGCGGCCTAGTGCCCCAAATCAGAACTTCCATTATGCTCTAAACTTGAATCTCGGTGGTATCGACTTGCATCATGCGTGCAACCTCACTGGCAAATGGGTGTAGCCGCGTACGAAATTCGAAATAGCACGGACAGGCTCACCAACTACCTCAATTCGGCTGTACCTACCGAGCATTTCTTCCCAGAGGATTCTGAGCTGGAGCTCGGCAACACGATTGCCCATGCAGCGATGAACGCCGAAGCCGAACGACAGGTGCTGACGTGCGTTGGGTCGATCGATATTGAGAACATCAGCGTTCTCGAATACTGACTCGTCCCTATTACCCGAGGCATACCACATGAGCACCCGCTCACCTTCTGGAATGACCGTCCCATCTATCTCCACATCTGTGGCGGTGGTGCGACGCATGAAGGCAAGCGGGGTCTGCCATCGGATGATCTCGGCAACGGCATTCGGGATTTTCGAGCGATCGGCCTTCACTTTTTCGAACTCTTCCGGGTACCGGTTCATGGCCAATACGCCGCCGGAAATAGAATTACGCGTGGTGTCATTGCCACCCACAATGAGCAGCAGGATATTGCCCAGAAACTGCACCGGTGACATATCCCGTGTACCTTCGTTGTGGGCCAGCATGGTCAGCAAGTCGAGTCCGTCGGGGTTGTTAACGCGCTCGTTTCTAAGCCTCGTCATGTATTCAAGGCACTCGTCCAGCTCGCGCTGACGCTCTTCCAGTGTGTCCCACAGGCCCGCCTTACGTGGGGAGGTCGAAATATCCGACCAGCGGGTGAGCTTGCAGCGATCCTCGAAAGGGAAATCGAACAGTGTTGCCAGCATCTGTGTGGTGAGTTCAACGGATACCCTATCTACCCAATTAAACGTTTCACCGATCGGCAGGCTATCCAGAATACCGACCACCCGCTCGCGGATATTCGGTTCAAGTGCCGCAAGATTGCGCGGACCGGCGACCGGTGCGACGGCTTTGCGTTGAACCGCATGTTCAGGATTGTCCATGGAGATGAAGCTGGAGGCGCTCTCTTGCTGGCTAACCTCATTGAGGCCAATGGTGGGTTCCGAAGAAAATTGCGCTGCATCCGAATCGATCGCCTTGATCAGGTTGTAGTTGGTCACCGACCAGAATGGCCCCACGATACTGTTTTTGTGGTGGTAAATGGGTACTTCACGACGCAGGCGCTCGAAGTAGGGCCAGATAGTGTCGTTGCGCATCAGGTCCCAATGGCCAACGTCGATTTCTTCAAGAGGGATTGAGGCGGCGTGATCCCGTGCATTCGCCAGTTGCCGTTCTCTTTCTAGCTCGTATTGGTGCCAGTCCATTCCCAACTCCTTCAATATTTACAATAGCTCGATCTTATCGCACATTGGGTGCGCCCCAAAAGTATTGATGATCTTCGGTGTGACTGACGCCAAGGAAGCACACAGCCATACCCACCAAAGCTGAGTATTTTTCGGTCGATTTGAGTCTCCATCTGCCATAATCCACCGATGGAAATAGATACAGCAATAACTCAGTTATCCGGTGATCGCTTTACTGCGATTGCCGTGCCCTTGTTTGTGCTGGCCATTGTGCTTGAAGTCTTGGTCTCCTGGCGGACCCAACGTGACCTTTACGTTGCTCGGGATTTTCTAATCTCAATGAGTATGCTTGTACTATCCGCGATCATCGACTTTGTACCAAAAGCAGTTGCGTTTGTTTCCTTTTATTACCTGCACGAATGGTCGCCCTTGCGCGATGTGGTCGAACGACAAGCATGGGCGTGGGTCATGCTGTTCTTTCTCGATGATCTTATCTACTATTGGTTTCACCGTGCGAATCATGAAGTACGGCTATTCTGGGCTGGGCACGTTCCCCACCATTCTTCTGTCAAACTCAACCTCGGTACCGCACTGCGACAGGGTGTCGGCGAGCGCATTCACAAATACTGGTTCTGGCTGCCACTGCCGCTGTTAGGTTTTGATCCGCTGATGATTTTTACCATGATTTCACTCAACCTGATTTATCAATTCTGGGTGCATACCGAATTAGTGCGAAAAATGCCATCCGTAATCGAACTGATATTAAACACGCCTTCTCACCACCGGGTGCACCATGCGTCCAACATCAGGTACCTGGACTGCAATCATGCAGGTGTCCTGATTATTTGGGATCGCCTGTTCGGCACGTTTTCAGAAGAGCAGATTAAGGAGCAACCAACATACGGTTTGACGAAGAACATCAACAGTTACAACCCGGCCCGTGTGGCAGCAGGAGAATATGTGAACCTGTTTCGTGACGTTTTGAGCGCAGTCACGATTAAGGATCGATTGCGCTATATTTTCCTGGCACCCGGATGGCACCCCGATGGCTATGATCACCGCGCAAGGACGCTTCGAGCACAAATTGATCAACACCAACCATCAATAACAGATAGCATTATCACATAGGCAAGCGCGATGAAGTTTATGACAGCAAAGTTTGACGGAATCGATCCAGAAATGAGTCGTCAGGACGCGGAAGCGGCACGGCATCTGTTGGTTGACAATGGCGTGCTGCATCTGCCAATTGTTGAGCGCCTGGACAAAGAAGGTTTCGCCAAAATATCGCAATTATTTGGTGACGTTAAAGACCCTGTTGCCAGAACTAAACAAGGCGACCAGTATCGCTATAGTGAAAAACTGCAACACATTGATGCGGGATATGTGTTTAAAGAAGCGGACCGTGAGAAGTTTGGTGAGATGAGCTTTGGCGGTCTGGACGATGAGCGCCCGGGTCTCTTTGAGACCTACCACTGCGATGACACATATACGGAAGACCCCGCGCAGTTCACCATCTTACATGCCAGAGCGTTGCCGCAGTCAGGTGGCGGTCCGACACACTTTATGGATATGCGTGCCGCATTTCTGCAACTGGATCAGCAAGAGCAAGCACGGCTACGGTCATTCACGGTTTGTTATGCGTACAACAACCAAAATGCGTTTCCACCACGTCGTTCTGCGACGGGTGTAGCCGACATGCTTATCGACGTCGAGCACCCTTTAATACGTACACACCCTGATGCTGGTACAGAGGCCATTTTTGTCGACCTTGATCGCGCTACATACATAAAAGAATTACCAGTTCACGAAGGCAGGCAATTACTGCAGCGTCTGCAGGACCTGGCAGAAGCCAACGCGCCGAAGTGCGAGCACAACTGGCAAGCCAACGACATCCTGATCTGGGACAACGCGTCAGTACAACACAAGGCAGGTGGCGACTTTGCAATAGGCGAAGAACGCCGTTTTTGGCGGCACATGATTGCCGGACCAACACCTGCCTGATCCTAACGGCGCTGTTAACTTTCCAATCGACAATGAGTTAATACATGCGCAGAAACTCATGGATCATTCCGATCCAACCATCATTGAAAAGGTGTATCGAAGGGCACCAAACGTAGTTGAAATATCAAAGAAAAATCACGATTGAGAGCACCTTTTAGGGAATTATAAAATCCATTTGTGATTATAAAATCCAATTCGCAAAAAAAGCTGTTGGGGCCTTTAAAAATGGTACGCCCAGAGGGATTCTAACCCCCGACACCCAGGTTCGAAGCCTGTGATACTAAAACCCTTTCACGCCTTGTGTGCCCTGGGTTAGAGAAATTAGTGCTGTCACCTATTTAGCCAAATTTCGCTATCTAAGTGATTGATTACTATGTAAGGAGTAGGAATAGGTGACAGCAAACCTAGTTGCATTTTTGAACTTGTTAAGTTGGGACCCGGAAGAAGACGTTTGATTGCTCAGTTTTCTTTAGCCTTAACAACATAAAGGAGTTGGTTTTGAGGAAGACGATTACTTTGAGTAGGGGCTCTCCACCGAGAAGCTTGTCTGGAGATAAGGCAGCGGTTCAAATTCAAAATTAGCCAGCCGTTCAGGGTTGGTGCCCGTTTTTGCCAGGAAGAGTCCCCAGCGCGAATCTGAATGCAGATTGTGCAACAAAGAATCCTGGAATAACCACCGGGTTGAAAAGTAGCCCGAGTCAGCAGCGCGATCCAGCCACGCAAAGGCAGCGTCGTTATCGCCGACGGAAGTGTAGACCTGGGCAATGGCAGCGGGATTGGATTTTCCAAAATCGGCCTTCAAGCGGCTCAGTGCGAGCTCGAACTTAGCGGGTCGATCTAGCGCAGAATAGGCAATGGCAGTACCCTTCAATTTGAGAGCAGGGTTGGTCTCTTGTTCAAAGGCAATCAATGCGGTTTCAATTTGCCCCTGGTTAAGCAGTGCAATCCCCAGTTCCATTGAGCCTTCAGAAATATTGGAACTTAGCTCCAATGCTCTGCGGGCACTGGCCTCTGCTTCGGACCAGCGCTGTGCATAGTTGTAAATAATCGCCATCTGTATGGCTGCATTGGCATTGATAGGGTCCAATGTGTTGGCGTAGCGGGCCAGAACCATAGCATCCTCCAGCCGTCCCAACGTGATAGATACTATAGTAGCCATTCTGATATTGTCCGCATTGCCCGAATTTATTGCTAATGCTTGCAGTACCAGATTGACAATCTGCTGGAATGCCGTTCCCTGATCATCGGCCTCTGGATCAACCAACATCGTGGCGGCAAGAGCAATGTGCCCTGGTGCATAGTCCGCATCCGCGCTTATGGCTTCAGTGGCAGTATGTCTGGCCAGACGGAGCGATTCATCTATATGCGTCCACCCGTGAATCACCTGGTCCAGGTGCAAAACAGAGAGATGGTACCAGGAGGGGGCATGTTTCGGCTCGGCGGCTACCACCCGCTGAAAAAAGGCGATCGCTTCACGGGTGCTCTCGGCTGTGCCCAGATTTTTCAAGGAACGGGCCTGCAGGAACAAAGTGTAGTTCTCCTGATCGAGTTCGACTAATCTCGGCGCTGTGTCCATCATTGTCAACTGAAGACGATTGGCGACCTCAGTCGCAATATCGTCCTGTATGCTCAAAACATCTCCCAGTTCACGATCAAATTTATGTGACCAGAGGTGCGTATCAGTTACCGCATCAATCAATTGTGCAGTGACTCGGATCCTACCAACCGAAGTGCACACTGAACCCTCCAGTACATGAGCGACATTGAGCTGTGATGCGATTTGCCGGAGGCCCGAAAAAACCGGTAGCTCCGAAGATGACCTTTGCAGGGAATTCTCATCACAGTAAGTAGCCGCACCAGGGGAACGACTTGCAGTGAAGCTTATCCATAGAGGTCACAAATTTGTTGACACCAGTGGTACCGCTAGCCATATTTCTTGACGACAGGCAGGCCGATATGAAAGATATACGCTTCAATATGTATCGAAATATATTGTAATCATGATTACATATTATACTTTATCATGATTTTGAACACCACTATGATAACAGCATGACAAACACCAAACATGACAATCCCGCCACTAACGATAAATGCTAGCAGTGTCGGAATAAAATATGGCTCACTTATCTTTTCAACCGTACGAACAATTTCATATTGGACAAGGCTGGAACTTGCCGTACCGGGTTTTAGAATGTAAGGTGGCTTATCAATTATAACTACCCTCCTGGATTGGCTATGAGCGAACATGTTAAATATATTGACAGAACCCGTGATTACTACTTATCACAAGGTTATGCAAAACCATACGAGTGGGCGCACTTCGACGACATTCCATTCGCCCGACCAGCTAAACCGCTTTCCGAGAGCCGAGTCACTATCATTTCCACCAGTGATGTCGCTATAAAGCAACCGGAAGGTAATAAAGGTGGTGGGATCAATGAGCATTTAGTGGGCAATGCCTATAGCCTTCCGACAGACACACCAATAGACCAGTTATTCAGCAAACAAGAACATTATGACAAGTACGCTACTAACCTGGATGATGTGAATACCTACTTTCCTGTTACTCGCTTACAGGAAAAGGTTGAGCAGGGCCGAATCGGAAGCATGGCGCCGCGTTGCCATGGTGTCTATACCGCATACAGCCAGAAAAAAACAATCGAAGTCGATGCACCTGAGATTCTCAGGAGATGCAGAGAAGATGAAGTGGATATCGCCATTCTCACACCCGTGTGACCCGTCTGTCACCAGACCGTGAGTCTGGTAGCACGCCACTTGGAAGCTAATGGTATCCCCACAGTAGTCATCGCTACTGCACGTGATATTGTGGAGCGATGCGGTGTATCACGACTGGTACATGTTGATTTCCCACTCGGGAACCCTTGCGGAGTACCCTTTGATCAGGAGATGCAATCCAGCGTTATGGATATTGCCCTGACAATGTTGGAAATAACTGAGAAACCTGGTTCTACAGAGGTTGCACCATTTACATGGCCTGCCGGGGAAGATTGGAAAAAAACCATCTTTACAGAAGAGCAACCCTTCCTTGAGGGGAAAGCATACGATCATTGGATGGAAGCCAAAAAACGCTATAAAGACAGGAAAGCTGAAAAGGTAACAAGTGAGGATTAGTCAATGGCAAAAAAACTGACAGTCTATACAACCCCTCTCTGCGCACCTTGCGAGACTTTAAAACGCATACTGAAAACAGAAGGGCTAGCCTTCGAAACGAAAGATCTGATGGTGGATGACGATGCAGCAGGGCTACTTGAGAGTCTCGGTATCCGTACCTCCCCAGCCCTTGCTATCGACGGTGAAATATATGCTGGTGATGACCTGAAACCGGAACGCCTGGTGGCGCTGCTCGATCTGTAGGTCTATCGGGGATTGGTACGGCCACCTTTGCTTAAACAATATGTATTTTTAACCAGGGAAAATTATTGAACGAAACAGATGATTTCACCGCAACACTAAAGACCGAGCGTCTTAATGAACTAGCATTCTCCTTCAAGAAAACAGGCGCAATGGTACTCGCACTTGAACTGGGGTTATTTACCCTGATCGACGAAGGGAAAGGTAACATCAGTACGATTGCTTCCGCTCTTGATCTCGACACGGAGATGATCGAACGATTGGTGAGCGCCTGCAAGGCAATGGACCTTGTACGTGAAGTTGACGGCAAGCTGGAGAACTTCAGCGACGTATCGCGCTACCTTGTGAAGAGTAAACCAACCTATTTTGGCCAGTATTTAATCTATCAACCAATCTCCGAATACGATGGATTCAAGAACCTGGCACAACACTTTGTTAAACCAACTGAGCCGCCACCTGACAAGGGCAACTACGAAGCAATGATGGAAGATGCTGACAAAGCCAGGCGATTCACCGAGGCTGGATACAACGCGTCCCTTCCTCTGGGTCACAAATTGGCAAAACGCTTCGATTTCTCAAAGTTTAGTAGATGGCTCGATGTTGCTGGTGGCTCAGGGTGTTACGCCATAGCCGCATGTGAAAAAAACCCTGGGCTAAAAGTAACGATTCTGGATTTCCCCAATGTAACCGCGATATCACGGGAATTCATTACCAAACACAATCTTGGGGATCGAATCGACACTGTAAATGGTAACTTCTTTGATGCGCCATTTCCTGACGACTGTGATCTGATCAGCTTCATCACGCCCCTGCAAGGCTACAACCAGAACGAAGTCATTGGGATACTGAAAAAAACTTATGATGCATTGTTGCCTGGCGGTACCTGTCTGGTGATGGACTATATGCTAAACGATGATAAAGATGGCCCTATAGACCCGGTGTTTCTCAATCTTGCAGGTGTAACTAAAGGCCACTATACGGGTCGCGTTCAGTCGGGGCCTGAATACCGGGCATTCTTTGAAGAGGCAGGATTCGTGGATACCCATTCTGAGTGGTTGATGCCACATCAGCTTGGCTTTGTATACGGCACCAAAGCTGGATGACTAAACCTCTCAACGGTGTTCAGATTCTTGATCTTGGTACTTTGACACCAGGAAAATACTGCACCTACCTCTTGGCCAATCTTGGCGCGGATGTGATCCGTATTGAACGGCCAGTTCCGAAACAGAGGCCCGTCGATGATGAAGATCTCATCCTCAATCAGGGTAAACGTTCAATTACGCTGAATCTTCGAAATAGCGCTGGTAAAGATCTGTTCCTTAAGCTTGCAGCAAAGGCAGATGTCATTCTCGAAGGTAATCGTCCAGGTGTAGCAGACCGGAACGGCTTCGGCTATGAAGCAATTAAAATTAACAATGAAAATATCATCTACTGTGCTGTCTCTGGTTATGGAGTAAGCGGGCCTTTGAGCCAGTCTCCAGGATATGACCTGATTTTCCTGGGTATCTCCGGAATGTTGCGAGAGCTCGCTGGCACAACAAATGCTGCACCGCCAAATCCGCAGGCATACCTTGCAGATGGTATCACTGGGCTCAGTGCGGCCTACGCTATTTTAGCGGCGTTGCATAATAAAGAACGAACAGGCCAGGGCACCTTCATTGACCTTGCCATGCTCGATAGTGCTTTCTCCCTGCTTGCATTATCTCATGGTGTTAGGAAGCATTCTGATTTAGTAGATATGAGTGCAAGAGTCGATGAACCTGTCACTTCTCCAGTCTATGATATTTATACAGCAGCGGATAATACCTACCTGGTTCTTTGCGCCTACAGGGATGCTTCCAGGCAGAAGTTATTTCAGCACCTCGGACGACCTGAACTTGCGGACATGAGTGATCCAGACGATGTACGGTCTTTCCTTCGTGAAGTGTTCCTGCAAAAACCGGCGGAAGTATGGGTAGAGGAATTGGCACCACTGGATATCGAAATTGGCCGAGTCAATCAGCCCTTTGAAGCTTTCGACAACCCGCAGCTGCGCCACCGGAATATGGTTGGAACAGCTAGCCACCCCGATGCAGGAGAATTTGATTTTATTCGCCCCGTTCTCAACCTGGACAACTTAGGTAAGAATGAGTTGCTAAATCGGGCTCCACGCATCGGAGAAGACACAAATACGATCCTGGAATCGATTGGTGTTTCAAAAGCTGATTTAGACAGCCTACAGACTGAAGGGGTTGTTTAAGGAGTATCTCTTACCAATGACCAGGTTCTCATCCTGCTACGTTGTATGTTTCTCAATGCGATGGAAACATGATTCTTCTTTACCTCCGCTCTGTTTTCAATCACGCAAGAGTAAAAGCAGAACCATTACTCTTTTCCAGATGATCTGACATGCTGGTTTAAAGGCTAAATCATGTATACATCCAGAATAAAACAACTCAAGTTACAATTAATGAGCCTGGTCTAAAGCGCAGATAAAGTTCTTACACGTATCTATTACCACTTCCGGTATTTCTATATGAGGGTAATGACGGGCGTCATCAATAACCAGACTCTCACTTCGGCAGGTTAAATTTTTCTCAGTGAATTCCAGATTATGCATGTACCCATAATTATCTTGCCTACCATAAATAACAAGCACCGGACACTCGACTTCGTTGAGTTGGGTCGAATAATCCCTCGGTTTCTGATTAGGCCTCGATGATCCTTGTGACCAATCCTCAAATAAAGTATCCGTCTGATTACCATGAAAAACCATCAACTTATCACGCAGTTTACCGCTCTTAAAAGCTGCTATGGCCTTCGCCAGACCCTCTTTACCGTCGGCATGAGCCACCAATTGGGGCGTGATGGCTATGGTCCCAATGACGAGATCGCTATGAATACCTGAAGCCAGCAGCGCAATTGCACCCCCAAAACTATGCCCCACCAGAATAACCTTACCGATACCAAAATGCCTGATAATATCGATTATAGGTTGATCCGCTTCAACAATTCGAGCGTCCCCATCCCGTGGCAACACCAGGGGGTCCGATTTACCGTGCCCCCAACGATCATACACAATGGCCGCCAAACCTGCCGCGGCAGCCAACCGGGCTGGAAATTCACGCCACATGGCAATGCAATCCAACCCGCCATGAAGAAAGATTAGCGTTGGCTTCTCCTTTTTAATCTTTCCAATTCGCAGGGTATTAAGGCGGTGGCCATTTGCCATCACATGGCTCTCTTGAGTTTCCATCTATTTAGGCCCCCATTGCAACTCACGCTAAAACCAGAAGTTCTGGACACCACAAGATAAACATCACAGTCTATTGTAACTATTATCCCAGATTCCCAGATAGAATTCCCTAAAAGGTAAAAAGCCTTGGCTGTATAATAGTTAGCAACAGCACAAGGCTAACGACTATTCCACCCAACAAACTTGATACAGTAAAAACCACGCGAATCCCTAGCCGTGGGTATTGGCTCAGTGATCAGGATGGACTAGCAGCACATTTTGATAGATACTCCATGCTTACCTGAAACACTGGTTCTGGCAAAGATGGCCTCGAAGAAATCTGCACCAAAAACAAAAAAAAAGAACGGCAACATGCAAGAATCCCATCTGGGCCCCAAACTCGGCTTTCTCCTTAACGACCTCTCAAAAATGATCACACAGATCTGGGATACCCGGTTAAAGCACGCAGATCTAACGCGATCACAATGGCGCGCAATTGGACATGTTTCACGTACCCCCGGCATCACACAAATAGATTTAGCCGAAGAACTCGGTGTTGGCCGGATGGCTGTAACGGGAATTATCAACCGCCTCGAGAAGAAAAAGCTACTGATTAGAAAACCCGACAGCACAGATAGAAGAATCAAGAAGGTTTACTGTACAGCAAAGGCAAAAAAGCTTCTGCCTTCCATGCAGGGCGTTGGTGACATTGTTCTAAAGGATGTAACTGCTAATCTTACAGACCGACAATTGCAGCAGCTTATTCGCGCTTTAGAGAAGATGCACGACACCAGCCAGGACCTTCTACAAAAAGCCTAAACCTGCTATAAAAAATCTAACCCCGTTATTATTAAACCATTCAATCCCAATATTTGAATCAGGCAAAGTGGAAGATATTTTTGTCTCCCACCTGATTGACCGACCCTTTCTTGCCAATTGGGTCATTCAGGGTAAGTTCTTCAAGCAAGCCTTTATCGCTTTCTGTTTCGGCAATAAAGCGGCTACCATTATCTGGAGAAAGAGACCGGGTTTTGGATAGAGTCTATTCGCGAAAACCTCCCAGATTATTTTCAGTATGACGGAATCGTCGCTTCTGGCGTGTACAGAGACACATACATCCGGGATTCACCCGGGTTCGCTCCAGGGTAAACTCGCCAGGTCAGTCGTTTTCATATCCTTCAAGTCAAACAGGCGTTCCAGGATCTCGATCTGTAGCTTTTTATCCATCTTCTTTTTCCATTAAACAATATCGCTTATGTGAATTTGGAACTTGCTTTAGCTACTTGAACACCGGTTCACGTTTTTCCCTGAAGGCCTTCAGTCCTTCTGCCACATTCTCACTCATCAACGCTGGAACGGCGAGGTTTTGCTCTAAAGCCAGAGCTTCATCCAGTGACAAATCGACACCTTGACGCGCCAACTGTTTCATTGCCGCAAGCGCTTCTGGATTTCTTGAAGCAAGCTTGTCTGCATATTCGAAAGTAGCTGAGCTCAAGCTAGAAGAAATAACAACCTGATTGACCAGCCCCCAATCAAGAGCTTCGGCGGCAGTCAACCAGCGGGCTGAATACATTAAATCCAGCGCCCTTCTCATACCGACTATTCTTGGTAGCCTCTGGGTACCTCCCCAGCCCGGCACAAGACCATATTGGGCGTGCTGACAACCAATTCTGGCATCTTCCGCGGCAATAACTACATCCGCACACATCATTAGCTCCAGACCACCAGCCAGGCAATAACCATTAACCTCTGCAATTACAGGCAAAGGTGAAGCTTCAAGTTTTTGCATAACCAGATGGCCGTAACCTATAAAATCATCTAACGATTCACGAGTTTGGCTATGTTCTTTCACTTCCTTCAGGTCCGCGCCTGTACAAAAATGCTTACCCAGGGCTTTGATTACTATCACCCGAATGCCGGAATCTTTCTCTGCCTGCTCAATGCCAGATTCAATGCCCTCTAATAGTGAACTGGAGATACAATTAAATTTATCCGGACGATTTAGCGTCAGTGCTGCTACTCGGCCTTCAGCCTTATAAATTACCGCGTCACCCATCTCTATTCATTCCTCCAACATCATTCTGGCTTGCAGAATATTTCTTTAGCCAATCATGCTATAACCGCCACTGACACTCAGCACTTGGCCGGTGACATGGCCTGCCACTTCATTTGATGACATAAACAGCACGGCATTGGCCAGGTCATCTGGCTTGCCAAGTTTCTTCAAAGGCAGTGATGCAGCAATTTTTGCGAATTGATCCTCAGTAAACATAGCATCCCTGTCTGACCACATGCTGGCATCACTCACTTCCTCATTTTCATCCGGTATCGTGACCCCGGGGCAGACCACATTACAGCGCACACCATATCTCCCATTCTCTTTTGCTATCGTTTTCATGAAACTGTTTATGCCTGCCTTCATACCACCATAGACGGCTTCTCGAGCCTCGCCCTGCCGACTGGCATCAGAACTGATCGAAACGATTGCACCACCTGTTTTCACAAGATGTTCAAGTACCGTGTAAGTGCAATTCAACATGCCAACAAAGTTGATTTTAATAATCTTTTCCCAGAACTCTGGTGTTGTTTGAGTGAAGAACATTAAATCGTCCCAACCAACATTATTTACCAGCACATCTACACCGTCGAAATTATCAACAGCCTGGGCAACCATGGCCTGTACCTGTGCCATATCTGTGACATCAGTTTGAACAACCTGAACCTCCCCGGCACCTGCCTTGCGCGCTTCATCTGCCACCTTTTCTGCCAACACCACATCCAGTTCAGCGATAGTAATTTTCGCCCCCTCTCTCGCGAAACCCAGTGTGATAGCTCTGCCAATGTTCGATGCACCACCTGTCACGATGACGGATTTACCAGCAAGTTTCAGATCCATATTCTTCTCCAATTTACTTTTATTTCAATAAGGCACCGCTACCCGGCCAATTTTCTCTCTCGATATAATCATCTTCTGGATCTGCTGAGTTCCATCTCCAATTTGCAAACCCAACACGTCACGTAACCTTTGCTGGTGAGGCAATTCACGGCTATAACCATAGTGCCCATGAACAAGTAGCGCACTATGGATGGCATCAAATGCAACCCTGGGTGCCCACCACTTACACATGGCAGCTTCCGAGGTATGTGGTTCACCCTGATCTCTCAACCACAGCGTTTTATAACAAAGTAGTTTGGCTGCATAGAGCAAAGTTTCTGCTTCAGCGAGTGGTTCAGTGACACCCTGAAATCGCGCAATCGGTCCACCAAAAGCTTCACGCTCTTTTACGTACTCCCAGGCCTCGGAGATAGAAGATTCCGCACAGGCAACACATTGCAAACCAATCAAGGCACGGCTGTAATCGAAACCCTGCATAACGACACGAAAACCCTGGTTTTCAGGTCCAATCATTGCATCCATAGAGACCAGCACATCATCAAAAAAAACGGAACCACGGCCAACGGCTGACGAACCGAGATCATCAAAGCAAGTAGTGCTCACGCCAGTTGCATTAATGGGGACCAAAAATGCAGAGATACCACCAGCACCGTCCACTTCTCCGGTACGAGCGAATACCACGATCTCGTCAGCCTGGTTGGCTAAAGAAATTGAAGTTTTCTCACCATTTAGAATATAGTCGTCTCCTTTCTTTGTCGCACGGAGCGTCAGGTGCGCTGCATCTGACCCGCCACCCGGTTCTGTTAAGCCAAGTGCAACAATAATCTTGCCTGCACATATTCCATCAACAACACGATGTGCCACTTCATCTGTTGCATGCTGGGAGATCAACGACCCCATTAACGAGCCAATAAGCTGGATATATGAAACATTGAAGTCTGCTTTTGCAACTTCTTCAACCGCGATACCGGCGGTGATGCTGTCGAGCCCCAGGCCACCAAATTTTTCTGGCAGCTCAGGCGCTATCATCCCTAGTGCACCCATCTCCTCGCACAATTTACTGTCGATGGTGCCATCCAATTCACGCTGCTGATAGTAAGGTGCCAGCTTATCCGCCGCGAAACGCCGAATGGTCTCCTGGAATATTATCTGTTCCGGTGTAAAGGAATAATCCATCAAAACTCCCTTCTAATGTCAGTTCTATTTGGTAAATTTTCGAAAGTCTGGTTTACGCTTTTCGGACAAGGCATCAACTCCCTCTCTTGACTCGTCAGAATCGTAGTACATCTTGAGAGATACAAAACCCTGATTGCCGATGCCGCGAATATGCTCGCTGTCAGCATTGAAGCTACGCTTGGCTATTGTCAACGCTGTTGGGCTCTTCTCCATAATCTCTGCACACCATTTGTCGACTTCAGCATCCAGTTGATCATCAGGTACGCAGATATTGGCCAACCCCATATCAACAGCATCCTGACCGGAGTAACGCCGACACAAATACCAGATCTCCCGCGCCTTTTTTTCACCAACAACACGAGCCAGGTAAGCGGTGCCATAGCCAGGATCAACAGAACCCATTTTTGGCCCCACCTGGCCAAAGATGGCACTTTCAGAACAAATGGTCATATCACAAAGTGTTGCGAAGACATTACCCCCACCAATAGCGTAGCCCTGCACGCGCG
>JAPYTQ010000060.1:0-24528 GCA_029941905.1 Pseudomonadales bacterium | reverse complement strand
AGGTCAATTAAGAAATTGAAGAACAAAGGGCATGACAAAAGACACAAAATGGCTGAGCAAGCAGCGAGCCGGAATGATCTTGTTGCACCATTAACCTGGGCTCAACGACTCAAAAGAGTCTTTAATATTGATATCACCCTATGCCCCTTGTGTGGGAGGGCTATGCGTGTCATCGCCGACATCACTGATCCAGATATCATCCAGAAAATCCTGGATCACATCGAAGCGCAACCACCACCGACTAAACCTGCAACAGCAATCCAATCCTAAAACATGCCTGGATAAACAAGCCAAATCACCCCTGCCCGACCTAAAAGTTGCCTAAGTGATCAACCCGCTCACCTGTAAGCCAGTAGATCAGCGCCATGACAGTCATTGACCATCCAAAAGATCATTACGTCACAACGTCTAAAATTTCGGTGAACATCTACAATTGTGATACTTGACCGTTCTCCCGAATATGTGGTTTATTTGCCTTATTCTCAGAATGTTGCGCAAATGGCGTCACTGTCAAAGTGTCGCGTTGGGGAATTTCTCCATGAGATGTCCAACCAGTTAATCCAAATCCATGGTGGTATAGGCATGACAGATGAATTTGATGCAGGTTTGTACCTGAAGCGGGCACGGACATTGGAGACTACTTTTGGGAATCGATCATTTCATCGCGATCGATATGCGACCCTGGCGGGGTTCTAAGCCAAACAACCATCGGAAATCATGGGGAATGTGATGAGTGTGCAAATTCGGGCGGCCAAATTGTCTGACGAAGTACAGTGTATGGAATTACTGAATTTACTGGGAGAAAAGGCGGGCGAGGCATTTAGCCCATTGGCATCAGAAGTGTTTAAAGGGTTGCTCGATGAATCAGGTGGCCAGATATTGGTGGCTTCAGACGAAGAGCAATTGTTAGGTATGGTCAGCGTCTCGTATAGCAGGGCCATGCGATATGGTGGGGAGTATTGCCAGCTTGAAGAACTGATTGTCAACCCGGCAGCGCGAGGTAAAAATGTTGGCGCACTCCTGATGAATGCTATCGTAGATAAAGCCAGGCAAAGGGGCTGTGCCGATTTCGGACTTTATCTCATCGCAACGACTGAATCGAACCAGTCTTTTTATGAAAAATTTGGCTTTACCAAAGTGGGCTCCGAAATGCGTCAAAATCTGGGGTAACTCCGCGCAGCTAGAGCAAATCGGCTGGGCCAGCTTATTTGGCTTCCACAGAATCCTTTAGATACCTGACAAATTCCCGACCAATTCCCGACCAATTTCCCCCCCCCGGTGATCGAGACAAAACCAATCTCTACGGTGGCGGTATTTCGATAGCTCGCCGTCTCTCCAATTTCTCCTTAGTGTAACTTCCAATGATTATTTTCTGCGAATCAGCGCCCGTTGCCTGCCAAGGCTACAGAATTAGCGGCACATTCGATATCTGTTGATAAAGTTATTGAACCTGTAGACAATAACTTTGAATATCTAGTAAGATAATGATACCAACGATCCAATCTATTGGTCTCGGGGGTGAGAATTCTTAAGGAGAATGGAGATGTGGACCAACAAAATTGTAAAAATAGTCACAGTGGTTTCACTGGCCTGCATGGTACAAATGGGTGTCCAGGCAGCTGAGCAGGAAATTGAAGAGGTGGTGGTAACGGCGCAGAAACGAGAGCAAGCGGTACAATCAATCCCAATAAGCATCAAAGTCCTGCTGGGTGATATGCTTGAAACCGTCAATGCTGACAGTCTGGATGACATCACCCGGCTTGTTCCCAGTATGTCGATGACGGACCTCTCCCGTGGCGGCAATAATGTGCAGATTCGGGGTTTAGGTTCGAATGTGGCCTCGGTTGGGACTGTTGCGATTTATAATGATGGCATCATTTCGGCTAATCGCATCCAGTCCAGTGGGACCTTCGCCGAACAGGATTCAGCGCTCTATGATGTCGAGCGAATAGAGGTGCTAAGGGGTCCACAAGGTACGCTGTATGGTGAAGGTTCCTTTGGCGGTGTTATTAATATTCTCTCGAGGCGCCCGAATGCGGAAAAATTTGAAGCCTCTTTCTCAGGCACCTGGTTTGATACAGACGAGGGTTCTTCAAACAACGCAGATTATGCCGGAATGGTTAATATTCCACTGGTCCAGGACAAGTTAGCCGTTCGATTGGTTGCTTTTGACTATGACCACGAGGGTTATATCGACGCGGTTAATGTGCTGCCGCTGTTCTTTGGTGGTCCACCCGAGATGGTTGGCGAGGATGCCAATACAGAAGGTGTCACTGGCGGTCGAATTATGGTTCAGTGGTCTCCAACAGAGACTTTCGATGCAACGTTGATCTACAAATCAGAAGAAGCCGATATTGGCATCAGCAATTTTGATTCTCCTAACCTGATGGGCACTGTGAACTCCCTTGCAGGGACATCCTTTGCGACGGACCTTACCCAGGCCGTTTTCAGTCCTACCTTTGGAACGGAAACCGAAACAACAGAAACCATACTCGAAATCAACATTGACCTGCCGATGGGTACGCTGACTTCGATCACAGGTTTCGGAGAAGTTGATATCCAGAGTCTGTCTGGCCTGAAATCAAGCGGCGAAGCATTTAGTGAAGAAATTCGTCTGGCCTCAACAGCAGGCCGCGCGTTTGACTGGATAGTCGGTGCCTACTTTCGATCGGCTGAAAAAGATATCAACTTCAACGGTTCGGCCTTCAGGGGCGATGAACTCGATCAATGGTCCGTGTTTGGTGAGATCTACTGGCCATTAATACAGGATGTCACGGCAACTTTGGGTCTTCGGTATGCAGAACACGATGTTGATGTTGATGACAGGTTAAACGGTTTGGCGACCGTGTCGGATTCCTTCGACAATATTTCTCCCAAGATTGCCATCGACTGGCAGTTAAGTGAGGACACGCTCGTCTACGGTTCCATCACCAGCGGCTTCAGAGCCGGTGGTGCCAACGCTGATGAATCCCTGGGTACAGATCCAAGCTACTCCGTGGGTTTCGATGCGGACGAGATCTGGAACTATGAAATTGGTATGAAATCAGCCCTCTGGCAGAGTATGGTCACCGTAAACGCTGCACTTTTCTATATCGACTGGACTGACATTCAGATAGATAAAGCCATCACAAGTGTTGTCAGCCCGCCAGTGCAATTTATCGTGGTGAATGGCAATGACGCGCACAGTTTCGGGTTTGAAACAGATATCACGATCAGGCCAGCTGAGGGGTGGGAAATTGTATTAGGAGGTTCAGTGCTTGAGGCGGAATACGATGGTGGTGTTATTGATAGTGCATCAATCGGCCTGGGTATTCCCATCGACGGTATGACGTTACCCAATACGCCGGAATGGTTGTTCAACGCCTCGGTTGAAAAGAGTTTTGAGATTGGCAGTACAGGTATCGATGCGTATGTTCGTGGTGACTATACCGCCAGGGACAGCTCCTTCGCTGATGTGCCCAACGATCCTCCTCCCGGTGGGGATTTCGAAAGTGGATCATTTGAAATGTTCAACCTTCGTGGCGGGCTGCGCAGAAATAACTGGGAAGTTCAGCTGTTTGCGACAAACCTGTTAGATGAAGAGGGCAGCAGTTTCAATTTCTTCGATGGTGGTTTTGGTGATGTTCATGTGTTCTTAAGACCGAGGACGGTTGGCGTTAACCTGAAGTTCCGTACGAACTAGCTTAGTGCGTGGATTGGTCCGCAGGTATTGCGTACTGGTGCTGTTATTGTTGTCAGCTTCTTGCAATACATCGGACCAGACAACGACCAGGAGCGAGATGCCTGAACTGACGTTCGACAGGGTGGCGGCCAGATATGCGAAGATAGCTCAACACCGTTCCGGGACGGAAGGTGATCTGGCCACGGCAGACTGACTGAACGACGAAATGATTGAGCTTGGCATTGAATCCAGTCTGCATCATTGGCCCTTGCGGGTTTTTGAACTGCATGATTCAGTGCTGACCCTGGGAACGGCTCAAATTGATTCCATGCCGTTCTGGGATCCGTTACCCACTGGTTTGGATCTGAGGGCACCCCTGGTTGATTGGAATAGTGCGGAACCAGGTGACGATCTAAACGGTAAAATTGCGCTGTACCGGCACCTTGAAGGCAAATTTGAGGCAGGCTTTAATGTGGCACCGCTGGTTAGTAAAGCGGCCGAACGCGGTGCCGTCGCGTTTATTATGATTGTGGATCACCCGTTGGATGAGGTCTCTGCGCAGAACGCGGTCGCACCATATCATCAGCTGGCGCTTGAATTACCTGCTCTGGTCGTTGGCACCAAAAACGCCAAGTTGCTCCTGCAGGCTGCCGCAGAAGGCACTGTCGCGGAATTGTCCCTATCAGGTAGCTCAAGAAACGGATCAGCTGCCAATGTGTTTGGCAAAATTGATCGCCAGGCGCAACAGACGGTAATCATCACGACAGGTATCAGTGGCTGGTTTGAATCCGTCAATGAGCGTGCGCCTGGCATTGCGTTATGGCTTGAACTGGCAAAGTGGGCAGTTCAGTCTGATTTTGAGAATCAACTTTGTTTTTGCCGCCTTTTCCGGTCATGAGCTTGCAACCATGGGTGTTGATCACTTACTGCTCGATGACTCGTTACCGCCAGCAGATGAAGTCGCTTTATGGTTGCACCTGGGTGCAGGTCTGGCGGTAGAGAATGCCTGGCTGAAGGAAACCGCAACCAGTGTCCAGTCATTGGAACCTATTCTGAAGGAGATTTTTAAGCACGATATTGCTGTGCGACCAGAGGCGAGAATGCCAACCGGGAGTGAACAGTACAAGGCAATGATCGCCGGATATCCTGTGGTTGGGCTCTTTGGTGCTGCCGGGAATATCCACACAAGACTTGATGTAATTCCTGCCATCAACCGTGAACGTTATGAGAACGTCAGGCGCAGGTTGCAGGACCTGATCATTAGAATGTCTGGTCAAGGGGTCTCACAGGAATTGTACTTCCCTGGAGGCAACAGGGATTGGGCCCGACTGGATCCGGAACAGCTGGGTTGGGATATGGACGCGCTGGAAGTGTTCTATGAATTTGCGGAACACCAGCATAGTTCCGGGGTCGTGATTCTGAAGGATGGTCGCATTCTTTCTGAAAGATATTGGCCACTCCAGAATCCTAAAATAGCCGGTGAGGTGGGTTACCAGGAAGTCTGGTTTCATGGGATGAACGAGCAGGGATGGGCCAGGGAAGATGTCGCATCGGTGCAAAAGAGTGTTATTTCCATCCTTGCCGGTATCTCGATAGACAGGGGATTGCTGAATCCGGAGGCGCCGGTTACAGAGTATCTGGGTGAGGGCTGGTCAAACGTCGATAAACAGCGTGAATCGAAAATTCTGGTCAGACATTTGATGTCCATGACGGGTGGGGTGAGTGAAACACTGGACTTAAGATTCCCCGCCGGAGAGCAATGGGAATATATCAATAAGGCATACTCGCTGGTTAACGATGTCATCCAGGTTGCCACCGGTCGATTACCAAATGAGTTTACTTCCGAATGGCTGACAGACCCCATAGGCATGAAGAGATCTGGATGGATCGAGCGATCGGAGTTCTTCCGCCAGTGGAATATGAACGGTTTTGTAACCGATGCGCGGGACCTGGCGAGGTTCGGCTTATTGATACAGGCAAAAGGGCGATGGCGGGATAAACAAATTGTATCCAGTGGCTACCTGGACCAGGCATTAAGTCCTTCCCAGGAACATAACCCATCCTATGGCTGGTTGTGGTGGCTGAATAATGAAGCGGGCTGGCGCTGGGTGGGTGGTGATGAAAATATAAACAGCGGCAAAATGATACCGGCTGGGCCTGTTGATCTTGTCAGCGCCATGGGCAATTCGGATCGCCGCTGTTATGTCGCGTCAGGTCTTGGGCTGGTGGTGACGCGAACCGGCTCAACCGGCAGATTAAATGATGATGGCAGCCCGGTGTCCGGTGGTGCGTTCGATCGCGAGTTCTGGCGGCTGTTGTCAAAGGCGCTGCCAGAATGATTTCCCGGGTTAACCGGTCAGATGAGTTGCCTGACATGATCGATAACAAACCCGGGATGTTCGTAAGGAAACATGTGCGAGGATCCCGCTGGTGCCAGTACTTTTTCGCCTTTGCCGGATAACTGAACTTGTTGTTCGTTTGATTCGTTGAGCGTCTTCCAGAAATTTGATTCCTGCCGTGGTGAAAGTTCCAGCAGTTCCCGTAATTGCTTTTCGGTACTCGCGATTTCTTCTGCAGATGGATTCGCCAGTAGCAAACGTAATGGAATGTCACCCAATGCACCCTGCCCGATGACCATATCAAATGGATTATTCATCGCTGCCCTGAAAGTTGCCGCTTCCGCAATAACAGATTTAGGTTGCAGGGAGTTTCTGTTGATGACCTCTGCGTGCTGACTTAAACACCGGTAGAAATCGCTTGTTTTGTCATCAATCTCGGGATCGCCAACCCGCGTTAACCCGAAGTGAAACCCGAGTGCCCGCCACGGTGCCAGTTGCATCAGCCTGCCAAACGAAAGATTCCCGAGGATGCTGACGTTGACTGGTGGTGTTGGATCCATCAAGACAAGTCCGGCGACCAGGTCAGGATAATGATGCGCGAAGTTAAGGCTGAAAAGACCGCCAAACGAGTGCCCGGCAAGAACGAAAGGGCCTTGTTCGCCTGCAGTTTCCAACAGATTTTTCAGGTGCCGTACTTCACTTTCGATTGTTATCGGTAAGGTGGACAGGTCGCTCCAGCCGGCACCAACCCGGTCGAAGAGAATTGATCTTGTTTCTGTGCGAATCATTTCATGTAGATGGAACATCACCAGACCCTCACCGTGCCCGCCGCCAACCCAGATGACGGGGTAATGGGTGCCCTTTTCTCCCTCGGCGAGGATATGTGTTTTGACTCCATCGACTACAAATACGCTGCCAGGCGTTAGGTCAGACAAGGAATCCACCAATTTGAATTTCAGGACACCTGAAAATAATAGCGCGGTTGTTATAAACAAAATGATAGAAAATATTGCGGAAACGGGGGTAACCGCCAGCGCTATGAGAAATACCCCTGACGTGATGTAGAGGCCTGCATTTTTACCTGCAAGGAACTGGAGTATTGTATTTCGCATTATCGTTTTACCAGACTTCGCTTTTCGAACCTGACATCCAGGCACCGGCTCAGGTTATAGCGAAGCCCATTGACCTGATTCGATTCATCACGTGTGAAAAGGATCTGAACATTCGTGCTAGATGGCTCGCCGGCAATAACGCTGGTGAACAAATCTCCAGTGACGTGATTGAATTCTTTCCAGACCAGATTCCTCAAGGGTGATGTTAGTTCGATCTCCACGCCTGTATTGTGAACGGTCACCAGATGTGTCTCTTGTAATACGTCACTCCAGTACTGGCCTTCATAATCTGCCAGCTGTGTAAGGTGGCGGTCAGGCGAATCGACTGGTTTTGTCAAATTGATCACCGGTGTGTTGCCCAGTACAAGTTTAAAACCATTCCCTTCCAAAACATTCCCTTCACTCGTCGAAAGTATGATTTTCAGGGGAGAGCCTGTTTTCAAACCAATAAAGGTATTGTGGCCTGAATTTTTTAGACAATGTCTTTCTCCCAGGAAGTAACAGACCCACGCATCCTGCTCCCGGGCAGTCTCCAGAATCAGCGCGTCAGTTTCGGATGCGAAACATCCTAACGGCAGTTCCATTCCAGCTTCTGGGATTGATGACGAAACACCGGCGTGTTCAGTTTGACCCGGTATAATTCCTGCGATCTTATCTGGTGTTTCCAGCAGTCCCGGGTCAAAAACATTGGTGAACAAGATGATACCCAGGTCCCTGTCAGGGAAATACGCGAAATCACATAGATAACCCGGCATTCCCCCCGCATGACTGACTTTAAGTTCGCCGGATTGCCGCGTCACATTGATTCCGCAGCGATATTCAATCAGCTGGCCGTCGTTCAGGCGGTTCTCGGCTTCCAGGCGATGACGGAAATCAGGACCAAATAACTCATCGTTTCGATAATTGTGAAACCATCTAACCATATCATTGAGTGTTGAGACCACACCGCCGTCACCGGAAAGCTCGACCAGCATCAAGCCGTCTTCGTAGTCGCCATCTTCGTGTGGCACATAACCACGAGCCGCATGAGGTGTTGAACTTGCCATCTGAGGTGCGAGTTTCGAATTTAACATGCCAAGCGGTTCGAATATTTCAGTCTGCATAAAGTCAGCTATCGTGGCCCCTGAAAGTCGCTCGATGATGGATGAAAGCAGGACATAGTTGGTATTGGAGTAGGTGCAATTATCCCCCGGTTGAAACATCAGGGATGTGTCGCGGGTTAATAATTCGGTTATTTGCGAGCGTGAAATATTGTTTTCAACCCCCAGGCCTGAAAACAACAACATATTCAGACCATCCCTGAAGCCGCTGGTCATGGTCAACAAGTGGTTAACTGAAATTCGGGCACCAAACTCCGGCAGTTCCGGAAGATGTTGTCGAATATCGTCCTCCAGATTCAGTAACCCCTTGTTTTCGAGGATAAGAATGCAGGTGGCGCACATATGTTTGGTGGTAGAGCCGAGCCTAAGGATGGTATCGGCCGTAAAAGGCACATCGTCTTCAAGATTGGCAACCCCATATCCACGTTGATGGATAACGATTCCCTGGGAGACAACGGCCAGATTAACGCCGGGGCTGTGGGGTTTATCGTATTCGCTAAAGAGTGCATCAATCTGGCTCGAATAGTCGCCAGCTATCCCTGACTTACTGAGCGTCACGCCTGACATTTTCGTTCTGCCCTCTCTGTTCTTGTTTCCAGTTTTCGGCGGATGATATTGTGGCGACGTGCATCGATGGGGAAGTTCCAGATTAAGGGTAATGTTGCCAGTTGGAAGATACCCGGCGCGGCGACGAACATAATCAGCATACCTCTCTTTGCAAATTCCGTATTCTCATAACCTTCAGCCAGTTCGTAGCCAAATACCGCGCCTAACATGATAAGTGCCAGACCGCCTGTTGAACCGAGCGCCTTGACTGCGAACATCATGAACGCGTAATAATTGCCTCCACGATCCACGCCGGTTTTCAAAATGTCATAGTCAATGACGTCGCCCAGAATTGAAAATGGAGCGATGGCGCTAACACCGTTGCTGAGTGCGTACAGCGCCATCAGAATGTAGGTAGGGATTACAGCGGCCGGCCCCGGTTCTACCCAGAAAAACGGCACCAGGGCAAACGAATTAACCAGCCATCCCCAGGCCCAGGCACGGTGCTTCCCCAGCCACGCCGTAATCCTGATCCAGATGGGTACACTGCACAAACCCGAAATCGTCGTAACCAGAAGAATTGATGCGAATGCATCGGGAATCAGCAGGTACGTGGAAATGAAAGGGTAGAGCAGTGCAACGAAGAAGCCATAACCCGTACCGGCAATGATATAAGCCAGAATAAAACGCTGGAATGGTTTGTTGGCCTTCACTGAGTACCAGACACCAGCAATACTGGTTCTTGCTTCATTCGAGATGCCTCGTCGTGGCGCAAAATTTGCCGCCAACAGAACAAGCATCGGAACTAAAACGAGTACCGTGACACCGAGGATCCAGAGTGTGTCGACGGTATACTCGGCATCATCCAGCAGGCCAAGTGTCACCAGTGCAAGGGGGATAAGGGAAAAGAGCATACTGCCGGAATTATCGGCGAAACCTTTGAAACCAAAAATACGATTCCGATCTTCGTAGTGCGGGCTGAGTTCGTGACCCCAGGCGTAATGAGGAATAGCAAACATGGTTGTGCCGGTGAAAAAGGCGACTGTCCAAAAACCAAAGTACAACACACCTGCCTCAGGCGGAATTCGAAACAGAAACACCATACTTACCAGGGTGATAACGGCGCCTGCGATTATCCACGGAAGACGGGCACCCAGGCGGGTTCTGGTTCTGTCTGACAGAAAGCCGATTATCTGGTCCGAGACGGCATCATAAAATGAACGCAAAAGTACTATGGTTCCGATTGCTGTCACTGAAATCTTTGCATTTTGTACGTAAAGGGTTGGCAAAACGGCGTAGACGGGAACGGTAACCAGTGCAAAACCGAGCCCAGGCAGGGCATAGGCGATCAGCTGCAGGGTATTAAGTTGTCTGGCGGATTTTTCGGTCTGTGGATGATCGGTCACCATAATTCAATTGAATCATGGTTCAATAAAATATTCCACATGTTTGAATAAGTTGTCCTTTTATAAACATGCACCGAACAATTCTTTGTGGAGTACTAGACAGAGGCCAGGGTTTTGCGGGTAAGTTCGATAAAGTACGCAGTAATTTCTGCCATATCCATTTTGGAATTACCAATCCATCTGGGAATCCAGTTGAAGGCGCCCATGATGTAGCGCCCTGCCAATTCAGCGTCGCATTCTGCAATACTACCGTCCTTTATCCCCTCTTTAACCCAGTCAGTAACGCAGCTTTGTGCTTTATCGAGACGTTTGTGTAATTCCGTCCGCTTCTTTTTGTCTTCGATTGCATCAATTTCGTTCAGAAGCGCTGCGGGCTCGTGGCTGGTGAAAGAATGACTTGCAACGTACTGGCAGACTTTGTCCAACCCATTTTCACCGACTTCATTGGCATTATTCCTGGCGGTGTCTATTTCTTCCAGGGACATGAGATAACACTGGTACAGGAGGTCATTTTTGTTTTTAACGTAGTAGTAGAGAGCCGTCTTGGTTATGTTAAGGCCTGTGGCCACATCGGCCAATGAAGTGGCATGGTAACCCTTCTGGTTAAAAAGATTTGCCGCCTCCTGTAGCACCGCAAGTCGTTTCATTTCGGATTGAGCCTCTTGTGCCTTTTTCCAGGCCGTGTTGCGAGCCATTGAATTTCCTTCAGTTAATGAATCTTCAAAGCATTTATCCTACCTGAACGCAGGGTAAAAATCTTTGAATTTTGCAACGGCGATCAGTGATATCCTATTGATCAGTGAATCATAAGTATCTTATAGTTACTTAATGTTCAAACATCCTGATCTGCGGAGAAAGCTAAACGATGGTCGATAACGGAAACTGTTTTTACCCTCCCATAGAGCCCTTCAGGACCGGACGACTGAAAGTGTCCGATTTACATGAAATTTATTTCGAAGAATGTGGCAATCCAACAGGTAAACCCGTCGTGTTTCTACATGGTGGGCCTGGTGCCGGTCTGGTTCCGGTTTACCGACAGGCATTTGATCCCGGGTGTTATCGTATTGTGCTGCTGGACCAGCGAGGTTCAGGCCAGAGTACGCCGAAGGGAGAGCTGAGGGGAAATACCACCTGGGATCTAGTGGCTGACCTGGAAAAATTAAGGGAACACCTGGGTATTGATTGCTGGCAAGTGGCAGGTGGTTCCTGGGGCGGTACGCTTGCTCTGGCCTATTCCCAGACTCATCCCGAGGCGGTGACGGAAATGATAATCCGCGGACCGTCCCTGTTCCGGAAGCTCGAACTGGACTGGACCCATAAGCCAGGAGGCGCAAGTAATATTTATCCGGAGGCCTGGGCTGATTTTATTTCGCTGATCCCGAAAGATGAGCAAGGAGATCTTGAAGCCGCGTACTACCGGCGGTTGATCAGCGAGGATAAAAATATTGCAGGCAAGGCAGCGAGAGCCTGGGGTGCCTGGGAGACAGCGCTGGTGAGTCTTGTTCCTGATGCGGATTTCATGGCCCAGCATGAGGCGGTTTATGAACAAAGCCTTTCCCTGCTGGAATGTCATTATTCGGTAAACCGGGCCTGGATTAAAAGCGATTCGCAGCTACTCGATGGTGCAGGCAGCATTCGACATATCCCCTGCACCATGATTATTGGCCGATATGATCTTGTGACGCCGGTAACAATTGGTTGGGAATTGAAGCAACGTTGGCCGGAGCTGAATCTGGTGATTGTTCCGGCAGCAGGGCATGCATTTACGGAACCCGCCATTGCCCGCGAGATGGTCAGGGCATCGGACCACTATGCGAATTGTTAGGTATCTCAACGGCCGCAGAATGAATCCCGGTACAACAGTGTGCTTAATCCGAAGTAGCGTATGGACTTGCCTCGGAAACAGCATGCAGGAATTCCCGCTCCAGGATGAGAAGCGGCAGTGAACCATGACGCAACAAGAGATCATGGAATTCTGGCAAGTTAAATTGACCGCCGCGTTTTTCTTTCAGGATTTCTTTTAGTTCCCGAACTTTCATCAATCCCAGTTTGTAGGAACACAATTGGGCAGGGACCGCGCAGGAACGGTGCACGACATACCTTGCGAATTCTTCGGGCATGCCGGTTTGTTCTACAAACCAGTCGATAGCCTGTTGGCGGGTCCATTTTTTTTGATGAATACCGGTATCTAAGACCAGATTGACCGTGGATATTAATTCGGCCCGCAGCCCCAGTAAACGATGTTCCGGTGATGTGCCCTGCCCCTGGTCTAACGGCAGGGTTTCCGCGTACTTCGCCCAGCCTTCAATGTAGGCATCAAACGTGATGGTGCGGTTGAACAGGGGCAGGGATTCATTTTCCAGTGCCAGACTCAACTGCAGGTGATGGCCGGGCCAGGTTTCGTGGTAGACCAGCACAGGCAGGTTTGGCGTGTCGGCGACTAACAGGTGATGAAGATTCAGTTCAAATTTGCCGTGGCGGGAGCCATCCAGCGAGGGCGGATTGTAGGTCTGGTTTCGTGATAACTCTGTAAATTTCGGTATGGCCTCAACCACGACATCTGCAGCGGGCAACTTACGGAACCACTGGGGTAGTCGTTCTTTGACATCCTGCAATAAGGTCTTTGCCTCCTCGATAAGATGAGTTCGCGTTGCCGGGGTGTCTTCGAGTCGTATCTGGCTTTCCCGGATCAGTCGCTCAAACGATTCCTTGATGGGCATAGCAGGGTAACCCAGTTGGGCAAAACCCTGGTTGATATTATTTTGGATAACGCTCGTTTCTTCCAGCCCCAGCTGGTGAATTTCCTCCGCACTGAGCGCTGTTGTCGTGGCGCCACGCAGCAGAAATTCATAATAGTCCTGCCCGTCCGGTAGTTTCCACACACCGGCGTCATCGTTCGCTTTCGGTAAGGCCTGTTCCAGGGTGAGCAGCAATTCCCGGTAGGACTCATATATTTCCGGCAGCAGTTGGTTGAGCCGCGCTGATAATAGTTCGCGACCTTCAGGAGACAGATCAGCTAAGTCAGCCGTGCGGGCTTCGAAGTTTGTAACAATGACATTTTCGTCATTGTCAGGCTGGATAAAGCTTCTGATCTCTTCCAGTAAATCTTCAAGAATGAAATCTGGTGGTGTAATGCCTTGATCAAACTGGTCGTTAAACACAACCATGCCATCACGCACCAGACCAGGTATCTGGTTCACCCTGCTGACGTAATCCCGGGCATCCCGGGCATGACGAAACGGGTGCAGTTCTCTTAGGAATAAAGGCAGTTCTGACTGGAGCCCAACGGAAGGGCAGAAAACATATTTATGGGACAGGAAGCGCTCACCCTTTGTCCCAACCCAGTTTCGTTCCTGTGCATAGCTGAGAAAAAATTCAAACACTTCCGCACTGATTTTCTGCCCTGGGTCCAGCGTTGCCCTATCCAGAGACTTCAGCTCGGTTGTTAATCGAACTAACAGTTCAACACGACGTCGGTCAGCTGTGTCATCTACCTTACTGAACCGGTCCTGGGGACAGTGGATACCGTCGACCTCGAAGACTCCCATATGAGTCGGGTATTCAGGTACTTCCATCATTAGCTCGATGAACGCCCGTTGCATAAATTGCTCGAATGGATTACCGGTTTTTTTACGGGCTGTTTCCCTTGTTCCGAAATCAATGGCCAGTTGAACTCCCTGCAGCAATGAATTGCGCAGGTCGTCGATGACCATAACCGGTGCCGGAATCGCCGGTTGAAGTCCATAACTCTCGTATACCGTACCGTCCGGCAGGGCATAGATTTCGTTTGAGAGGGTTGTTTTCCACCCGTTTGGCAGGTGTTTCGCCAGGTCATCCGAAAAAATACCCATCGTTGGCTGGCCGACGTAGGTCACATTTGGCAGTGCGATCATACACATGGCAAGTATTTCACCGGCACTGGCTGTGCGTTCTGCGGCAAGCATGTAAACAGGTTTGGAAAACTGCTTGTTTCCTTGAGGTTCCAGGTAAAGTTGCTGAGTTGGTCCGAACGCTTCGCCCTGTCGAGCACGTTTGGTAAATGCGAGACTTCTTCGGTCGGTAAATCGATTGGCGATAGCGATGCCGATTTTGTCGAAACCACCACCATTAACTCTGATATCAAGAATCAAGGCGTCGGCGTCTGCGAAATCATGCATTACCGTGTCCAGAATTTGTTCTGCGGCTTCAAGGTCGTTTTGTAAAAAGGTCGCAAATTCATGTCGTGTTGCCGGCAGGCCGGAGGCATTTTTTGCTTCAGGTGTGTCAGCCAGGCCGTACAAACGCATCACATTCAAGTAGGCGACGCCAGGTGCAACAAATCCCCAGTTGAAAAGTCCATTACCCGCCGTCTTACCCTGGTGGTGAAGAATTTCTTCCTGCAAAAACACCTGGTAGGACTGAATGGTCTTTGCTTCTCCCAGGGAAGCCGAATCCAATTGGAATGCATCCATAAAGGCAGTTTTCAGCGTTAAGTTTTTGTCAGATACAAATTCCTCTCCCATGCCGATGAGGTGAACATGATTGTCCTGTAGCGGCGCCAGCATAGTCTTAAAGAGATGGAACAGTTGTTCATCCGTGGTGTTCTGATTCACTTCAGCGCGGCAGTTTTTGTAGGTCTGCGACCAGTCGACCTGGTGCCTCCCAAAAAATGCATAATCCTGTTGGAAGGTTTGCCAGAGTACTTCAAAATTAAATTCAGGGTCAGAAAATCTGCCTCGTTCGATGTATTGGACATTTGAAGGCATCGAGTCTATTCGATCAAATTCATACTGGGTGATGTCACCGTTAACAGTCAGCACCACGTAATCCTGTTCAATTGAAATGAGACTGAAGCCCAGTTCAAATTGACTGTTGTTTCCGCGCTCGAACTCAACACAGGATACATCTGTTATATCGTAGAGCGCATAGTGGTCCTGCTGCACTAACAGCAGCCAGCCATAACCCCTTGATTTCCATATACCTTGAATCATTGCAGTAACTGAATTTATGGTTTGAACGAAGAGACAATAACACAGAACCCTTGTTCAATACATTTGAAAGTGTATTATATCCCTTTAATTAATGCTGTAGGTAGGCGATATGCACTGGCTGAACGTAAAACAGGCTTTCATGGTGATCGCAGTGACGATTATTTCCGTTGCCGGCTGTTCTGGCGAAAGCGCTAACCAGGCGTCAAAATCGGTAGATCTTGTTAAAGCCGCCCCGGCCGCAAAGGTCCTGCCGGAACTGTTGCCACTCCAGCTGCTTCTTGCCCAGGAGGAATTCCTCGCTCCCCAGATCAGTCCTGATGGACATTGGATCAGCTATATTGCGCCCCTGGAAGATGTGCCAAATTTTTACGTTGCACCGGTGGATGACCCGCAAAATGGCAAGCCAGTCACTCATTTTACACATAGAGGTGTGCAGGCTACAGACGTCAGCGGCGAGGTAATGTATGTCTGGCATAGTGATAGCAATCACCTGATCTATCCGAAAGATTATGATGGTGATGAGAATTGGGACATTCACATTGTTGATACCACCACGGGCAAAGATCAAAACCTGACGCCTTCCCCAGGTGTTAAAACAACGATTATCGCCTATGATCGAAAATTCCCGGACCAGGTTGTCATTCAGGCAACCGAACGTCATCCCATGCTGCCGGATGTGTATCAGCTTGACCTTAAAAGCGGTGAACGGACCAGTGTCTTCGTTAATCCTGGCACTGCGTTGGCTTTCCTTGCAGATGGTGATTTGAAACCTCGACTGGGCATCGCTTTGAATGCTGCGGGCGGTATTGACATCACGCGGGTGATTGAGGGCAAAGAATTGGCGCCTTTTCTCACAATTTCTGCCGAAGATCTGCCAGCGGTAACGACGTCTGCGTACCAGAAGATCTTTCGGATGGACCCGCTTAATGAACTCCTTTATCTGTACGATGTGGAAGGTCGTGATACCACGGCGTTTATTAGCCTGAATTTATCTACGGGAAAGAAACATGCCATCGCGCATGATGAACGTGCTGATCTGGCTGGCATCCTCTATGAACCCATCACTAACAAACCACTTGCCTATGCTACAAACTGGACCCGTACAGCATGGCATGCGATAGATGACTCGGTGAAAGCTGATATTGAATTCCTGAATCTCAAGTCAGAAGGAGATTGGTGGGTCGTTAGCCAGACCGATGACAATAACAAGTGGATCATCCGCGATATGCTGTCACACAAGCCGATTCGTTTCTTCATCTACAATCGAAGCGAAAGGACTGTGGTTGATCTTTTCACCAGTACACCCGCACTGGAAGGGCTGGCGCTTTCAAAGTTGCACCCTTATACGGTTCGTACCGATGATGGGCTGGACCTGGTTTCGTATCTGATGTTGCCACCCTGGCTCGACCCGGATGAGGATGGTCGACCGTCCGAGCCGGTGCCTACGCTGGTTCTGGTGCACGGCGGTCCCAGCGATGAACGTGCAGTTTTTGCATTTGGTCCGTTCCTGCACTGGCTGGCGAATCGCGGCTATGGAATTCTGTATGTAAACTTTCGTGGATCCGCTGGTTTTGGCAAGGCGTATATGAATGGTCAAACGCGGGAATGGGGCGGCAAAATGCACCAGGATGTGCTTGACCAGGTCGACTGGGCGATTGCTGAAAAAATTGCTGATCCGAACAGGGTTGCCATCATGGGCGGCAGTTACGGTGGTTACGAGGTGCTGGTGGCGATGACCATGACACCGGACAGATTTGCCTGTGGAATCGACCTGGTTGGACCCTCAAACCTCGAAATATTTATGCCCCATTGGGATGAAGACCGGATGGGTGTGGTTCTGGGTGATCCGCGCACCGAAGAGGGTAGAGGTTTCCTTCGATCCCGATCACCCATTAATTTTGCGCACCAGACAAAGAATCCAGTACTGATCGGGCAGGGCGCAAAGGACTCGAGGGTTCCGCAGTACCAATCTGACCTGATTGTTGATGTCATGAAGGACCATGGTGCTGCCGTAACCTATGCGTTATATCCGGATGAAGGCCATGGGTTGATGCGAACAGAAAACAGTTTTTCCTTCTGGGGGATGGCAGAAGTATTCCTTGGAGAATGTCTGGGTGGGCGCAGTTATCCCATCGGCACTGCCCTTGAAGGCTCAAGTATACAGGTGCCGGTAGGTGCCGAATTTATCCCGGGATTGACAGCCGCTTTGGCTGATCTCAAAACAGGTGATATCAATGAGCCGGAATAACCAGCCGTTCCTTTCAGATATCGCAAACCTGGTTCACGGTTACACCGACCTGTCTGGCATTCAGCAGAGTGGGCCTGTCATTATCGAACGGGGCGAGGGTGTGCGCGTATTTGATAGTGCCGGTAAAGGTTATATCGAAGCCGCAGCGGGTATGTGGTGCACGGCGCTGGGGTTTAGTGAACTTGAGCTCGTCGATGCCGCTGTCGAACAGCTAAATAAACTGCCCTATTACCACACACTTGCTTCAAGGTCGGTTAATCCCGCGATTGAGCTGGCAGAGAAGCTGGCTGAACTTGTGCCCATCGATAACGCGCACATCTATCTCGCGGTTACCGGCTCAGAGGCGAATGACTTTCTGGTGAAATTTCTATGGTACTACAATAACGCCATTGGACGACCTCTGAAGAAAAAGATGATAAGTCGCCAGGGTGGTTACCATGGCGCAACTGTTGTGGCATCGAGCCTGACCGGGCTCACAAAAAATCATGGCATGTTTGATGTGCCTTTGCCGGGATTTTTACACACGGCAGATCCACACTTCTATCGTCATGGTCTGCGTGGAGAAACGGAAGAAGAATATGTGAACCGAATCGTGGATGAGCTGGAGGCCATGATCATCGCTGAAAACCCGGAGACAATAATGGCGTTTATGGCCGAACCGGTGACAGGAGGTGGTGGCGTGGTGATACCGCCGCCAACGTATTACGGGAAAATTCAGGAGCTTCTTAAACGGTACGATATTGCTTTTATTGCCGATGAAGTTATCACAGGGTTTGGTCGCACGGGTGAAATGTTTGGCTGCCAGACATTTGGTATCTCACCGGATGCGATGACCATGGGTAAAGCCTTGTCGTCCGCGTACCAACCTATCTCCGCTATTGCAATGTCAGATGACATTTACCAGGGATTGGTAAAAGGAAATAACGAAAATGGTCATTACTTTGGTCATGGTCAGACCTATTCCGGTCATCCTGTCGCCGCTGCCGTGGCCCTCAAGGTACTGGAAATATTTGAAAGCAGAAATATTGTCGAACATGTAAATACAGTCTCCGGTGTATTCACGCAGAGGATGCAATCCTATCTTCAGCACCCGCTGGTGGGTGATGTTCGATCGGTAGGTCTCATTGGTGCCGTTGAGCTCGTTGCCGGTAAGTCAACAAAAAACGGATTCGATCCCCAGGGGATGGTTTCAAGCTTTCTGAAGCAGCGATGTGAAACCCACGGACTGATCGTTCGACCCGTGCAGGCAGGTGATGGTGTTGCATTTTGCCCGCCACTGATTATCAGTGAAGAAGAGATCGATGAGATGTTCAACTGTTTTGACCTGGCATTGGAAGATACCACCCGTTGGGTAGAGCAAAAAAACTAGCCAGCTTTAACTAAAGTGGACCCAACCCAGGGACGCAGCCTGGTGTGGATTCAAGCGCAAAAACCCCTAAACTAAATGCCATTCGACCCGGAGGTAAATCAAATGATTGAAAATGCCGATGTTGTCGTCGTCGGTGGGGGCGTCATGGGATTGTCGGTTGCCTACCAGCTTGCCCGACGTTCAAACTTGAAAATTATTCTGCTGGAAAAGGGAGCAGGTATTGGAGAAGGATCGACCGGGACGTCTTCTGCAGTCTGTCGTTATCGTTACTCCTTTGATGAAATGGTGCGCCTGGCGCGGGATGGTATCAATACCTACACTCACTGGAGTGAATTCACCGGGGTGAAAGTGCCACGTGCTGAATATCATAACGATGGTGTTTTGTGGATGCCGGGCCAGGACTTGCACTGGGCAGCGAAGGAACATAAACGTATGACCCGGCTGGGAGTCAAGACAGAAGTGTTGGATGACCAGATGGTTTCAGAGCGATATCCCGGTTTAAGCCTTTGCACAATTGCGCCGGACAGATTAAGCGGCGAGGGACATGATTGTGAAACGGGAGGGCAGCACTACTTTGAATCAGGCGGCGGCTATATTGATCCTGTTGCTGTTGCAGAAGACCTTGCGGAAGCCTGCCGTCGGGAAGATGTTGATATCAGGTACAACATTTGTGTGGATAAAGTGGAAAGTCTGGCGTCTCAGGTAACAGGGGTCAGGATGATCGATGGTGAAGTGATTAATACCCCGCGGGTTGTCAATGCGGCGGGACCGTGGTGTAACCGACTATTTAGCGCAATTGGTCTTGAGGTTCCCTGGACCCTCGAGCCTACCCGGGTCCAGATTCTATATCTAGATCGCCCAGAGGAACTGAAAGGATCACTGCCTGTTTGTGAGGATTTTGCCGGTGGTATCTATTTTTGTCTGCAGAATCGAGGGCAGCAAATCGTCGTGGGGTCGCTCCGTGAAGAGGACGAGCAGGAAAGAGTTGATTCGTTGGATAAGTTTAATCGTTTTGCCGACGATGAATTCCTCCATCCCACGTTACATGCACTACACCATCGCCTGCCTGATTTGCCTTACCGGGGCAAGGTTCGAGGGTATTGCGGTCTCTATACAATGAATCGGGAAGATGTTCATCCTATTGTCGGCGAAACACCCGTAGAAGGATTTTTTGTTGTGAACGGCTTTAGCGGTCATGGGTTCAAACTGGCTCCCGCAATCGGTGCCTTGCTCGCAAGACAGATTACCGGAGAAGACCGGGAAGGTGATCCAGAGATACCAGATGAATTCCTGGCCTATGACAGGGCCCCTTTAGTCCTGGAATCGAAGTCGGTCTTAGCCTGATACTCCTGACGCCCTCGCAGGAAAAATCAATCTTCGGGAAAAAGGTCTCACCACCGGCAAAATTGTCATTCAGGTAAACCGTTTGTGCAGAACTTAAAAACCGTTAGCATCATAAATCTGCCCGTATTGAAGGCAATAACACTCACGGTTTTCAGGTTCCGTATATGGGCCAGTTAATCAGTCAGAAGTAACTGACTGGCCTTCGATTCCGTCAAGCGCACTATTAACAGAGTCGTGGTAACATTTTTTGCTATCCAGAAACTGTCTGACTAAGTGATCAACCCGCTCACCTGTAAGCCAGTAGATCAGCGCCATGACAGTCATTGACCATCCAAAAGATCATTACGTCACAACGTCTAAAATTTCGGTGAACATCTACAATTGTGATACTTGACCGTTCTCCCGAATATGTGGTTTATTTGCCTTATTCTCTTTGAAGAATTGGATAAGCAGTCGAAGACGCGATTGATTAAGCTTCAGCAGGATACTGACTGGGCTACCACGGCAGAGATATTTTGGCAACGATGGCGTGTAAAGATTATGAACTTCGAAGGCAGAGGTCAGCACAGGGAATTGCAAAAGCTAAGGCTCAAGGAGCTTATAAAGGTCGACCTGAGAACAAACAGTGTAATAATGGCATAGCGAAGATGTTATCTGGTGGTATGACGTACACTGAAATACAAAAAGCCACCGGGGCATCGAGAGCGACAATCGCCAAAGTTAGGTCCAGAGCGAGCCGCTAATTCCTCTATGCCAACTTGAACGAACTGAAGAGTGCAGTTAATTGCACAAATCGGCAATGGTCCTGAACTGAGGAGATAACAATTCGCACAGGACAGCGTTAGGACTATCGTGAGGTTGTAATATGGAATACTCTAATATAACTCCGACATTTGGTGTCGAACTTGGCGAAGGCACCCAGCTTGCGCAATTTAGCGACGCGGAAGTCACTGAGTTAAAACAACTGGCAGCAGAGCACGGTATTGTCGTGGCCCGAAACCAAAAGATGGATATGCAGGCCCAGGCCGAATTCGGGCACCGGCTTGGGACGCTGATGAATTCGCCCGTGAACAAAGCGGATATTCCTGAAGAGTTGATCGTTATTCATGCTGGTCCCAAATCCAAAGCTGTCGCTGGGCAGGGGTGGCATTCAGATGTCTCCAGTGAAGCGGTGACTCCCGGGCTTTCTATGCTACGAATGGAAATTGTGCCACCGAGTGGTGGAGATACACTCTTCGCAGACATGTATCAGGCCTTTGAAACATTGTCGCCGTCAATGCAGGCGTTCCTGAAACAACTGCACGCACTGCATGAACCCAGGGGACATTACCTCTACCTGAGCGGTGCCAAGAAGCTTGAAGAACTGCCATCTGCGGTTCACCCGGTTGTTCGCACACACCCGCTAACCCGTCGTAACGCGCTCTATGTTAACAACGGGTTTGTGGCGAAGATTGTTGAGTTGAACCCGCGCGAGAGCCAAGCATTGCTGGCGATGTTATATGACCACATCGCGTACTCGGTGAGTTTACAGTGCCGGGTGCAGTGGGCACCGAACACCGTGGTCTTCTGGGATAACCGTGTCGTCCAGCACCATGCTTCGTTTGATTATCACCCCGAGGTCAGGCGTGGTTACCGTGTCACTGTGGTGGGTGAAGCACCCTGCCTCGCGGATGAGGGTTGATTGATTTCCAGTGAGTTTACAGCGCCTTGAAGAGTAAACCTCCCTTTATCACGATATCGATATTTTCCAGCAGGCGAATATCTGATAGAGGATCACTTTTTACAGCAACAAGATCGCCGTAATATCCTGCCTGGAGTGTTCCCACCCGATCTTCCCATTGCATGACACGCGCCGCACCAGACGCTTGGCCGTTCTCCCGAATATGTGGTTTATTTGCCTTATTCTCCCCGCTTACTTGAGCAGACACGCGAGGCACTACTGAAAGTTCGTTTAGGTAAGTAATCTGGTTCGAATCTCTATTGGAGGTTGAACCGACGTTGACTGATATCCCGGATTGTTTACCGGCAATATTTCGGATCGGATTCAATAATAAGAAATTACCCACCGTATTCAATAGAAAATACCGTGGTATTTGCGGTATGTAATTTGGCTATACCTTTCTATACTCTGAAACTAGAATTACTCTTGGTCTTGTCATCGAAGTAGATAGGGATTTTAACCCGCATTTTTTCAAGATTGCCAAAGTATCTTGATCAGGATTTTTGCATTAAAAGAGTCAGGGGGGCAGCTTTCCGGCAGAGAATAGTCAGCTTCTGCCCATGGTTGATCATTATTGGAAGTAAATATTTTAGCATCAATGATGATCAAATCGACATTTTCTTGATCATAGTTATCTGAAGTAGATACACATGATGTGAATGTAAAAATAACTAGCCCGACCAACCATATGTGTTTTTTAAAATTCATTATCCAAACATTATGACCAATTAATCACCCCAATTCGTATACCGCTCTATGCGCCATCTTCATAGCCACTAGGGCACTGGGATAGGGTTCGGAATCACTATTGGCAATCGTTATTCGGCCAAAAGGTTGTCTTCCTCTTTTTACCATTTCCTTCATGTCAGAATCAAAAAGTGCGTTTCCACCATAGGAATAGCCGTGCGCCCAACGATTCACCGTAATGGTCTCGACATCTCTATCAAAATCAAAAGATCCCTTTGGCAGCATCCCTCCTAAATGAGACCTGAGTTCATCCTCATAGTCTTTGAACTGCAAGCTTAGCATTTTGTATCTAGCCTCTTTGAATTGCTCAATGGTTGGTGTACCGGGAATTTCTCCAGTTGGGAGGCTGGTGAATTGCATCACACATGGATCGTTGGGGGATTTGGTAAACTCATACCCTCCCATACTCACTGGGAAATCCATGAACATCACCTGGTGCATATTCCCCGGGCACAGCACCATTCCAATCTCAGCTTCTTTGATGGCGTTCCAGTTCTTTAATCCCACGGATGTGTATATCAATGGAACCTTTGACTGACGCCTCAAAGCCGCATGTTGCTCTTCAGGAAGATTTGGAACAATATGAGGAATCATCATATTGTAACAGGCCATTACCACGCCTTTGCCTTTGACCTGATATAATTTGTCGTCATTGATATAGTTAACAAAAACTTCACTTGAGCTTTGGGGATCGCCACCATGCTCAACCTTCACAACTGTGCTGTTCAATCTAAGGCGCACAATGTTGCTGGATTTATCTAATTCGTCATATTTGAATTTGGATAAAATGATTTCTTCGGCATTGTTTCCTTTGCCGATATTTGGAATCATTTTTTTCACCAACAAACGAGCAACTGTGGCATTTCCATCAGGAAAATGATGAATGTATGGATTATTCTCATCGTATTTTTCTTTAAAAACAAATCCCAATGCACCGCGTCCCTTTGCTTCAGCGATGGTCATTACGTCAGTTCCACCTCTTCCCCAGTCGTTTGCAGAATATCTGGCCATTCTCAGAACGCCCGGATCATCTACACCTAAAGTGTTTTTCAGGTAATCGTAATATGCTGTTGTATTTGTGTAATCTTCCAATTCCTCTTCAGGAACGTCTAGCAAATGCAGTCCTCCTTTTAATACATGAAGCAACTGATCTTTGCCCTTCTCACTTAATGGTGATTGCTGCACAGCCTCTTCATCTGATATTTTTATTCCTTGCAGGCCTTCTACAAAATTGGGGAAATTACAAAAGGGGTGCTTTACCAGTTTGTCTTCTCCAAATTTTTCTTTGTTGAAATAAGTGGCTGAGCCCAAATTGTGTTTTTCGTAGAAATTCACATCATAGGCAGTGTCAAACCGATCTAGATCCACGCCTATATCCTTCAAAAGGTCAAGTATGAGCTCCGATTCCTCATGCGGATGTACAAGCGTCTGTGAGCCACCATGAATGATTCGTGTGTCACCGTCTATCGTGTGTTCGTTCCTTTTGGCATGCCCGCCAAAATCATCATGATTATCCAGTATGAGTACCTTCTTGCCAGTGCCATTCTTTTGCTGATAGAAATAGGCTGCCGCCAAACCACTAATTCCTCCACCAACGACAATCAAATCATATTCTTCCTTCAAGACAGTGTCAGGCCCCCAATCCGATTTCTTACCCCATGCTTTGGCATGAGCGTGCGTATTTGATCCTATGTGACTTCCTCTCAGTCCGGTAAGTGAGGGGGGGTAATATTCTGGATCGAGTGTATCCAAAACAGCTGGACTGGTACATCCGAATGGCAACATTGAAGCTCCAGCGGCCATTAAAGTACCGTTAATAAAATCCCTTCGGGTTATTTTACTCATTATCAATTTATTTATTTTCAAGTTTACCTCCTCCTGGCCAAACACCATCGTGGACGTATACTGTATATGTAGATAGGGATTTTAACCCGCATTTTTTCAAGATTGCCAAAGTATCTTGATC
>JAPYTQ010000059.1:0-27594 GCA_029941905.1 Pseudomonadales bacterium | reverse complement strand
GCACCCAAGACACGCCCGACTAGCAGCACGAAAGGTGCAATCATGAATTTCTTCGGTAAAGTATTAGCCAGGGGCAGCATAATGAACCAGCCGACATTGAGTAACCTAACCCACAATGAACTTAGCCGCTTAGACCCGGAACAAGAACCTGGGGTCTATGAAGAGGTGTTTAAACGCTTCATCGAATTAAATCCACAAGATGAATTTCGACGCGGCGTGATTGCCCAGAGAGATTTTAATGACAGGCTTGAAGCAGCACGAAAGGAGCAATCATGAATTTCTTCGCCAAAGTAATGGCATGGTGCAGCATTGTGTTCTTTGTTTTTCCATCTTGTTGTTTTACCCTCATTGTTGTTGTGTCATGGGCAGCACAACAGGGACAATACTAGATCACACCAGAGATAGACTATGAAAATAACCTTAGTGACACCGATGGCAACCTACAACAAGCTAGGCATTCTGACAGGCATGCAACCGCTGTCAAACTACATGCGTTTGTTGGCGTATAAGGTCCGGCTCAACCGTGTGGTTAAACCCCAAGCGGCCCAGGTATACCCAACTCGAAAGCTTATTTGATCGAAGAAATCGACGACTATGTTGAACAGATGAGATCTGAAAAGCACGCCAGGCTGTTCGCCAGTGTCACACCATTACGAAAATTTATTGAAAACAAACCACAAGAGTGCAACGTCCCGGTTGGGGACTACATATTCTGGATAACCAAGGAGTGATCCATGCCAATACTAACGAGACGAACAGGTGAAAAACTCGGATTGGTAATGATGTTACCGTTGCCGTATTGGATGTAAAACGTAACCAGATCAGAATAGGGATCGATGCGCCCAGAGAAGTTGCTGTTCACAGGGAAGAGGTCTATAACCATATTCAAAATGAAGAGATGGCAAAGCAGGAATCTTCAGCCAGCCAATGAAATTCAGTTTAGTTCTGTCACCTGATGGAATAAAAGTTAAAGCGATCTTTGTCGGGCCGCTTTTACTATATTGAAGGAGTTCCGACATGGAAACAGCCAAACCTTTTCTGGTCCCTGTTGACAAAGGCAATACCCCTGACCGAACATACGCGGACCTGTACATCTCATGTGTATCCTATTTAGAAAATCACGATGTTGATGATAAGACCATTGACACGATCTTCGAGATTCTGAGCGAAGCGTTGAAACGTTACTCAGGACCTGAATCGACCGATCGGGAAGCTGGAATTCCCGCCGCACCAGGTCCGTCTGTGTAATAATACTTCAACACCCTTGTTGCATGTGATTCAACGCAATGTTCTACTCAATTTCAAAGCCGGTTCGATCGAACCGGTTCACCAGCTGTTGCCTGGCTCTGTTACCGCTGATGTTCTGCCCCGCTTACGCCGGTGACCAGAAAAAGCAAGAAGACGAAAAGGTCGAGGCGGTAACACAGATAGAAAGGGAAGCTCAAAAGGAGAAGGAGAAGGAGAAGGAGAAGCTGCAAGAAGCTGATGAAGAAGAACTGGAAAAAATGGATTCTTTTTCAACGAAATCGGAAGAGGGGGAGGAGATGATCTGCGACCCGGATGAAATACTGAATTCTGAGGTCAAGGGAGGACTGGAACTTGCCTTGTACGATTGTAAGAAACTGTCCCAGAAGGTTGTTGAACCCACGAATGATGAAAGGGGCAGGGGGGAAGTCGAGGCGTTAAAGCAGGAAATTCTGGAAAAGCAGGGCAAAGTGGATAAATCCGTGGTTATTGTCATCAAGGACGACGAAAATATTGAAGAAGAAAATGCCCCGACACCCTACGTCGTCAAAGCAAAAACCGCCGACAAAAAGCTGATCCCTCTAAAGCTCTATATTAGCCTGAGAGGTCATTTGAATAATACAAGTAACGAACAGGACCCTTTCAACGATGGCACCACTCGTGCCGGTGCGCTGTATTATCACAAATATGAATCTGGTATGGAGTTCTACTTTCATGGTGAATTCGGAATGCAGTTACTGGATGAAAAGGAAAATTCGCAGACTCGTTTAGAGACCACATCAAGACTTCTGTATGGATCCGTTGGAACAGATTCCCTGTCTCTCACTTACGGTAAAAACTGGTCTGTTTATTACAATGTCGCCAACGTAACTGATCGTTTTCTGGTTTATGGTGGGCAGGCTACCGGTGTTTACAATGCGCATACTGATGGTGGCCCGAGCGGGACAGGGCGAGCTGATCAGGCGATTCAACTGCGTAGCGCACGCCGACAACTGGAGTGGGGCTTGCAAGTTCAACGAAACCAGAAAATTCCCCAGATAAGTGAGAACACCCGATTCGGTTGGAACACCAGTTTTAGCGGCGTCTACCGGTGGAAGAGCGGAATCACCGGTGGTTTCGCTTACAACCTTGCGAGGCCGGAAGAGGTTACGACTCTGATGCGAGCCCAGGGCATGGTCGGCGATGCAGATGCTAGAATTGTTTCGGCCAACTACAGAACGAAGGATAGTTACATTGGCGTTACGATGGCAGATACCAGGAATCACGAAACCGATGACCAACGACAGTACCTCGATACCAAAGGTTGGGAAGTGTTTTATCGCTACGATTTAAGTCGTAAATGGCGACTGGTGGCAGGGCACAATCGTCTAAGGCCAGCCAGCAGTAATTACGCCGGTGAGTATGATATAAAAGAGACTGTCATGGGGATACAGTTTACTTTTGGAGAACGCGATTTCAACGATATGGTATTTGTCGAAGCCGCATACAACCAGGGCCATTTGGCAGATGGCTCACCTAGTGACTCACAGATCTCTGTCGGTTTTCGCTATCGATTCAGCTACTAGAGAATCTGGCTAGTACCTGGAGTGAGGCACAAAATTGGCGATCTCCGCGACAAGTTCTGAGACGTTTCGGCCGCTTTGATTTCGTGTTGAGCTGGGTTTGATTCTCTGGGTCGCTGTACCTTGCCACAGGATATTGGTGTCGGACAGATCCTTGAATACGACAGACACCCCCCCTTGCAGCGTTTCGTTGGTTTGCGACCAGACAATCGTCGCACCATAGTAGAGTTCGTTTCTGCGAACTGTGTGCGTGGACGTTGACATCTGATCAGAAGCCCCTGCAACCAAGGTCACAATAAATTCCGCATCGCCAGCACTCTCGACATACTGGTAACCTTTCGTTTTCATGACAGCGCGTACCTCCTGCTTTAGCTGCAATTCCAACCCAGTAAACGTCCCACCCGTGAGCACACCAAGCACGGCCAGTGGCTTCTCACCCCAGGCGTAGCGCTTCATCTGCGTGACATCGAGTCCGGGATTTTGATAGCTATGGGATTGAAGGTTTGAAGATTCGCATCCGGCGAAGAAAAAAGTTGCAACAATGAGCAATGTCGTAAAAACTTTCATATTAAATATTCGATCCGATGAATATGGTAGGAGCGTAGTTTACTTTATTTATCGAAGGATTGGGTACCGATGTAAACAGGAGATTATGCTATGGGTAAACACACAAGTTGGAAGGACCTCGAAGACTCAGATCATGAACTCGCGAATAGCGGCAGGCGGCTCCTGTATCAGGGGTCGACAATCGCCTCTGCTTTTCTGGCAACGGTCGCGCCGGATAATGGGCCACGGGTCCACCCGGTATTCCCTGTGCTCAGTGATGGAGAACTCTGGCTGTTTGTGGTGAACCTGTCACCGAAGTATCGGGACCTGGTTCGCAACCAATGGTTTGCGCTTCATACCATGCCGACAACGGCTGGTGGCGAAGAGTTTTATATTCGTGGCCACGGTGAACACAAACAAGACGATGAAACCAAAGCCCGGGTTGTTGCTGCCACCAAAGGTGCACAAGGCGGGCAGGAATTTGAAGCGTTAATACGATGTAGTTTAACAACCGTGCTCTATACGAAATGGGATAATTGGGGAACCAGTCAGGCCTGGCCCAACTACACTAAGTGGCGCGCATAGATTTCGCTTTTGACTGTTCGGCTATTTACATTGCCAGACGAGTACGGAACCCCAGTATCCAGACCTTGTCTTTGGTAGGATGTAGTGCTGGATCTACCAGGTATTGAATACTTGGTGTAAATGCCAGGCCCTTGGAAAACTGGAAGCGCCAGAATGCTTCCATTGTCTTCTGGTTCTTCAATGTTTTTCCTGGTGGGCTACCCCAGGTTGCAGAAATGCCAACCACGTCTGAGCGATACATGAATTTTCTTATCAGGCCGAATGTTGCCCTGTCATTATAGATCGGTGCTGATCCCCATGAGAAACCGATGCGTGCATATGGCATCCAGCGATCGTTAAAAGTCCAATTGCCAACCAGCGTGATTCCGTTCGAAGAATCAACGCCTGCATCCTCACGTTCATCCACATGCCACACCAGCATGTGTATATTTTTTAAAATAACGATCGGCCTTTCCCGGTGACCAACCGATATTCCCATACTTGAAGAATTCCGATCCGCCATCAAAAAACTCGAGATCATCGTTGCCGAATCCGTTAGCATCATTGGCGCCCGCGAATGCGTACCATTGATCATTGAGCCAGTGTCCGACACCGATCCCCCAACTGGAATCAGGTAGTGCGACAGATGTATCGAGGTTGCTGTCGAGGTTTGAGAAAAGCGACCATGGATTCACGTGACCGAGAACATTCATATAGTCATTTGGATCGTACCGGCCAACAATCAAACCCGTGTCCTGGTTATTGAACGATTGTTGCCAGTTCAGGTTGATAATTGCCCAGCCAAAATCACCGTAGAATAATGACGTAACACCAATATATCCTGCCTCGGCTGCCAGGTTTGCCGGTACCGTATCGCGAAAGCCATGTCGATGGTCGATCATGATGTTGACTGAGTTTTTTTCATCGGTCTTGTTTTGGAACGGACTCCAAACCAGCGTACCCCGGAACACACCAGCCGATGCCTTGTCCTCACCGTCTGGTATTGGGTCGCTCAGGTATTGCGCCATAGTTGAATAGTGAGTCGATATTTGTACACCTTGTTGCTTGTTCGTAGTCGTCTTCCAATCCGTCCAGGGTTGGTAGAATTCATCTATCGCCGGAAATCGAAATGCAGGATCAAGTACACGGTCGGCTTCTTCGAGCTGGCCTTCTGAGGAAGTCGGCCCACCAAATACCGGCAGGGAATCCGTATAACCCGTGCTGGACTCACGTTGTGAAAATCCACGGGGTTCTCTGGACACAGTATCCTGATCCTTGGTTTGCGAACTCGCAGGGCCGCTCAAAAACAGTACCATAAGCAGAGTGAGTGCTAGGAATCCGTTGATTTGGCTTTCATTCACCATTCTGTATCCAGACAGGACTAACTAAATGTCATCGCATACGTTCTTTGTTAAATGCAATACTGGTCACGGAGTCTGACTTGTCGCATTATAACCATCAAACTCTTAACGGAGTGGCTGCTTTTGCTGGTTTTCAGAAAACTGTTTTTTATACTGCTTACTGTTGGCGTTGCTGTCTACTTTGTACGCGCCCTGGATTCGAAAGGGATGATGCAGCTATATGCGGAGCACAAAATACAATTAGCATCCGAGTACCGTGCAGGAACAGAAATTGACTGGGCTGGTTACCTTGCCCTGGAACACGCGTTGTCTGCCGACCTTAAGAATGCGCTCGTGGATCGAAGCCGGAAGTTTAAAGACCTTAACAGACATGCACCCAGAGGGGTAAACAACCCGGACTCCTACACTGTTAACTTTAACAAGTCCTATGCCCTTCAACCTGCCAACCTGAAGGGGAGTGCAGTACTGGTCCATGGCCTTACAGATTCACCCTACAGCGTAAGAAGCACGGCGGCCGTATTTCAACAACAGGGATTTCACACCTTTGCCCCGCGACTGCCGGGTCATGGCTATGCTGTTGGTGCGCTGCGTCACGTGCGCTGGCAGGACTGGATGGACATAGTAATAATGGCAATGCGTAAGGCCGATAACGCAAGGCAACCAGGTCAACCCCTGGTGTTGGGTGGATATTCCAATGGTGGGATTCTTGCGCTGCAGTATGCAATTGACTGTCAAGCTGAAGCCGACATGCCGTGTCCCGATGCTATTTTGCTGCTGTCTCCTGCGATCAAGGTTTCGCCGTTCGCAATCTTCGCGAGGCTGCATTCATGTGTTAGCTGGCTAGATTACTTTGAACAGTTTCAATGGGAATCAGTTTATCCCGAGATAGATCCATATAAATACACTTCCTTTCCCAAGAATGCTGGCTGGGAAACTGCTGAGTTGTCCTGGTCTGTAAGGAATGCGATTGAGACCAGGGACTTGGTACTACCGCCGGTTCTCGCCTTTCAATCTGTGGTGGATTCGACGGTCGACGCCAGCGCGTTACTAACACTTTTCGATGATCTTACTCCCAACCAGCATCATCTGGTGCTCTATGATGTAAATCGAAGTGGGGCGATATCTGAATGGTTTAACATTGACCTCCGGAGCGTTGATGAATTCGAGCGCGACTCAACCTACACCTTCACGATCAGTATTTTGACTAACACCGACAAAAATTCCCTTAGCGTAAACGAGAAACGAATTTCTGAAGGAGCAACGATGTTCGAAACTATTGAAACTCAACTTCAATGGCCAGAGGATGTTTATTCACTGTCGCATATCGCTTTACCGTTCCCCGCTGATGACCCTGTGTATGGACAGGGAGGATCATCAGTTGGCGCACATGCATTGAAGGGTGAAAAGCAGATCATGACCATTGGCGCTGATTATTTTCTTCGCTTACGTTACAACCCGTTCCACAGATGGCAGGAAGGTAAAATTGCCAGCTGGCTACAAACCCATGTTACCAGGCACTAGAGGTGATGTAGATTAGCAGGTTCCATATTAAAACATCTGGTATCACTCTATTTCTGTTGGTGATGGTATTCCCGGTCCTCGCCGGGGAAGCAGTCGAGGAAAAAATCAAAGTAACCGTCATTCGTAATGTAGTCATTCCCAACAACGTTGATGACGCGCCAACAACCAAGGTTAACATCGTGATAAAAAACGGTATCCTGGACATAATCACCGAGGATGCCATTTCACTCGAAGACGCAGACACCACCTATGACGCTTCAGGAGGTATTATCATCGGCCAACTGGATCTGGGGCAGCCTGCCGGGTTTATTATTCTTCGGGAGGATCCCAGGGAAAATATCCAGGCACTGCTGGACACAAAAACCTACGCGAGTTTTGCTATATATAGCGGGGAAATACTATAAAACAATTTCGCCAGGGTCAGTGGTAAGACAAATGAGGAAAGACGCAAGGAATCACAGGGATGGCTGGCTTATACACCGCCGCCCCTGGCTAAATCATCGAGTTATACTGACACTTCTAAGTGGAACAGACTCGATACAAGGTATGTCACCGGGATTTTGGCAGGTGGTCCTGTGATGGATCGTCAGCGCTGGCTCCAACAGGATGCGAGGAGTAAGACACAATTGGGTGTTGACCTGGATGATTTCAGTGGCGGCGAGGTGAGGGGACTTCGGATAGGAGGAGTGGGGACCTTTAATTTCAAAAAGCCCTGGATCTGGACGCTATTTGGGGCGACCCATGCGTTTGACAAGGGCTTCGATCAAACAGTTTCCGATGATTTCACATTCTTCGATGTGCGCCTGGATATTCCGGTGTTTCAAAAAGTCAGCGTTAGCATCGGTAAACAAAAAGAACCTATTTCAATGGAACGAACCATGGGAATGATTGACCTGCCTATGCAGGAACGTTCGGCAGCAGCCGATGCGCTGCTACCCGCACGCAATGTTGGTATTGTGGCTGCAGGTGAAATCTTCGACGACCGGGTGAGCTTTGCGGGTGGTGTATTCAACGATTTTCTCGATAAGGATCAACCCAGTTCGATGAGCGACAATGCTACCCAGTATGTAGCCAGGGCAACCTGGGTGCCGTTTATGAGTGAAAACGAAAGTACACTGTTGCACCTCGGACTGGGTTATCGATATTCAGATGTGGACGAAGGAGGAAGTATCAGGACGGAACCGGAATTCAACAAGTCCCCGGTCTTTGTTGATTCAGGTTTTATTGATGGTTCGATCACAGATGAAGCAACATGGTATCAATTTGAGGCCTCGCTGCGTTCAGGGCCATTCTGGCTACATAGTGAGTTCCTCCGAACTGACATTGATTCTGTAGCGTTGGAAGATGCAACAATCAAGGGCTTTAACACGACACTCTCCTGGATCGCCACCGGTGAGGTCAGGTCCTATCGAAAAAGTAATGGGACCTTCAGTGGCGTGCCAATTTCACGTTCTGTTGAACAAAATGGCTGGGGTGCATGGGAATATGGCATTCGATACTCGTCTCTTGACATGAACGATGGCCTGCTCGATGGTGGCGATCTGGAGATCTGGTCGGCGAGTATGAACTGGTGGTTGACACCATTATTTAATGTCAACTTAAACTATCGCTATATCACCCTCGATGAGGGCGGTATCCGTGGTCACAGCAGTGGTGTTAATTCAAGAATTTTGATTCTGCTGGAGTAACAACAAAATACCGGGCAACAGTTTGGCTGTAGTTATGCTCGACCAATATGAAACGTATTATGTACAGCGGAGCTTACCGATGTTTCAGCAATTCTCAACGCTAATCCTCATTTGCTATATCGTTTTTTCTGCACCTCCTGCGCAGAGTGACCAACATCCTGATGATAAACAAATTCGTCCAAAAATAGCCGTCGTATTGGGTGGCGGGGGGGCCCATGGTGTTGCACATCTTGGAGTTTTACAGGAACTGGAGCGGCAGCGAGTGCCTATCGATCTGGTGGTAGGGAGCGGCTTTGGAGGTGTTGTGGGCGGCTTGTATGCATCTGGTATGTCCCTGGGTGAAATCCACAATTTTCTGGTTGAGACCAATTGGCCGAATGTTTTCGATCCTGATTCACAGCGCGAGGACCTGTCATTCAGGCGCAAAACCGACGATGCGGACTACCTGATTAAATACAAGGTTGGGATCAAGGACGGACAGGCACTGCTGCCTACATCACTGGTGCCGAACGAAAAATTGGCGCGGCTGTTGCAGACCGTGACTTCGGATACCAAAGGCGTCAAAAATTTTGATGGCTTACCGATTGCTTTCCGGGCGGTGGCAATGGATCTGGTTACTGGCGATGAGGTTGTTCTGGCAAACGGTGCGCTTGATCGGGCAATACTGGCAACATCGAGTTCACCCGGTACTCTACCCCCGGTCGAAATCAATGAACGGCTTCTTGTTACCGGCAGCCTGGTGAATAACCTGCCGATTGATGTGGCCCGGCAGTGGGGTGCGGATGTGATTATTGTTGTTGATATCGGCTCCTATGTTCGTACCGCCTCCGATCTAAATTCGATTTTTGCCGTGGTTGATCAGGTCAGCCACCTGTTGCTGCAAAAAAACAGTGAAGCCAGCATTCGGCGCCTGGGCAACCGGGACATTCTTATACGGCCAAACATAACTCCAGACAAGGAAACCAATTTTGACAATCTCTGGATAAACATTGAAAAAGGAGTGACCGCGGTAGTCGACTTGAATGACGTTTTCGCCAGTGTCCGGATTAGTGAAAAGCAATATGCCGAGCTCTCTGCCAGGCGGATTGCTCAACGGTCGCAAAAACCGGTGATCAATGGGATCGAGTTACTCAATACGTCTAAAGTCAACGACGAGATTATCCTTTCGCTCGTTACCCAGGCACTTGACCAACCGTTGAATAAAGCCGCGCTCGAAAAGGATCTGCTTAAGATATATGGCATCGGTGCATTCAGCACCGTGGATTTTGATCTCGTTGATCAGGGGGAGTCGTCGCTGCTGCAACTGAGTGTGGTCGAAAATCGCACGGGGAATCGTTTTTGGCGATTCGGCATCTCCCTCGAAGACGACCTCGATGGTAACAGTGCCTACACCGGGTCGGCCAGCATGACATGGACGCAGTTAAATCGCCTCGATGCAGAATGGCGCAGCCAGGTGAGAATTGGTGAACGCCAGCAGCTTTCAACGGAGTTTTATCAGCCGTTGGTTAAGACGGGGCGATATTTCGTTTCAGCCAGTGCAGATTATACCGAGCGCAACGTCAACAGCTATTCCGATGGGGACATTATCGCCCAGTCGCGAGTCAAGGAGCTTAAGGGTCAATTGCAGCTAGGCAGGATATTCGGAAATTCCGGGCAGGTAACAATAGGAGTGTTGGGTGGTTCAGGTACCACGAGCGTCAATATTGGTGGCGATATTCCGTCCGGGAAGTTTGATATTGGTGGTTACACTGCAACGGCGGCTTACGATACGTATGACAATATCTATTTTCCTAAAAATGGATCACAGGCCAGGTTGGGATGGGTAGGGCAGCGCAAGTCTGCCGGTGGCAGCCTTGATGTGGATATCGCTGCTGGTCACGTTGCAACAGCCAGGAGTTGGGGCGCCCACACATTTATAGGCGGCCTTGACATCCAGTCCCAGCTCAACAAAGTTCCTGGTTCCCAGAACCTGGTGACTATTGGTGGACTCTTTCAGCTGTCGGGTTTTCAGCGCGATGAACTCAGTGGGCGGCATACGGCAGTTGGGCGAGCGATTTACTATCGCAGATTGCATTCCAACCCGTTGCGTGGTTTTCTTGATGCCTCATTGTACGTGGGTGCTTCTTTGGAACTGGGAAATGCCTGGCAGGATTCTGACGACATCTCCCTCAGCAATACGTTAACCGCTGGTGCTTTATTTGTGGGTGCAGATACTTTCATCGGTCCGGTATACCTGGCTGCCGGGCTTGCAGAGGGGGGGAATTTCGCGACCTATCTGTTTGTTGGGCGACCGTTTTGATTGGTGGATAATCCACTTAATCAAAGCTTCGCTAACTGTTAGAATCGATTGCATGATTCGTATAGATTGCCTTTAGGAGTAATACCCAATGAAAAGGATTCTGAAACGAGTTTTTGTACTCTTTCTTTTATCTGCTTACCTACCGTTATTCGCCCAGAGTCTGGCAATCACGGAATCCAGCACTGATCACAAATACCCGGGGAAGTTTGTCTGGGCTGATCTGCTGACCACCGATGTCCGCAAAGCTGCCAGGTTCTACTCCGACGTTTTTGGCTGGCATGCGACCTACTTCGATGCAGACTATCTTGTACTGAGTCATAGAGGCCAACGACTGGGCGGTATTGCGAAAAACCAGGACGAAGCCACAGAGTCCAACCAGTGGATTAGCTTTATCTCATCTTCTGACCTGGAAAAATCCCATCGTTACCTCACCAATGCGGGTGCCGAGGTTGTTTTTGAACCAACATTTATCGAAGGTCGTGGTGAAATTGCTATTTATGTAGCACCTGATTCGGCGGTTTTCGGCGTGATCGATTCTGCTTCCGGTGACCCTGTGGAAGAGGGCGCGGAGATTGGCGAATGGGTCTGGATAGAACTGTGGTCTACGGATACAAAAATAGCGGCAGCGTTCTATGCCGAGCTTGGATATGAGGTTGTGGATAACTGGATGTCAGATAGGGATCAAGACCTGTTGCTGGCCGTGGGAGAGATAGCCAGGGCTGGGTTGGTACAAGGTCACGAGTCCCAGAAAAAATCAATCTGGCTGCCCTATGTGCTGGTCGAAAGTGTTGCTGATACCCTGTTGAAAGTGAAAAAAGCCGGGGGTGAGTCTCGTGAACTTAAAGGCGAGGCTAAACCTAACATCGTATTAATAGCAGATCCAACAGGAGGTTTGCTGGCAATTTATGAGGCGCCTCAATGGGAGGGCGAGTCATGAGGATATTTGCTGGTGTTATGATCCTTGGACTAACGTTGGCGGGCATTGTTTCCTGTGAGAGCACAGGTGGCAGCGTTCACACATCCTACGGCATTCACTATAGCCATGGTTATGGTTATGGGTATCCGCGGCATTACCCTCATGGGGGTTTTGGTCCACCGATGTACCGGCCCCGACCACCAGTACATCGGCCGGGAGGACCTTCAATTCAACCCCGGCCAACACCGAGGCCGATGCCCCAGGCGAGGCCGATGCAAAGATAGACCGTAGAACGATAACCACAACATCCAAGGAGAGTTTAATGACACGCATCTTTGCAACCCTAATGTTATTAGTTTTGTCCAGCAGTGTTTTTGCTGATGGGAAAACACTGTTTATGAACGTTAATGTTTTCGATGGTACCTCCAAAAAACTGCAGATGAGCATGAATGTGCTAATCGAGAAAAACCTGATTAAACAAGTTACTTCAGAGCCGATCATTGCGGATGGTGCGACAATGATTGATGGCGGAGGTCGGACATTGATGCCGGGCTTGATCGAAGGCCATGGTCACTTGCAAATGAATGGTAATTCTCTTGCCGATATTGAGAACAACCGGAATTGGGAAGAACTTGCGATTCGCTCTGCGGTAAATGCCAAAGCTGCATTGATGTCTGGTTTTACTTCCTGGCGGGATGCAGGTGGCATGGGGGCAGGACTGAGAAAAACAATTGATGCTGGCCTGGTCCAGGGCCCAAGAATTTACCCTTCAGGAGGTTTTATTGGTCCGACAGGGTCGCACGCTGATTTCAGAAATTTCACAACACCCAATGAAACAATAAACGGGCCGAATTCTGCAGCGGGAAGCTTGGGTATGACCCTAACCGCTGATGGCGTGGATGCGATAAAGACGGCAGCCAGGCAGAATTTTATGCAGGGGGCGACTCAAATCAAAATCATGTCCAGTGGTGGCGTGGCGTCACAGTTTGATCCATGGCAACTCGATGCCTATTCACCGGAAGAGATTCGTGCTGCAGTAGAAGTTGCCAATGCTTACGGGTCTTATGTGATGTCTCACGCTTATAGCAAGAAATCGATCATGCGTTGTCTGGTTCACGGAGTAAAGACCATCGAACATGGTTTTATGTTTGATTCTGAAATCGCCAGATTGATGAAGAAAAAGGGTGCTTATATGACAACCAATATGCAGGCTTTTTCTTCCGCCCTGGGCGAAGTTGAAGCCATCTCTGCAAGCCCGGCTTCGACTCGCAAGGCGGCATCTGCCCAGTTGGCGTTTAAGGACTATGTTGAGAATGTCAAAAAGTATCGCCCTAAACTCGGCTTCCAGGGTGACTGTATTGGTTTACCAACCGCGTGCCAGGCACAAAACGACCACCAGATTTACCTGGGTGCACAATTCTTTGGTAACCATTACTACCTCAAGGCATTAACCTCGGTCAATGGTGAAATCCTTAAACTCTCCGGTGCGGTTCTTGACCCGTACCCAGAGGGAAAGTTAGGTGTGGTAGAAGAAGGTGCCTATGCCGATCTGTTGCTGGTTGATGGTAACCCGCTTGAAGATATCACAGTGATCGGTGGTAACGAGAAGTGGTTTGATGCCGAGCCCCGTGATGGTATTGAAACAATCCGGGTCATTATGAAGGATGGTGTGATCTACAAGAATTCACTGTGATGGATAGTGAACACAAGAGTGTGTCGGGACGCTGATTCCTGGCAACGGCGCTAGGCAGTGATTGAGTCAGACCGGGAAGAATCCGATTCCCCGGGTTTCTCAATGCTGGTCTTCTCAAGGTAGTATTTCCCAATGTACATTCCCACGATCACCATAGCTAAAGCCAGGAAGATGTTCAGGAATACAAAATGCCGCGGGAGCACATACAGCACGTTAAGGCCTATAAATACCGCTCCAGCCTGGAGCAGGTCTCCAAACCGGAAGCATAGCGTATCGATGACCGCGCGAGCTTCATATTTTTCGCGCCTGGTAGTGGGGAGGAACAGGATCTGTCGCGTGGTGTTCTGCAGGGAATAGTCGAGACCGTTTTCTGCAACCTTCACTACCCGAAACAGGGCGACGATGGGGAAAAAGGCCAATAGTCCATAGCCCATGAAAACAAGTATTGGGGTGATCACGAAGGCTGGCCTGAATCCAGCCCATTTGATTAAACGGGAAACGACAAAAAACTGAATGATGACACCCACGAGGTTCACCATCAGGTAGAATTCAGTGTAGAACTTTCCGATGTAGGTTTCTTTTGAATCTGTAATCGACCCTGCTGCTGTTCCTTCCTCATAGAAAACTTCTACCAGGAACGAAAGCAGGTATTCCCCGGTACTGTTTACCCAATTAAGCAAAATAACGAAGATAGCGATCAGAATCAGGTAGCGACTTTTAACCACCATGGAAAACCCGCTCCAGTAGGAGACTGCCTTTTTGGGTTCTTCGCTGACGCCACTGAAATCGTCAGCGGATAATCGTGTGGTAATTGCGACCGCGATGAGAAGGGTGAATATACTCATCAGTATCAGTTCATTCGGACCGAAAAAAGTGACCAGCCAGCGAGAGAGAATCGAGCCTACCCAGGCCCCGACAGACGCACCTACAGCGACGAGGGCGAATAGTCGCTCACCTCTTTGTTTGTCGTAAACCTGTGACGCGAAACCCCAGAACTGGGACACAATGAGCACCCCATAGACTCCCAACCAGACAAAGAAGGGAATAGAAATCTGCACCCCCATTTTTGCTAGAACGTAGAAACAGAACATGTTTGTGGCGAAAAAAACGGTGATGCCCAGCATGAACTTTCGACCGTCAAATTTCCGCACCAATATGCCGTAAATGGGTATTACCACAATGAGCAGAATTGCCTGCAGGGCCACAGAGTAACTTCTTATTTCCGAACCGCCTTGAGTCAAAATCAGCATTTCCCGCGCAGGTTTTAGCAGGTAGGCAGTAATCAACAGGAAGAACAGCGATGTCATCAGCAGATAAGCACTCTTACCTTCGCCGGGGCGAATCTCGGCTCCCAGGGAGAGTAGCCTTTCACCCCATGAAAGTGTTGCTTCGTTGGAAGATGCGTCTGAATTCATAAATTTATCAGGGTCTGGTGGCTTGTTTCAGAATAAGATCCCGCCGATCAATGATGGCATCAATTTGCCTCGGATGAAGATAATTCGATAACGCCTGATGCAGGATTTCCGGGGTCAGGCTCAACAACTTGCCTTCCATTAATCCGGAAACTCTTAATGTCACTTTCTTGTATTGCGCCGGTCGTTTCTTCTCGAGCCCGAATGCTATTGAATGATCGATCAGGTACATCATATTGCCATCGTTGGTAAATACGAAGTTGCCAGTGTTGCGATCAGTATTATAAATAAGGACATCAAATATAAACCTCAGTCGATACTGTTCGAATCGCGCACAGGCGCTGTCGAAAGGCAGTTTTTTCTCCACCCTTTCTGTTTCATTGGTGACATTTTCGAGCCAGAGTTGAACCAGCCCTTTCTGACCGTCAATCGTTCTTTCAACAGAGGCTGGTACCAGATGAAGGTCCAATAGTCGATCTATTCTATAAGCGGCGAGCTCATGCTGATAGCGATCAGGTTCAAATTCCGGGTGGCGACCATATCCTTTTCTTGATTCGAGACCGGGAGTTGAATCATAGGTTTTGAACAGTGCATTTAACTGAACGCCGTTTTTCTTCAGAGTGATTTTGCTCGATTTGGTGACCCCAAGACCGATAGGTTTAACCCGGGTAATGGTTGCTGTTAGCAGAAATTCCTCGATTTCTTCATCAGTCATGATATCGGAGCCAATACCGTGAAGGGATTGCTGTTGCGGGATATCTTCAAGTTGGCTCGCACCCAGGTAATGCATCTTGAGCCCATTTTTGTTGATCACCAATGCAGATGCTTTGACCTTCGCCGCAGATTCTTTCGCGCCAGAACCAGCCAGGATTACCTGCCCGTTGATCCGGCTAATCATATTTTCGACTGGTTCAGCGTGTCCAACGATGATATGCATTGCACCCAGGCGTTTCAGAATTTTCTCGGTGTTAAAAGACTCACTGTAGGGGTGACATGTGCTGTTGCCGCGATACCAAATGGGTCCTCGTGCAGAGAACGCGGGGCTGTTTTCTGACTCAGTGAGTTTCTTAAGCTCCTTTCCCGCGGGTGAACGTGATTTTGTGACTTGCTCCAGTTGGGTCCGGATCGTCTGGTTAATCTCGTCAACTGATTTGTCAAAGAGTTCGGAAGAGAGACCGCCATGGACAAAAATTGAGTCATTGATCTTGATAACCGGCACCGCGCTAAGTAGCCATGCTCCGTAAACACCAAATGGTGAGAAAGCTTCAGCGAATTGATGGTCGGATTCGGATACATATTGCAAATCTCCGGCGAGCAACATGAGTTCATGGTCGCCCAGTACCTGGAGTACTCTTCCACCGGAATCTGGTGCCTGTGACTGCAATCGCATAAGCAGGTCGAGAACTTTGCGTGAATCCGGTCCCTGACCGACAAGGTCACCAAGGCTGACAAGATAGGCATCTGCTCCAGACCAGTCACCAGATTCATCGATCAGTGACAGCTCCAACAGAAGCTGGTGCAGTTGTTCGTAGGAGTTGTTTATCACACCAATAGCAACGATACGGCCATCAGTTCGGTACTCGTTAGCCTCACCGTGAATGGAAGCAAAGAGTAGAACGAGGGAAACAAAGGTGGGTATCCACTTCATTGACAAAAAATCTTTCCTTGATTATTGGCCGGTGTAATATGCCTGTACTGAATTCTAGGCAACAGCGAATGACAATACTATCCACAATTCCTATTTTGTAATGATTGAGTATGCGCGGCGGTCTGTTTTGCGATACAGTGCGGATTTACGGATTACTGACAAAAAGGATGATTTTATGAAACATTTACTTTTACTGACTGCGATTGTGCTGATAGGGGCATGTAGTAGCACAGAGCCAACCATGCAAACAGGGCCGGATGCAGAGGTGTCCTTTGATGGATTGCACCGTGTCGATCATGCCAGCATGGCAATGGTTTGGGTGAGACCTGGTCTTGATTTGAGCGGTTACAACAAGATCAGGCTAGTGGGTGCCGGTATCGAGTATCGCTCCGTAAAGCCTCTGACAGGTACGACCAGATCCAACTCTTCGCGTTCAGAATTTCCGCTGGATGAGAAACAGAAAGCCACTTTTCAAAAAGTTGTACAGGAAGTGTTTCTGGAAGAATTAAGAAAGAGTCAGTACTACACCCTCGTGACGGAAGAAGGTACTGATGTGCTGGAAATAAAAGGTGGCCTGCTGGACGTAGTTTCTTCTGTACCACCAGATCAAATGGGACGGGGCGATAACTTCATTACTAAAATAGGCGAAGCCACCCTTGTGCTTGAATTTCGTGATTCTCAAAGTGAGGAAATTCTGGCACGTACTGCTGACCGAACAGCCTTTGCCCCTGTTTACGCGCAGCGGTCCAGTCGTCCAATGAATGTCTCGGAGGTAAGGCGAAGTATCAGGCAGTGGGCGTCCTTACTAACCGACAGGCTCGATGCACTACATGAATTGGGAACGCAAGCTCAATAAAAATCCGAAATGCCGGGTTTCCGCTGCTTTAGTGAAACGGAAATAAGTAGTTCATCCAGGCCGACATTCTCAGGAGTATCTTGCGCATAATAGCGACATGGTGAAAATGTTCCGTGTAAACAGCCGTTTGTGCAAAAGCGCCACCAGCAACCATTTCTCTATGTGCAGCGAAGCGTTCGTCGGTTATTTTAATGTGAACGGGAATTCGGCCTGCCGGGTCATTGACCCCGACATTCATTAGATTCCCGGTCGGCTGAACCTGGCCTTCCGCGATTACTGGCAATATCAGATCCACGACACCGGTAAAAACTGTTCCGGGAATGCCGTCAAAGGCAACCTCCGCTTCATCTCCCTCCTTGAGCCGCAGCATACTGTTCTGGCGGAACCAGGCCACATGGTAGTGTTCCTCTTCATGCACGAATATCATGACAGGGCGAAGCGGCATAGCTACGGCCATCATGCCGGGTCGTAGTGTGACTTGTGTGACATAGCCGTTGCCTGGTGCGATGACAGTGGTACGTTCAAGATCGTACTCAGCATCAGCAACTTGTGCCTCAAGCGCTTCGACTTGTGCAATAGCGACATCCAGGTCTCTCTGTCTGCCAACACCGGCGTCCATAAGTTCCTGTGCCCGTCCACGGTCGTCTGTTGCAACCACCAACTGGGCCGCCATCGTTTTCACTTTGTTAGCATAGGGTATTGGGTCGATCTGAAACAGGACATCTCCTTTGGTTTGCCTTTCATTAGGTGCGACCGGAACGTTGATGACGATACCCGAGATGGCTGGAACAATAGGTGTGGTCACGAAATATTCCCTGCTGATCTCGGTGTAGGGATGGTTGTAATTCATGGTGAAAATAAGCCCGCCGATAAGGATAATTCCCCCGAGTACCGCGGTGGGCACTGTCCACTTGTTGAGCGGAATCTTGAAAACCTTGAATACAACGATACAGACGGCGGCGTAAGTCAGGATAAGTAACAGGTCCATTATTCTTCTCCTGCTTCTTCGTTGGCTGATGTTTTAGTGTCAGCGATCCTGGATTCTATTTTCGTTAGCTGGGCTTTGATACTGTTGAGCTGTGATCGCAGATCTTCAGAAGACGCATTCACATTGGAGGAAAATCCCCATCCCCGGTCTTCACGGTACAGGCTTGCCCAGATCCAGAGAAATGGCCACAAAACATGTAGTGTCATCAGGCTCACCCAACCCGCGATGTGAATGGCATCCTGTTGTGGATGATTGCGATGTTTGGCAATCTCATACGGAATGTCATGGATTGCGATGATACCGTAGAACACCGTAACCGACGCGAACACCAATATTCCAAGAGCCACATAGTCGAGCATGAGATCTTCCTTTTTCTGTGGGGTCGATCATAGCCGAATTTTGGCAATTTGTGTAAAAAAGAGAATGGCTATCATTTATAACGCCGCTATACAGCAGTAGCTGAGTATGGTTCAATTTTCCAGGTACATTTTGGTTTGTGGTAATGACTATGGCGGAAGCACCTAACGAGGAAACTCCTATTGAGGCGACAGTCATGCCAACAGACCCTGATGGTGCTGACGGAATCTCACGCTATCGCGCCTCCTTTTATCATTTCGCGATCAGTCTTGGTGTGTTTGTTGTCTTTGCCTACTTTATTTTGTTTCGATGGTACCCGGACTTCTTTTATTCCATTGATGGTGGCTGGGAGGGGATGCGCATAATCATTGGAGTCGACCTGATTTTAGGACCGCTGCTAACGCTCGTGGTGTTTAAATCCGGTAAGCCGGGCCTCAAGTTTGATCTAGCCATGATCGGCATTACACAGAGCGTTTGTTTGTTGGCAGGTGTGTTTGTTGTCTATTCTGAGCGCCCGATTTTTTTTATATATTACGAAAAACATTTTTACAGTTCCAGCGCAGACACGTTTGCGAAATACGGAGTGCTGACGCCGAATCCGTCGAATTATTCTGATGTCACACCGGCCAGGGTTATCTCGGTTCTTCCGGAAAATCCTATTGAACAGGCTGATTTTCTGAAGGTGTTGTACCAGACCAATATCCCACCATGGGTTTATGAGCCGACATATCAGGCGCTCGGTGACCATATTGACCAGATCCTTCAGGAAGGAATCGAAGAAAAAGTTATTCAGGAGAGAGATGATGATGGAAACCTGGATAATTGGTTGACGGAACAGGGTGGAACCTTTGACGATTATACTTTTATCCCTATCCACTCCCGCTATCGCGATGCGTTCCTCGGGTTGCGAAAGTCGGACAAGTCGTTTGTTGGTATTGTTGAAATCCAGCCGCCTAAATAATCAGGGGTTCAGTGGAGGCAAGACATTGGCGGCGTCCCACAATGTTGACTGATTCCGGGCAATGTGCCTGATTTCATCTACATAAGTTCTGAGGGATCTTTTTTGCATCGCAGTTAAGGGCGTCATGGCTCTTTGCGATCCCGGTGAATCATCATAAAGTTCTTTGCCTAGGTCTTCGAAACTGTAGGCAGTATCTCGTTGCCCGATTTTGCTGGTGATATTCTGGACAGTCACCTGGATTTGTCCCAACCAGTGGAGATACTCATGGTAAACCGGTTGTTTTTGACCGTGTCTCATCGCAGTTGTGAGGGATTTAAAAGCGTAATGTTCGGTTACCAGTTTCCTGGCTCGCCTTTCCGCCAAAAGGTTCAGAACTCGCTCTCTGTTGATGAAAAGCAATACTATTAGCATCAAAACGATCACCAGTATGACCAGTAACCCTGTTGGAAATATCGAACCGGTATCATTCGGCGATGATATAGGTGGACCTTGTACGGTGAGCTTGTGTTGTGGAACATCCACTGTCTGGATCGAGTTTGTTTTCACGTCCCACCAGTGGAGCGTGATTTCCGGTACGAGGTAGCTGCCGGGTTCTTCGAATACTATAGTGACACTTTCGCTCCTGGTACTCGTGGTTCTCGTTTCCTTGGCACGCCGGGTTTCCTCGACGGTCGGCTGGTTTGGATACAGTGCCAGGCCTCTGGTTGGAGGGATATTGATAAGTCTGGGCAGGAACATTGCAGGCATATCCAGAATCGTGGCTGTGGCAGTCACGATGATCGCATCCCCCGGTTTGAGTGAATCGGTACTGCCTTCAATAACCAGATCCAGGGTTAATTCGGATGAGGCGAGGAAAGGGTTCAGGGATTCAGCGCCACGGGGAATTGTCGCACTGAGACTTACCCCGGGGATTGGCATGTCCATGTTGATAGGCTTCCTTGTATCCGGGTCTGCAAAGCTCACTCGGATTGTTTCTGAGCGGAAAGTAAACTCGTTGACACTCTGTGGGTAGAGTTCATATTCCCTGAGAATCCCTGACCAGGATTCACCATTGATTCTCTCCGTTATTGGGTAAGTACTATCGGGCGGGAGACGGGTGATGAGGTTAAGTTTTTCCAACGAGGGATAGACAGACGGGCTGGTAAACCAGGTTGGCACCAGCACGGTAATTTTGAGTTTTGCGGCTTTGCCAACGGTAACTGAAACAGGATCAATCTCAGCCCGGACGATGGGTTTTGCAGCGACAAGAGACCCAATCGGTGCCGCGATGAATAGCGCCAACAGTATTGTGACGGGTTTCACCTCGTCGCCTCCAGTGCGAACCTGGTTCGCAAGAAGTCCCTTGGGCGTGTATCTACAGTTCGCATCCATTGTTCGGCAGATTCCAGCCTGAGTTGATCTTGCTCGTTGATGACTGTATCCAGACCTTCATTGGTTGTGTTGTCGAACCGGTACTCATCAGCGCCAACCTCGGTGCCACCTTCCTGTCTCGCCTGGTTCAGGTAGATGATGATTGCTGCGGTGAGTTCTAGATTCTTCTGAGCACCCTGGTGAGCCTTGTCAATTTCAAGGGCTTGCTCGAAGGCCATGATTGCCTGTGCGTATTCCCGGTTGCCGATCAGGGCGTTGCCCATGTTAAACAGGGCATTTGCAGAACGAACCTGGGCAAAATCCGTTGCAGCCTGTTCGTACCTTCCGGCGTTGTAAGATGCTACCCCTCTCCACATGGGGTCTGTAAAGCTGTCGGATGCCTGTTGGTATTGATGCCGCTCGAAGGCATAACGACCTTGTTGGTTTTTTGTCAGGAAATAATCCGCAAACCGGCTGTTGACCACCGTATCGCATCCGCTGATCAGACAGAAGGCCAGCAGGAACAAAGCCCGGCGAGCGAGTCTGGTTGTTCTCAACCTGGCACTTCCCATCAAAAATTTTTCCGTCTCAACACTCATCATCGCCAGACGATCGTCCACCCTCTACGAAAGGAAATTAGCATTAACAATAATACGGGCCAGAGTAGCCACCAGCCCTGATCCAGCCATTCGGATCGCTCATCCTGGTCCTTTGATGCCTGCAGGTTTGAAGCGACGATACGGCTGATTTGTCGCAGATCACCTTCTCCTGTGTCAAAGTCAACAATCCGTATACCGGTTGACCGCTGCCACTGGTTGATACGTCGTTTGTCTATACCTGGCCCACCAATTAACCGGCCATCTTCCAATTGCAGGTTACCGCCCTTTTCTGTGCCTACAATCAGGGCAACCATGGAGTATCCACCATCGCGTTGTTGGTATTGGGCGAACGCGGGCAACACTGTCTCCGAAATGTCGTCAGTCACGAACAGGATACTGCCCGGTGTTTCATCGGTCGTCAGGATGTCATGAGCAAGATTCAACGCGAGAGAGGCGTCGTTACCTTTTACCGGCATGATCCCGGGAGTGAGGCCGTTTAAGAATGGCTTCAGCAGGTCTGGATCTTCGGTGAGGGGCAAAACCATATGAGCGGACCCGGCATAGGCAACCAGTGCGGTGCGAGCACCACTGCGGATCGCCAGCAAGTCCTGGATCTTTATCTTCGCTCGCGCTAGCCTGGTTGGTTGAATATCATTGGTGAGCATCGTCTGGTTTACATTCAGAGCAATTGCCAGTGGTGCTGTTTCGCTGAAGAACGGATTCGGGACTCGATTCCAGCTGGGGCCCGAGGCGCATAAGCAAGTGATAAGCATAATCACTGCGGTCACATCAACCGCAACTATTCGTTTCACTTTCTGTTTATTGAGAATAAGTGCATCAGCGAGATGAGGTGCCAGTGCTTTTGTCCAGGGTGGCGGGCGGGTCAGGGTTTGCCGGGACATCCACCACAAAGCGAAAATCAGCGGGATTGTCAGCAGCCACAACGGGCGGATAAAATGTAACTGGGCAACGATATCGATCACTGGCGCGCCCCAACGATTTTGTTTTTCTTCGTCTGCTGATTGGGATCACCCGCGTGCAAACCGCTACTCCTGAGCAGCAGCATCAGGCTTATGCCAATCAACATCAAGACAAGCGCGAATCCAACTGGCCAGTGAACCAGTGAACGTCGCGGCCTGTAAGTTGTTGTACGAGTCTCGCGGGGCACCATTTTGTCGATCTCAGCATAGACACGAACCAGCCCCATGTGGTCAGCAGCCGAGAAATAGTGCCCCCCAGCAAGGTTTGCTATCTCCTCCAGGGTGTCGAAATCGACCCTGGCGTCACCTGACCCTTCGGGTTTCCAATACCCACGGTAAATATCCGGAGGCCATTTTTCGCCGCGATTGCGGCTGCATTAACAGGGGTCATACGACTGCCCGTATCTTCACCGTCTGACAGTATGATGAGCAGCCTCTGGTCCAGTTCGCTGACTTCGAAGGTTTTTATTGCCAGACCTATCGCGTCACCGATCACGGTATGAGGACCTGCCATACCGACCTCAATTGCGTCCAGCAATGCTCGTGCGGTTTGCAGGTCTTGGGTGAAAGGCACCTGCACATACGCTTTTGTACCGAAGACGATTAATCCGATGCGATCGCCTTCACGTTCTTCAATAAAATCACCCACGACTCGCTTTACCACATTCAACCGACTGAGGTTATCTTCACCGGCAATGGCATAGTCCCGCTCTTCCATCGAACCGGAGATATCAATGGCTAACATGACATCTCTGCCTGCATCGGTTCTTATAATAGGTTCCCCCAGCCACTGGGGTTTTGCGACACCCGTGACCAGCAGTACCCAGACAAGTACAGCAGTGATCGTCTGGATCAGGTGCCAGGTTAGAATAACGGAGCCTTCCCTTGGTTGCTGACCGGTGATCTTCGCAATGAAATGGAGGAATGGCATTCGCAGCGCGCTGACAGGTTCGTAATGTGCGGGTAACAACCATCGCACCAGAAACGGCAATGGCATCAGGAAAAAAGCCCACGGATAAACAAAATCAAGCATCGTTGGCGCTTCCCTCGTGGCTGGCAACCCAATTTTCGGCTACTTCGAGCAGTTCAAGTACCTCGCCCGGAGATGCTTCAATTGTTTTCTTGTAAGGTCCGAAAGCGAGATGCTTACCGGGACCCGTCGAGAAATTCAGATCCTCGCAGGACTGGTCCAGGAAAGTTAACCAGGCGCTGCCGGATGATTCAGCGACCTGGTTTCGGCCAAAACTCACGATTGCGACTCGCTTGATGATGCTGGCGATGGCCGATATTTGTTTGGGTATATCATCCTGTTGCTTGATGGCGCCCAGTTCTTTAATGGCCCGTCTGCGATAGGCGTTGTTCTTGTAGTTAACCCATTGAAGCCAGCTGAATGTTGCTGCCAGGCCAAGGATGATGAAAAAAATAACAGACCAGGTTGTTGTCTGGGGCCAATAGGAAACAGGCTCAGGTATATGAATATCCACCAGCAGATCTAACAGTTCGATCAGGTTGAGATTCTCCAACTCGTTCATGTGAATTTTCTTCTCGAAGGCGTCCCACCCAGCAGTTTTTGCAATTGGGGAATTGTCGATTGTCCCGTGGTGATGGGAAAAACGGTCACACCGGCACTGGATTGCCAGTCGACGATATTCTGCAGTCGGTCTCTGCTCGCATTATTCAACCTGTTCCATGAGTTCTCGGTGGTGGTGTCCAGGGAAACCTGCAGTTGACCATCTGAGGCGACGATATCCAGCCCCCTCGGCATGTCCTTTGCCCAGGGGTCATGGATCAACATGAGACAGACGTCATTGCCCCTGGCCAGGTTGGTGATGTGTCGATGTGTCTCGTCATCGATGCCATCAAAGTCGCTAACAACAACTATCAGGTGGTCATGTCGGGCAATTCGGCTTGCGGCTTGTAATGGCTGGTTAAGAGGCAGGGGCTCTGTCACAGCAGGATTGTCGACACTTAATGCCTGATTTTTCTTTTCGATGTTTTTCAGCAGCGTATACAATGCGCGGCGACTGCGCTGTGGCTTGAATTCATCTACACGCTTGTCATCAAAGACGATGCCGCCGATTCTGTCACCTTTTGCGAGTACGCGAAAAGCGGTTACGGCTGCAACTTCGGCAGCCGCCACGGACTTCATGCAATGACTGGTACCAAAAAACATCGACTGCCGCTGGTCCACAATAACCAGCGCAGGGCGATCCCTCTCTTCAGTATAGACGCGAACATGGGGTTCCCGTTTACGGGCGGTCGCTTTCCAGTCTATTGAACGTATGTCATCCCCGGGCAAGTAACTCCGAAGCTCTTCAAAATTGAGTCCACGGCCCCGTAGCCTGGATGCGTGTTGTCCATTCAGAATACTTTTAGCGGGTTGGCGGGGCAGAAAGGAAAGGCCCCTGGCCGGGCCTTCCAGTTGCTGCAGATGTTTCAGCGAGATGGTGATACGCGGATCCGGATTCGAAATCATGATACCGGCTAGGGGAGAGCGATTTGTGTTACTAATTCGTCAATCACCCGGTCACTGGTTACCCCTTCACCTTGTGCTTCATAGGACAGCATGATTCGATGCCGCAGTACATCATGGATAATGGCACGAACATCCTGGGGATCAACATAATCCCTTTGATTCAACCAGGCATGGCAGCGGCTGCACTTATCAAGTGCGATTGATGCGCGGGGGCTACCACCCACATCGATCCAGCGACGAAGATCATCGGAGTACTTCTCTGGTGTTCTTGTACTATAGACCAGGTCAACCTGGTATTTCTGCATGGCATCAGAAACATTAATGTTGGCGATTTCCTCCCGTGCGTCAAAAATAACCTGCTGCGGGATTTTGGTCGCTGACTCACGAAGTTGCTGATCTTCACCTGCGTTGTCTTGCTGCTCTTCCCTGCGTACCAGTTGAACAACTGCTACTTCGTCTTCAGCCGAGGTGTAACGAATAACCACATGCATTAAGAATCGATCCATTTGCGCTTCCGGCAATGGATATGTGCCTTCCTGTTCTACCGGATTCTGTGTGGCCATGACCATAAAGAGTGGCGGTAGCTTGTGAGTTTTACCCGCAACAGTGACCTGTCGTTCTTCCATGGCTTCGAGCATGGCAGACTGAACCTTGGCCGGTGCGCGATTAATTTCATCACCCAGGATCAGGTTGCCGAAAATTGGACCGGGTTCGAAACGAAATTCTGAGTTACCCTCGTTCGAGTAATACACTTCTGTACCCGTGACATCAGAAGGCAGCAAATCGGGAGTGAACTGAATTCGATTGAAATCAGCTTCGAGGTTTTTTGCCAGTGCTTTGACAGCGCGGGTTTTAGCTAACCCGGGCAGACCCTCAACCAACAGGTTACCGTTGGCCAACAAACCTATTAAAATGCGCTCCACAACGGTCTCCTGACCGATAATGGAATCGCTCATACGGGTTTTTAACGTCAGGAACTGATCCAGTGTAGTCATAAAATTGATCCTACGCTGGGCTAGCCTCTCAGTTTGCGCCGCTGTTTTCTGTCTGCAAAGATTTCAGCACCTTGTCCAGGTTAAAACTACCCGGTTCCTGGCGCGGAGGGAATTCTTTAAATGTGCTCAGAAACTGACCTACATAAGCGGCTGCTGGTGCAATCAGAAAGAGTCGCTCGAAGCGCCAGGTCTCATAGGCGCCGGATTCCGAATCGGCTCGTTCAAATGGATCGCGACGTAAGTTGAACAGTTTTGGAAAACGTAAGGTCACATAGGGTTCTTGCCAGACCTCCATCCCGTGACCTCTTTGTTCCGAGAACATCAACTTCCACTGACCATATCGAAGGGCAGAAAGTTCGCCATCGTCAGTGAAATAAAACATTTCCTGGCGAGGACCTGTGGCTTCCTTGCCGGTAAAATATGGCAGGAAATTGTAACCGTCGAGGTGTACCTTGAATTTTTTCCCATCGGCCCTGTGACCTTTGAGTAGTTTCTCTTTGATATCGGAGTCACCAGTAGCGGCGAGGAATGTTGGCAGCCAGTCTTCCATGGATATGATCTCATTGGAAACTTGTCCAGTTTTGATCTTACCCGGCCATTTTACCATCATTGGTACTCTAAAACCGCCTTCCCAGGTCGTGTTCTTTTCTCCCCGAAATGGTGTGGTGCCACCATCAGGCCAGGTGAACGTCTCGGCGCCATTGTCCGTGGAGTACATCACAATTGTATTGTTGGCAATACTGAGTTCGTCCAGTTTGTCCAACAACTGACCCACCATACCGTCGTGTTCAACCATACCATCTGCATAGATGCCCTGACCGGTCACGCCTTTCGATTTCGCTTTCAGGCGGGTCCAGACATGCATTCGTGTGGTGTTGTACCAGACAAAAAATGGTCGTTTCGCCTTATGTGCTTTCTCGATGAATTCAAGAGCGCGGGCGGTCACTTCCTCATCAATGGTCTCCATTCGCTTCATGCTGAGAGGGCCGGTGTCTTCGATCTTGCCATCGGCAAGGGAGTGAATAACACCCCGGGGTCCAAAATTCTTCGCAAACTCCGGGTCCGTGGGGTAGTCCTCATTCTCAGGTTCGTCCTCGGCATTAAGATGGTATAGATTCCCGAAAAATTCATCGAAGCCGTGGTTAGTGGGTAAATGTTCATCCAGGTCACCCAGGTGGTTTTTACCAAACTGGCCTGTCATATACTCTTCAGGTAACAGTTCAGCAATGGTTGGGTCCTTGCCGCTGAGCCCTTCTGCGGCGCCAGGCAAGCCTACCTTGAGCAATCCGGTCCTGAATCCGCTCTGGCCTGTGATGAATGTCGAGCGGCCAGCGGTACAACTGTTCTGTCCGTAACCGTCGGTAAACAGGATGCCGTCGTTCGCGATACTGTCGATATTGGGTGTGTCATAAGCCATGGCACCACGGTTGTAAGCCCCGACATTAAAATAACCGATATCATCACCCCAGATGATTAGAATGTTGGGTCTGTCCTGGGCTATAACGGTAGCAGGTAACCATAAAATTGCGAGGGAGATGGCGCGATAAATACTGCAAAGAAACTTACTCAATGTACGA
>JAPYTQ010000058.1:0-28064 GCA_029941905.1 Pseudomonadales bacterium | reverse complement strand
CTAGGTTTGTCGAGAGCCCTTAGCGAGTACGGAAGCAAGGAACTGGCCTGTAAACGAGCATTCCTGTTTTGTCAGGTCTTCAGGTGTGCCAAATGCGACGATCTCGCCACCACCGGACCCGCCTTCCGGCCCTAGATCGACGATCCAGTCTGCGGTTTTTATTACATCCAGGTTGTGTTCAATGATCACAACGGTGTTACCCCGATCCCTGAGGTGGTGTAGTACCTCCAACAATTGTTCAATATCGTGAAAGTGCAAACCTGTGGTTGGCTCATCGAGAATATACAGCGTCTTACCAGTATCCCTTTTTGATAGCTCCCTTGCCAGTTTCACTCTTTGTGCTTCACCCCCCGATAGCGTTGTCGCGCTCTGACCCAGGCGCACATAATCGAGGCCAACATCCATCAGCGTCTTTAGCCTTCGCGCAATCATGGGCACCGCCGAGAAAAACCCGTAGGCATCTTCGACGGTTAGAGCCAGTACCTCGTGGATGTTCTTGCCCTTGTAGTGCACTTCCAGGGTTTCCCGGTTATACCGTTTGCCCATACATTCATCACAGGTTACGTAGACATCAGGCAGAAAGTGCATTTCAACCTTGATCAAGCCATCACCCTGGCAGGCTTCACAGCGACCACCCTTGACGTTGAAACTGAAACGACCGGGCTTGTAGCCTCTTGATCGTGCCTCCTGCGTTGCGGCAAACAATTCCCGGATCGGGGTAAAAATATTGGTATAGGTAGCTGGGTTTGATCGCGGTGTGCGGCCAATTGGGCTTTGGTCAATATCGACTACCTTGTCCAGTTGGTGCAGGCCATGCATTTCGTCGAACGGTGCCGAGTTCGGGTTCTGGGCGCCGTTCAGGTGTTTGGCGGCTTCGGGATAAAGGGTATTGTTGATCAAGGTTGATTTTCCCGAACCGGAAACTCCGGTAATACAGGTCATCAAACCTAACGGTATTGTCAGGTTGATAGACAGGAGATTGTTTCCTGACGCCCCTTTTATACGCAGGACTTTTTCGGGGTCGTAGGGTGTCCTCTTTTTGGGAATTTCGATGCGACGCGTGTTCGAGAGAAACTGGCCGGTAATGGACTCTTTTGCAGCCAGAATATCCTCCAGATTACCGGCGGCAACGATTTCACCGCCGTGCACCCCGGCACCGGGACCAATATCGACGATATAATCGGCAGACTTGATCGCCTCTTCATCGTGTTCTACCACAATAACCGTATTTCCAAGATCCCGAAGATGGTTCAGGGTGTTTAGCAGACGTTGATTGTCGCGTTGATGCAGACCGATTGATGGTTCATCCAGAATGTAAAGTACACCTACCAGCCCTGCTCCAATTTGACTGGCGAGCCTGATTCGCTGGGCTTCTCCACCACTTAGGGTGTTTGCGCTGCGGGAAATGGTGAGATAGTTCAAACCCACATCCATGAGGAAGCTGAGGCGATTGACGATTTCCTTGAGTATCTTCTCGGCGATCTTGGCTCTCTGGCCCTGCAGAATGAGTTGTTCGAAATACTGATGCGCCTCAGCCACAGACCAATTGGTGATTGTGGGCAGGGACGTGTCGTTGATTGTTACTGCACAGGCATCCCTGTTCAGCCTTGTTCCCAGACAACTCGTGCAATTCTGGGTGCTGAGGTGGCGGGCAAGGTTTTCACGCACCACCTGGGACTCCGTATCTCGATAGCGCCGCTCCATGTTGGGAATAATGCCTTCGAAGGCATGGGCCCGGGTGTATTCGTCACCGCGATCATTGACATAGCGGAACGCGATCTTTTCTTTTCCGCTGCCGAACAGGATCACCTTTCGATCAGCTTCGCTGAGATCTGCGAAGGGCGTATCAATTCTGAATTGGTAGTGATCTGCCAGTGAATTCAGCATCTGGTAGTAGTAGATATTGCGTCGGTCCCAGCCATGGATTGCACCCTCGGCCAGTGATAGGTCTGGGTCGTGGACGACATGCGCCGAATCAAAAAACTGGTTTAGCCCGAGACCGTCACAAGCAGAACAGGCACCAGCCGGATTGTTAAACGAAAAAAAACGGGGCTCCAGTTCTGTAATGGAATGGCCGCACTCGGGGCAAGCGAAGCGGGCTGAGAAAACGATATCTTTTTGATCATCATCAATAAAGGCAATACTGGCCAGGCCATCTGAAGCCTGGATTGCAGTTTCAAAAGAATCAGCCAGACGTGTTTTTATATCATCCCTCACCCGGAACCGGTCAACGACAACCTCGATGGTATGTTGTTTGTTCTTATTTAGTGCAGGTGTCTCGTCGAGGTCGGTGACAATCCCGTTGATCCGGGCGCGCACAAATCCCTGGGTGCGGAGCTGATTGAAGAGGTGAAGATGCTCACCCTTGCGTTTTTTGACGACAGGGGCCAGTAACATGACTCGCTTTTCTCCCGTTATCGACAATACCTGGTCAACCATCTGTGCCACAGACTGGGCTTGTAAGCGTATGTTGTGATCAGGACAGTGGGGCTGCCCAACCCGTGCGAATAACAGTCTCAGGTAATCATATATTTCAGTTATTGTGCCAACGGTGGAACGGGGATTGTGGCTGGTTGACTTCTGTTCAATAGATATAGCCGGGGACAATCCATCAATATGATCCACATCAGGCTTCTCCATCAGCGACAGGAACTGACGGGCGTAGGCTGACAGTGATTCGACGTATCGGCGTTGACCTTCCGCATAGAGCGTATCAAATGCCAGAGAAGACTTGCCAGAACCAGACAGCCCGGTAATAACCACAAGCTTGTCTCTTGGAATTTCCAGATCGATGTTCTTCAGGTTATGAGTGCGTGCACCCCGAATTGAAATAACGCTCATGCTTGAATGCTGACGCTCCTGGTCGTTATTGCTGAAAATGTGGGTTGATTCATGTGATTTTTGACTTAGTATTCTTGACAACTTGAGTGTAGGCAGACGCTTATCTTGCTATCATCTATTTCATCGTCGTGAGTCGTATTTTAGCTATCCTGCCGGTTCGAGAGGGGACGATGTTATAAGTTTGTGATGCGCTAAGCAAAGCGAATGAACCCGTTTTTAGTGTTTGTAAGTAACCCCCTGAATGGATAGACAAGAAATACGCGCAGCCATTTCTATTGCACTTTTGTATGTTGTGCGGATGCTAGGGTTGTTCATGATTTTACCGGTACTCCCGTTACTGGTAGACGAGCTCAGCTACGCCACCCCATTGCTGATTGGAATTGCCCTGGGAATTTATGGTTTGTCCCAGGCTTTGCTACAGATACCACTGGGGCTTTTGTCCGACAAAATAGGCCGCAAGCCAGTTATCCTTGGCGGGTTGCTGGTGTTTATTGCAGGTAGTTTGGTTGCTGGATTTTCCGATAACATATTCGGGATTATTGCAGGCCGTTTCCTGCAGGGTTGTGGCGCAATAGCCAGCACATTGTTGGCGCTGCTCTCGGATGTTACCCGGGAGGAGAATCGGTCCAAAGCAATTGCAATTGTGGGAATGAGCATTGGTGCCTCCTTTGGAATCGCTTTGGTGCTGGGCCCATGGATTAATCGCAGCTACGGGCTCGATGGCATTTTCCTGGGGACAGCCGCGGCCGGGGTTGTGGGGATTGGGGTGTTGTTAATCTTCGTGCCGACAGCGCATACAATAGGGCTGAACCCGGACTCCCAATTGAGCATCAAGCGGGTCAAAGAAGTTTTACACCATCTGGGTCTGGCGAGAACTACTTTTGGGATCTTTGTTCTCCATTTTCTGCTGATGTCGAGTTTTATTGCTTTTCCGTCTTATATGCTGGGAACAGGCGAGATCGAAACCTCCGATCACCACATGATTTATCTCTTAATCCTGGTGGTTACCTTTATCCTCATGGGCCCCTTTATGTGGTTGTCAGATAAACCGGGTTTCGTGAAACAGCTGATGCTGAGTATGATAATTTTCTTTATTTCGTCCAGCCTGCTTCTTTCACAATACTCGAGTTTTAATGTTCTGATTGTGGCGATGGTGTTGTTTTTCATGGCCTTCAACCTGTTGGAGGTAATGCTCCCGGCGATGGTTTCCAAACTGGCGCCTGCCGGAGCCCGGGGGACTGCCATGGGTATATATTCCACTGCCCAGTTTGCCGGTGCATTTGTCGGCGGTGCAACGGGAGGATACATTGCAGGTGCCTGGTCAATGTCTCACCTGATGTACGCTAATGCGCTCATTTCAGTGATCTGGTTTTTCGTGATCATCGGTATGCCTGCGGCAAATAATCACCGCAGTATGTCTGTTTCCCTGTCTCGAATTGATAAGCCTGCTCCCAATGAGATGCGAGACGCGTTATTATCTATTGACGGTGTTATCGACGCCGTCTTCATTGAAGGCGAGGAGGTTGCGTATCTTAAGGTTGATGACGACCTGCTTGATTCACAGGCATTGCAGAAACTGTCCCGTGGCGGTAACAAGGCGATAGTCGGTGTTTAAGAAAATTTTTCTATAGTAAAAGGAGAACCGTATGGCTCGAGGCGTTAACAAAGTAATTTTGGTCGGAAATCTCGGCAATGATCCGGATACACGTTACCTGCCTGATGGCAACGCGGTGACAAATATTAGTGTAGCAACCTCGAAGTCCTGGAAAGACAGGGACTCGGGCCAGACCAATGAAAGAACTGAATGGCACCGGGTAGTTTTCTTTCGCCGACTCGCTGAAATTGCTGGTGAGTACCTGAAGAAAGGCTCCAAGGTGTACATTGAAGGAGAACTACGGACCCGTATGTATGAGAAGGAGGGGCAGAAACACTACTCCACCGAAATCGTCGCCAACGAAATGCAGATGCTGGATGGTCGAGGTGATATGAACGCCAGTGGGGGCGGTTTCAATCAACCCCAGGCCAGGGCTGAATCTTCGTCGTCAAATGCTGCCCCTGCTTTTGATTCACCACCACCCGAAGATTTTAACGACGACATCCCGTTTTAACCGACTGACAGGTAGCATCTAAACCAACAAGTACAGCAGCGCGCCGAGCATCAACCGATACAGGACAAAAGGTGTGAACCCAATCCGGTTTATGAAATCCAGGAATAGGCGGATGCACAAATAGGCGCTGATGGCGGCAACAATAATACCGATCGCCATACTCTGCCAATCTACCGTTGTCGGATCCTGAATCAGGTCATAGGTCTTTAAGGTGCTCGCGCCAGCGATTGCAGGTATAGAGAGCAAGAAAGAAATCCGGGAGGCACTTTCACGCGTATACCCCAGTAACAGGGCGAGGCTCATTGTCACGCCCGAGCGGGAAGTTCCAGGTATCAGCGCAAAACACTGCGCAACGCCGATGATGAGCGCATGCCGCCAGTGCAGTTCCGTCTCCAGCCTGCTTTTCTTGCTGAAGCTATCTGCCGCGAAGAGCAGCAAGCCAAAAAACACGGTCGTAAAAATGATGGTTTCTGTGGATCGGAACTCCCCCTCGACGAAGCTCTTTATTATGAACCCAACCGGAATAATCGGCAGGCTTGCGATAAGCAGGTTGATTGCGAATTTACTCTCAATGGTCGGTCTACCCAACAGGTTCTGGAAAAAAGCGCTCGTCAATGAAATCAGCTCATACCTGAAATACCAGATAACAGCTATCAATGTGCCCAGGTGGACGGCGGTATCAAAAGCCAGTCCCTGGTCTGGCCAATTCAGTACTGAGGAAGGCAGGATCAGGTGGGCAGAGCTGGAAACTGGCAGAAACTCTGTGACACCTTGTATCAGTGCCAGAACTAAAACTTGAAACGTATCCAATTGGACTCCCTGGGATAATGTAAGTCATGTGAGAAGTGCGGCAGTTTATCTAAGGAACCTAAGATTAAGTAGATATTTTCGTCAGGGCAAGGAAGGCAGGAATGGAAAATCAGAGGTTCCTTAACCCACTGTGTCAGGTACACTTGTCCCATGACTGAAATTGCGTTGTTCCCGCTCCCCCTCGTCTTGTTTCCTGGTGGCAAATTACCGCTGCAAATCTTTGAAACACGCTATTTGGACATGATCAAAAACTGCATGAAGGAAGATGTCGGGTTTGGCGTGATTCTTATTGAAGAAGGTAAACAGGTGTTACGTCATGCGCGGCAGGAGCAACCCAGAATAGCCGACATCGGGACCTACTGCGCGATAGTGGATTTTGATCAGCAAGCTAATGGTTTACTGCAAATAACCATTGAAGGTGAGGTAAAGTTTTCGATCAGACATCAGTACGAGAATGTAGATCGTCTGATGTTGGCGCAGGTTGAATTCTTGCCATTGGAAGATCCCAGTCCCATACCGGAAAACAAACACCATCTTGTTGAGCTGCTTGAAACGCTAACACGGCACGAGTCAGTCCAGTCTCTGGACCTGACGGTTGATTTCGAGGCTGCCGATGATGTCAGTGCGCGCCTCACGGAGCTGCTTCCTTGCGAGAACAATTTTAAGCAGCGAATGCTGGAACTTGAAAATCCAGTGGTCAGGTTGACTGAGCTGGAGAAACAACTCTTGAGAATGCAGGATTTGAATCGGTAGGAAGCATCCTGGTGGAATCTACAACGAGTTAATAACAAAGTAGTCCCGGTCAACTTGCCAGTCTCTTCTTGTTAGTGGATTGCGGGTGCAGTGTTGCGCATAGTCGAAATCGACGAATCGATACTTTAGCTGTTGGTCCCTCCCCGGCGGTATTCCCAGGCGAGTGCACTGGATAATCTTAACCGGATTAAGCCCGACGTCTTCGATTCGAAACTTATCTCTGGCTGCTGTTCTGGTGTCCCATTCAGAAACTTTCAGATTCAGGGATTTGCATAACAGTGTCTGGCCATTGCAAAGTTTTTCGATTTTCCGTGGTTTTGACAGGGATTTGCGGGGTTGTTCATCGACGGATTGATGCAAGGATTGCATCACCGCCAGATTGGATTCCGGTGACACGCAATCAACGTATGGAAACCCGCTCTTTATCAATACCGCATTGCCTTCTCCCCTTGAGGAAAAGTTCAGCGAATCCCTTCCCCGGGCATAGTACATATAAACAGTGCCTGGTTTCATGAACATCGCCTTTCTCTTCGGCGTGTACCCCAGGGAGGAATGACTGCCTCGATCTGTGATCTCATAAGCCTCGGTTTCAATAATCCTCGCCGCAAGCCATACCACGTCCCGGTTTGGAAGCTGGTACCGATGCCGCAGGACTTTTCCCAGCAGGCTGATTGCCAGGCTGGTAGCGGGCTGGTTAAAAAAACAAGCACCGAGTAGTTTCGGTCCTGATCCAGGCTTACGGGGTAAGGAATTATCTTTCATGTTGCGAGATCATCTCAACTCAACGCTCAACTTACAATTTCTCGTAAACGAGTGATATTCGGTCAGAGTGCACAAGTAGATGACCTACTCCGGCTGTTGATTCAGCGTACCTCAAGTTCAGGTATAATAAGTGATTCACTGTATTAGATAATCATTACATGAGCGTCAAAGAGCAAATGCGCGGGATGGGGATTGCGGCTCGAAGTGCTGCCACTGCCATTGGTAAAGCCACGACGGGGCAAAAAAATGATGCCCTCGAAGCTATCGCCAGCGAAATTCAGAACCGGTGCGATCAATTGATGGTCGACAACGAGAAAGATCTTGCGGCAGCGCGTGAAAATGGCCTCACCGAGGCGATGTTGGATCGTCTGGCGTTTACCGAATCCCGATTTGGCACCATGATTGAGGGACTAAAACAGGTTGCCGGGATTGATGATCCCGTTGGTGAGGTTACGGATCTTTCCTATCAACCCAGCGGTATCCAGGTTGGGCGAATGCGAGTACCCCTGGGGGTGATCGGTATTATTTACGAATCCCGGCCGAATGTGACAATTGACGCTGCAAGCCTGTGTTTAAAGTCCGGCAATGCGACGATCCTTCGTGGCGGATCAGAAGCCATTCATTCCAACCTGGCCCTGGCAAGGTGTATCCAGGCAGGATTGAAAACCGCGCAATTACCCGCAGAGGTAGTGCAGCTGGTACCAATCACGGATCGAGCAGCCGTGGGAGAGTTGATTACAATGGACGATTATGTCGATGTCATTGTGCCCCGTGGCGGTATTAGTCTCACCCAGCGTATTGCCGATGAGGCGACGATTCCGGTGATAAAGCATCTGGACGGTGTCTGTCATGTGTATATTGATGCTGATGCGGACCGGGAAATGGCGATCAACATCTCGTTTAACGCAAAGTGCAATCGTTATGCGGTCTGTAATGCCATGGAAACATTGCTTGTCGCGTCGGATATTGCCAACGATGTGTTACCTGAACTCGGCAGATTGTACTGCGCCCAGCAGGTTGAATTACGCGGCTGCGACAAAACCAGAAAGATTCTCGCCGGTATTGGTCAGGTCAATGTTGCGAGCGAGGAAGATTGGTCTGAAGAATACGTGGCACCCATTTTGTCGATCAAGGTAGTCGATGGAATTGACCAGGCGATCGACCATATCAATACCTATGGGTCGCAACACACCGACACCATTGTTACCGAAAATTACTCGAGAAGTCGCCGCTTTATCAGGGAAGTGGATTCCAGTTCGGTGATGATTAATGCTTCTCCCCGATTTGCCGATGGATTTGAGTTCGGACTCGGCGCTGAGATCGGTATCTCAACCGACAAGTTGCATGCCAGGGGCCCTGTGGGCCTTGAAGGGCTCACGTCCCAGAAGTATGTGGTATTTGGGTCTGGACAAGTCCGGCAATGAGTTCAGTGGCTAGTCTGGCGATTTACGGCGGCACCTTTGACCCAGTGCATTTCGGTCACCTGAGGTCGGCTGTGGAGGTATATCAGGCGCTCCAGGTGTCCCAGTTAAAACTGATTCCGGCGAGTGTGCCGCCCCATCGCAAGATGCCGTCCACGACCCGGGAACAGAGATTGCACATGTTGCAACTGGCGACAAAAGATCTGGAATATCTCCAGATTGATGAGCGTGAGATCCGTCGCGAGGGTAAATCTTTCACGGTAGATACCCTGGCATCGTTCAGGGATGAAATTGGACCTGCAGTTCCCCTGTCACTAGTACTGGGAGCCGATGCATACGTTTTGCTCAACGAATGGTACGCCTGGGAGTCTTTAGCGGAGCTTGCTCATCTGGTTATCCTGGAAAGACCGGGCCATCGTGAACAGTTACCTGCCCGCGAAGTCATCGACTGGGCAAATGATCGGTGGGTTGCAGACCCGCTGTGTTTAGGCGGGCAAGCTGCGGGTCTCATGTGCCGTTTGAGCCTGACACAAATGGATATTTCAGCGACGAGGATTCGTGAGATAATAAGTCAAGGCGGTAACATCGATTTTTTGCTGCCTGATACGGTGCTTCAATATATTCTGAAACATCGGATTTATTGTTAAATCGGATTTAAACTGCAGTTCCACACAAGAGACGAATAGATGCAACAAGTGAGTGTTAAACAGGTGGTCATTGAGGCCCTGGAAGACGTTAAGGGAATTCAGGTCACCTGCCTAGATGTGACCCAGCAAACCGACATCACAGATTACATGATTATTGTAAGTGGCACCTCCAACAGGCATGTAAAGGCGCTGGCGGGAAATGTTGTCGTTGATGCAAAGGCAGCAGGGTTTGTTCCCATTGGTGTCGAAGGTATGGAAGATGCCGAGTGGGTGCTGATAGACCTGGCTGATGTTGTAGTCCATGTCATGTTACCCGCAGCACGTGACTTCTATGATATTGAACGATTGTGGAGTATGGGTCCGGTTAACAAAGAGGAGAGTGCGGTTATTGAACATTGAGTTACTGGCTGTTGGCACCAGGATGCCTGATTGGGTTGCAACGGGCTTTCAGCAATACCAGAAAAGGTTACCTCGAGATTGGCAGCTGAGTTTAAAAGAGTTTCAGGTCCCGAAAAGGCATAAGGGGGAATCTGTTCAGAAACTTAAAATGGCGGAAGGTAATCGAATGCTCACGGCGGTCAAGCCAGGGTCTCAACTTGTTGCTCTCGACAGCAGAGGCATGTCCTGGAGTACGGAAACACTTGCGGAAAATTTACAGAATTGGCAAATGGATTATAAACAGGTTCAGTTAATGATTGGTGGTCCTGATGGTTTATCGGATGAATGCCTGAAGGCTGCAAGTACGACCTGGTCACTATCCAAATTGACATTTCCCCACTTTGTAGTACGCATCCTGATTGCAGAACAGATCTATCGAGCCTGGTCTATTCTCAACAATCATCCTTACCATAAATAGCGGAAACGAATCTCGACATGGCAGAACCGTTAGTACTGAAGGATCACGGTGAAGAGAGTCAGGTCTTTTTTGATCGAATCATACAGGGCTTTGGCTTTCTGCTCGTCATTACGGTGCTTCTAGTCGCTCGGATGTTCTATCTGCAGATTATCCAACACGATATGTACAGCACGCTATCGGACAAGAACAGAATACAGGTGCAGTCCATCGAGCCCATCAGGGGACTCATATATGACCGAAATGGTGTTCTTCTTGCCGACAACATTCCATCTTCCAACCTGACTATCACCAAAGAGCGGGTAGAAGATATGGAAGAAACCATCGCGGCTATCGATGCCTTGATTGGCCTCAGCGACGATCAAATTGAATCGTTTAAACGCCGCCTGGGCAGGCGACAGCGCCCGTTCGAGTCTGTACCCATTCTTTTTCGGCTATCGGAGCAGGACATTGCCAGGATAGCGGTTAACCAGCATGCCCTTGACGGTGTTGAAGTTAAGGCAAAATTAGTCAGGCACTATCCGCTGGGCGAATTAATGGCCCATGCGGTAGGCAGTGTCAGACGAATCAACGAGGAAGATGCGAGAAAACTGGATGCGGTTGCCTACTCGGGCACGAACCACATCGGAAAAATTGGCATCGAGAAATACTACGAAAATGTGCTGCTCGGCCAGGTGGGCTACCAACGAGTGGAAACTGATGCCCGGGGTCGCATTATGAAAGTGTTGGATGCCAATCCCCCGCTTCCCGGTGTCGATCTTGTGTTACATGTGGATGCTGGTTTACAACGGGCGGCAAGCGATGCCCTTGGCGACAAAAGAGGGACGGTAGTTGCCATAGATCCGAAAACGGGAGGCATATTGGCCCTGGTCAGCAAGCCCTCTTATGATCCGAATCTGTTCGTCACCGGAATCGACTTCGCGACATACAAGTCCCTGAGGGATTCTATTGATGTGCCGTTGTTTAATCGGGCCGTGCAGGGACAGTATGAACCGGGTTCGACGGTGAAGCCGTTTCTCGCGTTGACGGGTTTAGTCACTGGCACCACCAGTACGGAATATACAATTGAAGATCCCGGTTGGTTTCGACTTCCCAACAATGAACGTTTGTATCGAGATTGGAATTGGAAAAAATCAGGCACCGGTGGTCATGGTCGGGTGAATGTTCAAAAGGCGATCTTTCGATCATGCAATGTGTACTTCTTTGAACTTGCGAACAAATTGGGGATAGATCGAATTCACAGTTACCTGTCGCTGTTTGGGTTTGGCCGGAACCTAGCCATTGATTTACCCGAAGCGCGCAGTGGTCTGCTGCCTTCCAAAGACTGGAAAATGGGCGCCAGGGGTCAGATCTGGTATCCGGGTGATACGTTAAATGTAGGTATTGGACAGGGAGACATTCTGGTCACGCCATTGCAACTGGCGACTGCCGTCGCTATGTTAGCCAACCGTGGAAAGTCCGTCAGACCTCGTATGTTAAGGCAGGAATCTGTGGTCGAGCCCTCTTTCATCAGAACGCCTGATCAGCCGTCTGATATTGACCTGGTGCCTGAGTCGATTTGGGATCTGGTGATTGATTCGATGGAGAAGGTCGTTCACCGAGGCAACCAGGGTTTTGGTGAGAATGGTACTGCATGGGCGTATATTGGAAGGGGAATCCAATACCGTATGGCGGGTAAATCTGGTACGGCGCAAGTGGTCGGCATCGCCCAGGGTGAAGAATATGACGAAGATATGCTGAGTGAACGGAAGAGAAAACATGCCTGGTTTGTTGCCTTCGCGCCGGTGGAAGATCCGGTGATCGCACTGGTGGTATTGTTGGAAAATGGCGGAGGCGGGAGTCAGTATGCGTCACCGATTGCACGCCAGGTGCTCGATCACTACCTTTTGGGTAACTCTGGTGTGGCTGCGGTAGGCAAAAAGTTATGAACACCAGCTGTTTAGTTGCGCAAAGGCTTTGAAAAAAATCCATGAGTGAAGATTTTGTCAGACGAATGCCTGGTGTCAGTACATCGTTTACCGCCAGAGGCAACACACTATTACATCTTGATGTACAATTGATATTGCTCTTGATACTCATTGTCAGTTATGGATTGCTTATCCTCTATAGTGCAGTGGAGCAGCAGAACGCACCGGTAAATGCGCAGGTCACCAAGATTGGAATCGCGTTCGTGGTCATGGTGGCGATGGCCCAGATGCCGCCGATGTTTTATTTAAGACTGGCGCCCTGGTTGTTCCTGGTGGGTGTCTGCTTGCTGATTGCGGTGATCTTTTTTGGTTATACGGTCAATGGCTCCCAGCGCTGGTTGCGTATACCTGGTGTCTTGTCGTTCCAGCCTTCAGAGTTAATGAAACTGGTTGTGCCGATGATTTTAGCCTGGTACTTCCATGACCAACACTTACCGCCACGAATCAAACACCTGTTCTGGGCAGCATTGATGATTGTCATCCCGGTATTGCTGATCGCACAGCAACCGGATCTCGGTACTGCACTGATCATCGGGGTTTCGGGGTTGCTGGTGTTGTTCCTGGCGGGGGTTTCATGGCGTTATATACTGACTGTGATCGGCGTTGGTCTGGTTTCCGCACCTGCATTGTGGTTTGTTTTACGCGATTACCAGCGGGGGCGGATATTGACGTTGTTTAATCCGGAGCGCGACCCGTTGGGTGCCGGATGGAATATTATACAATCCAAGACAGCTATTGGTTCAGGAGGCCTTTCAGGTAAGGGATTATTTCAGGGAACACAGTCGCATCTCGATTTCCTGCCGGAAAGCCAGACAGATTTTATCATTGCAGTACTGGCTGAAGAGATGGGTCTTGTAGGCGTGTTGGTGTTGCTTGGCCTTTATGTCCTGCTCACGGGTAGAGGCATTGTGATTGCGATTCAAGCCCAGGATACATTCGGACGCTTGCTGGCCGGTAGCATCAGCTTCACTTTTTTTGTATATGTTTTTGTTAATATCGGTATGGTGAGCGGTATTCTGCCAGTGGTGGGTGTGCCTTTACCGTTGGTTAGTTATGGCGGAACTTCTATTCTGACCTTATTCGCCGGGTTTGGAATGATTATGTCGATTCACACGCATCGTCGTATTACGCTCTAGATTGAATACGCTCTAGATTGAATACGCTTTAGATTGATTACTCTTTGGTAGTTGCCAATGGAGTCGGTAACTCTTTACTTGCAAGGAAGGAAATGTTGGTTTCTCGTGTTTTGTTTGTATGGTTTTTGTTCAGTCTTGTGCCGACTGTGGCGGCAGAAAATGGTAATTATGGTAGTCGCCAGGATGTTGATCAATTCGTAGAGGAGATGGTCGCCGAGGGTTTTGACAAAAAAGCCTTGCAGACGCTGTTTTCACAAGCCCAGTTCAAACAGAGTATTATCGACGCTATCTCTCGTCCTGCTGAACGAACCTTGACCTGGAACGAGTACCAGGACATTTTTCTAACCCGATCACGGGTCGAAAAGGGACTGGGGTTTATGAATGAAAACCGTGATGCGCTTGTTGCGGCACAGGACAGATACGGCGTACCAGCCGTCGTCATCACTGCGATCATTGGTGTTGAAACCTTTTACGGTCGGATCACCGGCAAGTACCGGGTTATTGATTCACTGACAACCCTGGCATTTGATTATCCACCTCGTAGCAGTTTTTTCAGGGAAGAGCTGAAGCACTTTTTGCGGTTGGTGAAGGAAGAGGGTCAGGACGCGAATGATCCGTTGGGATCCTATGCAGGAGCAATGGGTTATGGTCAGTTTATTTCCAGCAGCTACCGTCACTATGCCGTCGACTTCGATAGTGATGGGCTTCGGGATATCTGGAATAACCCGTCAGATGCCATTGGTAGTGTGGCGAATTATCTGGCGAGACATGGCTGGCGAACAGGTGAGCTGATTACTGTCAGAGCATCAAAGCCCGAAGATGGCACCAAAGAACTGTTTAATGTCTCGCTCAAGCCCACCTCCACAATGGCTGAAATGTCACAGTTTGGCGTTCTGTCTGCGGTGAGTATCGCCGCACAGACATCCATATCACCCATGTTGTTGAACGGCAAGCAAGGTGAAGAGGTTTGGCTTGGGTTACAGAATTTTTATGTCATCACCAGATATAATCACAGCAAATTATATGCGATGGCTGTTTATCAACTTAGCGAGAAATTGAAGGGGCTTTAGTGCCACTTACTTATTTCCAAAAGATTTCGTTATAATAAGAATCGCCCTTGTTGCGAAAGCATTCTTCAGACAGGTTTAAATCATTAATTCGTCGCGTTTATTTTCAGTTGCAGTTTTTTGTAATCTTATTCTCGCAGGTTGCGAAAGCCAGGTTAGCCCTGCTGTGATGCAAAATAGCTCTGCGGGGACCTACACGCCGGGCAACAAATCCCCTTACATGGTGTTTGGAAAAACTTATGAGGTACTCCCGGATAGTCTCGGGTACCTCGAAATCGGCGTTGCCTCCTGGTATGGGAAAAAGTTTCACGGCCGTTTGACGTCCAACGGTGAAACCTACGACATGTACAAACTCTCGGCTGCGCATAAATCACTGCCCCTGCCCACGGTTGTCAAAGTGACCAATCTGGACAATGGCAAACAGGTGATTTTGAGGGTTAATGATCGAGGACCTTTTCATGACGATCGTGTTATTGATTTGTCCTATGAAACCGCAATAGAACTGGGGTTTGCAGACAAGGGCACGGCACCCGTGGTTGTTGAGGCACTGGATGAAGTGAATTACCCGCGCCGAAGCAGTGATCCTGAGCCGGGCCAGTCGCTCTACTTACAGCTTGGTGCGTTTTCCCAGTTGGTTGGGGCAGAGAAATTACGCAATCGCATCGATGACTTGATGAGCGAACATCAGTTGACTTCGATCCCGGTGAATATATTACAAACTGAAACCAGCACTGCAATTCTCCACAAAGTATGGCTTGGCCCGATTCCCGATGCGGGCAAACGAGAACAGATCGTGGCTCTTGTTATGCAGGCAGAACTGGGTACGCCTCTTGAAGTAGGGGTGGATTAGCACTTGGGATTCTCTACTTTCGGGCTCTCCCAACCACAGGCCAACCACAGGAAAGCTATGCACACCAAGATTTTAATGACTGTCCTGGCGTTCTTTGTGTTACAACCTGTTCAGGGTGTGCTCGGGGCACCGGCGATTATTCCGGCATCCCCACAACTGGCTGCCGAAGGGTATCTCCTCGTTGACGCTGACAGCGGTCAGGTAATGGTCGAGCACAATAGTCAACAACGCCTGCCACCGGCCAGCTTAACGAAAATGATGACCAGCTACGTTGTATCGTCCGTGCTCAACAATGGTACGCTGAAGCTTGATGAAGAAGTTGAAGTGAGTATCAAAGCATGGCGAACCAAGGGTTCGAGTATGTTTATTCGGGAAGGCACCAAAGTGAAAGTTGATGATCTGTTACGCGGCGTGATCATTCAGTCGGGTAACGATGCCAGTATTGCGTTAGCTGAGCATATCGCAGGCAGCGAGGAAGCCTTTGTTGACGTGATGAACCAGCAGGCACAGATTTTGGGAATGAACGATACCCAGTTTATGAACGCAACCGGCCTGCCGGATGAGGATCATTACACCACCTCATCTGACCTGGCGAAACTGACCGTTGCATTGATATATGACTATCCGGAGCACTATAAGTTGTACGGGGAGAAGTATTTTACCTATGGTGCACCGGGCGAAGAACCGAAGCGACAACCAAACAGAAATTTACTGTTATGGCGTGATAAGTCTGTCGATGGGGTAAAAACCGGGCACACGGAAGCGGCGGGATATTGCCTGGTATCTTCAGCGGAAAGAAATGGCATGCGATTGGTCGCCGTTGTCATGGGCGCGCGGTCTGAGGAGGCACGGGCAACGGAAAGCTTAAAGTTACTGACCTACGGCTTTCGCTACTATGAGACCTTAAATTTGTATGATGCACGGGAAACGCTGAAAACTGTGCGTGTGTGGGGTGGTACCAGTGCCAGGCTTAATCTTGGGCTCGATGATGCTGTGGTCATTACCGTTGCCCGTGGGTCAAAGAAGAATCTGGAAGCCTCAATGGATATTCAGGAAGTTATCCAGGGACCGGTCACAAGGGGACAGAAGCTGGGACAACTCCTCGTCACTAACGGCGACACTGTCGTGGCCGAGGTGCCTCTCGTAGCGCTGAGATCGATCGAAGAGGCTGGATTCTTCAAGGGTCTGTGGGACGCCATCATGTTATTTTTCACCCAGGTTTTCTCCGGGGATCCCCTTGAGATATAGGGGGTTGTCGTGACCATGTTTAACCATGGATGAGCCGCCTCGCATAGAGTTCCCCTGTTCATATCCTGTAAAAGTGATTGTGCAGACAGGGCCTGATGTTCTCGATGAGATTGTCCGCATCGTAGAGGGGTATGATGATTCAATTTCCATTAGCACGGTGACTCAAAAACCAAGCCGACTCGGCAACTATGTTTCGGTCAGGTTCGAGTTATGGGCGACGGGAGAGCCACAACTTCAGGCTTTGTTTTCAGAGCTCAAGAAATGCAAAGCTGTACGCATGGTGTTGTGATGTCTGGTCGTGAGCTTGTTACCCGGCACCTCGGCTTGTGCGAGTACCAGAAAACCTGGCAGGAAATGAAGCAATTCACCGGGGCAAGGTCAGCCTCGACGATCGACGAGTTCTGGCTTCTGCAACACCCGGCAGTATTCACCCTGGGGCAGGCAGGCAAAGAAGAACACCTCCTTTCACCGGGTGACATCCCTATTGTCAAATCAGATCGCGGTGGTCAGGTGACGTACCACGGACCGGGGCAATTGATTGGTTATACATTGTTTGACCTGAAGCGGCAGAGGCTGTCCGTGCACGATTTGGTAGCGGGTATTGAACAGTCAGTGGTGGACTTGCTGTTGAGTTACGACATTCAATCTGAAACTCTTAAGGGAGCCCCAGGGGTTTATGTTTCAGGACGAAAGATAGCAGCGCTGGGGTTAAGGGTGAGACGAGGTTGTAGTTTTCATGGACTGAGTATTAATGTTGATATGGATTGTGAGCCCTTTAGTCGGATTAACCCCTGCGGTTATGAAGACCTCGAAGTGGTCCAGTTGCGACAACTCGGTGTTGAAGATAGCCTGGAATCTGTGGGTAGTAGACTCACTAATCACATAATGCGGTGTTTCGGGTATGATTCTCGTACCAACAAAGTGTAATACCCCGATTTATGGCCAGAGATGAGAGAAACAAGCTAGTACAGGGTGTCAAACTGCGAGGCAATGACAAGGTCCGCCGTATCCCGATTAAAGTTGTTCCATCTGATGAGATACTCCGTAAGCCAGACTGGATTCGGGTTCGCATTCCGGCCAGTACTGAAGTGACGCGAGTTAAGAATATCCTCCGGAAGCGAAAGCTGGCCTCAGTCTGTGAAGAAGCCAGTTGTCCTAACTTATCTGAATGCTTCAACCATGGTACTGCCACGTTTATGATCATGGGTGAAATTTGCACGCGCCGCTGCCCTTTTTGTGATGTATCCCACGGCAAGCCTAATCCACTGGATCCGGATGAACCCAGGCACCTCGCTGAAGCGATCAGTGAAATGAAACTCAAGTACGTGGTGGTGACCTCGGTAGACAGGGATGATGTGAAGGATAGTGGCGCCGCTCACTTTGCTGAGTGTATTGCCCAGATGCGGATACATAATCCAGATACCCGGGTTGAGGTTCTGGTGCCGGATTTTCGCGGGCGCATGGATATTGCGTTGGAAATTTTGGCGAGGCAACCACCGGACGTGTTCAACCACAATCTGGAAACCGTTCCCCGGTTGTATAGAAAAGCGAGGCCCGGCGCGGACTACCAATGGTCATTGACGCTGCTAAAACGCTACAAAGCGATGAAACCATCTGTGCGGACGAAATCAGGGCTCATGCTGGGCCTGGGCGAAACCATCGACGAGGTAAAACAGGTGATGGGGGACATGCGTGATCACGACATCGAGATGCTGACCCTTGGTCAGTATCTGCAGCCCAGCAGGGATTACCTGAGAGTGGAGCGGTTCGTTCACCCTGACGAGTTTTCAATGTTGAAGGAATTGGGCCAGGCCATAGGGTTTGATCAGGTTGCCAGTGGGCCCCTGGTTCGATCCTCATATCATGCAGATATACAAGCAGAAGGAGGGGTGGTTACCTAGCAGCATGCTAGCAGCCTGCGTCTGACCGAGAATGAATATGAACAACAACACCTTGAACCAGCTCAAATCCATGACCGACGTGGTTGCAGATACCGGAGACATTGAAGCAATTGAAAACTATAAGCCGATGGATGCAACCACCAATCCATCTCTGCTTTTGAAAGCCGCGCAGTTGCCAAAGTACCAGCATCTGGTTGATGACGCCCGGCAATTTGCGAGTCAGCAGGGTGGCAGTGACGCAGAACAGGTTGCCTGTTCCAGCGAGCAATTGGCCGTATCCATTGGCTGTCAGATACTGGAGATTATCCCCGGCAGGGTTTCTACTGAAGTCGATTCCCGGCTATCGTTCGACAGAACTGAAACCATTGCAAGAGCGCGTCGGATAATAGAATTGTATGAGCGTTCTGGTATCGGCCCGGAGAGGGTGTTAATCAAAATTGCATCTACCTGGGAAGGCATACAAGCCGCAAGGGTGCTTGAAAAAGGAGGTATCAATTGCAACCTGACATTGTTGTTTGGATTTTCCCAGGCCGCCGCTTGCGCAGATGCCGGTGTATTTCTGGTTTCACCTTTTGTCGGGCGCATTCTCGACTGGCACAAGGCAAATGCTGATTCGGATGCTGAGCGGGAGTATGTTGCGGAAGAAGACCCGGGAGTAATATCAGTCACGCGTATTTACAACTTTTACAAGCAACATGGTTACGACACGGTGGTCATGGGAGCGAGCTTTCGTAACAGTGGTGAAATACTCGCACTGGCAGGATGTGATCGGCTGACGATTAGCCCGCCACTCTTGGAAGAGCTGTCGAATAGCACAACAGAACTCAAACGAAAATTAAGCCCGGAAAATCCGGGGGAGGCCATCGCGAAAGTCGAAGTGTCTGAAGGAGCGTTTCGCTGGGGCATGAATGAAGACGCCATGGCAACCGAGAAGCTCGCCGAAGGGATTCGTAATTTCACAGTTGATCAAATTAAGCTGGAAAAGCTCCTGAGTACCTAGTTCCCGAATCCCAACGGGTTATTCGCTGACACGCGCTGATTCGAGAGGCTGTATTGTCGATACATATGGCAGCGCCAGAGTAAAAATAAAACAGGCGACAAAACCCAACCCGGCTACTGCCAGATAGGGCAGTTCATAGTTTCCCGTCAGGACGAACAGCATCCCCAGGATCGCAGGGCCTGCCGCAACACCGAACATTGTGAGCAGGTTTGACAAGGAATAAATACGACTGTAGTCCTTTAACCCATACACCTCTGCAATGATAAGCGGTTGCAGCATCAGCAAATTACCTACTGTTATCCCAAATACCGCCAGGGTCAATGCCAGCATCCAGAGTTCGTTTGCAGCACTCATTAACCCAAGAGACAATCCCTGCAGGCACATCATGCCCAGCGTGAATCTCATGGTCTCGATCTTGTCCAGAATCCAGCCACCGGCAAGTCTCCCAAGAATGCTGAATAACGGAAGTATCGCGATGACATAGCGGGACTGTTCAGGGTTGATGCGTTCAGACAGCAGCCCATACTGGTGCGCGATACCGCCAACCTGCGCCAGCATGACAAACAGATAGGCTGAGCTGAGTAACCAGAAAAAAGGGTGTCTCAGGGCATCAGTCAACCGGATTGACGGCACCTGCCTGAAGTCGGTTGTCGGTGATTTCCCGTCCGGCATCAAGCCCATGTCTGAGGGGTTTGATCTGAGCAATAGAGCAACGGGGACGATGCCACACAGATACATTATTGCCAGCCAGGGAGTTGTCTCAACCAACCCGTTCGACTCTATCATGAAGGCGCACAATGGCGTCAGAATGACACCGCCCAGTGAAAGTCCCGTAGAAGCCACAGACAGCGCCCTTGCACGATTGAACTCAAACCACCGGGCAATGAGTGTTGTTGCGGGCAACAGGCCGGAAGCGGCAAAGCCGATTCCAAAAATGGAGTAGACTGCAAACAAATGAACTGTGGACTGAACAGACCCTATTAGCCATAACGACAAGGCTGCAACCAGGGCGCCCGGGACTATTACGATTCTCACATCGTATTTTTCCAACAAGGGTGCAATCACCAGCCCGGCTATGCCGCTGGAAAGAAAAAACAGTGAAACTGCGCTGGACGCCAGGGTTATGGGGAATCCGGCCTGTTGTGAGAGGGCCTGCAGGTAGATTGTATGCGCATAAAAACCGAGCCCGGATGAAAAGGACAGCATGACAAACAATGCGGCGACGATCTTCCAGCCATAGAAAATCCTGGTGGTGGTTAGTGGCTGCAAGTAGGGCAATTCTTGTTTCGAGGTAATGTAAACTTTCGCCATTCCATCTGGCTTGCGTCGAGTATCTGAAGATACCCAGCAGAACTACCCATACCCGTCAGGTACCTGATTGCCTCCATGGCCTGAGTAGTTCCTACTATGCCAACGACAGGCGCTGCAACACCATTTTCCGCACAATTCAACGCGCTGTCTGCAACACCGTTATACAAACACTGGTAACAGGCTGATTCAGTCGCAGGATCATAAACCAGCACTTGCCCCTCCAACCGGACTGCGGCTCCAAACACCGCCGCAGTTTTTGTGGCGACGCAGACTTCGTTAATGGTAAATCGAGTTTCGAAATTGTCTGTGGCATCAATAACCAGGTCAATTTCCTCGACGACGTTCGTTAACGAGCGCGTATCGAAGCGGTGCTCATAGGTCGTCACCTTGATACCGGGATTCAGGGCAAGCATTGATTCCCGCGCAGAAGTCACCTTGAGACGACCTATGTCCGGCGTGCTGTGGGCAATCTGACGTTGCAGGTTACTCAGGTCGACAACATCATCATCAGCGATAGACAGGTGACCGACACCTGCTGCTGCCAGGTATAAAGCAATGGGGCTGCCCAGACCTCCCATGCCGATGATCAAAACTTTTGCTTCGAGGAGCTTTTCCTGACCGGCGATTTCAATCTCCGGCAGCATGATGTGTCGACTGTAACGTAACAGGTCGTCATCGTTCATAAGATTGCCGCACTATGAGTTTTATGAAGATTTTTCATAAGGGCTTATAGGCCAGTACTGCCCTGGCTTGACCTGATAAGTCGGACAGTGGTTCGACATCCGTGTAGCCGCTGTGTTTTAACAGCTGCTGTACAGCGAACTGCTGATTGTAACCATGTTCCAACAGAATCATACCGCCAGGTTTTAGATAAGCCGGGGACGAACAGGTAATCCTTTCAATATCTTTCATACCGCTATTGCCTGAAACCAGCGAATCGGCCGGTTCGTACTTGAGTAGTTTAAGATGTGAATCCTCTGGGTCTACGTATGGCGGATTGCAAACGATGATATCAAACTGTCCCGATTTGAATGGTTCAAGCCAGTCTGACTGAACAAAATGAACCGGACTTTCGTTGAGCTGTTGATCGTTTGATCGGGCAATCTGCAGTGCAGACAGAGATTTGTCACTGGCGAAGATGTTGAACTCTGGCCGTTCATAGGCGAGGGAGATCGCTATGGGACCTGCGCCGGTACCAAGATCGATCACTGTTGCCTGGGATTCTGTATAGCGATTAAGCAGAGTTTCGACGATGAGCTCCGTTTCCGGGCGTGGAATCAGCGTATCCTGTGTGACGTGAAAATCCAGGCTCCAGAACTCCTGGATACCCGTAATGTAGGCGACTGGCTTTCCCGCAGTGCGCGAATCAAGGAGTATTTGGTAGCGTTGTGTCTCCACGCAGGTCAGCTGATAGTCGTCATGGGCATACAGCCAGGTACGGGATTGCTGAAGCACAAATGCGAGCAGAATCTGACAGTCCAGCAGCGGTGTATCGCTTAATTTGATTTGGGTATGTTGTCGAAGCGCTTCTTTTACCGTCGTCGGTTGTAAAGCAACTGTCATTGAGAATCCTTACCCATTTTGCGCAGCAGATCCGCCTGATGCTCCTGCACGAGCTGGTCGATGATAGGTGACAGATCGCCCGTCATGGTTTGTGCAAGTCGATGTAGGGTGAGATTGATCCTGTGGTCGGTCACTCTCCCATCGGGAAAATTGTAAGTACGAATTTTCTCTGATCGATCCCCGCTGCCGACGAGGCTGCGGCGTGTTTCCGCTTGTTCTGCGTCCCTTTCCTGCACGGCCACATCCATCAGTTTGGCCTGCAGCAGGCTCATAGCCCGGGCTTTGTTTTTATGTTGTGATCGTTCGTCCTGGCATTCAACGACGATGCCAGTAGGTATATGGGTAAGTCTGACGGCGGAATCCGTTTTATTGACATGCTGACCCCCGGCGCCTGAGGCACGGTAGGTATCGACCCTCAGATCGCTCTTCTCGATTTCTATTTCGTCAAGGTCTTCAACTTCCGGCATGATAGCGACCGTACAGGCAGATGTATGCACGCGCCCTTGTGATTCCGTTTGTGGGACTCGCTGGACGCGATGCGCGCCAGATTCAAACTTCAACTGGCCGTAGACATCTTTGCCGTCTATTCGGCTAATGATTTCCTTGTAACCACCGTGTTCACCCAGCCGCTCGGCCAAAATTTCCACATTCCATTTCTTTGACTCAGCAAATCTGCTGTACATTCGGAACAGGTCACCAGCGAAGATGGCTGCTTCATCTCCGCCGGTGCCAGCCCTGACTTCAAGGAACACGTTGTGAGAATCGTTAGGGTCTTTCGGCAGGAGTAGTTTTTGTAACTGGGCATCGAGCATCCCAACAACTTCGTTAAGCCTGGATACTTCTTCCTGGGCCAGTTCACGAATTTCCGGGTCATCATCGGGGAGCATCAGTTTGGTATCGTCCAGTTCGGTTGAATTTTCTTCAAAGTCACGGTAACAAAGAACAACGGGTTCTATTTCTGCATACTCTTTTGAATATCCGCGAAAAAGATTCTGGTCGGCAATTGTCTCACCGTCACTGAGCAAGGCAGCGAGCTCGTCGTATCGTTCAAGTAGTTGTTCCAGTTTAGCTTTTAATGACGAGTTCATTGTTGTGGTTTGTCCTCGAGTTGAAACAGTTTTTCAATGGCATCGAGTAACGCTTCTTCACCGGCCAATTTGGCCTGCTTTATTTGTACGCTGGGTGTGTGGATAATTTTATTGGTTAATTGGTTGGCCAGGTTTCTCAGCACCTGTTCCGGATCGTCGCCGTTGTCGAGACGCTTAATCGCTTTGGTCAACTCCCGATTCTTGATGTCATCATGTTTCTGGCGGAATCTTACCAGCGTATCGACGGCGCCAAGAGACTTATCAGATTGTTGGAATTCGTGGACTGCATGATGAATCAGGGATTCGGCTTCCGATGCTGCTGCTTGCCTGGAACTCATGTTTTTGCTGACAATCTGTTGTAGATCATCGATGCTGTAAAGGTAGATGTCGCGAAGATCATTGACTTCTGGTTCGATATCACGGGGCACCGCGAGATCAACCATGAAAATAGGTCTATGGCGGCGTGATTTTATGGCGCGTTCAACGGTGCCCTTGCCGAGAATAGGTAACTGGCTGGCAGTTGAAGCCACCAGGATATCGGCATTCACGAGATGATCAGGGATTTCAGATAATGGCACTGCCGTCGCATCCAGTTCCTTTGCAAGGGATTCGGCGTTGCTTACAGTTCGGTTGGCAATCACTATCTGCTTCACACCAGCCGATTTAAGATGGCGCCCAACCAACTCGATGGTTTCTCCGGCACCCAGCAGCAATGCGTTGCAGTTGCTGAGATCGGAAAACAGCTGGGAAGCCAGAACCACTGTTGTGGATGCCACCGATACTGTATTTTGGCCGATGGCTGTCTGTGTCCGGACCTGCTTGGCTATGCGATAGGTATTTTGAGAGAGCCGGTTGAGTTGTTTCCCCATTACATGGTTGGTTTGAGCTGAAGCGAAACCTTCTTTTAGCTGGCCAAGAATCTGGGGCTCTCCCAGAACCATGGAATCAAGACCGGTAGCCACTCTTAAAATGTGAGTAATCGCTAACTGGTCGGAGTAGATGTAGATGCTTTCTCCCAGCTCGCCGGGCGGCAGGTCGTGGTACTTGGCAAGCCAGTTCACAATGCCGCCAGAGTTACCGTCCTTTTTTATCGCGTATATCTCGGTGCGGTTGCAGGTGCTCAGAATGGCGAGTTCATCCAGACACTGGTCGGATTTTAAATCCAGCAATGCATCCCCAAGCTGTTCCGGGGTAAAAGCGATCTTTTCTCTGAGTTCGATGGGCGCAGTCGTGTGGTTGACGCCTACGATTAATAAATCCAATGTAGTCAGTTCCTGTCCGGGAGTAGTGTGAGTGCCATACCTCTGCGGCCTAGGCCCCGCCTGGGCGGCCCCGCCTGGGCGGCCCCGCCCTTCCTTTCGGTAAGTGATTGTTTCTTATAACAAACGATAAATGAACGTTAATCCTGCTAATATGCACCGATTAGGCATATTTACATAGGACGTGGATCAAAAGTGGCTTATTGTACGTTGGTTGGTAAAGTGATTATAGGTGTTGAATGAAGGTCCAGCTTCGAAATTTGTTGATTCTATTGGCTTTTGTCCTGTTTACCGGGGGGTGTGCCTCCATGGCACCGCAAGATCCACCGGAGGTTGTGGCGGTTCAGCCCGAGGTTGTTGAAACGGAACAACCTGCAATCCCTGCTGCACGCCCAAAACCTCACGAATATCCCGTCGAACCCTTTAAAAATGATGCTTTGTATCAACTTTTGGTCGCGGAAGTTGCCGGATATCGGGGTGAATACGAAATTGCGCTGGAAAAATACATGCAAATGGCTGAAGAGACCCAGGATGCAGGTGTTGCTGCCAGGGCGACCAGATTAGCCAACTACTTAAAGAGGGATGATCTTTCCCTGAAAGCATCCCAGATTTGGGCAGAGGCAGAACCTGATAATATTGATGCGCACCGCCATTCTGCAGATCAATTGATGCGGGCTGGTGAACTGGAAGATGCGATTTATCACATGGAAGCGGTAAAAAACCTGGGTGGACTCGCTAATTTTGACGTGTTTGCCTACAGAGCCGCCAATCTGGATGAGGCCTCCCAGAAATCACTGCTGGATGCCATTTCCGGATTGCTTGAAAGACATCCGGGAGATCATCAGCTGATGTTTTCAAAAGCGGTACTGTTGGAGCAGACCGGCAAGCTTGAAGAATCCCTTGCTTTGGCCAATGAACTGCTGGCAGCGAAGCAAAATGTCAACGTCACGATCCTTAAAGTTAATATTCTGAGAAACCTGCACCGATCTGACGAAGCGCTGGTTTTCCTCGAAGACGTTATCAAGAATGACACTGGCGAAAACAGGCGATTGCGACTGATTTACGCAAGGTTCCTATTCGAAGGTGAACACCTGGTGGAATCTCAGAAGCAATATGAGTACCTGCTTGAGCAATCACCCAACGACGGCGACGTTCTGTTTGCCCTTTCCCTGCTTGCTATTCAACTGAAAGACGATGACACGGCAACCAGCTACCTGCAGCAGATGATCCGCTGGAATCTCAGGGTTGGCGAGGCACATTTTTACCTTGGTAATATCTCGGAGAGAATTGATGACGTTCCGCGCGCCATCCGGGAATATAAACAGGTGGGTCGTGGTTATGAGTTTCTCCCGGCGCTGTCACGAATCGCTAATCTAATGATCGAGCAGGATCAGTTAAGCGAAATGAAGAACTACATGTCGAATTTACGTTCAGAAAATCCCGGGAGGGCGGATCGGTTGGTGATGATTGAAGCCCAGGCGCTGAGCGATCAGGGAATGTCTACCGAGGTATTTGAATTGCTTGACGAGATGTTGGGAGCAGCTTCCGACAACCAGGACCTACTGTATTTCCGCGCCATGATGGGGCAGAAATTTGGTCGCATGGACATCATGGAGAGTGACCTGCTGCGGGTCATTGAACTGGATCCCGAGAATAGTGACGCGTTGAATGCGCTCGGGTATAGCCTCACTGACCAGACAGACCGTCATGAAGAAGCACTCGATCTGATCAAGCGAGCACTGGTCATAAGGCCGGATGAAGCTGCATTCATTGATAGCATGGGCTGGGTGCAGTACCGGCTCGAGAATTTTGAAGAAGCCGTGAAATACCTGCGCCGAGCGCTGGAACTGTTTACCAATGATGAAGTAGCAGCACATCTGGGGGAGGTTCTGTGGGTCATCGGCGAGCAGACTGAAGCGTCAGAAGTGTGGCAAAAAGCGCTGGAACTAAAACCGGACAGCGACATATTGAAGAAGGTAATTGAAAGATTCACGTCCCCGTAAACTTCAATAAGTTAACCTTAACTACAGTTTACCTGCTCCTGTTATGGGTTTCAGGGTGCGTTAGTCCCACTAGACCGGACCCTGATGCTGCCATTTCCGATGGCTGGTTGTTGAAGGGTCGGGTGGGCATTAAAAGTACTGACAAAACCTTAAGTTTCTCTCTGTTGTGGCGGCAGCAATCAGAATCATTCGATATTCGTCTGAATGCAACCCTTGGAGTTGCTGTGGCTCATGTTTGGGGTGATGCCAGCGGTGTGACAATCGAAGTGCCGGGCGAAGGCAGGTTCGAGGCGGATAGCGCCAGTGCACTACTCTTGCAGCACACCGGATTGTCGTTACCAATAGAATCGTTGGTGTATTGGGTACGTGGCATACCAGACCCCGCAGCTGGCTTTGAACGCGATGATTCAAGCCTGGTACAGTACGGTTGGCTAATTGAATACCTTGCATTCAAAGAGGACGAGCCCGTTCGTATGCGCTTCAGTCGGGCTGATGTGAAAATTATGCTGGTGGTCAGCTCATGGGGCTGAAATTTCCCCGATTCCAACTCCCCGCCCCGGGCAAGTTAAATCTGTGCCTCAACATCACAGGACGTCGCGTTGATGGTTATCACGAACTTCAAACAGCCTTTCATATCCTCTCGATAGGCGACCTGATCGATTTTGAAGCCGCTGAAAACATCGAAGTAATTTGTGATCAAATTATCCAGGAAGAAAACCTGGTCTTTAAAGCGGCGAACACCCTTGCGGAATTTGCCTTGAATCAGAGTAATAAAGAGTCGAAGCGGCCTTTCGGTGCCAGGATTACGGTCAATAAGGTGCTGCCAATGGGTGCCGGATTGGGCGGCGGTAGCTCCGATGCGGCGACAACCCTTGTCGGCTTGAACCTGATGTGGCAATTGAGATTGGATACCGAAATGCTGCTAACGCTGGCCAGGCCGCTCGGGGCGGATCTGCCGGTGTTTGTAAAGGGCTGTTCTGCCTGGGCTGAGGGGATTGGCGAGCGACTCACACCGATTAATCTATTGCCAAAGCACTACGTTGTAATCCAACCGAATTGCGAGATCTCGACTGCCGAAATCTTTTCTCATCGAGATTTGACAAGGGACTCAGCACCCATCACAATAGCGCGCTTTTTAGAGCAGGGTTCAGGCAACGATTGTGAGGCAGTTGCCCGTAAGCTATACCCTGAAGTCGATAAGGCCATATTGTGGTTAAACAAATGGGGCCCTGCTAAAATGACTGGCACGGGTTCCTGTGTGTTTCTTGACTTTGATTCCAAAAATGAAGCCGAAGCCGTGTGCCGGGAAGTTCCCGAAAAATGGCACGTTTTTATCGCCGAGGGATTGGATGAATCACCTCTGTTAAGGAAAGTGAAACTGTTAAAGGAATCCTTCGATAATGTTAGTCGCGAAGTGTAATGATTGGGGTGTCGCCAAGTGGTAAGGCACAAGGTTTTGATCCTTGCATGCGCAGG
>JAPYTQ010000057.1:0-28411 GCA_029941905.1 Pseudomonadales bacterium | reverse complement strand
CGCACATTCTTCAACCACTGTTGCCGGGTACAAATGCTCAGAACAAATGGCTGCTAGAAGCAGAAATCTCGGGCATAATGCCTGACTAGCTGGATATCACTAATTTTCAACGACGGGATGATCGCAAAAGATGAACAATTCGAAATTCCTGATAATTGCAGCTCTGATTCTCGGTAGCCTTTTGATCGCATATATGGCTAAGCTGAGATGGAATGATGCACCAAAAAAAAACCCTGTATTAACAAGTGTGATTCTACAACCGAGCGACAGGGCCACTAAAAACGTTATCCCTGAACCTGGAACCAAACCTGACGAATTCGATCAGTTGATAAGGGATACAAGTGAGTTTATGGCTGAAGCAAACGTCAACGATCCTGGAATGCAGGACGGAGGCAAGATTCATGCAGTGATTGGTTGGATGCATGGACCGATCATTGATATCGGAGACCCATCAGACCTGACTAAAAATCGCCTATCAGTATCGACTTCCGCAGACGGGATATTGTTTGAGATTTTCGATTCAGACGGGAAACGCCACCAGCTGCAGAGCGCCTTTGATAAATTTGACGAAATAAGCTCTCTGGAATTGTTGTGGTCACCTCGTGATCAGTTTCTGTCGATTTCCGTCGATCAGCAAATTTTAGCAAAAAAGCGGACACCTGCCTTTTCGATATTTCAAGACACTAACACTGACCGCCAAATGATTGTCGGTTCAAAATTTCGGGAAACAAGCGGATACGGCAATATTCGAGGTATCACCGTTTATAGTAATCGTCAAAAGAGTGTCAGCTCAAAATTCGAAGACACGTCAGGATATGGCAGTATTCGAAGTGTTAGTGTATTTGCGTCTAAAGAACGCTAACCAACCAGAATACCAGCATCTCTAATTTTCCAGTGCGGAACGGTCACTGGCTCATATATTCACAGTCTTGTCGCCACAGGCGTCAGTTCGGAGTGGACAGAGGCGATACCGTTAATTGCTCGTGACCAATCGCTGGTAGTGCCGGATTTCATGGCGATCAGCCGCCAACTGCCAATCAGCATCAACGGCATGAACTCGGATAACGATAGTGCCTTTATCAATGATAGCCTGATTGGCTACTGCAACGCGGAAGGTATTGAATTCACGCGTTCCAGGCCATATCGTAAAAATGATCAGGCTTGAATCGAACAGAAGAAAGGCTCCGTTATTAGGCGGTTTGCGGGTTATGACCGATTCTCAGGTCCTGTCACGTCTTTTCATTTCAATGACAAGTTCAATCAAAACCTAGACCAACCACTGAGAAAACTTGAATACTACAATTCGCGATTTATTGTATACAGGTAGATGCCATTTACTGGACTCACTGAGTCGTCCGTCACCAGACATGGAAACTGTGGTAAATCCAGCGATATGAGTGAACCCACATGCGTTACACCTATGTCCGCAAGCTGTTCACCACAAGGATTTACCGACGCTTTGTAAGAATCCGCATTGAGTAATTGATAACTGACTGAATGGGATTCATGCGCACTGAACTGTATTCTGGCATACCTGTTCCATATGTTTGATGAATTACCACCGGGGTCCAGTATGTGCATCTTTTCCATGTTTGGTACAAATTTGTTACCACCAATCGTGTTAAAACCGTTCGCTACAAACGCCTGTGAAACAACAGCACTGCCAAATATGACCCACAGCGGTTCCTGGATTGAAGCTTGCTCATCCCGCGCATTGCGAAATACCTGCTTATCTGTCAAAGGAGAGAGACCGATAGCAATCGGGTTCGCAGATAAACCAGGAAGCGAGACAATAACTATTGTCACGGTCAAGAGAATTCTGTTGCCAAAAGTCAACGCGATCACCAGGCAAGGCAAAACGAGGGCTGAGGCAATTATCCTGTCTTGATTGTAAAATTCGTCAAGACGCGAAAACATCACCCCAAAAGACAATATCACGCCAACAACGAGAATAAACAGGGCGAATTCGTATTTCTTGGTTGGCCGATCCCAGTTAGATGATTCTAATTTACTGGCCGTCAAAATACATAGTAGTATGCCTGCGATGCCAAGTCCCATGAAGGCTCTCGCTGATGGAGCAAAACTAAACCCGGTCACTCGTGCGACCACGGGGCTGAATCCAAGCGTCACATAGAACGTAAACACAAGACATATAAACAGCAACGAAAGTAGCTGCCAGTCTCTGAGCAAGCGTCTGTTTAACAGTATCGCGGCAAACAAGGTCACGGGCCAAATCAGGATAAAATTCCCAGTTTCTGAAGCATTTCCAAACCTCCACGGAAATTCACCTTCTGATATTCGCCAGAACTCGAATAAACCAACAAAATAACGCTCAACACCTAGCACCAGCACTGACTCGCATTCCGGGATAAACCGTATTGGCCACCAACTCAATGGTGTCGCTGGCGTCCTGGTATGTGACGTACCCAACTAACAGCATCGCAATTAATGCAACCGCAACAACTAACAGTTTTTGTCCAGCAAAATGCTTGATTTCATTCAAATTCGAATCTGCAACATAGCCTATCGTTATTGCAAGCCCAACGTAAAAAAGTGGAATAATAAAGGCGGGATAGAAGTGCAGCACAGTAGACAGGCCGGAAATTGTAAGAATAATTCCCGCGACCACAATTGAGGCAAGCCCTTTTGACGTCAGCAGCCAAATTAAGCTCGCCACTGACATACAGAAGCCAATTAGTATTTCGGGAAAATTTGACGAGAACCACCATTGGGTGAACGAAGAGCTATATATCCACAACGCTCCAATCGCCGAATAAAAAGTGGATTTTGTCAGGCTGAAAATCAGGACAAACAGCGCTAAATACAGGCCAATGACCTTGTAGGCCCAAAACCACGAGAACGCCTTTCATCATCTAAAAAATATGCTCCCCAAAACTTTGGTTGGCCCAAACCAGAGATATGGTTCACTGGCACAGCAGTAAGCAAACTGGTACCGAAGGGCCCTAAATTTTCGTTGTCCACTGTTCGTTGATTAGAAAATTGGCTCAATATCCAAGGCGTTTGAACAATCCATTCATCCGACCTGATTGACAAGGGTACTCCAAAGATCACTGAACTTTTGGAATCCGCTTCAGGGAGATAGTTGTTCCACATTTCAATGGAAGATCGATGAAATTTACCAGCGACCATGATGATTGCCAACAATAACGAAATGTTACAAATCACCACTAAGACCACCCGTGGTGAATACTCCAATTTAGAGAAATTTCGCAGGAATGCGCTTAGCAGAAAAATTAGCAGAAAAAAGACAACTAACAAAAATGAAATCTTTAACAGCCTCTTTGCCGAGAATTTTTTGAACAAATCTGCTGGTAACACAATTTCAAAGTATGGGTCGGTCCAGACGAAGTGATTTCCACGTACTTGTCCGTCGCACTGATGGCCACCTGGTGGAGAGGAATGATTTGACGGCTCAATTCTTCTGGCTGCAAATTGAGAGTACCGGAATAGGTAGCAACCTGGATGGCACTGACCCGAACGTCCCCGGGCTGAATCCCAAGGTCAAACCTGATTTTATTTAACTTTTTGGCTGTACGCAGTGAAATAGAGTATTGACGAAAATCTGTAGTTTGATTTATTTTAAAGGCCACACGCTGGGTCGGAGAGTAGCCATCCGCGGTCGTAAAAAAAACTTCTCCCTTTGTGTCGTAAGGAGAGTGTAACTGAATTAGGATTTCCGTGTTGTCCAGTGGTAGCAGGAAAAGACCGCAAATACACAATAAGAATAGGTAACCCAGATCTGCGTTCCACAAGTACTTTATCTCATCGAATACTTTATCCACTACTTGGGCTGTCCAATGCTTGGTTTTTCCTTTTAGTCATGTAGTCCAGCTTCAGTTGCCCTATGTTCGGCCGCTATCCACATCAAAAATCGCGAGCCTCATTACCACAAAGCTAATCATCGCATTGACAACTGAAACAACGATAACTGCGATCATATAGTGGACGTTAAACATTGATACGGAAATGAACATGAATACATTAGTGAACAACAGGAGGGTAAATTGCAAGGTAAGAAACTTTGAGCCTTTAACAACATGCCTGCCCTTTCTGTCGCCGAATACAAAAAGTTTGTTCACCAGATAAGAATAAAAATACGCACAGAAAGTTGCAAGATTGGTACTCACTAAATAGTGAAGCCCAAAGGCTTCCACAAACAGCCAAACACACCCCCAACAAAGAACAGTTGTTGATGCGCCTGCGACAAGATAACGCATAAGATGACGTTGAAGATCGTCACTCATCCAGATTACGCCCAGTCACAACAAATTCATTGTATTTAAAAAACTTGCCAACAAATCTTGGGAATGGAAAGCTGTAGGCCAGATCAGGCATTAGCCCACATTCCTTCACTATCGTGTTTAGTGCCAGAAAATCCATAAATTCGACATGCGTTGGATCCGATGTAAAGCCTCGTTCCTGGGGTGTGATCAACACGACTTTTCCGTTAGGTTTTAACAAAGGCAGATAAGCATTGATTAGCGCTTCTGCTTGCACTGAGGTCATATGTTCAAGGACATGAGAAATCAGAAAACTGTCAAATATTCCCAGCCTGTTGTTATATTGTAACGCGAACTCTGAGGACTCTACTGCGTCAAACCCTCTCTCGATGGCTTCATTGACGGAATGCTTATTGTGATCAACGCCTAAGGCCTTGATCCCGAGGATTTTCAGGTTCTTGAGATTCCTGCCGATCCCACAACCTATATCCAATACGTAGCCAAGTTTAAGCCTGTTCAGATTTGCACGGTAAGGCCGCTGTACATCGAGTAACTGCTTCCAATAGCCACTCCCTTTCGCCAGGCGTTTTGTGTAAGTGATGTCCTGGGTGCTTTTCACCTTGGGTCCATTTTAAAAAAAATTAAAGGATAGTATGATTCGATCATGGATCAAAGGATAACAGTGCTCATACCCAATTATAACGGCGCAAACTTTCTACCGGATCTGTTCCAAAGTCTGCAATGCCAGTCGAAACGAGATTTTAAGTGTATATTTCTTGATGATGGGTCGACAGATAATTCCGTTGAAATCGCCTCTGGCTTCCAACAATCACTTGAACGACTCGAAGTGTTGACCTTAGAAAACGTCGGCATTGGTGCCAATTGGAATAGAGGCATTGAACTGGTGGATACCGAGTTTTTCTCCGTGTTGCACTGCGATGACCTTTACGAGCCTGACTACCTGATGGCTATGTTAGATCTAATGGACCAATATCCTCTCGCGGCCCTCGGTCACTGTGGCGCAATCACCATCGATGAGCAGTCACGAGTGAAATCATCACTCATTGAAGACTACAAACACCAGCGATATCTTCCTGACAAAGCTTTCCGCCGCAATGCCACAGATGAATTTAACTGTCTGTTAAGTGGTGACTTTATTAATTGCCCTTCAGTGATGTATAGAACATCCGCTGTTAAGCAAATTGGTCTCTTCAATGTTCAACTAAAGCAGGTGCTTGATTGGGAATACTGGTTTAGAACGATATTGAATGGCTATGAAATCTGCGGAACCAATCACAAACTCTATCGCTATCGACGCCATGATAACAATGCCACGGTTCAAAACAGCGAAGACTTCGCTCGCTACCTAGAGGAACTGAATTTACTAAGATGGGCACATCAAGAAGGTATCAATCACGGTCTTGTCAGCAAGCCATTGGACACTTCAATTGTGAGGAATATCGTCGTGCTTGATATCGGTGAGGCCTTGAGCTTACAAAACAGACAAGCAGCTTCACAGAAAGTTGGATTTCTGGAAGAGCATCGCTTAGCGGGATCAACCGTTATTGGCTTGTTACGGGCGATGGTGATCGCCGGTCGATTGGGCGGGGTTACAGTTAAGAGCGCTATTGGTCTCTACATCCGTTTGAGCGCGGTTATACATCGAACCGGCTAATCCAAGAAAGGCGAGCTGCCTCAGACTACATCAGCGATTGCAAAGGTGTTCTGGCAATGTTGCTGATATCATAGTGCAACGCACTTAAGAGAAGTTGAAAGCCCATAATTAATGGCACTGCCGCTAACATAACAGTACCGCTGCTTGAAAATTCACCCAGGTTGGATGAATTTATCCAGCTGGTAAAACCGAAGACTAAACCAAATAGAAACAGGATCGCGCCAACGAACATCTCAAGGCTGGCAACATTGAAATCTCTCAGAAAATAGGTGTAAAAAATTCGCTTCCAGAAGGCTCGAAAATACAATGGTAAAAACTGGAATACTGCCCTACTAATCTTAAGGTGACTCTCTTCGGTACCATAAACTGCATCCATTGGGATGTCCGTAACAACAGCCTTTAGCGTTCCCAGGCGAAATAACATGTCGCTTTCAAAAAAGTACCGATCACTAATTTTGTTCAAAGGCAACAAGCTTAGAGCGGTCCGATGGATGACAGTGTAACCATTGGTAGGATCCATTATATCCCAATATCCACTGGTAAATTTATTCACAAGAGAGAGCCCGGCATTCCCAAATTTTCGTAGGAGAGGCATCTGAACCAGGGATTCGAGCATATAGAATCGGTTGCCCTTTGTATAATCAGCTTTACCTCGAAGTATTGGTCCAGTGAATTTGGGAAGCAGCGCCGGGTCCATTTGTCCGTCGCCATCAATTTTCACAAACACCTCCATATCATCCGCCAGCCCCTGAAGATAGCCGCGTTTTACCGCACCACCGACCCCCAGGTTCTCCTCGTTGTAAAGTACAACCACTCTTTTATCATCACAATGATCTTCAACCAGTTTGCCTGATCCATTAGGGCAGCAATCATCGACGACATACACTCGATCAACACAATCACCGATATTACCAATCACGGATAGTATGTGCTTCTCAACTTTGAACGCTGGAATAACAACGCAGGTTTTCAAATAACCGCTCTCGATTTATCGGGATCGGCCCATTATACTGCTTTCTTATTGCAATCGCTGATCTCTTCTTTTTATTTGGCTGCCCTGGTTTATTCGCTAGGCTAACAGTGCCGGAGCCGTGGAGGATCCTGAGGAGCCAACATCGTGACAAGAAACATCCTCTATATTCTGCTGGTGATATCAGCGGGTGTCGGTACATGAATGGCGTTCGAATTCTATTCGGAAAAGGTAATGCCACTCCCAGCCCCCGCTAAAACTTTGGTGGCGACTCGGGTGAAGGATCCAGCCGATTCCAGGATACTAAAGAACGACACAGGCGACTCCCACGACGCAAAATCAAGCCCTGAAACTGAAACAGCTTTGGTGGGTCTGGATTCTGAACCCCTTTCACCCTACCCCGCATCAAGGTCAAAGATACCCAGTTCCATTGGCAGTCATCCAAAGATCAGCCCTGCTGCAAATGAAGCACTAAACTCCTATGTATCGGGACAAGCACCAAGATCTTTTCGGGCTGCTCAGGTTAGATTCGACCACCAGGGTTATGTTCAGCTTAATGTCCATGTCGCCGGGTTTGGTCAAAGCTCAAAGGAATCGGTGCAATCACTTGGGGCGATCATTGAGGTAGTTAACGAAGAGCTGGAATTACTGCAGATTAGAATATCTTATGACCGGGTAACGGATCTCGCAGAGTTACCTTTCGTTGTGAAAATTACTCCGCCTCAATACGCGACGACTCGTACAGGTGCGATATTGACGGAAGGTGACCGTATTCTTAACGCAGAACTCGTGCGTGCAATGGGCGTAGATGACGTGGGATTTTTCAATGAATCCTTTTTTGAAAACGGCTGCGGACAACGAATTATCCGTACCGATTCACAATGTCTTTCTGAATGCAGGTGGTCTGATTTCGCAGGTTCCCATTACTGCAACAGCAGCAGCACTGAATGTAACCGTTGTCAATCCCGCCCAGCCAGGATATGTGATCGTGTGGCCTTGCTTACATCAAATTTGAATTTTGTGGCAGGTCAGATTGTTGCCAACAACGTGGTCGCCCCTATCGGAAATGATGGCTCAGTGTGTCTTTACAGCAACGTACCGACCGATGTGATTGTTGATGTTTCCGGCTGGTTTAGCGCTGATGCATAAGGTGCATTCGTGGGTACAACACCGGAACGGTTTGTCGATACCCGGGATGGGACGGGACCGGCACCACAGTAAAAACAACCTCATACTTACTGCAATTCTCGCATTGCAATAGGCCCCGCATTATCCAAAAAAGTTAAATTCCTCGGTCGTTCGCAAGGGAATGGTACAGCCGTCGTGTGGTCGGGGCACATTGACTTTATTGATCCGTTATAGTGTTCGATGTTGTGTGTTGAATGGGTCTGTTTTTACATCGATACTTGTTGACAAACGACGAGGCGAGATACATTGTCTAAAAATCAGAACCTGTCTCACAATCGCTGAGAAACTCTAAATGGTGAGCAACTTTAACCTTATGTGGGCGTTTTGTACGCTAGAGTGAGTAATCAGTCACTTATTCTCTAATACATTAAAGTAGGCATAATGAAACCCCTGTTGCTCACAGTGCTTTGCTCCTGGTGCATGACCGCCTTCGCAGTAAAGGAAGGCGATATCGCTCCATTTTTTTCCTTACCGATTTTGGATGGTGTACAAGAGGTCGGTCTCGCTGATTTTAAAGGCAAGGTTATTTATCTTGATTTTTGGGCCTCCTGGTGTGGGCCCTGCCGAATTTCACTACCTCAAATCGTTGAGTTGCAGGCGGAACTAGGTACAGATCAGTTCGCCGTGATTGCAATCAATTTGGATGAGCAAGAGCAAGATGCTGTCCGCTTTTTACGTCGATTTCCAGTAAACTACAGGGTGCTTAGCGATTCGAAAGGTCAGGTCGCAGAAATTTATCAACTTCCCGGTATGCCCAGTTCCTTTGTTATTGATCGGGCCCGAAAAATCACGTTGGCTCATACCGGCTTCAAACAAGGTGACATGCGTATGATTCGTGATCATATCAAAGGATTGATAAACCAGGATGAATAGATTGATCCTGGTAATGATTCTTCTTGGGTTGAGTTCTTGTCAATCGGTTCAACCCTGGGAACGGGGCGCTCTGGCGAGGCCTGAAATGCAGCTCGAAGTTGGCAAGTTAGGTTCCGCGCTTTATCGACAGGTCTACTTTAGCAAAGAAGCCTCATCAGGCGGCAGCGAAGTAGCAGGTGCAGGTTGTGGTTGTAATTAGCACATGAAAACAAAAGGCAAACCCTCGCCTATTCTGGCATTAACGAGTGCAGCCTTGTCGCTGCCAGCATTCGCGGTGACGCAACCCGTCGAAACAGAACTATCGATAATGACATCATCCTATAAGGAGGGTGATATACCAGCACATAAAGTATTGACAGGTAGTGATGAGCGGTATGAAATTGACATTCACCAGTTTCACGTACTCACACCAATGGGTAGAAACTGGGGTTTTTCATTCAATACATCACGTGAGACCATGAGCGGGGCCTCGCCCCAGGGCACTGTGGAGGGACTTGATGGCCAGCCCGCCCTGATCATGAGCGGGGCGACGATCAGGGAATCGCGGACAGAGATCGGCGCAACAACCCATCGTTACTTTGACAATGGGTATATGGGGATTGGAATGTCTCATTCGCAAGAGAACGACTATGAAGCAGATGCAGTCATACTGTCCGGTGAGTGGGATTTCAATCAAAAACTGGCGACCCTCGCGGTAGGATTGAGCTATTCCAGTGATGTTATAGAACCAACTGACGCACTGTTATTCGGTCGGGTTGAGAAAGAAAACAAACATAGCGGGTCCTTCACCATTGGTTGGACCCAGGTTCTGAACAAAACCTCAGTGCTCCAGTCTGGTATCAGCCTGACGAAGCATGATGGCTATTTAGCAGATCCCTATAAATTACGTGACGTCCGACCAGATGAACGATCCGAATGGGCAGTGAGCCTGCGCTATCGCCGGTACGCGGAAAAGAGTAATGGTGCATGGCACCTCGACTATCGTTATTATGAGGACGACTTCGGCGTACATTCACATACCTTACAAACTGCCTGGCACCAGAATCTTGGCGCCAGTTTCCAGATTGTGCCGAGTGTTCGTTACTACAGTCAACGGGAGGCAGATTTCTACTTGCCTTTTGATGATTTTACCTTGCCGCTCACGGTCAACCAATCCAGTGACTACCGATTGTCAACTTATGGTGCTTTTACATTCGGTTTGAAAGGTATTGTGAATCACAACAACTGGGCGATAACCGCTAGCTTTGACCGTTACATCAGCGCTAAGAAATACGGCTTGTCAGATTCAGAGTTTGAACATCCTGCCCTTGTCAATTTTACCCTGGCATCTATCGGCTTCGATATCAGATTCTAGCCGCCCATCCAGGGAAGCGTAGACCTTATCATAAGAGTGTTTTTCGATGGAATTGTACCAATTTCCTTTTCACGCCATGGGTTGCCCATGTGAACTAAGATTCTATGGGATAAAGCGACAGCATGTGGAGCAGGTCGCAATGCGGTGCATCGAAGAAGCAAAACGTTTCGAACAGAAATATTCGCGATACCGCTCAGATAGCGTCACTGGTCGCATCAATCAATCAGCGGGAACAAAACCAGTCACCATTGACCAGGAAACCCGTGCGATATTGCACTATGCAGGTGTCTGTTTTGAACAAAGTGATGGACTCTTCGATATCACCTCTGGTGTGCTGCGACGCGTGTGGAACAAGGAGCAACTGTGCATACCTCTGGAGACAGAAATCGAGAAATGTCTCGATCTCGTTGGCTGGACCAAGGTTAAAATGACTGCAGATACCGTGTATCTATCTATACGGGGTATGGAGCTGGACTTTGGCGGTGTGGTAAAAGAATATGCAGCGGACGCCTTGTCTATTCTTGCCAGGTCTGCGTCCATCATACATGGACTTGTCAATCTGGGAGGCGATATCTCAATTGTTGGTCCTCAACCCGACAACAAACCCTGGCGAATCGGAATTGTACACCCCACAAAAGCAGAGAACCCCATCGCGGTTACTCAATTACACAGTGGGGCACTGGCGACAAGCGGCGGTTACGAGAGGTTCTTTGATATTGAAGGCAAGAGGTTCAGCCATCTGATTAATCCTAGAACCGGTTGGCCCGTTGATAGTTTGTTAAGTGTTAGCGTCGCTGCAGATAAGGCAGTTGTAGCCGGATCTATAAGTTCGATTGCATTGTTGCAAGGTCGTGATGGGTTGGCCTGGTTAAATAGTAGTGGGGCATCTTATCTTGCTGTTGACTCTGAGTTGGGCTGTTACGGTCATCTGGTGACTGGCGACGACGAATTTTCGTGATATAATTGCTACCCTTGTGCAAAGAGTTACGAACGAGTGATGAACATAGGTCACAGGTTTTCCAGCAACGCTATAATGACAGTTTTCATCATTGCTGTGTCAAATCTGGCAAATGCCGTAGATTTGGACGATGTCCAGACCCAGGTGTTTACTCCTTCCTGTGCACTATCGGGTTGCCACAACGGCAGCCAACCCCCGAATTTGAGCGCAGGGCAGTCATTCAATCAGATCGTCAATGTACCATCTGGTCAAATGCCTACCCTGGACTATATAAAACCCAATGATCCCGATGCCAGTTATCTGGTTAGAAAGATTTTAGGCACGGGACTAAACGCTCGCATGCCGCTTGGGGGTACTTTGAGCGACAGCAGTATTCAACTCGTCATAGATTGGGTTTCACAAGGCGCGGTAGAGGAGGAAGACGAACCAGATGCAGATATGGATGGCATTCCAGATTCAACCGACAATTGTCCATCTGTTTCCAATGCTGATCAGCTAAACACCGATGGCGACGGCATGGGTAACGCTTGTGACGAGGACGACGACAATGATGGCGTTGTTGATGCTGACGATGCATTTCCACTGGATGCCAGCAGGTTCAGGGTGCGTTTAACTCCACCTGCGGTGATTGAACTCCCTGTGGTGGGGCAGCAGCTCAGTTCCCCCTTTGGTGGATTCCTGGGCGTGCCTGCCAACGCCACGGCAGTTTCGCTGAACGTCACTGCTGTAGATCCAACAGAGTCAGGTTTTATCACGGTATGGCCCTGTGGGGTCGAGCGTCCAAACGCATCTAATGTCAACTTTGTGGCCGGTGATATTGTTCCCAACGGAGTGATAGCGTCTATAGGCACTCCGGGCTCGGTTTGCTTCTATTCTCTTCATGAGACGGACTTGATTGTCGATATAGCAGGATGGTTTGAGGGCACCGCCTATGTAGGTGCGACTCCCACTCGACTCGTAGACACGAGAGATGGCACGGGTGGTGTACTGGGTCAGGTAGAAGAAAGTAGCCCCCTTACAATCCAGGTGACCGACCTGGCAGTGCTTGATGCTGCAGGTGTGTCAACAACAATCCCTTCAATGATAAGCGCAATAGCATTGAACGTAACTGTAGTACAACCATCGGCGGCAGGGTTCGTTACACTGTGGCCTTGTGATGTTGCACGGCCCCAGTCATCTAATGTGAACTACACCGAGTCCCAGATCGTGGCAAATGGGGTAATAGCACCCGTTAGCAATGCGGGTACCGTGTGTTTGTACTCACTCGTATCAACCGATATCGTTGTGGATCTGGCAGGCTGGTTCCCTGGACAGTCGTTCACAGGAACAACTCCGACCAGATTGGTAGATACACGTGATGGTACAGGTGGTAGAACAGGTGTGATAACGTCGGTCGACGAACTGTCAGTGCCGATCCACAACATCACCCTGACGGTAGCTGGTGCGAGCCAACAGGTTCCCGTCACAGCGACGGCGGCGGCGTTGAATGTCACGATTGTTAATCCCGAAATCGATGGTTTTGTGACTGTCTGGCCTTGCGGTGTGTCTCGTCCGTTTGCATCCAACCTGAACTTCGTTTCAACACAGGTGGTAGCCAACAATGTCGTGGCACCTATTGGCAATGATGGATCAGTGTGTCTGTTCAGCAATGTACCTACTGATGTGATCGTGGACATTACCGGTTGGTTTAGCAGTGACGGATCAGGGGCTTTCATTGGTACGACACCAAAACGTTTTGTTGATACCAGGGATGGGACGGGACCTGAGCCCGAGTAAAATACGGCTTATCACGTTATACCCATTGACCAGCCGACGCAGAAATAACACAGAATGACGCGAATTTGTTAAGCGAATGGTTATTCTTCAGATTATCTAGTTACTTCGACTTACAAGAGAACCTAAGGCGCATCCAGGAAGATGTGCCGCATGCAGACGGAAGCACCAGCATCGCGACACATAGGTCGCTGAAAAAATAATCCCTTATTAAACAGAGACTTAAAGGTGGAATTGGCGGAGCGGACGGGATTCGAACCCGCGACCCCCGGCGTGACAGGCCGATATTCTAACCAGCTGAACTACCGCTCCGTGTAACTCTACATAAGAATTTGGTGGGTGTTGCAGGGGTCGAACCTGCGACCTACGGCTTGTAAGGCCGTCGCTCTCCCAACTGAGCTAAACACCCGTCTTGAAGGGAGAGCGAATTGTACCGATTGAGGCAGGTGAGTCAAGAGATATACGGAACTCATGTGAGGATTCAAGGATCATGCAGCTTCTCATGCTTCCAGGTTATTAGCTAACAACAGATCAGTCGTTGAGTGGATAGTACATATCTCTTATATTGCGCAATCCTTGGTTCAGACTCCTTATTTTTATGCCGGACTATCGCTTAACTCATCTAAAAGAGCTCGAAGCCGAGAGTATTCACATCATTCGTGAAGTCGCTGCCGAATTCGATAATCCAGTCATGCTCTACTCCATCGGTAAAGATTCTTCCGTGATGTTGAATTTGGCAATGAAGGCCTTCTATCCTGGCAAACCACCATTTCCTCTGATGCATGTTGATACAACCTGGAAGTTTAGAGAGATGATCGAATTTCGCAATAAGCTCGCTAAAAACCTGGGTCTGGAGTTAATAGTTCACATCAATCAGGAAGGCGTAGACGCGGGCGTTGGCCCGTTTACCCACGGTAGCGCAAAACACACCGACATTATGAAAACAGAAGGTCTAAAACAGGGGCTTAATAAGTATCAGTTCGATGCAGTGTTTGGCGGTGCTCGTCGTGACGAAGAGAAATCCAGAGCCAAGGAGCGCGTTTATAGCTTTCGGGACAAATATCACCACTGGGATCCAAAAAATCAGCGCCCGGAGTTATGGAACATCTACAACAGTGAGCACAATAAAGGTGAGTCGATACGGGTCTTTCCAATTTCCAACTGGACGGAGCTGGATGTATGGCAGTACATCCATATGGAAAATATCCCCATCGTACCATTGTACCTGGCTAAACAACGCCCCGTTGTCTGGCGGGATGGCACCTGGATTATGGTGGATGATGAGCGCATGCCATTGGAAGAAGGTGAGGAGCCACAAATGAAAATGGTGCGTTTTCGCACGCTGGGGTGCTATCCCCTCACTGGCGCAGTTGAATCAAATGCGACGACCCTGCCGGAAATTATTCAAGAGATGCTTTTGGCGACTACATCAGAACGGCAGGGTCGACTCATCGACAGCGATCAGGCGGGTTCGATGGAACAAAAAAAGCGTGAGGGGTATTTCTAGTGAGCCATCAATCAGAATTGATCGCAACCAACATAGATGAATACCTGATACAGCATGAGCAGAAAGAACTGCTGCGTATGCTGACCTGTGGCAGCGTCGACGATGGGAAAAGTACGTTAATTGGGAGACTGCTGCACGACTCGAAACTGATTTACGAAGATCAACTGGAAGCCGTCAAGGCAGATTCAGCAAAAATAGGTACCGTTGCAGATGGCCTGGATCTGGCACTTCTGGTTGATGGTCTGCAGGCGGAACGTGAACAGGGCATTACCATCGATGTCGCCTATCGTTATTTTTCAACAGCAAAAAGAAAATTTATTATTGCAGATACACCTGGACACGAGCAGTACACACGCAACATGGCGACAGGTGCCTCAACCTGTGATCTTGCAATTATCCTAATCGACGCGCGACACGGCGTTCTCACCCAGACCAAGCGTCATACATTTATTGCGACGCTACTCGGTATCAAACATATTATAGTCGCTATCAACAAAATGGATCTTATGGATTATTCAGAGTCTGTTTACCAGCACATTAAAAACGACTATGCCAAATTTTCCAGTCAGCTGGACATGGGTGAGGTGAGATATCTCCCAATTTCCGCACTGAAAGGGGACAATGTCGTCAAAAAAAGTGATGCCATGCCCTGGTACGAAGGCGCTCCTTTAATGACCGTTCTGGAAAACATTCAAATTTCATCCGACAAGAACCTCACTAACTTTCGGTTCCCGGTTCAGTACGTTAATCGGCCCAATCTCGATTTCCGTGGGTTTTGCGGCACCGTCGCATCAGGCATCGTCAGGAAAGGTGACCAGATCATGGTATTACCTTCCCGCAAGACCAGCACAATCGCCTCTATCGTGACCTACGATGGTGAGCTGGAAGAAGCCTATCCCCCACTCGCCGTTACCTTGACCATGGAAGACGAGATCGACATCAGTCGAGGCGATATGTTGATCCGCCCCAATGATGCACCCTACTTCGGTGATAAAGTCGACGCCCAAATTGTTTGGATGGATGAACAACCCCTGCAACCCGGGAAACAATACTTATTCAAACAAACCACAAAAAAAACCAGCGGTTCGATTTCCAGTATCCGCTTCAAGATTGATGTGAACACATTAGAACAGGAGCCTGCGGAAGTTCTGGGTCTCAATGAAATAGGCCGCTGTGAGGTCACACTCTCTCAACGAATCGCGTTCGATGCTTACAAGGCGAACCCGGGTACCGGCGCCTTTATCATCATTGACCGTCTGACTAACGTGACGGTCGGCGCAGGCATGATTATTGGCACTGTACCCGAAGATGCCCAGTCACATTGGGACAGGAGCGCCAGGAGCGAACTTCTTAAATCAAGTGACAGTTTAATTTCCCCTGACGAGCGTCAAATACGACTGGGCCAAAAACCAAAGACTTTACTGCTGACGGGGTTAACGGGTTCAGGGAAAAGCACCATCGCTTATGCGCTTGAAAGGAAGCTGTTCGACCTGGGTCGCACAGCCTTTGTTCTGGATGGCCAGAATATGCGCCTGGGTCCAAGCAAAGATCTTGGCTTTGGTGCGGAAGCACGCTCAGAGAACCTTCGCCGGAGTATCGAGATCGCCAAACTAATGAACCAGGCAGGTTTTATCGCAATCTGCTCTTTTGTTGCACCAAGCCAGGAAGTTCGCCAAAAGGCACGTGATTCTGTTGGCAATGACTTTATCGAAGTCTATTTAAGTGCACCTCTGGAAATCTGTCGAACCAGGGATCAGGATGGAGTTTACGATGCGATTGACGTCGATGGGCTGGAAACGATACCGGGTGTCAATTTGCCATATGACATACCGACAAGTCCCGATGTTGTCTTACCCACACATGAAATCTCCGTTGAAGATTGTGTGGAACGGCTGGTTCAAATACTCGAAGAACGTGGCGCCTTCTGAGAATGGCGGTCGAAAAGCTAGTCCCTGCCGTATATGTCGTCAAATCTGACGATATCATCTTCATTCAGGTAATCGCCTGACTGTACTTCAATAAGCTTCAGGGGAATCTTACCGGGATTTCTTAATCGATGTTTCTCGCCAATCGGAATATAAGTCGACTCGTTCTTGCTGACTAGAAACACATCCTCACCACAGGTAACTTCGGCGCTGCCGGAAACCACAATCCAGTGTTCTGCACGGTGATGGTGTTTTTGAAGGCTTAAGCTCGCACCCGGGTTAACCGTGATTCGCTTAACTTGAAATCCTTCATCTCCGTCGACACTGTCATAATGACCCCAGGGTCGATAGACTTTTCTATGTAGTTGGGTTTCAGCTCGCTCCAGTTTGTTAAGTCTGTTGACGACGGTTTTTACATCCTGAACCTTGTCCTTTCTCGCGACTAAGATCGCGTCTGCTGTATCGACAACCACGATGTCGTCAACACCCACAAGGGTCACCAGTCTCTCACGGGCATGAACATAATTATTGGACGAGTTAGTGCTAATGACATCACCCACAAAGCGGTTACCATCTGCATCTTTTTCACTCACTTCCCACAACGAGGACCAGGAACCGACATCATTCCAGCCAACATCCATCGGGATAACAGCCGCCTTATCGGTTTTTTCCATCACAGCATAGTCGATAGAATCACTCGGACATTGGCTAAAACTCTTCTTATCCAACCGGGTGAAATCCAGGTCCTTTTGCGCTTTTTCCAGAGCAAGGCGACAAGACTTCAGCATCTCGGGTTGATGCCTGGCCAGTTCCTGCAGGTAACGGTCTGCGCGAAACATGAACATGCCACTGTTCCAGTAGTAGTTCCCTTCAGCAAGATATTTTATTGCAGTTTGCTGATCAGGTTTCTCAACAAAGCTGGAAACTGATTGTGCCGTACCATCAATGGCCACACCGGATTGAATATAGCCATAACCCGTCTCAGGACCTTGCGGCACGATGCCGAATGTCACCATATAGCCACTCTGAGCCAGAATCTTCCCTTCTTCCACATGCCTGTGAAACTGCTCAACATCATCGATTACATGATCAGCCGCAAGTATCAGTAACACCGCGTCTGGATCACTTTGTAACAGTGCGGCAATGCCGATCGCAGGTGCGGTATTTCGACCACAAGGCTCGAGAACAATAGAGGATGCTTCGATGCCGAGTTGATGGATCTGTTCAGCTACCAAAAAACGATGATCATCATTACAGATAACCAATGGGGCAGCCGAATCAACACCTTCCATTCTCAGCAATGTATCTTGTAACATCGTTGTTTCATTAACTAATGGTAATAACTGTTTCGGGTAATGTTCTCGTGATAGTGGCCATAGGCGTGTGCCTGAACCACCGGAGAGAATTACAGGGACAATCTGTGTCATAGAGAGTTTTGCTTATGTTAAGAATCAAGGACAGTTTAGCAATTATGCAATGCAGCTTCGAGCATAGCTACTTACTGCTGTTTACGGGTAACCGTAATACGCCTTATACCACTTCACGAACTTACCTATGCCTATATCAAGGGGTGTTTCAGGTTCGAAACCAAACCTATGACGTAAATCATCAATGTCAGCATAGGTCGTGACAACATCGCCGGGCTGTAGCGGAACCAATTCTGTGCGAGCTTGTTTGCCGATGGTGTTTTCCAGCGCACGGACATAGTCCAGCAGCTCAACGGGTTGGTTGTTGCCAATGTTGTAAACGCTGTACGGTGCAGAATCTTCCTCATCATTGCCAGGTGGTTTGTCCAAAACACTGATAACCCCATCAACGATATCATCGACATAGGTAAAATCTCTTTGGTGCTTGCCGTGGTTGAATAGTTTGATCACCCGGTTGTTAAAAATCGCATCAGCAAAGATAAAAGGTGACATATCCGGCCTGCCCCATGGACCGTATACGGTAAAGAATCTAAGCCCAGTCGTTGGAATTTTATGGAGGTGGCTGTATACGTGCGCCATCAGCTCATTGGATTTTTTGGTGGCGGCATACATGGATATGGGGTGATCTACAGCATCAATGGTAGAAAAAGGAACTTTCGCGTTATTTCCATAGACCGAACTGGAAGAGGCGTAGACTAAATGTTCCACCTCTGAGGTTCTACTCAAGTCCAACACATTCATAAAGCCGACAACATTTGACTGAATATAGGCCTGGGGGTTTTCGATTGAATATCTGACCCCAGCCTGGGCAGCTAAATGAACAATCGCTGTAACCTCATGATCTCTGGCTATGCTTTGGAGTTGTTCGCTATCAACGATGTCGATTTTTTTGAAACTGAATTGTTTCTTGCTATCCCGCGAGGCAATGTTTTCTAATCTTGCTTGTTTAAGAGACACGTCATAGTAGTTATTCAGATTGTCAATCCCGATGACACTGTTACCGCGATCAAGCAATTTCTGTGTGACATGAAACCCTATAAACCCCGCTGCACCGGTCACTAGAATCGCCAAAAACTACCTCCCGGATCCGCGTCCGATCCCGACATATTCCAAGCCATGTTCTGCAACCTTTTGAGGATCGTAAATATTCCTGCCATCAAAAATAACTTTCACTTTCAGCTTTTTCGAAATAAGGTCGAAGTCGGGTTGCCGGAACTGCTTCCATTCGGTCATCACTACAAGCACATCGGCACCGTCGATAGCATCGTACATTTCGTCAACAAATGTTATCTCTTCAGCTATATCATCGAGCTCATTTTTAGCTGTTTCCTTCGCTTGTGGATCAAATGCTGCAACCCGTGCATTTTTTTCAAGCAGCCCCCGAATCATCACAAGAGCAGAGGCTTCTCGTACATCGTCAGTCTCCGGTTTAAACGCCAGACCCCATATCGCTACGGTCTTTCCACTGAGATCTTCACCGAGTCGTTTCACTATCTTTTGCAGCAGAACTGTTTTCTGCTGCTGATTGCGAGCTTCAACTGCATTGAAAATATGTGCTTCTACCCCACAATCACCTGCCATGGAGATTAACGCCCGAACATCTTTCGGGAAGCAAGAACCTCCGTACCCCGCACCCGGGTAGATGAACGAGTAGCCTATCCTGGGATCAGAACCAATCCCCTTACGCACCTGTTCAACATCAACACCATATTCGTCGCACATCAGTGCAATCTCGTTCATGAACGATATTTTAGTCGCCAGCATCGCGTTTGCAGCGTACTTGGTCATTTCCGCATCGCGCACGCCCATAAACTGAATCTTGTCATGATTGCGTGAAAATGGCGCATACAACTCTCTCATTATCTGCTTGCTGGACTCAACGACAGTACCTATTACGATTCGATCTGGAGACATAAAATCCTCTATCGCGGCACCCTCTTTGAGAAACTCAGGATTACTCACAACATCGAATTCTATTTTGATGCCTTTTCTCTTCATGGCAGCCCTTATTTCACCAGCCACTTTATCAGCGGTACCGACGGGTACAGTAGACTTATCGACGACAACTGCCGGGTTGGATAACTTCTCCCCTATCTCCCGTGCCACCGCCAATACATGTGAAAGGTCTGCACGGCCATCTTCCTTCGGAGGCGTACCCACCGCTATAAAGATAACTTTAGAATGGCTGATGGAATCTTCCAACTTTGTAGAAAAGTCAATCCTGCCTGCCTTCATGTTCCTTTCCAGCAGTTTTGCTAATCCCGGTTCATGAATAGGCACAATGCCTTCCCGAAGTTTTGCCAGCTTCGCATGGTCAATATCAACACAAGTGACGTGATTACCCATTTCAGCAAAACAGGCACCTGTCACTAAACCGACATAACCAGTCCCGACTATTGTCATTCTCATACTTTTGGGGCCGGGTAGTTACTGCCCTTGGTGTAGTAATTCTCGTATACGAAGTTTGTTGCCTCGACAAACCCCTCAATACTGCCACAGTCAAACCTTTTCCCGTGGAACTTGTACGCCAACACCTTGCCATTCTTGGCCTGGGTAGCAATCGCATCCGTGATCTGAATTTCGCCAGCCCGACCCGGTTTGGTGTTTCTTAACACATCAAAAATGTCAGGGGTCAGTATATACCGACCAATAATGGCCATGTTTGAAGGCGCATCCTCTGGCTTCGGCTTCTCAACCATTTCATCGACCTCATACAGACGATCCTCAATTTCCCGCCCGGAAACAATGCCGTAACTCTCAGTCCGTGACGCAGGCACTTCTTCTATTGCAACGATAGTACATTGATGCTGGTCAAACAGATTAACCATTTGCTTCAACACACCGTCTTGCCCATTGGCACAATAATCGTCAGCTAACAGCACAGCGAATGGTTCGTCTCCTATCAGGTTCTCACCAGTGAGGATGGCATGTCCGAGACCCTGCATTTCAACCTGCCGGGTATAGGAAAAGGTACATGAACTAATTATTTCTCGAATCTGTGATAGCAGTGCCTCTTTGGGTGTTCCCGATATCTGGTGTTCCAATTCATAGGAAATGTCGAAATGATCCTCAATAGCACGCTTGCCTCTGCCGGAAATAAACCCAATCTGATAAAGTCCCGCATCAATTGCTTCTTCAACACCATATTGAATAAGCGGTTTGTTAACGATAGGCAGCATCTCCTTGGGCATTGCTTTCGTCGCGGGTAAAAACCGTGTGCCATACCCGGCGGCAGGAAACAGGCATTTTCTAATCATTGTCAACGTTTATTCTCTAAACTAAATGTTCTATAAAGTTTATAATGTACAAAAATTGCTCACGCAACATTTCTGATACGTTATTATAAGAGATCATTACATCACCGTCTGCTTTTGGGGCTAATCATTTTTTTATCGAATGTTCGCAGTGTGATTTTTCACGTGTTACTGGTTTCCGTATTGTTACTGCCAATCACCTACTTTCTTGCAAAATCCAGTGTTGTCGTTTATTTCCCTTCCTACCTGATCGGTTTGTCAGTGCTGGCTTTGCTGACGACGAAGGAATTCTCCCAGGTTGTCAGGCAAAGTAAAACCACACTGTTGTATGTCGTTTGCTTTTTGATTTACATGGCTCTCAGTGCGCTCTGGTCGGCCAATCCCAGTTTGAAATCCCTTGGGCTTTATCTGGCTTATATTCTGTTAATCATCACATTCGTCTTTAGCTTTTCATTACTTGAGCTGAGATTTCCGAGGTTTGTAGAATTATTTCTGCTCCTGCTTCTTGTATCTGCATCAATTTCGATTTGTTATTCCATTCACCTGTTCCAAACTTTAGGTTATGAAACGCCGGAAGACGACAGGATGTATTCCATGGGCGGTGTGAGCAACCCTGTCATCAGTGCCCTCTCTTATGGCACTGTCTTCGTACTCTCACTGTCTTTTCTATCGCAGTGCAAAGATCGCATCCTGGGCATATTGATCGTCTTAATGATGAGCATCATTCTGATCGGCATTATCTACACCCAAACGCGTAGTGTTTGGGTTGGGATTATTGCTGCATTTTTCACCTTGATTTTCGTTTCTTCAAAATCTACGTTTAAACACAAGTTATTTCAATGCGGTCTGGCAATTCTTGTTCTGCTAGCCATTCTCACCATAATCTGGATGTTAGGTTACCACGAGAGCCTGTTGGAAAGATCAACCAGCTTCAGACCTGAAATCTGGCAGGAGGTGACTCGAAGACTGCCTCAAGATAATCTGTTGTTCGGATACGGCATTGCCGCCAATCCTGAAGTTCACTATCAGCACCTTGTGTTCGACCATCCACATAGTATCTATCTTTCCACGGTATTTTACGGTGGGCTCGTTGGTCTGGCTTTGTTTTTTGCCTTACTAGGTCGCTTGGCTTTCGTTTTAGTACGCAACAGCAATGCCGATCTTGTGCTTGTCATGCCTTTGCTGGTGTACGGGCTTGTCTGCCTCATCGTCGATGGAGACAAGCTTGTGAGAAAAGTCAATTTCATTTGGCTGCTGGTCTGGCTGCCAGTTGCCCTTGCGATCAGCCAGGAAGTGAAGTCAAAGTTATCTACGCAGTCTAAGCCACAACCCGGATAAATACCGCCATGGTCTCTTTCGCGGCCTTTTGCCAGCTAAAATTCGATGCCTGCTCAAGTGCGTGCCTGCTGAGTGTTGCCTGAAGTTCCCGGTCCGTGGAAACATCCCGCATTGCCTTTGAAAGGCTGTCCACAGATAGGGGATCAACCAGTATACCTCCCTGACCGACGACTTCCGGAATCGCACTGCGGTCAGACCCGATCACAGGCACCCCATATTGCATGGCTTCAAGGGCTGTTAATCCAAATCCTTCATACAGAGACGGCAACAACAAAGCGTCGGCAAATCGATATAGCGAGGCAAGCTTCTCATCCCCAACATGACCCATGATTTTTAAACCACTGACACTATCAGCCGCGATATCTTCCTGCTTCCAACCTCTGGCACCCACGATAATCAGGTTGTTTGATCCTCCCTTTGCTCTGTAATCTTTGTAGGCGGCAATGAGTGAGCTGAGATTTTTCCTGGGTTCCCGGGTGCCAACAAAGAGAAAATAAGTTTCGACTTCCGGTTTATCCTCTGCAGGGTCAAAATTTTCCACAGCTTCATGGATCACATTTATTTTCGAGCACGTACCTTTAAAGTACTCAGCCACATCCTTCTTTGTTGCATGAGATACCGCAATGACCTGATCTGCGAGTTTGATACTTACAGGCATCAATACGGACTCCAAGATTCGATTAGTGGTTATCATCGTTTCAGGATACTTTACCCAGACCATGTCATGTATCGTGACAACTTTTTTAATACGCGAGCCCAACAGCAGCGGTAAGTGGTGCCTGGGTGACCAGAATATGTCTATTTTGTCTTCCCTGGCCCACCTTGAGAAGCTAAATTGAGTTCTTATCAGGCTAAATAGCCTGTTATGTTGTTCGAATTGTCGAACCACGACATTGGGATTTTCAATGGAATGTAATATTGGCCGATCGGCATATAAAAACCAGGTTACATCAGGATAGTTTGTCAATTCGTCGAGTATACATTTTGTGTACCTTCCGATGCCTGAGAGGGGAACAGTCAATCCTCGAACATCAACTCCGATCCTCATCGTCGACTCCTAACAAGCGTTGTCTGCCAGTTTCCTGTAGATCCGGTTGTAACCTACACCCATACTTTCACCGGTAAACAACGCCTCAAACCTTTTCCGCGCAGCAAGACCAAGCCTTGCTGCTTCATCTTCGTTCTCATGCAGGCGGCTCATCGCCTTCGCCAGGTCATTGGGATCGTTCGCTCGAACTACCAGGCCAGTTTTCTCGTGTTCATTAACATAGCTGGTCCCTGAACCCGCTTCTGCCGTCACTAATGGTTTACTGAACATTGCCCCTTCAACCAGGGTGACGCCAAATGCCTCTGAGCGCACATGAGAGGAAAAAACCACACCCTTGCAGAGTGTCAATAACGCAACCTTTTCTTCATCTGAGATCTGACCGGCAAGTACCACATTATCTAACTCGAGTCGCTCAATCTGATCATTCAGCTCTGATTCCAGCGGCCCTGAGCCTGCAATAACGACTTTAAATTCTGCGTTTCGGCATGCATCGATTAGCACATGGAGCCCCTTGTAGTAGCGAAGTACACCAACAAACAGAAAAAAACCTTCACCATATCGTTTCTTGCACGAAGCCATCAGTGAAAGGTCCAGGCCAGGATACGAGGTTTCATCCAGGCCAATAGGTACAACCCGCACCTTACTTTTGTATCTCTCCAATATCCGGCTGGAATCTCGATAGTTCGGCGATGTCGCAACAATACAATCGATGGACGAAAGAAACTTGTGCATTAGTGGGGTGTAGAATCTGAGGAACCCCTGTTGTCGAACAATATCAGAATGGTATGTAATGACGGTTGGCTTGGAGACACGACAGGCAATATGCAGCACATCTGCAAAGGGCCAGGGAAAATGATAGTGGATTACGTCGGCCCAATCCACTTGACGGCTAAACTCCGAGAAGCCTGTCAAACAAAACCCGCACGACGCAACCTCAAAATTAAGTTTGACTCTAACCACCGTCGTCTTATCGACCAGGACTTCCTTAGGAACAGGTATTTCGCTCGGTGTGAAAACCCGGCTTTCAATTCCCAGCGGTAGTGTGTTGCGGCAGATCTGACGCATTACCTCCTGACCACCGCCTTGAGTGTCCGGGAAATAGGTTCGATAGACGTGAAGAACTTTGAGGTTGGAGCTGACAGTATTCAATCAGTCCTCTTTCTTGTGAAACGGGGTTACATTGTTGGCGCGCTGCCTTCTCACATCATCCAGCAACATCACAGGGTCTGCACCGGACAAATGCATCGAGTAGCCACTCACATAATTTTCAAGGACACTTTTCACAATAGTGTAGTCGGCATTTTCGCAGGCATCTTGGAGTGTTAAACAAATGACAACAATCTGGTCAAAAGGCAGGGCCTCTTCATCTGCCATCATTATTTTGGGATGGCGGGTGCCGGAGATGGACTGGCCTATAATAAGTTCTTCGTAGAGTTTTTCACCTGGACGTAACCCTGTGTAGACAACCTTAACTTGCGAGTCAGTATCGCCTTGATTCGAGTCACCAGAACTGACTTCTTTACCGTGCAGGTGTATCATTTTGATAGCAAGATCACTGATGTTCACCGGCTCCCCCATGTCAAGCACAAAAACATCACCACCCTTCGCCATGGCTCCTGCTTGAATCACCAACTCTGCGGCTTCAGAAGCTGTCATAAAGTATCGAGTAGCATCTTTGTGCGTCACGGTTACTGGACCACCTGACAGTATTTGCCTCTCAAATAAAGGCACAACTGAGCCGGAAGAGCGGAGTACATTCCCGAATCGAACCATGCTAAACCGAGTTGTGCTCGATTTAATTGCAAATGCCTGGACAATTAGCTCCGCCAACCTTTTTGTCGCACCCATTACATTCGTCGGTCGAACTGCTTTATCTGATGATATCAGAACCAGCTCTTCTACCTTGTTCTCTTCAGCAGCATTCGCAACATTCCAGGTGCCAACCACGTTGTTACGAACACCTTCAATTACGTTACTTTCAACCATTGGAACATGCTTGAAAGCAGCAGCATGGTATACCGTTTGAATCTCAAAATTATGCATCACATTTGAGAGATGCTTCTGGTTCATTATCGAGCCCAGCAAAAGCAACAGCTCCGTTCCCGGATCACACAGGGGCTTCAGTTCCTTCTCAAGATTGTACAGAGCGAACTCGGAGTTATCATAAAGAACTAAACGGGCTGGTCTGGACTGGAGTATTTTTCGACACAGTTCAGAACCAATCGTGCCACCGGCCCCGGTGACCATGACGGCTTTCGATCTGGTGGATGATGCCAGCAATTCCTGATCGGGCGGGACCATTTCACGCCCAAGCAGATCGCCTATTTCGACTTCCATGACCTGATTAACCGTAGCACTACCGGTGATCAAGTCAGCAAATGTGGGAATGGTTTTCACTAGTATCGGCAGCGTTGCCAGCCGATTGAGAATAACACTTCTTTGTTCAATGCTTGCAGATGGCACAGCGATGAAAATCTGCTTAATACCGTAACTATTTACTAAACGATCAATATGAGCAGCATCGTAAACACGAATCCCGTGTATGATATTTTTTCGCAATGCCCGATTATCGTCAATGAAAGCAACCGGTACATAGTCAGACCCATTGAGTAGCGTTATTGCCAACTGAGCACCTGAATCACCTGCCCCATAAATCGCAACAGGCTCACGCGTCCGGTAACTGTTCGTCCAGCCATAAAAGTAACCACGTACTACAACGCGACTGCCACCAACTAACAAAATGGAAACGAACCAGAAAATAATGGGTGATGACCTTGGAAAAGTGACCGCCTGGGACAGGTATGCAATCAGTGAAACAACGATCGTCGCTGCAGTGACGCCTTTCACCACCGGTATCATCGAACTTGGGCCGATATACCGGACAACTGCTCTGTAATATCCGAATTTACGCAACGAAAAGACACCCGTAATTGATACAGCGACGTACAGCCACCAGAATGGGCTGGTATCCTTCCATAACTCACCGTAGCGCAGAACAACAGATATCCAGAGTGCCAGCGGTAAGAGAACGGCATCAGCAAGCATCATGACGGTACGCTTGGAGCTTTCAGACAGCTTTGTTTCCATTATTTTGTTCTCAGGTACTCAATTCTTGGCACTTCTTGACCCGCACCCGAAACCCAATCCTTTATTATTAATGGCACGGCCGCGAATAGTAACAGAATCAATCCGAAATCCGAAAGCTGATGGGCCACTACAGCTATCGGAAGCAACCAAAACACATTCACCCCTATAGATAATAATAGTGTCCTAAGTGTTCCGAATCTGCGGTTCAAATGTTGATAAGCGTGTTGGCTATGGGCTTCGTGGATTTTTCTATGACTTAACAACCTGACGATAATGGTTAAACAGGTGTCAACGAGGAACTGGCATAACAGGATCATCCAAACCCACACTGAAAGAAAATCTGTAGTTAGGGCAAGTACGCCCAACATCAAACCAAAAAAGTTACTCCCCGCATCACCCATAAACAGTGTCGCCCTCGGCCAATTCATCCACAGATACCCAAGTGCAATGCATCCGGTCAACAGGCTGACAACATGCCATTCATCTATCGATTGACCACTGATCAAAACAGCAGCAAAACAGACGAAAACCACTTCAGACGCAGCTATACCATCTATTCCATCCATAAAGTTGAATAAATTCTGCAACCATAGTAGAGATATTGCTCCAAAAAGGAGCCCGACATATCCCAGATTAACAATGACGCCCTGTACATTAATGGGGGGAAAATCTAACCAATAGATACACCAACACGCCGCGAATATATACACCGGCAAACGAACAAGGATAGTCAACATCCCTCTATCGTCAATGTAACCCACAATTCCAACCAGACATGGCCCCAGGCAAACAAGCAGGACTTCACTACTTGTTAGTTTTAAGAGCCAAAGACTCACTACACCTATCAAAAAAAGCACAATCAAAACGATGCCTGAACCTGTTGGTGTCGGGGTCTGGTGCGCACTTCGAAAATTCACATCAGCGAAAAATCCAAATCGAATCGCTACAAACAGATAGAGATAAGATAAGAGAAAACTCAAGGATAGAGAAAACCCTAATAAAAATAATGTATTTTGATCCATCAGTTCATGATTAAATCGAGGTGCTCTTCTTTCTGAAGATAAAATTAGCGGAACAAGACATTGCATGTTTAAGAAATGGTTTATGGCCTAACACATTGAAATAGAATGTTTCAAATACGCCCCTTATTATAAGAGTTAGAGCTCCATGTCTATTTCTATTTAGTGCTTTTCTCCAATTCTTGACATTACCATGGTCCGGTTCGATAGTACCCAACAGTTTATCCGATCCGGAAGCTGATGATCCAACAGGGGCTTTATTTATCCATACGGGCAGAATGCATTTTGACAAAACAAGGTGAATACACGTACTTCAGCCAGATAGGCGAGGCTGGACGAAACCATTCCATCGGAAAACCTTTTACTGACCCGGAATGTGCAGAGACATTGGCTGACCTGGCTTTTTTATTCAGCCAACTGCCAGAGCCCCCAGCCAGAGTGCTGGAATGTGGTTGTGGTACTGGCTGGTTGTCCTTCTTCTTAGCTAAGCGGGGTTATCAAGTTATCGGTCAGGATGTGTCTGCAGAAGCGGTAGAGCTGGCGAAAAAAAACCCGCCCTTTATCCAGAATGGTGATGTCGAATTCATCTGTTCGGATTTTGAAAGTATGACGTATCAAGACGAATTTGACGCCGTGATTTTTTATTCTTCACTGCACCATTCCGAGGACGAACTATCTGCCATTGCCTCAGCCTATAAGGCTCTTAAGAGTGGTGGCGTGCTATTGGCCATCGAACCAGGCCTGGGACATGAAGAGAACTCCCAGGAGGTTATC
>JAPYTQ010000056.1:0-28966 GCA_029941905.1 Pseudomonadales bacterium | reverse complement strand
TGAAGAGTGAGTTGCGTCGCGTCACGGAGGAACGCGACATTCTAAAAAAGGCCGCGGTGAATTCAACTGGTCAATGCAACACACAATACTCGATGAAAGATTACGGAGGTGTGAGCAATGGCTCGATTAGGAAGGCCTGGACTGAGCGATGATGAGAAAGCAGAGGCTTGGAGACGTTGGCATGAAGGAGAGTCGCTAAGTGATATTGGGAGAGTGCTAGAGAAACACCCTGCCTCGATTTTCGGTGTGTTACGACTATTTGGCGGATACCAACCCACTCAGCGAGTAAGACGTGCAAGTTCGTTGAGTTCCCTGGAGCGCGAGGCGATATCACGAGGTCTCGCTAGTGATCACTCAATGCGTCAAATTGCGGCGGAGCTCAATCGATCACCTTCTACGATTAGCCGTGAGGTCAATAAAAATGGTGGTGTGGCCCGATATAGAGCAGCAACTGCAGATGCACGAGCGTGGGAACGCGCGCGCCGACCGAAGCTCTGTGCATTAGCCCTCAATGGCAGACTTCGCTTTATTGTGGCCGCTAAACTTTCACAGGAGTGGTCACCAGAGCAAATTTCTGGTTGGCTATCAGTTACCTACCCAGATAACGAGTCTTTGCGTGTGTCACACGAGACGATATACAAAAGTTTGTTCGTTCAATCCCGTGGAGTGTTGAAAAGAGAACTTCAGGCGCATCTACGTACTCAACGCGTTTTTCGTCAATCAAGAACAAACAACACCCGCGGCAATGCACGGGGTGGCATCATCGACGCTATCTCAATCGCCGATCGCCCGCCAGAGATTGAGGATAGAGCTGTTCCGGGTCATTGGGAAGGTGATCTAATCAGTGGATCGGGTAACACACATATCGCGACACTGGTCGAGCGCCAGTCTCGCTTTACGATGCTGGTCAAAGTAGCTGGCAAGGACACAAATTCTGTTGTGTCGGCGTTGACTAGACATGTAAAAAAACTGCCCCGGCATTTACGTGAATCGCTGACCTGGGATCGATGCATGGAACTCGCAGACCACAAAACATTCACTATGGCGACTGAAACAAAAGTTTACTTTTGCGATCCACAAAGCCCCTGGCAGCGTGGTACCAATGAAAACACGAACCGACTACTGCGACAGTACTTCCCAAAGAAAACGAACCTGGCGGTTCACACACAGGCTGAGCTAAACAAAGTAGCCAAGCGACTTAACCAACGGCCACGTAAAACTTTGGGTTATCGAACGCCAGGAGATACACTGAATGATACCGTTGCACTGACGGCTTGAACTCACCGCAAAGTACTTTGCCGGTCAATCCGAGTAAAGTATGCCTTCATCTTGGCCCATCGCGATTTGTTTTCAATTAAGACGATGTGCCGAGTATTGAAGTTGCATCGTAGTGGGTTCTACGCCTGGCTGAACAAACCATTGTCTGATCGTGCACTAGAGGATCAACGTTTGTTGCAGCTCATCAAACGATCCTACATCGACAGCGGAGCCACGTACGGCAGTCCCTGGGTTCATCGAGATTTAAAGGATGCAGGCGAAAATTGTAGCGTACATCGTGTGGCCAAGATAATGCGGCGAAACAAATTGAAGGCGCAAATTGGTTATAAACGCCGATACATGAAGGGTGGGAAGTTGGCCACAGTTGCCGACAATGTACTGGATCGAGAGTTTAGCCCAGCGGCCCCGAATCAATTTTGGGTGAGTAACATTACTTATATCAGAACACATGAGGGCTTTTTATATCTGGCTGTGGTTCTCGATTTATTTTCCCGCCGGTTTGTCGGTTGGTCCATGGACAAAAACATCGATCGCCACTTGGTGATTAAGGCATTAATGATGGCTGTCTGGTCCCGCCAACCTAAAAAGCCTGTGTTGGTTCACAGTGATCAAGGGAGCCAGTACGGCAGTGCAGACTACCTGGCATTCTTACGAGCAAACAATTTGAAGGCATCGATGAGTCGACGAGGAAATTGCCACGACAACGCTGTGGCAGAAAGTTTCTTTGCAACCTTTAAGAAAAGAGTGACACAAAAAAAGATCTACACAACTCGTGTTGATGCAAAGACTGAGATATTCAATTTTATTGAGATGTTCTACAATCCGATAAAGCGACATAGTCACATAGATGGAGTGTCGCCAATGCAATATGAAAATAACTATTTTTCAACGCTAGGAAGTGTCTAGTGAATGCTGGGAAGTCCAAGAATGACATCCTGGTGATTGATGAGTTGGGCTACCTACCGATGAGCAAACAGGGTATGTACAACCTGTTTCAACTCATCAATGCCATGTATGAGCATCGCTCATTGATCATCACGACCAACAAGGACTTTACCAGTTGGCACGAGTTCTTCTTCGATGACAATGTCGCGGTACCGATTGTTGACAGGACTTTCCATCACTCAAAAATATTTATGTTAGGAGGAGAAAGTTATCGGCTACGACAGAAATTAACCAACTAGGGGGTCAATTTTATTGTCCGATTGGGGGTCAAAATTAATGTCCGTTGACACAAACATCAACGGCAACATCCTTGTCGTACTCGGACAAACCGTTTTCACAGACGAAGGTACTGTATTTGATGAGATTCCCAACAGCCAATCACTTGCAGGACTCAGTGTCGGTGATGTAATAGAAGTGAGTGGCTTACTTAACAGCAACGGCCAAATCGTCGCTACCTATATGGAAAAACGTCCCCCAGGCGGTGAGTTTGAACTTGTTGGAATTGTCTCTAACCTGGATGTAACTGAGTCACGTTTTGATCTGGGCGACCAGCTTATCGAGTTTTCTGGAGCGGAACTTAAAGATTTTAACAGTGCGCTGACCAATGGTGATCAGGTAGAAGTGAAAGGTGAATCATTCAATAGTGACGGAGAGTTGGTTGCCATGATAGTAGAGCTTAAAAAAATAAGTCATGCTACAGACGACAATGTTGAGTTGGAAGGACTGGTCACGCATTTTGAATCAGCTACCGATTTCGATGTGTTTGGTACGTCGGTATCAACGACAACCGGGGCCGATTTCTTGCGGGGAACCGTCGATGATCTTGCTATCAATGTAAAACTTGAAGTAGAGGGAAAAATCAATACAGATGGTGTTTTGATTCAGACAAAATAAAATCTAAAAGAAATGAAACGACAGGCATTGAAGCCAATGTCGATAGTGTAGATGTAAATGCAAATCAACTCACGGTGTTAGGCATTGCTATCACAATTACATTGACAACCCAGTTGGAAGATGACAACGACTTTAGCGTGTTCTTTTTCGGGCTGAGTGACATGTCTGCCGGGGATTTTGTGAAGATCCGAGGTATCCTGGAAACAGATGGAACGCTTTCTGCTACACGCCTCAGGAGAGATGAAGCATCGAATGAAGATAGTCGCATCAAAGGACTTGTTAGCTCAACAGACGGTGCTACATCACTTGTGATTGCAGGTGTAGCGGTGCTATCCGTTCAATATCGTATGCTGAGATTGTTTCTTTGATCATTGGCGCAGCGTCGTCTCTTTTTAGGTTAAGGACAACGGTTGAGTTATTGTTCGGGCTGACAAGTGGGTGACTGTCATGATGCTGATCTGCAGGCTTACGCGCGATAGGGTTAATCATTGAAAAGATACTTAGGCAGGCCGGCTTGTTCGAGCGGTGAAGCAAGTCTGTACTGACCACGACGATGGTGCAATCAAGCGTACAGCAGGATTCCTGTTGGTACCGGCAGCGCAAGCTTACAGGGACGCAAAATCCCTCTGACTTTTGCTCACAAGTTGCCCGGGAAATCCTTGTCCTTCGCAAATATTCGTACACGTTGATGCCATTGCGTTTCAGGCATTTCCAGATTAGTGTTTGGTGATGTTCTGTTTCATCCATATATTCTACAATTGGCTTACAGGCAAGCTTGATGTCGTCGCCTATCTAACTGCTGAGAATCTTGCACTTCGGCAACAGCTAATCGTACTGAAGCGAGATCAGAATCATCCGACATTGAAAGAACGAGATAGACTATTCTGGAAAGTCTTGTCCCGGTTTTGCGGAGTTGGGGTGACAGATACCGTCTTAACTTGCAACTGTTGATATGTATGAGAATAAGTTGTTCTTGGTCGTGAGATCTTTATGATATCGGGAATGTTGTTGGCAGGTGGCGCTGGAATCCTGAACGAGAAGATCATCCGGTTGTATAGAGCAGAGTATTATGTGATTCTCAAATAACAAGTGAACAGCAGGGATGCTTGATTGAAAGTGTATTTAAGAGTTGTCTACTATGCTGCAATGGAAAAATTGCCAAGACTCAGGAACTGGGTTGTTCTGGGCGTAGCCTTATCATCCTGTTGTGTGTCAATCGCTGATGAAGTCACCGCGAGTGAAGAAACTCTCAGAATTTATAATCAGACGTGTGTGGCCTGTCATGCGACCGGCGTACGTGGTGCGCCCAGGCCGGGTGTTAGCACTGACTGGGAAGACTCCCTTAGTTACGGCAGAGAGGATATTTACCTCAATTCCATCGAAGGGGTTGGAGAAATGCCGCCCCGGGGCATGTGTGCGGACTGTACCAACGAGCAGATCAGGGCTGTTGTCGATTATATGTTAACTGGTGTTGAGTGAATTGCTGTCAGTGATGCCGCACTGGGTTTAGCAGACATTGGCACCGGGCTTGTCTGCCGGACCTGTAGCACTCATAATCGAATCACATTCAGCATTGCAGGATTGTTATGAGACAGGTAATAACGTCGAGTTTCGCGGGCGTCTTTGTGTGTTTTTTCCTGTCGTACAACGCGGTTGGTGCTGAACCTGATCCTGGTGCCAACTCCGATTGGCCGTCGTATGGCATGAACAAGCAAATGTCAAAATACGCCGATCTGGACCAGATCAATCAGCGTAACGTAACGGATCTTGAAGTTGCCTGGACCTGGGAAGTGCCGGATGGCGCTCTGCTGGATGCCATTGGTTCCAGTGCCGATACCAATTTCTTCGAGGCCATCGCATCCAGCGGTTTCAAGAGCACCCCGATCAAGATTGACGACACGCTGTACGTCAGCACACCCATGGGATATGTAGCGGCCATCAATGCAGTCACCGGCAAGAAAAAGTGGCTCTTCGATACCCGCACATACGATGATGGTCGTCCAGCCAACATTGGTTTCAATCACCGTGGTGTTTCCTATTTCGAGGATGGCGACAAACGTCGCATCCTGATGGGTACAAACAATGCCTATCTCTGGTCGCTCGATGCGGATACGGGCGTTCCCGATCCGTACTTCGGTCAGGCTGGTCGGGTAGATTTGACAAAGGGTCTCGGCCAGGAAGTCGATCGTTCAAAATATTCCAATACGGTTGCGGTCATGATCATCAACAACACTGTGGTGATGGGCGCCGTAATTTCGGATATGCCCCTGGTGGGTTGGCTAACCAGGAAACAAAGCGAGATGCCCCCCGGACATATTCGTGGCTTCGATGTTCATACCGGTGAACAAAAGTGGATATTCCATTCCATCCCCAAACCGGGGGAAACAGGTCATGACACCTGGGAAAATGAGTCCTGGAAGGTTACCGGTTCTACCAACGTCTGGACCCTGATGTCGGGCGATCCTGAACTGGGTTATGTCTACCTGCCTTTTGGTGCCCCCAGCAATGACTGGTATGGCGGGCAACGACATGGCGATAATCTCTTTGGTAACAGTATTGTCTGCCTGAAGGCCAGTACCGGTGAATTGGTCTGGTACTTTCAGACGGTGCACCATGATCTGTGGGACTACGATCTACCCGCACCGCCAGTGCTGGTTGATATCACCGTGGATGGCAAAGATATTAAGGCCGTTGCACAGGTATCGAAGCAGGCCTTTGTGTATGTACTTGACCGCGTTACCGGAGAGCCAGTGTGGCCCATCGTCGAGCAGCCGTTTCCCGCAAGTGATGTACCAGGTGAACGAACCGCGGCAACACAGCCGGTGCCGACCAGGCCGGTACCCTTTGACCGGCAGGGTCTCGATGATGATGATCTCATTGATTTCACTCCTGAATTGAAAGCAGAAGCAAAAAAAATAATCAACAAATTCAGAAATGATGGCTTCTTCACGCCTCCTTCAGTGAAGGGTTCCCTGCAGCTGCCGGGTGACGGCGGTGGTGCAGAGTGGAACAGTGTCGCTTTTGATCCGGAAACTTCAATGCTCTACGTCTCGTCAGTGACCAACGCCATTGTCTCAACCCTGGTAGAACAGGAGCCTGATGTGACCGAATTCAGATTCTTGCGCGGCGGTGATCGATCAACGCGTGGGCCAAAACGGCTACCGTTAACCAAACCACCCTATAGTCGTATCAGTGCCATCAATCTCAATACCGGTGACTATGAGTTCGTTGTGCCCAATGGTGATGGCATGCGTCAACGCGTGATCGATATGGGCATACCCGACCCCGGACCACTGGGAGGTGGCGGACATGCCAGCCCGATGGTAACCAAATCCCTGCTTTTTGCTGCAGCTTCGAATAATAAACCCGTTCTGCGGGCCATGGACAAGGCTACCGGCGAGACCATCCATGAAATAGCACTTCCCGGCTATGCTGCTGGTGTGCCGATGACGTATCTGGCAGATGGCAAGCAATACGTCGTCGTCGCCGTGATTTTCAACGGCAGGAAATCCCAGTTGATGGCTTTTTCACTGCCATAGTCGAGAGAACAGACAAATGGAACTGGATGATCAGTCTATCACCACCAGCTTTTTCCATTACGTGATTATTGATTCCTGATCCCTGTCAAATTATGCCATGTTTGTGCGAGGTTTTGCCTGATTCAAGGGCCGTAGGCAGTGTAGAGGGTGTATAGTGTTGAAAAGATTGACTTTAAAGACAGGAGACTAAAGATGAAAATTGTCAGTATAGGCGTGGGATTTTTAGCTGCAATACTCGTTACCGCATCTGCGAGTGCAGGATTTGTGAAAGGTGTAGTCAAAGATGCGGATGGAAAGCCGTTGACCGGTGTCATGGTCAGACTGACCAGCAAAGACAACGTGTCGGAATCAGTTTTTACCAATGCCAAAGGTAAGTACAAGATTAAGACCGACCTGGCGGGTGATATCGACGTGCGTGCACGTCTGCCTTATTTTAGAGATGCCACGACCACAATAGAATTGGGAGCAACAGCCAAAATCGAGGAAAATCTGGTCATGGAGCCCATGACGGAAGACAGGGAAATTTCTGATAGCCTCCCGGCTGCTTACCATTTTGGGCAGTTACCATTCGAAGTCGGTGATGACAAAGACTTCAATCGCTACCAGTTTCAGCGTGATTGTCTTTCCTGCCATCAGCTGGGTAATTCCTTCACCAGGGTACCTCGTACCGCGAAGAATTGGACCGGTACCGTAAAACGCATGCATATGTATATCGGCAACTTCGATGACAAGCTCATCGACCGAAGGTCCGAGATTTTCGCGGCAGGTTTTGATGGCAAACCAGTAGAAGTTCGACCGGTATTCCCGGTGGACGAGAAAGCACTTTCGAAAACCAAAATATATGAGTACCCCTTACTGGCCCAGGGTGTACCCCATGACACCATCGCTCACCCGAAGACGGGCATGCTCTATACCGTCGATCAGGCTTTGCACCATATGTCGGTTACTGATCCAAAATCCGGCGTAAGCGAATATGTGGTGCAGAACGGATCACAGGCAGATTTCTATTACACTTCATCACCTGCTGAAGGGAAGACTGCCAAGTTTGAACCCAAGAGAGACGGACCTCACTCATTAGCCCTTGGTCACGACGGAAAATACTATGTCACCAACACGGGTAGCACCAGCATTGGTGTTTTCAACCCGGACAACAATCAGTGGGAGGCTTCTCACAAGCTACCCGACATGTACAAAGGCCGGTATCCACATACAATTCGTGTCGCCAAAACGGGCATGGTCTGGTTTACGATGGCCGGTGCAGAACATGTTGGCCGACTCGATCCGGATTCCGGTAAATTCGATATCATCCCCCTGCCCAAGGTTAAGGCGGGTGGCATCTCCGGAGGAACGCAGCCCTATGGCATCGACATCAGCCCCACTGATGACGCCATGTGGTACGGACGTTTATTCGGCGACAAGATTGGGCGAGTTGATCCAGACACACTGCATGTCACTGAGTTCAATTCGCCAGTTAAGGGTCCACGCCGAATGTACTTCGATAAAAAAGGAATTTTATGGGTTACAGGGTACTCGCATGGAGAGTTGGCGCGGATTGACGTCAACAACTGGTTCCACAGTAAAGTCTATGAGATGCCCGAGTTTGCACCGGGATTCCGCCCTGCACCTTATGCACTGGCCATACACCCCAAGACACAGGATATATGGCTGAATGAGAACATGACCGACCGTTTGTACCGCTTCATACAAGATGAAGAGCGATTCGTTGTTTACCCGGTTCCTTTATCGAATACCTACACCCGGGACACGAGTTTCACGCCAGATGGAAAAATCTGTACTTCCAATAATCCGTTACCGGCTGCTGCGCTTGAGGGCGGTGTATTGCAAATTTTCTGCATTGATGCCGATGCCTGATTAGGTATTTTCGGTCAGCAGATCTGAAATTGTTCAGATCTGCTGACCGTGCTTATAGATGTCATCCAGGAATCACTTGACCGTTGGCCTGATCGGTATAGTCATTCTGCTGTTGGTAAACTTCGTCAAGGCTTCGGAAGTGACAGCTACCATGCTGCAAGAATACGGCGAAACGGTGCAACAACCCTTTTCTGCGGAGTCCGGCAGACTGTTTTGGTACAGCGACAATGACGGTCGAAGCTGCACTACCTGCCATACAAAATCCTTGCTGACCCGCGGTAGACATGAGCGGACTGGCAAAATTATTGAGCCAATGGCACCGTCTGTTAACCCTGAAAGGTTAACGAAGCGGAAGAAGATCAATAAGTGGTTTCTTCGGAACTGCAAATGGACTATCGGTCGTGAATGCACAATCGAGGAAAAAGGCAATATCCTTCTGTGGTTAAGTCAACAGTAAACTTTATGCAAGCAGTGGCTAAATGAAGATGAAAACCGAATCAAGAAAAAATTTTGGAAAACTACTGTGTGTCCTACCGCTGGTGTTCACACTCCAGTGTATGAATAGCCAGGCGGCGCGATACCCTGGAGATCGTAGTAACTACGACAACCAAACCTCACCAATCTTTGAAACAGACCCGTTTTACACCGAAGAGTGCGCTGCATGTCATCTCGGTTATGCCCCTGGCCTGTTGCCCGCCAGTAGCTGGATGAAAATTCTCCATGGGCTCGAGAATCATTTTGGTGAAAATGCTGACCTGGATTCAGAAACTGTGGAACATCTTGCGGATTACTTAAAAAGAAATTCTCTGGAACACGAAACGTCAGAAAGGATAGCCAGGTTTAAGAAGAATCTACCCAGTGATCCGCCGATCCGAATCACTGAGCTACCCGAGTTTCTGAAGGAACACGAACCAGCTGTTCGCCAGATCGGTCTGGACGAAGTTGAGACAGGGTTCTTCAGCCCCTGTGAAGATTGCCACAAAGAAGGTGCCAGCGGAATTTTCGACAAGGAAAAACTCTATAAAGGTTACGGTCCCGACTTTCAGTTTGGCGAGGAGAAGGAGTTTTAGGAATGTCTCGTTGGTTGTGCGCTGCCATATTGTTGCCTTTCACTGTCATACTAGCTCCATATTGTGTAGCCGACGAGAAACCGGCAGGCGTAACGGCCACTCTCGACAATACTGAATCAACCGCCGCATTTCCCAGGGATGACTCCTATATCACCGAGTGTGGCGCTTGTCATCTGGCCTATCCGCCCATGTTACTGCCGACAAAAAGCTGGACAAAACTGATGTCAGGTATTGACCAACACTTTGAAGAAAATGCAGAACTCGACGCTGAAACTTCCGCGTACATCAGCAGGTATCTGACACAATATTCCATGGATAACACGAGCGATTCAGGTGTTAACCATTGGCTGGTATCAATACCGCCCGACCCACCGATTCGAATCACTGAACTACCGGCCTTTATCGATGACCACGAGAATGCATATAAACTTCTGGGTGACAGCGCCAATGAGGTAGGATTCTTTAGCCCCTGTACAGATTGTCATAAAGAAGCCGTTGAAGGGATATTCAGCGAGGACAGGTTGTTTCGAGGATTCAGGCATGTGTTCAAGCGCTTTTCTGGCGAAGAATCGCGGTGAAGTGATGACGTATTGTTTCCCCAGGCTCTTTGTCTAAGAATGCTTTGCTAGGATACTTTCGAAATTTCGGGAAAATGTGGTTTAAATTACTTATTCTCTTCACCGCTAGTTTCTAGCCCCCCCGGGCGCCAGCCTCGACCGTTAATAACTTGGATCAGATTCAAAGTGATAGAATCAGGTCACCAATTTCAAACGATCGGGGTATCCACGCAAATTAATGGAAGACCTAACTTCACTCGCGGTTATCTGGGCAGCTGTTTTACTGACAACTTGAAAATAGTCTGATATCAATCGGAAATACCATGGTATCTTCGGTATGCTTGAGAGATTATCGACTCAATTGCGTTTCAAAATCGTATGTGAAAGTAGTTTGAGATTAATCTGATAGATGATGTGACTGTTATTTGAACAGTTCAGAACGTGGGATAATGTTTCTATGTAGTGACACCTTCGATATAAATGGCGTAAAGCTGCATGAATTTCCTCCGGATCACGATTTGTGAGGGACAACACTTAGGTCTCTAAACGAAAACAGGGGAATCGAGTTGAAGGTACTTTTAGGAAAATACCTGACTTCATCATCCCAGTGGAGCGCTAGCAGTGGATGTAAAGTCGGAGAGGTTACCGTCGGACCCAGTGGGTTTCTTCAGCTCCTTTGTACCCAAACTGGTGTCAAATTTAACGATGAAGCAGGTGGGATCGAAAGACTGGCTGCTTATCAATCGGCAATCGACGCTGTGGTTTCTGAGGGAGACTTTTACGCAGCTTCTTACAACGTGGACCCGACAGGAACGGCGCGAAGTTTGCTCACCATACGCGACGACTTACTGATTTCGGCGAATTCTGGTTTTGACCTGGTCGCTAGTGATTTCAACCCACGAATCACATCAATGGCTAGTATTGAAGCAGTCTTCAATCAGAATCCAGTTCATTCAAGCACTGCCGAAGTTATCGGAGCGGTCCTCAGTTCAAAAATTGTCCCAGCAATTAAATCTTTTTCTTTGATCGAAGAGAGTAACAAGTGGCCAGCCCTTTGGCAGGAAGTCTTTCTTTGGCTAAAGGCAGGCGGGGTCGAGCAGGTAGAACTAGTCCCGACAGTCGCAGCCAATCACGGCGAAAATAGCACTGATCTATCCAACATCGATCTCACGAACTCTCGGTTGGAATCGAAGAAGCCGCTATTCGGGGACGACGGATCATTTCTACATATTCGCACCTCAGGTGTCTTAGAAGCGGCTGATGCAACTGCTGCTCTGATTGGTGCATACACTCAAAAAGGTCTGGGTACGGTTGTCATAGGTTCAAATGAAATGAGCGCTTTAGATCAGGCGCTCGCACGCCTTGACCTGCCCAAGCTTGGGCATCACGAAGATACTGGTGGGCAAGCGTTGCGGGCGTTATTGCCGTTGACCATTCAGTCGGCGAGTTTTCCGGTGAATCCCAATTCTATGATAGCCATGCTCAGTGTCGATCCACATCCGCTGCCCCGTGGTTTACGCAATATGCTGATTTCGAAGATATGCCGCAGCCCTGGAACACTGACGTCCCTATACTGCGACAGCGTCGATATTTATACAAAGGACATGGAAGACACAGATGCGACGGAATCTCAGATCGTTATGTGGAAAGAGTGGCTAAGTCTTTCAGATATGCACGTAGACGGAAAGATTCTGCGTCAGACTTTTGAGCGCATTCTGACATTGTGCGAGGAGTTTTCTAAGCGGGTTGAAAAACGTCCGAAATTGACCTCGACACTGCGCCAATCTACGAGACAATTATTAGGCGACGTCGAAGGGGCAAGGTGTTTATTGGCCTGCAATCTTCAAGCTGAATTCACTCTTGTGAAGATAGTCGCATCAAAGGACTTGTTAGCTCAACAGACGGTGCTACATCACTTGTGATTGCAGGTGTAGCGGTCAGAACGAACAATGAGACTCAATATCGTAATGAGGCGGATGAGATAATGACCCAATCAGATTTTTTTTGCCATTGCGCTGGTAGGAATCAAGGTAGAAGTCGAAGGTGACGAAACTGGCGTGTCAGAAATTTCCGCAACAGAATTAAGCCTCTAGGCCAACATTTAGCAAACACATATGAAAAGGGGTGAGTTGCAATGAGCGGTTGCAACATCTGTCGGTTGCCTCAATTCCGCTTTCTCTCCCCAAACCTGATTATCACCAGAAAATCTGGCTGACACTTGCAAGGTGCTTGTTTGTGAAATCGTGTATGGTCACTTCGAAGTCGGGTAGCGAAATGATCATCCTGATCCCGCTATTGCTATTGCAATAAAGATGAAATCCGAAAAAATCGGCAGTGCAAATCCGTGACGCTCTTCCTTTTCTAAAATGTTGAACTATATGGGGATCTACTATTTGCCATCTACTTAAAGGATTTGGGGATAGATCAGATAATATTGTCTTATAACTACCTGGGTCTTTCTGTCGTAGCTTTTTTGTAGAGTTTGTTGGCTTCTTTAATTGATCGCCCGTCTTCAATTGTTTTTTCGCTATAAGCATTAAAGTGCTTGCCCAGCAAATTTTTCATCACAAGCCGGGATTTAGGGGTGATTTCTGCCTGATAAACAATTTGTGTTGTTCCTGTCGCAGTGTCGATGACGAAGGCACCATACATCCCGGTTCCTGCGCCACTCGAAAACCCCCATGACTCTAACTGGTAACGACCGGTGCCGCTGACAATAGAGACGTTGCCCGTTAAGAAAAAGAGTCCTACTATAGCCACAGTGCTTTGTAGCAGTAACCTGGTTTTCTTTTTTTGTGCGGAATTCATTTGTTCACCTAGCAACTAGTTACAAATTTGGTCATTTAATATCTCTGAATCGATGCCAAGAGCGCTGCAAGATTAAGGTCGAACTGACGCCTACGGGCGAGGCTCTTCGGAGTGAGCGGAATCGATTGGTACAGATCAAGATACAATTCTACTGTCACCTGGCCATTTTCGGGATCAAATCGTGGCTGCAACTGTTGCAGTACACTTACTGTGTCCCGGTCCAGGGCGCCAGTTATTGGAATGTCATGGTCGTTCAAGAATAGCATTTCCTGTACCTTAATGATTTGAGTTCTCTTGTTCCAACTACCAAAATCTCTTCTCAATACATCAAGAACAGCCTTATCGGGCCCAGCATTTGGGATAAGATTCCAGTAAGGTAAATCATAGAGCTTTCCGATGATCTGGATGATATTAAACTGTACTAACAATCTCACTGCGGCGTGACGCCCTTGAACTTTCTGGATACTGCCTTTTAAGCCGAAACTGGGACCGAACAGGCTGAACCCCAATTCTCTTTCCATATTTGTTTTGTAGACTCGTATAGAGTTAACTGCCTGTACTCCGGGAATCCCGGCAAAAGATTGGTAGTCAATCAGATTAAAGTCCAGGGTTATGTTGGCGGTACTCGCCTTTTGGGCATGAGAAGCATCCACGTCAACCGTTTTGTTATCGAACCAGTCTGGCGCACTGTCAATTCTCTTGGAATCCAGGCCAAAGTCAGCATTTAGCCCTCGTGTTTCCAGGCCGCGGTCAAACTCAGTAATCGCTCCAGTCAAAACTACATTCGGAATCATCTTATTTTCGAAATTCGGATAACCGATGGTCTGCATCGAATTGAGATAATTCGGCAGGTACGGAATATAGGTTACCTTGCCACCAATACCATTTAACGCACTGGCAGTCATTTCAGAAATACGCTGTGGGATCTCACCAGCAGTCTGTTCCGCTTTAGAGATGCCTGTATCATCACCCGCTGCAATATTGTGTACAAATATTCTATATGTCCCGTATATTTCGGACATCATGCCGAGATCCCGAAGGGCATCGTTGAACATTGTGTTTTTGGTTAAAGGTGGATCGAATGGCAGTTCTATATCGACGTGAGTTGGTACATAGGTGCAACTACCTAGTGAAAAAAATATCAGACAACAAGATAAGCGAATAACTTGCTTTACATTATTTTTAGGCAATACCTGATTCATTCGTTTGCTCCTTACTTGTCAATAATGACATTATCGGAACCTATAAAAATTAACGTGATATCACCGACGTTAGCTCCTGGTTCAACAATGATGCTTCCGAGCGACTTGATACCATCTGTTAACAATGAACGTGGGTCATCCATACGATTCCGTACTCTGCTCATGGCTCGGGCAAAGATGTAACTGGTGTTGTAATCAAGTTTGATGCTATCGGTAATTGGCTCATCTATCGGCATGCCGTCAGATTCTCTGGCGTTTACGGAATTGGATGTTGCTAACAAAGAAAGTACCAATGCAATACCTGGGAAAAACATTTTCTTTTTCATTGTGAAAGTTCCTTGATATTCCTTAATGTTCGGACTGTATCTGCCCCAAACACTATAGCGAACACCGTGCCAAGTTGGCTGAGAGCGATCTAGTCTCAAATAGCGATCAATTGCAGGCTATTTTGTTGCAAACTGATTCCCAAATCGAGAATTAGGATTCCAATTATTCTCACTTTGCAACGACGGGGCATACCCTTATTGGAACAAACATTGCTATTCCTGAGTGTGGCCTTAGGAATAGTCCCATGAAACACAGCCTAGAATTCTTATCGTTGATGATGAGGATAATGTTATACGAGCACTGAAAAGAACATTTGGTCGTTCAAACATAACGATTCAAGATGCCAACAGTGGGGAACAAGTATTAGAGATGATGGCATCCAATGACTTTAATCTCGTGATCTCAGATCTCAGATCTCAGAACTCCGAATGTAAACCCTGGGTTAAAGAGGTTTTCGTCGAAATAGCTCAGCAAGTAATCAACGATTACATTCGCATGCATTCAATTGAAGAAAACACTCAACTAATGAAACGGAAACTTCGCGAGACAGACGATGTAATGGATTCTTGAGCAGAAATGGCGCTACGGTCGCCATTTTGCGATCTTTCATCGAGAGATAGGAATTGGAGGTACGGTCAGCTTCCAACTGGATATCACTGAGCAGAAGCAGAGCGAAAGAGAACCTACCCCGAACCCTAAAAATGCGCTCTCTGAGGACGCTTGCAGGTAGCCTTGCTCCTAATCTCACCGGTAAAGACTACTACTATGCGCGCTTGATTTTTAAAAGTGCACTGCAGGCAAAGAGCTTGATACACCTGGTTCAGCCGCTGGCGTACAGAACAGTTTGACTTTCACAGGCAAAGTTTCGAAAAACAGCGACGATCGACGATAATATTTCATCCAACCCATACTGGTACATTGCGATTTACCACAGATGCAGCAAGTCCTCTAGAATCTCTGCGCCAATGCCGAACAGGTGATAGTTGGAACAGGCAGAATAAACACTTGAATCGAAAGAGCTTTGTAATTTTCACTGCATCGGAAGAATCCTTACCGGAAAATACGATGCTGGTCCGGGCCTTGGGCTTTCGTCAGAAATTGGAATTATACATGACCATGAAGGTGAAATTTCAGTCTCGACGACAGCAGGTAAAGGATCACATTTGAATATTACTTACCAAATGTTGAAGGTTCCTCGTAGAGTTACCGGATTCTTATCCCGGTTCCTTCATCCAGCAAGACCAACCTCGCAACCTGACCGCTCGTATTTATCTAACTTGAGTCGCGAATTGCAATCCAAATCAAAAATAACAGCCTCTAATCCTCTCTCAGCCCCCTAATTCATTGAATGGCGAGGTTGGCATGGTTGATGCATTGCTTAAACCATAACCACATGGCCTGTCTATTCCATTCGAATCGACAGGGCATGACTCTATCAAGGTGACGGAGTTGAACAATGCACAAGATTAACGTTCACTCCGCAGCCAGTGATGCATGGCATCGGTAGTCGTTGGCAACTCGTCAATCAACGAAGGATACAAAGGAGAAGAGCCGTTAAGTTATCCCGTGGGAGGAGAAGATGTTGTTGTCCGAGGCGGCATCTACAACCGTAATATACTAACCAACGTTGTCAACAGCGCTTCCGACAATAGCGACGCCGCAATAGGCTCCGTATCGATAACAGAGGGTAGTAGTCTCGATCATGGGGCACACGTTTTAAACCACCAAAACATTATAAATGATTCGAGTAACCTTGGTGTCTCCTGGAGTGAGGCTAATCTCGGTACCGTACGGATAGTCGGTACAAACATTACTGGGGTGGCTACGGGCATTGCCCAGTACGGCAATAATGTTGAGCATTCCACGAACAGTGCACTAGAGAATAGCGAGGCCAATATGGCTGCCTATCGAATCAGTGCGTCGAGCATGTCATCTCCTCAATGGTCAGGTAATTACGATAACAGGATCTACACATCATACAACGCGGCAGAGAGTATGAGCCTCGCCAATATATCATCGATACGGACGAGCGATAATTCCGTGATAAACGCCCTGATTGATAACGGTTCCAATGAAGTTACATTTTCTGACAACGTGGCTAAAACTGGCAGCGTAGCGAACATGAGTTCTACACATATAGCGGGCGCAAGTATCACTAAGGTGGTTGGTAATTTCAGTAACAGGTTTGAAGACACGTTTAATATAGTAACATTAAGCAGCACAGCGAATATGGGATCCATTCAGATATCAGGCTCCTCGGCAAATGGAAAGGTCAACAATGAGTTTATTGATGTTGCTAATTCCGACAATTTGTCCGAGGGCGACAGTATCGCCAACATGGGCTCGATTCAGGCGTTCTCTTCAACACACTATGGGCTTGTTGGGAATGAATCCCACACGATCAGGGATACTACGAACACCGCATTGAGTGGTACTTCCAACTTGGCTTCCGTTCAGATGACTGAAACAACAGTCAATGGCGGTATTAACAACGATTTTCATGAAATCTCAATCTCTGACAACCTGGCTGAAAGCAGCAGTAGCGCCAACACTGGCTCAGTTCAGCTTTCTGGTTCGGAAGCAGGTCTGACCAGTAATAAAGATCATATTATTGTGCTGTCGAGCAACATTACGACAGTAAACAGTCTTGGTAACCTGGCTTCGGTTCAGGTGCTCAACTCTAAATTCCATACAGATAACGACAGTTACAACAATCTGATTGAGGGGTCCAATAATTTGGCTGAAAGCGTCAGCACCGCAAACATGGTTTCCACGCAGGTAATCGATAACAATGGAAGTAGCGGGAGCCTGGGCAACCGCGATCATAGTGTTCGTGATTCGACTAACACGGCTCGACAATCCAGTGTTGCTAATCTGTCCTCAGTACAGATCAAAGCGTTAAATGGGAGCCAGGGGATGTTGGTCTTTAACAAAGGACACATAATTGAGAGGGCTAACAACTTGGCGACGGCTAACAGCACAGCAAATCTGTCGACTATTCAACTGACGGAAAGTGATGTTAGCGGTGATGCTTATAACCTTAAGCAGTCTGCACTCGATATCACGAATACTGCCAGGCAGTCCAGTCTCGCCTCTATCAGTTCAATACGTACAGAAGACGTGACGATGAGCGGAACCCTCAGCATTAACTTAAAGGTTGCCGATCTCAGCAACATTGCCGAAGTTAGCAGCCTCGCAAGTATTGGCTCCATTGACGTTTCAGTTGCAGAAGTCTCCGGCAGTAACTACCTGTTTGGCGGCGTGAGAAGCTCAGTCAACTTAGCAGTCAACAACAGTACTGCCGACATGGGAACAATTGTTGTTGGCCGATAGTTCTTGATCACCCGGGTCTGCCGGTAACTGAACTGCGAAACAAACAAAGATCGGACGCTAGTTCATGGTAGCCAATTTCAGCGGAGGCGGTCCAACTACCTGGTACCAAAACTTTAAAACCGCGCAAGCAACTGCAGAAAAAGTTTCTTTTACCCTTCGTTGTCCAACCAGGATTCTACTTTTTCGACCCCGGGTATCACCAGAGAGATGAGATTCGGAGCAAGATTCTTAACTATCTCGTTCTCGTCTTCCCGATGGGCTGATTCTACCTTTCTGCAGATTCGGAATAAGCCGATAGAACCGAACATACCTGCATTTGAACCTATGGCGTGACTCTGGGCGGAGAATTCCACCCAGTCTTCTGCTTCATAGGATTCTTGAAGCGCCACAAGGCGTTTTTCTGCGTCGCGACGAAACGAAGCGACCAGATCATTGATCACCTTTCCACCAGTTTCTGATTGAATTTTCAGGAATCGTTCATGACTGAATTCCTGTTCGTGTTCTTGTAGCACATCAATCAGTTCAATAAACTGAAACGGCTTGCCTAAAAACCCGTCCATTCCTGCATCATGGAAACCTTGTCGTTCGTTCGGTTGGACATGTGCCGTCATGGCTATGATAGGAATATTCTTGTCTATCAGATTCTTTTCGCGAATGATTCGCGTAACTTCGATGCCGCTTATCTCTGGCATCGATACATCCATCAATATAAGATCAATCGCTGAACTTATGGGTTTGTAGTCCAGTAAGGCCAACGCTTGTTCACCGCTGTCAGCATGAAAGACAGTGACGCCAAGATTATCAAGCATTGATTCCACTACCAGTCGATTGGTTTCGTTGTCATCAACTACCAGGATAGCCATTTGGGACAGATCAGACTGTATATACTCTCTCCTCTTTAGCGAGCTTGGGTTGGGCGCAACTTGTTGCAAAGGAATGTACATTGTAAAGATTGATCCTTTACCTGGTTCACTCTTAACTTGGATATCACCGCCCATCAATTTAATCAGACGTTTACAAATACTCAACCCTAAACCGGTACCGCCGAACTTGCGTGCATGGGTAGTGCCGAGCATTTTATATTCTTCGAATAGCAAGGCTTGTCTATCCTCGGAAATTCCGATACCTGTGTCCTCAACACTGATTTTTAAATCGCTATCAGCTATCGTCGGCGCATGAATTTTCACCCACCCCGATTCTGTAAATTTTATCGCATTGGAGACAATATTCATGATCACCTGGCGGATTCTATGGTCATCACCTTCAAAAAATAGTTCCTTGTCACAGAGGTTAGTATCACACTTCAGTTGGATATTTTTAGACTCCGCAACAGGCAGCATTAATTCATAAATGTCCTCAATCAAACTGCTCACACAGAAGGGTCTGACTTCTAATTGCATTTCTCCGGAATCAATTTTGGAGTAGTCCAGAATATCATTCACGATTCGTCCCAGGTCAGTTGATGATGACAATGCAACATCGATCAATCTTCTGCATTTAGCATCCAATTCCCGGTGATCCTGCATGAGTTGTAAGACACCATGTATGCCGTTTAACGGGGTTCGAATCTCATGACTCATCACGGCAAAAAGGCGATCCTTTAATTCCACCTGTTCAGATATTTTTTCAGCCTGCCTGATTAATGTTTCGTTTTGACTGCTAACGGTTTCCAACAGTGCTTTATACTTCTGCTCCAGCCCTCGCTGATTTAATAACCCTCGTAGTACAAATCTGAACCGATCATCAGGCCAGGGCTTTTCAAAGTAGTAGGACAACTTACCCTCATTGAGTGATTTGACAACTGAGGGCAAGTCAGCGTTGCCGGATAACAATACACGGGGTATGTCCGGGTAAAGTTTCTCAATTTCTGCAAGCAGCTCTGAACCATCCATTTCCGGCATGCGTAAATCTGACACTACGAGATCGATGGTCTTCAGAGTCATTATCTCGAGGGCTTCAACACCACTGCAAGCGAACTCCATTGTAAAAGGTTCCTTGCGACATAACCGCTTCAATGCCTGTAAGACTTTAGATTCATCGTCAACGAAAAGAACGGTTTGCTTAATCATTTAGCTTCAGTGCTCTTTAATTTTCTGTACAAGGTCGAAGGACTGACTTCAAGCAAGGCCGCTGCTTTAGGGATATTGTCTTCACATAAGGAGAGAACATTGGATATATGCAACTCTTCGATCTTCCAGAGTGGTTGGACCGATTCTACTTTCAGACCTGGGTCGTCCTCATTAGATTGAGATACCCAATCCGCAGCATTGATGCCGAGCAATCCCGCAGGCAACATTGCTACCATCACATTCGGACCATTGTTTAGGACAACTATCTGCCGAATGACATTTTGCATTTCTCTAACATTACCTGGCCATCCGTAGCGAAGCAGGACCTTCTGCGATGCCCGGTCAAAGCCGGTGAAATCCTTGCCTTCTTCCCCGCTAATCTGAACGATCAGGCTTTCGGCGAGCAGGAGGATGTCCTTGTTCCTTTCCCTTAATGGCGGTAAATCAATCCTGATGACATGCAGGCGATAATATAGATCTTCTCGAAAACGACCAGCACTCAGCTCCTCCATCGGATCTTTATTAGTCGCACAAACAATACGCACATCAACTGAAACTTCTATATCACTGCCCACAGGTCTAAATTTCTGTGTCTGCAAAAATCGCAGGAGCTTAACCTGCAGTTCTATAGCCATTTCGCAAACTTCATCCAGAAACAAGGTCCCACCATCTGCCTGAAGTGCTGCCCCCTTGCGGTTTTGTCCGGCACCAGTATATGCGCCTTTCATATGACCAAAGATCTCACTTTCAATAAGTTCTTTCGGGATCGCTCCACAATTCAGTGCAACAAATGGCTTATCTTTTCTCGGACTGCGTGCATGTAATGCACTGGCGAGAACTTCCTTACCTGTGCCTGACTCGCCGGTAATAAACACGCTGGCTTTGCTAGGTGCCGCGGATTCGACCATGTGGTAGATACCTTGCATGACGAGTGAACTACCAATAAATCCTTCGAAATTATCTCTGGCCATGTCATTTTCAAAGTCTGTAACCAGGGAAACTAATCGCCGCTTTTCGACTACATTTGTGATAGCTGTTCTTAGTCGTTCGGGCGAAAATGGTTTCTCTAAGAAATCGTCGGCCCCTGCCTGCATGGCACCTACCACAATTTCTGCAGCAGCGTTGGAAGTCATAACAATAATAGGTAGTTCGGACCCTGCTTTCCTGAGTTCGTTAACTAACTCAAATCCTGAGCCGTCAGGTAACTGAATGTCCAGCAAAATAGCCGCGGGTTGTACGTCTTCCAGGAATTTTCTCGAGGAATCCAGGTCTGGCAGACAATGAGACGAATAATCGGCTTTGATAAACTCTGAACAAGCAAGCGCCATGGGTTCAGAATCTTCAACAATCAGTATTTTCTTGTTATATTCGTACATAAGCGTCGCTCAGTTTTTTAGTGTCTATCCTGTTATGCCATGCTTTGGCAAACCAACTTGGGGTAGAAAAATTCTAAACATCGTGCCTGTCTTGCTTGATTCCAAATCAATGCGTCCTGCATGATCCTCACAAATAATTTTGTAACTGACTGAGAGCCCAAGCCCCGTACCCTGTCCTACGGGTTTGGTGGTGAAGAAAGGGGAAAAGATGTCAGTTTTGTTCTCCTCAGGTATGCCGGAGCCATTGTCTTTAATCTCAATGTACACACCATTACAATCAGCATAGGTGCGAATGGTAATAATTCCGGATCCGTTGCAGGCCTGGCTGGCATTCAGGATGATATTCATAAAAACCTGATTAAGCTTGCCGATATTGCCGAATATCTCAGGCAATTCAGCTAATTCCAACGATATATCACAGTGATATTTAAGTTCATTGCGAAGTACATTAAGTGTCGTATTGAGACCTTCATTGATGTCAACAACACCAAACTCTTCATAGCCTGTGCGCGCAAAACTCAATAGGTCAGACATAATATCTTTTGCCGATGTCAGACCATCAATCGTCTCATTAGCCAGTTCAACAATATCATCGAGGATATAAGATATGTTTTCGCATTTAAGTGGGTACTTGTGTTGCTCAGGAATACCTGGATTATCAACAATTTTTCTCCGAGCCTTGTTGATTTCCTTAATATACTCTTTAAGAGTCGATAGGTTGCTGAGGGAAAAACCCAATGGGTTATTGATTTCGTGCGCGATTCCTGCCGCCAGTAAACCTACCGATGCCATCTTTTCAGATTGCACCAGGGATTGTTGATTTCGTTCTATATCTGCCATCTTTGCTTCCAGCTCTTTGTTAGATCTCTTTAACTGGAACTGCGTAGTCTGCAAAGTGCGATGGTATTTAGCAGAAGCAATGCGAGCTGATGCGATGTTTGCGATTACCTGCAGCAGGTCCCGTTCTGATTCCGAGTAAGCATTCTTAACCTGTGACTCCGAATCAATGACTGCAATAGTTTTGCCTTCATAAATAACGGGTACCGTGAGTTCAGATAAACCTAAAAATTGATCCTGGATGTACCTTGGGTCAGTTCGCGTGTCTGATACGATTTCCGCGATACCGGTTTCTGCCACCGTGCCCACAATGCCACTGCCAATGGGTATATCGATTCGGGCAAGTAATTGTCGATCTTTAGGATTCTTTATACCAAATGCCGCCATTTGGGTAAGCACATCACCTTTGCGCAGATAAATGACGCAATCATCGAACCCCATAGTTTCACCCACACATCTGGTAAGCGACCAGAGCAGGTCATCAAGGTCCGCCTGCTCAAGCATGGCCGTAGCAAAAGCATTAATTTTTTCTACGTCTTGCAATCCTTATTCTCCTCTGCTTACTCAGATCTGAACGTTGTGCACAACTTGCTGCTGTCACTGTTTGCTTATGAACTTTCTATTTGTTAAATGCAAATGTTAAGAACTGATTTTTACAAATTGCGTCGCAAAATGCAAAACACCAGAAATTTTTAGATCAATTGGAAGAACTGTTTGAAGCATTCCCATCACAGAAGGTTGGGCGGGATTCCAATGCTCATTGAAATATCGATTGATCCGGTCCTCTAACAAGGGAAGTGTATTGGTCATCGTAGTCCTTGAGTCTTATTCTTTCAGTAGTAGTACCATCTTCCCCCAAATTATTACAAGATCCATGCCAACGCTACGACCTTGCTAATCTGGCATGATTCCTGCTGTACTAATATTCAACACACAATACATCTCGATGGTTTGCCGGATGTTTTCTCAACTACAGGAAAAAGACAATGAACAAGCTATTTACAAACAAACCTGTCGGCATACTGCTCGCTAGTTTACTTATTTCTCCCTTGATTGCCTCTGCAGGACCCAAGGTATCAGGCGCAATGAGTAATACGAGCACAATTAGCGATGCCATCAACAGTTCAATTGACTCGAGTATTGCTGATACTAGTTCGGTGAATGTTAGTGGTGAATCTAACATTGCTGGAGGCGCACTGCTTGAAAATGACACAATTATCAGTGAAACCTTGAATAGTGCCGAAACGGAAAGTGCGGCAATCCTGGCTGGTGTCATGCTCAAAGATTCAGAGTTCAATGATACACTTCGTAACAATGTTACGGTGTACCAGTCAACAAATACCGCGAGCACCGGCAGCACAGCCATCATGGGTTCCATCCATGTTGCTGACACCAACATTCGTAGTAGAAGTGACTTAGCCAACAGTGATCAAATCATCGTCGATTCGAACAACACTGCTTACGATGATAGTACTGCTCAGCTAGCCTCAATACAGGTCACAGGGTTGCGACACACTCGCGATATGTTCGTTCTAAATGCTGGAAACGACACCCGTCAGTCGAACAACCTGTCTGAAAGCAGCAGTGCCGCCAATATGGCAACCATCCAATTAGTCAACGGCAGAATGGATGGAAATGTCTACAATTTAAATAATACTGTGCTTGAGTCCGATAACTCAGCCAGGCAGGGCAGTGTCGCCAATATCGGCTCTATACTTTTAAATGTCGTGACAAGGCTGCAACAGGGTGCAAATGTGCAACAATTCTCGGAGCCCCCATATGTTCGGTACTTATTGAGTGGTGATATCAGTAATAGCTTCGCGACTAGTCAAATCAATAATCTGGCTGAATACGGAAGTATCGCCAATTTTGGTTCTATTGATATATTCGCTGCCGAGATTACAGGCAGCATTCTAAATTCAGGCAGTTCAACCGTAACTCGTAATCTAGGAAAAGACAGCAGTATGACAAACACTGGCTCAATCTCTATTGGTCGTTAACAATCTATTGTAGCGGCAATGATAATTCAGAATGCCAGTCTCGTTCTCTGTGGAGGTGAAAGGCAATGAAAAAATTACATCTGAATAACTCCATTGGCATTTTGTTAGTGAGTGTGCTGTTGTGGTCGACGCATTTGCACGCCAGACCAAAAGTATCCGGTGCAATCAGCAACACAACCGCCATGAGTAATGCAATCAACTATGCAGTTGATACGAGCAAAGCAGATGCCGGTTCAGTGAATGTTCGCAACGAATCCTTAATCAGTGAGATCGGGACGATTCTAAATGATGCCCAATTGACTGAATCAGTTAACCTTGCAGCCAACAATAGTCGTGCCCTCCTGGGCAGTGCCGAACTGAAGAACTCAGAGATCCGGGATACCTTCGTTAATAAAAATGAGGTTACTCAATCACAAAACAGTGCCAACACTAACAGTAAAGCAGTGATGGCTACACTGGTAGTTGGCGACTCGAAGATCTTAGAAGGATACTCAATTGTAGATCCACAACCCTACACTGTGGCGGGAGATGATGTGACCATCCGAGGTGGCGTGTACAACCTCAATACAATTACCAATACCTCAAACGTTGCAACCCATAACAGTAATGCTACTACTGGCTCGGTGTTGATTACTGATGGTGGTGAATATTCCACCAGACATATATTCAACCACCAAAACAGCATAGAACAGGCTGATAACTCAGCAAGAGATAACAGTACAGCCAATCTGGGCACTATAAGTTTGATCAATTCGACGATTACGGGAAAAAACATCGGTATTGCCCAACATGGTAACGATATTAAAAGCTCGAATAATATTGCTTCTGGTGGCAGTGAAGCCAACATGGCTACCTATCGCATGAGCAATTCAGATATGTCATCGTATATCTGGTCAGGCAACTATGAGAATAAAATTGACGGTGTCACTAACATTGCTGAGCGCGGCAGCGTCGCTAATGCTTTGTCGGTACGGATCAGTGCTGAATCAGCGGTTAGTAGTGATGTAAATAACCATTCCAATATCGTCAGCAACACTGATAACACTGCCTATGATGGCAGCGTCGCAAATATGGCCTCTGTTCAGGTAACTGCGTCTACTCTCACGGGCTCGGTGAGTAATGACAATCATAAGGTTAACGATTCCTTTAATATCGCCAAGTTTAGAAACTCTGCCAACATGGCCACAGTTCAGCTAACGAATTCGTCAATAAACGATGATGTGGACAACAAATTTAGTAACATTGTAAATTCCAGCAACCTGGCCGAAGGCGACAGCATCGTCAATATGGCTACTATTCATGCCGAGGATTCAACACTTTCAGCTGTCGGGAATCAAACCCATATCATTCAGCAATCATCCAACCTCGCTGTAGACAGCAGCGCGAATCTGGCTGCCGTTCAAATACGCAGTTCTATATTCAACGAATCCATTGATAACGAACTTCATCATATCAGGGCTTCGGGTAACCTGGCAGAAGACAGTAGTATTGCCAATATGGCGACCGTACAAGGATTGTTTTCAACACTTAGTGGCAACGTTGATAACAAGAGTCACGTCATTGATCTATCAAGTAACATTGCTAGAGATAGCAGCACAGCCAATTTGTCTTCAATTCAGGCAGCTTCGGCTGTTGTCCACACAGAGATAGTCAGTTTTAACAACTCGGTCAACGAATCCGTTAATCTGTCTGAAAGTAACAGCGAGGCCAATATGCTTTCTACACAGGTGCTTGCTTCCGGTGGCGGTGGTGGCATCTCAAATAACAGTCAACAAACTGTCACGAACTCGGACAACACTGCGCAGCACTATAGCACTGCAAATATGGCATCCGTGCAGATCACTGGATTGGTAGGCAATGGCGATATGCTGTTACTAAACACCGGAAACACAATTAACCGGTCCACCAACCTGGCTAAAGAACACAGTACCGCCAACATGAGTGCTATCCAGTTAGTCTCCAGCAACGCTCAAGGAGAGATTCACAACCTCAATAATATTGTGCATGACTCCACGAATACGGCTTTGAAGGGAAGCATTGCTAACCTCGCGTCAGTTAGATTAGAGAGTGTGACTATGGGAGGAGGGGAAATGAGTAACAGTTTCGTGCTCAACGAAGTTACCAACCTGGCAGAAAACAGCAGTGTCGCGAATGTCGGTTCTATTGACATTCTAGCAACTGAGTTTGCTGGTCGAATTCACAATTCAGGCAGCATATCGAACTCAGTCAATATAGTGACAAGTGGCAGTCTGGTCAGTATGGGAGCGATTGTCGTAGGTCGCGCCAAGCCCGCAATTGATTGATTGCGGCTTACTTCAGGTTCCGCCCCAGGCTTAAAATGCCGTTAATGCAGGCGTAAGTGAACCCCATCTACTTGCGCCTGGTTTGTTATGCCTTCGGTTACATCTAATTACGCAAGGTCACAATAATAGACACCGTTGACATTCTGGACTGACAACCAGGAATCAAAGTTGTTGCCAAGCTACGCGTTGAGACCCGGTGAAAACAGACTCAGCATCTAATCCGTTCAATTTTCAACAACTTCGCTGAAGCCGATTTGATCACATCAACAGCGATTGACTCTCGTTTTTAACTCGCCATTTGCCTAATCTGAGGGGGTGATGGGGGGTCTGTAGATCCTTAGCGGATAACAATGGTATTCCATTGATCAAGAAAGTGCCTGATCTTACCAATTGTATTCTCTCCGAGGTTTACTAATTGGCTGCACATAGACCCTCATAGATCTTCTAAGTTGAAGCCCATGGTAGTTAGACATTGAAGCCTGAATGTGACTTCCGGCAAAGACGTAGTAAACTATTGTGAAGCCTAGGATCTCTTTAGACATTTTTTGGATAAATAGCAGGTAAATCTCATGGAAGAAATTCAAATCCTGGTTGTCGATGACGATACGAGGGTGTGTCGCGTGTTAAAACGCTATCTTACGGAAGAGGGCTACTTTGTTCATGTGGCCGAAAACGCAGCGCAAATGTACGATTGCTTACTGGCGAACCGAATAAACCTGATACTGTTGGATTTAAACCTGCCGGATGCCCACGGTCTTAAGCTTGCCATTGAAATTCGAGCCGACTACGAACGCATGGGAATAATTATGCTGACCGGTAGCGTAGATACCGTGGACAAGGTCGTTGGGTTGGAAGTGGGTGCCGATGATTACATGGCTAAACCCTTTGAAGAACGGGAACTGCTCGCGAGAATACGCAGCGTATTGCGACGAACCATGGTCGCTGAATCCGTGCTTGGCTCTTCTGTGGCGACATTTTCAAATTACAAGATTGATCTGGAGGCACACCAGCTGACCACCATTGAAGGTGAACTGATTTATCTTACAACCCACCAGTTCATGTTGTTGTCCTTCTTCGTTCGCAATTGCAACAAAGTTTTATCGAGAGATCAGATCATGGATGAAATTTCTGGAAAAGGCTGGGCACCTTCGGATCGTAGCGTTGATGTTTTGATTGGAAAGCTCCGAAAGAGAATAGAACCTGATGTTTCTCGCCCAGAAATGATCACAACGATTCGTGGTGTTGGATACAAGTTTACGGCTCGCGTTATATTTCAGTGACATCCTGTGGACCGATATTAAGGCTCCTGCCAGCTGCAGTTTGTGTACAACCCTTGATTGCGTTGAACTTCACGCCACCTTAGTAAGTTTTTTACTCGTTTTCACGTCATTTGATCTTGCTACCAGTAATTGCACTGAGGACGTGAGACTAATCACATCAAAGGCGACTGCCTCGCGGTGATTGAGTTCGGAGAGCAACTTACGCAAAATTTTGTAGTTACTAAAGTTTTTGATAAATGACGCAGCCAGTGCGCACACAAGGAAGTAGATGGCATCATCGTCTTGAGACTCGTCCACGGGGAGCATCTCGCAATTGCTATCCAGTTCTTCTTCATTCATCGCGAAACGAGATGCTTTGGCCGCGACGTTTTTGATTCGGGAAGTCACGGGGATGTGCAGATCACCGGCGATTTCTGACGCCACGGAAGAATTACTCACCACGGCTGCTGTATATATAATACCGTGTGCATAATCCCGGTCAATTACACGATTCTCACTTTTTTCCAGAAAACTCCTGATCTCTTCAAGTTTACTTCGCCTGCGGTCTATTGAACGATTATCCATTTTCGGACCCGATTTTGAGATCAATTGAAGGACCATGGTAATTCACGCCTGTAAGTTCGTTACGGCTGGTAGGTGACGGCCTGTAAGGATTTGTGATCTTTTGTAATAGTGGAATCTGAATGAATTTACGGGTTTCAACCATGATGATCATGGTGTCTTGTCGTCATCCATCAGTGACAAATAGGCCAATGTTTGAATCATCGAAGTGAGATAAGTCACATCATAAAAGACTGTCTCGCGTAAATTGAGCCAGAAGAACAACTTACGTAAAATTTCATAGCTTTCGAAGTTTTTGACAAATGATGCGGCCAAAGCGCATACCAGAAAATAAGTAATGTCATTGTCCTGATTCTCTTTCGCCGCACCGGTATAGAGATCATCACCTGGCCTTACTTCAATTGACGCAAAACGAAGTGCTTTCTCTGCGTTGACCCTAACTCGAGATGTCAGGGGAATCTGGAGATCCGTGGCGATCTTTTCTGCTGAAGCTGCATTACTCGCCAGGGCTGCAGTATATACAACTCCATAGGCGTGGTCTTGCGTGAATATTTGATCATCACTTCGATCAAGGAAAACCCTGATCTTGTCGCGTGTACTTTGTGTGAAGTCTGTTGGGCGACTATCCATCTAAAATATTTGTGCTCGTACCAAGCGATGAACTATTGTAATCGGACCCTGTAACTTCAATATGGCTGGAAGGTGAGCGTAAGTA
>JAPYTQ010000055.1:0-29285 GCA_029941905.1 Pseudomonadales bacterium | reverse complement strand
AGAAGGAGAAGGAGAAGGAGAAGGAGAAGGAGAAGGAGAGGGCGGTGAGTCTGGAGAAGGGGAAGAGGGCAAAGAAGGTGAGGGTCTGAACGGCCAAAAGGGTCTGGGGGCAGGTGAGGATCCCGGGCAGGGCATTCGAGACGATATTGAAATGGAATCCCAGAGATCGGCGATGAAGGTCTGGCATCAGCGTCAATATCAAGATTACGACCCTGAAGTCGAGTTGGGTACCAGAAATATCAAAATGGCCTTACGTCGCCTGAGAAAGTTCGCCCGCACGGCTGCTGAGATGGAACTTGATCTGATGGATACGATTCGATGTACAGCGAGAAATGGTGGGTTTCTGGATATCAGGGAAGTTCCGGAACGTCACAATTCCGTAAAGGTCCTGTTATTTTTGGATGTGGGAGGTTCAATGGATGATCATATCGAATTGTGCAGCCAGTTGTTTGCAGCCGCTAGATCCGAGTTCAAGTACCTGGAGTACTACTATTTCCACAACTTCATTTACGAAAACATCTGGCTCAGTAATGACCGCAGGCAGGAAGAAAAATTGAACACGTTTGATCTGATCCGGCGTTTCGGGAGTGACTACAAAATTATATTTGTCGGCGACGCCAATATGGCACGGCATGAAATCGCGGAACGAGGAGGCAGCGTCGAGCATTTTAATGGGGATGCGGGAGAAGTCTGGCTAAGTCGGATACAGGATCAGTTCAAGAAAATTATCTGGCTCAATCCTGTTGAAAAGAAAAAATGGCGTGATTCCTATACGACGGAGATGATCCGGCGGCTTGTAGACGATCACATGTACCATCTCAGTGTCGACGGCATTGAGCAGGCCATGAGGTACCTGGCTAGATGATAGCCAACGGCGAATTGGGTGATCCGCCTATTCTTTGACAGAATGTCACTTGTGGCATCTGCTATGGCCTATGTCGAAGTGTATAATCGCATAAACACTAATCCGGCAATGCCAGTACCCGCTTTGCGATCACATTCAGTTGAACTTCCGACGTGCCACCTTCAATGGAATTGGCTTTCGACCGTAGCCATTCACGGGTGGTTGAGAGTTCGCGATCAGTAAAACCTTCGCCTTCCCAACCCAGTGAGTTGGTGCCCTGAATTTCCAGCATGATTTCATACCGGTCCTTGTTTTGTTCTGTACCGTAGAGCTTGAACATCGATGAGGTTGCACTGGGTCCGGTGCTCAACTTAGCTTCTTCAGCCGCTCTTTTCAGGGTCAAAGCGAAAGCTGCACCATTCATTTTGTGGGTGGTTATCCTGCCTCGTAGCCCGGGGTCGGCAATTCGGTGGTTGTTCTCACCGATATACTGTTTTGCCTGGTTCTCCATGGAGAACTCGGATCCGCTGCGAGCACCGCCCATACCCATGCCAGAGATCATGGTTCGCTCGTGCTGCAATAGCCGCTTGGCGATTGTCCAGCCTTCATTCAACGTTCCCACCAGATTTTGTCGAGGAACTTTGACTTCATCGAAAAACGTTTCGCAGAAAGGTGATGCCCCGCTGATCAGTTTGATCGGCTTTGTTTTTACGCCAGGGGAGGCCATATCAAACAGGATGAAACTGATGCCATTGTGCTTTGGAACATCCGGGTCTGTTCTTACCAGGCAAAAAATCCAATCTGCCTGGTCGGCAAATGAGGTCCAGACTTTGGACCCATTGATAATATACTCGTCCCCCGTAAGCACGGCTTTGGTTTGCAGGCTGGCAAGGTCAGAACCAGAGCCCGGTTCACTGTAACCCTGGCACCAGCGGATTTCGCCTCGAACAATACTGGGAAGATATGTCTGCTTCTGTTCTTCGTTGGCATATTCCAGCAACACAGGCCCCAGCATACTAATGCCGAATGAAGTCAACGGGGACCTGGCGCGAATGCGCCGGAGTTCTTCGGAGAGTATTGTATTTTCGTCTTTGTTTAGTCCACCGCCGCCGTATTCTTTCGGCCAGGTAGGGCAGGTCCACCCTTTGCTGCCCATTCGATCAAGCCAGATTTTGGAGTCCGGGTTCAGATAGGTTTCGTTTCGGCCACCCCAAACGGTTTCATTTTCAACCATGGGTGTTCTGATACTAGGGGGGCAGTTTTCGTCAAGCCAGACACGGGTGTCCTGCCTAAATTGATCCAGATCTGACACGATTGTCTCCTGTGGTGGTTAGATTCATGGTTAGTTAACCTCCAGCCCATCTTTTTCCAGAATTTCGGGAGGAGGAACAGAAGGCAAGGTCTGGTACCAGTAGGCTACCGAGGCAATGTCATCTTTCAACGGTAAATATCGCCTGCCGGAGCGCCATCCCAACGCCTGCATGGTGACACGAAGGTTCTGTCTGAACCTCACTGGGTCGGATATATGCCATCGATACATGCCAAACCGTTGCTGGCTGCTGTATCGGCCGTCCGGGCGAATGACCTGGTGGAGTCCTGCCTGGGGTGTTGTGAACTCGGTATAACCGCCACCGTTTTTTAATGCCGGGTCCTTACCCAGGTCGAAATTGTATGAGCCACAGAAGTAGTCTTCCGTGCCGGTACCGACGATTGTCGGGAACTCGTCATCCCCGTCCATGTAAAACTTGATTTCACCTTCCCCCCACCAGCCACGATTATTGACGCCCCACGCCATATAGGTGCCAACAAACTGCCCCTGGCCTTCAACACCATCAAGAATCGTATATACATCTTTGTAGGGAAGGGGATTGGTACGTCGAAACTGGGCATGAAAATACGCACAATCATCCGGGACACTGGTCAGTGTGTAATTTACCTGGTAGTAGAGAACCATGGGCTCGACGTCAATGTTGGTCAGGGTGATGCGGCATCGCTTTCTAAATGGCATCTCCCAGTAACAATTAAAAGCGCTGCCCGGGTTGACGCAAATGGCCAGGGAAGAGAGTTGTGCATACTTGCCCCAGCCCATGGCAAAAAAATCGCCCACGGGACATTCAACGCTGGGATGTTCCTGATCGTCCCAGTAGATTCTCAAAATACTGTAGCGCCAGTTGCCGGTTGGTGTCATCCAGATTTGCTGGATTGCACCCTCTTCCTTGATGTCCACAAGAGTAAATGTTTCTCCGGCTTCAACTCGCACCGAGGGTGAAATCTTCCATCCCTGGCCGAGGTCCCGGGCAGCCTGGGCACCGGTGCCTTCGGTGGCCATACCACCCTTACCCTTGCCTCCGGTAAAATTTTCCGGACTGATGGACCGACTCTCTGCATCCGAAAGCTGGCTGATATTGCCCATATGCAGCCCTAATCCATTAAAAGCCATGCCTTAATCTCGAGAAGTCAATTTTATACCCGTTCTATTTATTCCACTGCGCGACTCGATCTTTCTGCGCCTCGAGCAGGGCGTCAACATCACCGCTCATCGAAATTGACACGATCAGGTCACCTTGTGCAATGGCATCGACAACGGCCTGATCATCCGCGCCATTCACCTCGCCAAATATCGTGTGGGCATCGTCAAGGTGTGGTGTGGGGACGTGGGTAATAAAAAACTGGCTGCCATTGGTTCCTGGTCCTGCATTGGCCATCGACAACCGTCCAGGTGCTGAGTGTCGTAATGACGAATCAAACTCGTCCTCGAACTGGTAACCGGGCCCCCCGGTACCTGAACCCTGTGGACAACCGCCCTGGATCATAAAATTGGGAATAACGCGGTGGAACTTCAATCCGTCGTAATAACCCTTGCGGGCAAGGTTAGTAAAGTTTGCCACCGTCACGGGTGTCCGGTCGGCAAACATGGTGATATTAATGGTGCCTTTTGACGTTTCTATTTGTGCTGTAATGTCCAATGGTTTTTCCTGTTGTGCTTTTAAAAGTGATGTCAGCCTCCTAGCGGGAGGCTATCCCTGTATAGTCCCTGGCGGATTCCCCCAGATAAAGTTGTCTTGGTCGGGCAATTTTATAAGGGGCGCTGAGCATTTCTGTCCAATGTGTAATCCAACCCGGCATACGTCCCAGGGTGAATATCACCGTAAATAACTCGGTCGGAATGCCAACCGCTTTCAGCGTGATACCCGAGTAGAAATCGATATTAGGATAGAGCTTTCGTTCGATAAAATAGTCGTCTTCGCGGGCGATTTTTTCCAGTCGCTGGGCTATTTTGAGCAGTGGTTCGTCTTCCACACCTTGCTCGGCCATTACCGCATGACATGATTCCTGCATGACTGTTGCACGGGGGTCAAAGTTCTTGTAAACACGATGACCGAATCCCATGAGTTTGAAGGGGTCATCCTTGTCCCTGGCCTTCTTAACGTACTCCTCAACCCTGGATTCGTCACCAATTTCGTTTAACATATTAAGCACCGCTTCGTTCGCTCCTCCATGGGCTGGACCCCAGAGTGCACAAGCCCCTGCGGCGATAGCGGCGTAAGGATTGCAGTCTGTCGAACCCGCCATTCGCACCGTTGATGTGGAGGCATTTTGCTCGTGATCTGCATGTAAAATAAAGATCCGGTCCATGGCACCGGCAATTGTTGGGCTTACAGTTGAGTTTTCTCCTGCGGTACCAAAACACATATGAAGGAAGTTCTCGGCATAGGATAAATCAGGGTCTGGCTCAATAAATGCCTCATCTCTTCCATGTTTGTATGCCATTGCAGCCAGGGTTGGAATTTTTGCGATCAGCCTGTGGGCCGTTGTCATACGGTCGGAAGCGTCGGTGATATCCGTATCTTCATGATACAGGGCGGCCAGGCCGGCTATTGCGGCACTCACCATTGACATGGGGTGTGCACCCTGGGCAAAGCCGTTGAATATATTCTGGAATTTGGCGTCGATACTCTGGTGTGACTTAATACTGGTTTCGAAGGCATCATACTCAGACTGGTTGGGCAGTTCGCCGTTCAACAGCAGGTAAGAGACTTCAAGGTGGCTGGATTTCTGCGCTAACTGCTCGATGGGATACCCTCTGTACATGAGGATACCTGCATCGCCGTCAATATAGGTTACCTTGGAGTCACAGCTAGCGGTTGATAAAAATCCCGGATCATAGGTAAAAATACCTTCGGCAATGAGCCCCCGTACATCGACGACGTTTTTGCCTTCGGAAGCCGCCAGAACGGGCAATTCCGTTGACTTACCGTCGATGGTGATTGTAACTGTTTGCGTCATTTTTGGACTCCCGGGTTACCGCACAGGCATTTGGTAGCTGATTACTTGGATACCGCCGGTATCACTGGATGAGTTCACTGACGGAGGTGACAACTTGCCGCCCATCATTCCAAAACCAGCCTGCCTTGTAAAGCCTTGTGTGTTGCGGCTTAGGTCAGGTTGTTGGTTTGTTTTTTGAGTCCAAACTCACTATCATTAGCGCGCGTAAATAATGGCGCTCTCCAGGTGCGCCAGGCTTAAAACCATACCCCCGGGGCATCATGGCCGATTGCGAACATTTGTCGATCATGGATCTGTTAATGCGCCGGGTGGATCTTAGAATGAGAACTTTTTTGTGAAAAACGACCAACGTCCCACCAATGTCTATCCGACGGATTTAAGGGCTTTTGCCTGGCCAATTACCGCTTATGCTTCCCTCGCTCACCGTGCATTTGGCATTGTTTTGTTTGTGGGTGTTGCGTTTGGGCTGTATGCGCTGGACATTTCTCTCTCTTCAGAAGCGGGGTTTAACAAACTGAATGGGCTGATCAAGTCCCCGTTCGGCATGTTTGTTACCTGGGGATTAATGTCGGCTGTGGCATATCACTTCGTGGCTGGTATTAAACACCTGTTGCTGGATCTGGGTGTTGGTGAAACGTTGGACGGTAGCCGATTCGCTGCCAAGGTGACCATTCTACTTTCGGCGATGCTTATTTTCCTCGCCGGTGTGTGGGTCGTACAGGGATAAGGGATAGATATGGTTACACAAGTCACAAGTTTTTCGCGCAGTGGATTGTCCGACTGGGTCGTGCAACGGGTTACAGCTGTCATCCTAGCGACCTATACTGTCGTCGTCGTTGGGTTTCTGCTCATCAATGGTGATTTGTCGTATGCGCAGTGGAAAGGGTTATTCGGCCAGACCTGGATGCAAATATTTACCCTGTTAGCAGTTACCTCGACTTGCGCGCACGCCTGGGTCGGAATGTGGACAATTGGTACTGACTATATCAGGGAACATTACTTCGGCAATGCCGCCGATGCGATTCGGTTTGTCTATCAGGTATTCTGCATCATCACGCTGGCGGTCTACCTGATTTGGAGCGTGGCGATCCTTTGGGGATAGTATGGCTGATAATGATTTGGGACGGGAAAATAGTTAATGAGTGACCTATCAACACTGGAATTTGATGCCATTATCATTGGCGGCGGTGGTGCTGGAATGCGTGCTGCTCTGCAGTTAGCCGAGTCGGGACGCAAAACCGCAGTAATATCCAAAGTTTTTCCAACCCGGTCTCATACGGTGTCTGCCCAGGGTGGTATTACCTGTGCGATTGGCAGCGAAGATCCTGATGATGACTGGCGCTGGCATATGTACGACACCGTCAAAGGCTCGGATTACATTGGTGACCAGGATGCGATCCAGTACATGTGCAGTGTCGGACCCCAGGCGGTTTACGAACTTGATCACATGGGGTTGCCATTTTCTCGAACTGACAGTGGCCGAATCTACCAACGAGCCTTTGGTGGTCAATCAAAAAACTTCGGCCAAGGTGGTCAGGCTGAGCGGACCTGTGCTGCTGCGGACCGAACAGGTCACGCCTTGTTACATGCGCTTTACCAGGGAAATATGAAAGCCGGTTCGGTGTTCTTCTCCGAATGGTTTGCGGTTGACCTGGTGATGAACCAGAACCGTGCCGTCGTGGGTGTGATCGCAATCTGCATGGAAACCGGCGTAAGCCATTACATCAAAGCCAGGGCCACCGTGTTCGCGACCGGTGGCGCAGGTCGAATTTATCAGTCCACCACCAATGCGTTAATGAATACCGGCGATGGTGTTGGCATGGCGTTACGGGCAGGACTACCCGTCCAGGATATTGAGATGTGGCAGTTTCATCCCACGGGGATCGCCGGTGCCGGTGTACTGGTCACAGAGGGCTGCCGTGGTGAAGGTGGTTATCTGATAAACAAGGACGGCGAACGTTTTATGGAACGCTACGCGCCGACAGCTAAGGATCTTGCGGGTCGAGACGTGGTCGCCAGGAGTATGATTCTGGAAATACTCGACGGCAGGGGTGCGGGTGAAAATGGTGATCACGTTCTGCTGAAGCTGGATCACCTGGGGGAGGATGTGCTCCACTCTAAACTCCCCGGTATTGTTGAACTGTCAAAAACCTTTGCCCACGTTGACCCTGTTAAAGATCCCATTCCGGTAGAGCCAACATGCCATTATATGATGGGCGGCATTCCAACTAATATTCATGGTCAAGCCCTGGTGCCTGATGCAGATGGAACCGACAAGATCGTTGAAGGGCTTTACGCTGTTGGAGAAGTCGCGTGCGTATCAGTTCACGGAGCGAATCGTCTGGGAGGTAATTCACTGCTCGATCTTGTGGTCTTCGGTCGGTCTGCAGGTTTACATATTATTGAAGCTCTCTCCCAGGGTATGGATTCTGTACAGCCTTCCTCCAGTGACATGGAGGCTGCCACTGCGCGTTTGAGGCGCTGGGATGAGTCGAGCGATGGCGAAAGTGTTGCCGTATTAAAGAAAGAGCTCCAGTCCTGCATGCAGTTAAATTTTGGTGTATTCAGAAAAGAACAACCCATGTTGGAAGGTATTCAGAAACTCGCTGACCTCAGGGAGAGGATTGGTGCTGCGAGCATTTCAGACAAGAGCCGGGCATTTAATACTGCCCGGCTTGAGGCACTGGAACTGGATAACCTCCTCGAGGTGGCTGAAGCAACAGCCATCGCAGCCGAAGCCCGTAAAGAAAGCCGAGGCGCCCACGCCCGGGATGATTACCAGGAGCGTGACGACACCAACTGGTTATGTCACTCAATATATGACCCCACCGACAAGTCCCTGCGCAAGCGTGCCGTCAACTTTAGTCCTGGTATCCTGGGTACAGATGATGATCTGCCCGAGGGCATTTTTGAACCGAAAAAGAGAGTCTATTAAATGCAAGTTAGTGTTTATCGCTATGATCCGGCAAAAGACCTGCGACCCTACATGCAGGAGTTCAGTGTAGAAATCCCTGGTGGAAAGGACCTGATGGTCCTGGACTTGCTTGAACTGCTGAAAGAGCAGGATGAGTCTGTGACATATCGCCGCTCTTGTCGTGAAGGGGTTTGTGGCTCAGACGGCATCAACATGAATGGAAAGAACGGTCTGGCATGCATCACGCCGATTTCAGAAGTGATCAGGAACAATGCACTGTCTATCAAGCCACTACCGGGGTTGCCAGTTATACGGGATCTGGTGGTTGATATGGAACAGTTCTACGACCAGTACAAGAAAATCGAGCCCTATCTGATCAACAATGAACCCACGCCTACTCAGGAACGTTTGCAGTCACCCGAGGACCGGGAAAAACTTGATGGGCTCTATGAATGTATCCTGTGTGCCTGTTGTTCCACAGCCTGTCCAAGTTACTGGTGGAACCCCGATAAGTTTATTGGTCCTGCGGGGCTGCTTCAGGCTTATCGGTTTCTGGCTGACAGCCGGGATACAGCAACAGAAGAGCGGCTTGCAAATCTCGAAGACCCATTCAGTGTGTTCCGCTGTCGGGGAATCATGAATTGCGTCAGCGTTTGTCCGAAAGGGCTAAACCCGACCAGGGCTATTGGCCATATTAGAAATATGCTGCTGAAGCGGGCAATATAGAATCTGGCTACGCCAAAAGAGCACACGAACTGTCCCTGGATGATATTGCATAAGTCGTAGTGGATGGCCATATACGGCCGTCTCGAAATGTAAAGGGATAAACTGGAGGTAACGATATGCAGGAAACCAAAATGGAAGAGCTGTGGCGTAGCGGCCACATTTCAGGTGGGAATGCATCTTACGTTGAAGAACTCTATGAAAATTATCTTGAAGATCCTTCCTCCGTCGCGGATCAATGGCGCAGTTACTTCGAAACCCTGCCATTGGTTGAAGGTACCCTGACCCCGGATATATCTCATTCAACCGTCCGGGCTCATTTTTTACTGCTGTCAAAAAACCAATCCAGGGTGTCTCCCGTTGCGGCCAGCACAGTACATTCTGACTTTGAACGAAAGCAGTTTGCGGTAGGCGAATTGATATCAGGCTATCGTCGTCGCGGGCATCTGAAAGCCAGTCTTGACCCGTTGAAACTCGAAGAGATATTGCCAGTACCGGTACTGGAGCTGGAATATCATCAACTTTCAGCAGCGGACCTCGATACTCGCTTCCAGACCGGATCTTTGTTCTTTGGAAATGAAGAAGCGCCGCTTCGTGAAATTATTGACGTGCTCGAACAAACCTATTGTGATTCCGTTGGGGCGGAATATATCCATATTGTTGATGAGGCAGAACAGCTGTGGGTGCAGCAACGCATGGAAAGTGCCCGCTCTAATCCGAGCTACAGTAACGGTGTCAAGCGGCGGATTCTTGATCGGCTAATCGCCGCTGAAGGCCTTGAGAAGTTCCTCGGTACCAAGTACCCGGGTACCAAGAGATTTGGACTCGAGGGTGGCGAGAGTTTTATCCCTTGTATGGCTGAGCTTATTCATCGAGCAGGTTCAGCGGGCGTGGCGGAAACAGTCATAGGCATGGCGCATCGCGGCCGGATCAATGTGTTGGTTAATTTGATGGGTAAAAAGCCTAACGAGTTGTTTGATGAATTTGAGGGTCGCTACACGCCGGGGTTTGGTTCCGGTGACGTGAAGTATCACCAGGGTTTTTCATCTAACCTGATGACGCCGGGCGGTGAAATGCATCTTGCTCTCGGGTTTAACCCATCCCATCTGGAAATTGTTGCGCCGGTGATTGAAGGTTCTGTGCGCGCCCGCCAGGATCGCCGCGACGACAAAACCGGTGACAAGGTATTGGCTATTAATGTACATGGTGATGCAGCTTTTTCGGGGCAGGGCGTGGTCATGGAAACCTTCCAAATGTCCCAGACCCGGGGTTACTACACGGGTGGTACGATTCACGTCATTATTAACAACCAGATTGGTTATACCATCAGTAAACGGGAAGATGCCCGTTCGACACACTATTGCACCGAGATCGCAAAAATGGTGCAGGCGCCTATCTTCCATGTCAATGGAGATGATCCTGAGGCGGTTATCTTTGTTTCTCAGTTAGCCATCGATTACCGTATGGAATTCAAGAAGGATGTTGTCATCGATATCGTTTCCTATCGACGTCGTGGCCACAACGAGGGTGATGAACCTTCTATAACCCAGCCAATGATGTATCAAAAAATACGTCAGCATCCAACGACTCTCACCCTGTTCGCTGAAAAAGTGATCGCCGAAGGTGCAATAGACGAGGCAGAGTACCTTCGTCGAACTGAAGCGTATCGCGACGCGATGGATGCGGGGAATGCGGTGGCGTGGGACCATCTGACGGAACCGGATACGTCAATGTTCGTCGATTGGAAACCGTACCTTGGTCACGACTGGACGGTAGAAAGTGATACCCGGTATCCCCTGCGTGACTTTCAGCAACTTGCCAACAAATTGAGCGATATGCCTGAAGGCTTTGTATTGCAAAAACAGGTCGGCAAGATATTTGATGACAGAAAAAAGATGACAGCCGGTGCGACCCCGATTAATTGGGGGTATGCGGAAATTATGGCTTACGGAACCCTGTTAGCACAGGGACATGATCTTCGTGTTACGGGGCAAGATGTTGGCCGTGGTACCTTTGCCCACCGTCATGCGGTATTGCATGACCAGAAAGAAGGTAGAGACTTCGTTCCCCTGAAACAACTTGGAGAACATGAAAACAGTTTTGTCATTTATGATTCTTTCTTATCTGAGGAAGCGATTCTGGCATTCGAGTACGGCTACGCCCAGACAAACCCGAAGACTCTGGTGATCTGGGAAGCTCAATTTGGTGACTTTGCCAATGGCGCACAAGTCGTTATTGATCAGTTTATCACCAGCGGTGAGCACAAGTGGGCACGACTTTGTGGCTTAACCATGTTACTGCCCCATGGCTACGAAGGGGCGGGACCTGAACATTCGTCTGCGCGGCTGGAACGTTATCTGCAGTTGTGTGCTGAGCACAACATCCAGGTTTGTGTACCGACGACACCTGCACAGATGTACCATTTGTTGCGTCGTCAGGCGATTCGACCTTTGCGTCGGCCGTTGATTGTAATGACCCCCAAAAGTCTTTTACGACACAAGTTGGCCATCAGTACCCTGGAAGATCTTTGTGATGGGGCGTTCCAGACGGTCATTCAGGAGCCACAAGCAGGAACCGATTATGACGTAACCCGCATAATCTTCTGCTCGGGTAAGGTTTACTATGACCTGGATAGCAAACGGCTGGAAGATAACCTTAAGAACGTAGCGATTGTCAGGGTGGAACAGCTCTACCCGTTTCCGGAAGACGACATGCTTGAAACCCTGGCGCGATACCCAAATATCGCCAGTGCAGTCTGGTGTCAGGAAGAGCCCATGAACCAGGGTGCCTGGTATAGCAGCCAGCATCATATGCGCAAGGTTATTCATGAGAAATTTCCAGGACTGTACCTGCAGTATGTGGGCAGAGAGGCGTCTGCAGCTGCTGCAGCCGGTTATATGTTGCTGCATGTAAGACAAATGGAACAGTTTGTACACGATGCCCTGTATACAGAACGAACTGATTAGCGATCCGGTAACGACAGGCGAAAAGTGGAGTAAGGAAAAATTATGGCAGAGATAAAAGCACCGGAATTTCCTGAATCCATTGCAGATGGCGAAATCGCTGCCTGGCATGTTCAGATCGGTGAAAGTGTCAGGCGCGACCAGATTCTGGTTGATATCGAAACTGACAAGGTGGTTATTGAGGTTGTAGCGCCAGAGGATGGCGTAGTAACCGAGATTTTAAAGCAAGAGGGAGAGACTGTTCTTGCGGAAGAGGTGCTGGGTATCTTCGAAGGCGGTGCCCGCCAGCCTGCTACAGAATCGACCTCGGCCAGTGCTGCTGCCGCAAGCCCTGGCGCGAGCGACGATGCCAGGCCAGAGACCCTGGCAAGCCCTGCGGCAAAGAAAATTGCGGTCGAAAATAAAATTGACGTTACCCGCATTGAAGGAACGGGCAAGGGTGGCCGCATTACCAAGGAAGATGTCCTCAAAGCTGTCGCCAGCATCGCGAGTCAACCAGTGACACCGCCGGTGGCCCTGGCTGCCAACGAACCCGCGGCAGCTGAGGGTCGGGTCGAACGACGTGTTCCCATGACCCGTTTGCGGGCCAGCATTGCCAGGCGATTGGTAGAAGCTCAGGAAACAGCGGCCATGCTAAGCACCTTTAACGAGGTGGATATGTCAGCGATTATGGAACTGCGGGCTCAATACAAGGAAGCGTTCGCCAGGGCCCACGACGGGACCCGGCTCGGGTTTATGTCGTTTTTCGTACGGGCCAGTGTAGAAGCACTGAAGCGTTTTCCTGCGGTTAACGCCTCAATAGATGGCAATGACATTGTTTATCATGGTTATCAGGATATTGGTGTTGCGGTTGGGTCTCCCCGCGGTCTTGTGGTGCCTGTTTTGCGGGATGCAGATAGTCTGACCCTGGCTGAAATTGAGAACCAGATCAGCATGCTTGGCGCGAAAGCCCAGGACAACAAACTGGCCATGGACGATATGATGGGCGGCACGTTTACTATTTCCAATGGTGGTGTTTTCGGGTCGTTGTTATCTACACCGATTCTGAATCCTCCCCAGACCGGCATATTGGGTATGCACAAGATCCAGGAACGGCCCATGGCCGTCAATGGTGAAGTCGTAATCCGCCCCATGATGTACCTGGCCTTATCTTATGATCATCGGCTGATTGATGGTCAGGAAGCGGTTCGGTTTCTCGTCACCATCAAGGACTTTTTGGAAGAACCAGCCCGCATCTTGCTGGATATCTAGTGCCCACATAGTTCCCTAAGAGTCACAGTCGTGACCAGTTGTCAGGGTTAAAGGATCAGGAGAAAAAAATGAGTAATAAGTTTGACGTCGTTGTGATCGGAGCGGGTCCTGCCGGTTATCATGCGGCTATCAGGGCTGCACAATTGGGTTTGAATACCGCATGCATCGACAAGTGGATTAACAAGCAGGGGAAACCCGCTTACGGTGGCACTTGCCTGAATGTCGGTTGCATTCCCTCCAAAGCCCTGTTGGATACTTCCCATAAATATGTAGAGGCAAAGGAAGATTTTGGCACCCTTGGTATTAAGACAAAAGGAGTTGAGATAGACGTACCGTTAATGATCGCGCGCAAAGACCAGATCGTCGAGAATCTCACCAAAGGGGTTGCCGGATTGCTCAAGTCCAATGGTGTCACGACTTTTAATGGTGCGGCTCGATTGAATGCGGGTCGAAGTGTTGAAATCACGTCGCACGACGGTAAGGTTGAAACTATTGAAGCCGAATATGTTGTTATCGCAACGGGATCAGTACCGGCGGAGATCCCACCGTGCCCCTTAAATTCTGACTTGATTGTTGACTCGACCGGCGCCCTGGATTTTCAGTCGACACCCAAACGCCTGGGTGTTATCGGTGCTGGCATCATTGGACTTGAATTAGGCAGCGTCTGGAACCGATTGGGCTCTGAGGTGGTCGTACTCGAAGCACTGGAAGACTTTTTACCGATGGCAGATAAGCAGGTTTCGAGGGAAGTGGCGAAGCAATTCAAAAAACAGGGCCTTGATATTCGCCTCGGAACCAGGATCACCGACACGAGTGTTAAAGGGAAAAAGGTCACCGTGACCTACAGCGACAGTGAAGGCGAGAAAAATGAAGTCTTCGACAGCTTGATTGTCGCGGTGGGCCGTCGGCCATTTACGGAGAATTTGTTGGCCCCGGACAGTGGTGTCGATCTGGATGAGCGTGGTTTTATTTACGTCAACGATTTGTGTTCTACCAATGCCCCAGGGGTGTTCGCGGTAGGAGACGTGGTTCGTGGGCCAATGCTGGCTCACAAGGGCATGGAAGAGGGGCTTATGGTGGTTGAGCGAATCGCAGGTCAAAAGCCCCTTGTCAATTACGACTGCGTACCTTCGGTTATCTACACCCATCCCGAAGTCGCATGGGTTGGTAAGACCGAACAGGAGCTAAAAGCCGGTGGTGAACCCTACAATGCCGGATCATTTCCGATGCTGGCGAGTGGCAGGGCGATGGCGGCAAATGATACGACAGGTTTCATCAAGGTACTGGCGGACGGTAAAACAGACAGAATTCTGGGTATCCACATGGTGGGTGCTCATGTATCAGAATTAATCGCCGAGGCTGTAATTGCGATGGAATTTGGTTCAAGTGCGGAAGATCTTGGCCTGACGATGTTCGCTCACCCGACCCTGTCGGAAGGTCTACATGAAGCGGCATTGGCTGTATCGGGTCATGCTATTCATATCCCGAACCGCCGAAAGAAAAAATGATCACGAACTATCAACTCTAAGGTATATAAGTTATGAACCTCCACGAGTATCAGGCGAAGCAGGTCTTTGCCCAATATGGACTGCCTGTTTCCAAAGGCTTTGCTGTCGACACGGCAGACGAAGCAGTAGCGGCGACAAAAGAACTGGATGGAGACATCTGGGTAATCAAGGTGCAGGTGCATGCCGGTGGCCGCGGCAAGGCTGGTGGTGTTAAGTTGGTATCAACTGAAGCAGAGGTCCGCGAATTCTGTGACAAGTTTATCGGTACCAACCTGGTCACGTTTCAAACCGACGCCAATGGACAGCCGGTGAGCAAAATTTATGTCGAAGAGTGTGCCGACATTGAACGGGAACTCTACCTCGGCGCAGTAATTGATCGTTCGTCTCAGCGTGTGGTGTTTATGGCTTCCACAGAAGGTGGGGTTGAAATTGAAAAGGTTGCAGAGGAAACACCAGAGAAAATTCTCAAAGCAGTGATTGATCCTGCCCTTGGTCCGCAGGCCTACCAGGGTCGTGATCTTGCGTTTCAGTTAGGTCTGGCGGGTAAACAGATCAACCAGTTTGCGACAGTATTTACCACCCTCGCCAGGATGTTCGTTGAAAAAGATCTGTCGCTTTTGGAAATCAACCCATTAGTGGTTACCAAAGATGGTGATATTCACTGTCTTGATGCAAAGGTTTCTATCGATAGCAATGCACTCTACCGCCAGAAAGAACTACAGGCGATGCGTGATCCAAGCCAGGAAGACGATCGAGAAAATGAAGCCTCTGAATATGATCTCAACTATGTTGCGCTGGAAGGTAGTATTGGTTGTATGGTTAACGGCGCGGGACTGGCTATGGGAACCATGGACCTTGTTAAGTTGCACGGTGGTGAACCGGCGAATTTCCTGGATGTCGGGGGTACAGCCACTAAAGAGACAGTGAGTGAAGCATTCAAGATCATCCTTTCCGATGGTAATGTTAAAGCGGTATTGATCAATATTTTTGGCGGTATCGTTCAATGCGACATCATTGCCCATGGCATTATCGGCGCCGTAAAAGAAGTCGGAGTGAAAGTCCCGGTGGTGGTCAGATTTGAGGGTAACAACGCAGACCTGGGTGTCGAGGCACTTGCACAAAGTGGCGTTAATATCATTGCAGCGACAAGTTTAACCGATGCTGCGCAACAAGCGGTCAGAGCTGCAGGGGTGCCTAGATGAGTATATTGGTTAACAAAGATACCAAGGTAGTTTGCCAGGGATTTACCGGGTCTCAGGGTACATTGCATTCAGAACAGGCGATTGCCTACGGCACTCAACTGGTTGGAGGTGTTACCCCGGGTAAAGGCGGTCAACAACACCTGGGATTACCTGTTTTTAACACGGTAGAAGATGCGGTTGAAGAAACCGGTGCGAGTGCCTCGGTTATTTACGTTCCGGCGCCCTTTGCGAAAGATGGCATTCTTGAAGCCGCCGAAGCAGGCATTGAATTGATCGTGTGCATAACAGAAGGGCTGCCGACACTGGATATGTTGATAGTAAAGGCAAGCCTGGATGCGCGTAACATTCGCTTGATCGGACCCAACTGCCCTGGGGTTATCACTCCTGGTGAGTGCAAGATTGGTATTATGCCTGGTGAGATTCACCTGCCCGGCAAAGTCGGCATCGTATCTCGTTCCGGCACGCTGACCTACGAAGCCGTCAAACAAACAACAGATTTGGGATTTGGTCAGAGTAGCTGTGTTGGTATTGGCGGCGATCCGATTCCGGGTAGCAATTTTATCGACATACTGGGACTGTTTGAGGAAGATCCTGCCACCGAAGCAATTATTATGGTTGGAGAAATCGGAGGTAATGCCGAAGAAGAAGCAGCCGAGTTTATCAAGCAGAATGTCACCAAACCGGTGGTCGGCTATATTGCCGGTGTGACAGCGCCTCCCGGCAAGAGGATGGGGCATGCGGGGGCAATTATCGCTGGTGGCAAGGGTACTGCTGAGGACAAGTTTGCTGCTTTACAGGCGGCTGGTGTGGCCACGGTAAAAAGCCTTGCTGAAATAGGCAACACGCTAAAGGAAGTCACTGGTTGGTAGGGCTGGTAGCTGGGGTGATGGGACTCACAAGGATCAGCCTTGGCAGGCTGCTTTTTTGTTGGCCGTGATCCTGGGTCCATCCCTTGAAATCTGTGACTGAGACCCCATCTAGACATTCTTGTTACGATCAATTCCCACAGTATCGCTGTGAATACAAATTTGGAGGTAAATATTCAAATGGCTGTTAAAGCAAAGAAAGAAACCCTCGGTTTTCAGTCAGAGGCCAAACAACTCTTACATCTCATGATTCACTCTCTTTACAGCAACAAAGAGATATTTCTTCGTGAGCTTATTTCCAATGCCTCGGACGCCATCGACAAGTTACGCTTCGAAAGTCTGTCCAATGCAGAGCTCCTGGGTGACGATACAGATTTCAGGATAAGAATTGATGTAGATAGTGAAGCCAACACCATTACGATCACTGACAACGGTGTCGGTATGACTCGCGATGATGCCATCAGCCATCTGGGTACCATTGCGAAGTCAGGTACATCGCAATTCTTGGAAACTCTCACAGGGGATCAGCAGAAGGACGCCCAATTGATCGGACAATTTGGAGTTGGTTTTTACTCCACCTTCATCGTTGCCGATAAGGTTATTGTAGAGAGTCGTGCTGCCTCGACGGGTGTTGATGAAGCCGTGCGGTGGATTTCAACTGGTGAGGCGGAGTTTGATATTGAGTCAATTGAGCGTGAAGAACGCGGCACCTCTGTCATTGTGCACCTGAAAGCTGACGAGAAAGAGTTTCTCGACGACTGGCGCGTGAAAAGTATTGTAAAAAAATATGCCGACCATATTTCTGTCCCGGTTCAAATGCTGGAACAACCTTTACCTGTTAGCAATGATGATGAAGGGGAGGATGACCAAGTTAAGGGTGAAGGTGCAAAAGACAAGGATCAGCCGGTCCCTGAGTACCAGACAGTTAATGCTGCCAAGGCATTGTGGTCTCGTTCAAGAAGCGATATTTCAGACGAGGAATACCAGGAATTCTACAAACACGTTTCCCATGATTTCCAGGATGCGTTGAGTTGGAGTCACAACAAGGTAGAAGGTAAACTGGACTACACCAGCCTGATTTACATCCCCTCTAAAGCACCGTTTGACATGTGGCAGCGTGAAACGCCCAGAGGTTTGAAACTCTATGTACAACGTGTGTTCATCATGGATGAAGCCGAGCAGTTTTTACCGCTTTACCTGAGGTTCATCAAAGGTGTGGTTGATTCAAACGATTTATCACTGAACGTATCAAGGGAAATTTTGCAAAAAGATCCGGCCATCGAGTCAATGCGTAATGCATTGACGAAACGTACGCTGGATTCTCTGGAAAAAATGGCAAAGAACGACGCTGAAAAATACCAGTTATTCTGGGGCGAATTTGGTCAGGTGCTCAAGGAAGGTCCGGCAGAAGACTTTGGCAATAAGGAAAAAATTGCGAAGTTACTTCGATTCTCTACCACCAGTAGTAAATCAGAAGTCCAGGACCAGTCACTTGACGATTACCTGGGACGATTGCAGGAAGGTCAGGAGAAAATTTACTATGTTGCCGCAGAAAACTACCTCACTGCCAAGAACAGCCCGCACCTGGAAGTCTTCAACAAGAAAGGCATTGAGGTGTTAATCCTCAGTAACCGAATAGATGAATGGCTGATGAGTCACCTGATGGAATTTGACGGCAAACAGTTCCAGGATGTCGCTAAAGGTGCATTGGACCTTGGAGATCTTGATGATGAGGAAACCAAAAAGGAAAATGAAAAGGTAGAAAACGAATTCAAGAGCCTGATTGAGCGAGTCAAGGAAGTGGTTGACGATAGCGTGGAAGAGGTCAGGATCACTCACAGGCTAACTGATTCTCCTGCTTGTCTGGTTGTCAACGATGATGAGATGGGAATGCAGATGAGACGGATTTTGGAATCAGCAGGTCAAGAAGTGCCGAAAACCCAACGGGTATTTGAGATCAACCCCCTGCACCCGCTCGTGTCCAAATTGAACGACGAAACAGATATGGATCGCTTTAAGGATTTGACTCTGGTCCTCTACGATCAGGCGATACTTGCCGAGGGCAGCCACCTGGAAGAACCAGCTGGGTATGTGCAACGGTTGAATAAACTATTGCTGGAACTGAGCTCCTGACACTCTGCTTGAAAAAAAAGGTTTTGTGCTAAGTAATTAGGGTCGGATTCAATCAGATTCAGCGGGCTGGTAAGCACCACCGGTCTGCTGTTGCTGTTGGCTGTTCCGGAGGTCACTGATAACGGATTCGAGCGCACGACTGAACATCGGACCTTCATTGATAATCTTAACCGTGTCTTTTTTTACCTGAGTCGCCAGCTCCAGACGAGTTTTTTCAGTCACCTTGGCACCCTGGCGATTGACGAAAATGAACTTGTCGATGGCGTTGATTTTCGCAGCAAGCTTGCAGCGGGTGGTTTTGTCTCCTTCGTGGATGAATTCGACCCAGGTTCCCACGGTTAATGCGTCAATCTCGGCGAAGGCTGGGTCATCCTCCGCCAATTCGTCGTCTGGAACCTCTGCTGGCTCCGTAGGTGACGCGTCTGTAACATTAGTACTGTCTGATTTGGAATCAGAAGCATCGCGGTCAGCGTAGAAGTCTACTAGTAGTTCTTCGATCTCATCGGGACGAAATGACTCTTCCTGAATTTCTCCGAGCCGGTTCATTAGTGAGTCGACCTGTTCGGGTTCGATCTGGGCGATCCGTAGCGCTTTTCGCAGGTTATTTGTCAAGCGGGGATTAACTACCTCCAGCCGATCCCGGTCATCTTTTTGGTCATGGGGCTCGACAGTCCAGAGCAAAACATCGATTGTATTCAGCGACTGTTTCCAGGCATTGCTGTTCGGGCCTTCTTTAAGTACCAGCATCACCATAAACTTGTAAAAATAGGTTTTTAGAAAATCGACGATAAATTCGTCCAACTTAACATCAAGAATTCGTTCCTGAATTTTTTGGGTCACCAACTCGTGAATATCATCGAGTCGGTCCTGGCTTTGCGTGGATTTTAGAATCCGCTTCTCTAACCTGTGTGTTTTTGCAGTTTCTCTCGCCCTGAATGTTTTAAAATCCTTGATCAGGTCTTCAAAAAGTGAATTTTCGCCATCATATTGCTGGGTTCTGCGAACAATCTCCTCGACTTTCTTGTAAAGCAGATCCTCGGCGAGGTCATCCACTTCTGTCCAACCGATTCCTGCTGTTGCGATATCATTCAGCAGCGTACGAACCGGATGGTCTTCTCGATCAAAAAAAGCGGTATCGGAAAGGGCCACTTTCATTATCGTAATTTGAGTCCGGCCGATCAATTCCTTGATGGGAATTGGCACGGCGTAATCCTGAAAGATCGCATCGTAGAGCAGGGTCACCAGGTTAATGACGTCCGAGGATTGTTGGTCGAGGGCAGAGATCACGCCTTCTTCCTGATCTTCCTGCATTAATTCGCCGAGGCTCTCGGATATGTCCAGGGTTTCCAGCTCATCCAAATTGGTCGGGATGTTTGCTTCCTGCGTGCTCTTCTGTTCCATGCCGGACTGAATATTCGTCAGAATATTCATTAGCTGGCCCTGATCCACCACCTGTACTTCTTCCCCGGGTGCAGGCTGATATGGTTGCATTATTCCGGGTGACTGATTTGATAGTGGGACCATTGATGCAGGCACGGCAAACTGTTGTGCGGGTACCATCCCTGGCTGATCGGCTGGTACGATTCCAGGTTGCTCCGGAGCAGGCTGCCCCGGTGCAAGATCCGGTAACTCGACAGGCATAGGCTCGTAGTGCAGCAGGTTCTGTATCGTCGAGAACACCTGGGGTTGGCCCGCGTTGTTAACCGGTACATTGCCCGGCACTGTGTTGCCAGGCGCTGTGATGTTCGGCACCATATTGCCAGGCGTTGTGATGTTCGGCACCATATTGCCAGGCGCTATGATGTTCGGCACCATATTGCCAGGCGCTATACTGCCGGGGATCATGTTGTTCTGCAGCATATCGTTCGGGACAAGGTTGTTCTGCGGCATATCGCCTGGAACGGTGTTGTTTGCTAATGGATTGTACTCCTGAGAAAAGCCAGCATCACCTTGCCCCCCTCGTTCTGATCGCTCTAATTGCGTGGTGTATTTTGCGTGACCTGAGGCTCCGGCTCCTCCTTCCATTCCAAGGCCCGGTAACACACCGTGCTTGACAAGGAGTTGATTGGCTTCGAGCAACACCGTGTCCAGCTTTCTCAAAACGAGCTGGTTGAGGCTTCGATTTAATTGCCTGGTATGATCTTCGCTGATCTCCTGATCTCTCACGGCATTGGAAAATGCCGAGGCAATTTGTTGCGGATCCAATGGGTTAGTTGTTTCATCGATTTGAGTATTCGCAAACAGTGCATTGAGACGTGTGTTGAAACTGATAAAACTGGGCAAGTTCAGATTGCGGGCGGAAGCAACCATACTTTCGAACGCGACCAGGGTCGTCAATTCTTCGTTCTGTACCAGGGACACTGTTTCGAAATCAACATGTTCTTCCTCTTCATCCTGCAGAGCTTCAAGACGGTCGAATCCGTGATTCATGTCATCAACAAAAATCGTCAGAATGTCGTCACGATTTTGCATGAGCGCCGTAATTTGGTCATTCTCGGTGAGAACTTCCTGAATCATGCGTTTCAGCGAACCGATCGTACTCTGTTGTAATCTATCAATTATCTCTGACACAAATTAACCAGTATTGATTTCTATGCTGACTGAAGATAAACCTATCCAGATACTTTGTATAGAATGGGTACCCAAAGGTCTGTCTTCAATAAACATTTTCATATAATCTAGGCGTTTACGGTCACTATGTTAGCTAATTTCGAGGTGTGAGGCTACGTCAATCCGACTATGGGGTAATTTTCTCGCATAAGTTATAGTGATGGGGTCTTGGCGAAAGCGGATAAACACCATGGAGCGTACGATTTCAGTATTGGGAGCAGGGATGTTCGGCACTGCAATTGCGAATATTCTTGCCGAGAATGGCCAAAAAATCTTGCTCTGGTCCAGGGATGAAAGGCACGCGGAGCTGATTAAGTCTACCCGTGAAAACAAGAAATCGCTTCCCGGATATCGCATAAACGACAGCGTTACGCCGACTTCGGACCTGGAGGAGTGCTTAAGATCCTGCGATGTTGCGTTTTTTAGCGTCCCGAGTGGGGCATTTCGAGAAGTAATCAGATTGGCGCGACCATACATATCCGGGTCCGCAATGGTCATCAGCACGACAAAAGGTATCGAACCTGATGGGTTCCTGCTGATGAGCGAGGTGATAAGGGAAGAATTACCCGATAATCCGCGGGGTGTTCTCAGTGGGCCTAATTTGGCAGAGGAAATCGTTCAAAAGCAAATTACAGCGACGGTGATCGCGAGTGAGTCTCGGCAGGTAACTTCTGTTGTGCAGGAGATTCTACACACGAATTATTTCAGGGTTTACGCCAGCGAAGACACCTATGGTGTCGAGCTGGCAGGCGCCTTAAAGAATATTTATGCCATAGCAGCTGGTTTTGCCAGCGCGCTCGGCGTTGGGCAAAATACCCAGGGCATGCTGCTGACCAGGAGTTTGGCGGAGATGAGTCGGTTTGCGAATATCATGGGTGCAAATCCGCTAACGTTTCTGGGACTGGCAGGGGTGGGCGATCTTATGGTCACCTGTGGTTCACCCCTCAGCCGTAATTTTCAATTGGGAATGTTCATAGGTCAGGGGCTGAGCCTGGATATGGCGACGGAGAAATTAGGCAGGCTCGCCGAAGGCGTCAATACGGTGCGAACGGTCAAGCACAAGGCTGCTGAAATGGGGGTATATATGCCGATAGTTACCGGTCTGTATAGCATTTTGTTTGAATCCAGGTCAGTGGAATCTGTTATTCATGATGTAATGATGTCTGATCAGCCAGATGATGTAGAGTTCGTTTTATAATGAAACTATTAATAATGCGTCATGGCGCAGCGAAATCTGCGATCAGGGATTTCGATCGCAGACTGAGCAGGCAGGGTGCTGAGGATGTTAAAAGAAGTGCTGCGGGGTTGTTAGCCTGTTGTTCAGTGCCAATGAGGACTTTTGCCAGCCCACTCGTTCGTGCCCAGCAGACGGCCGAATTGGTCCTCGGTGAACTTGAACTCGATCAATCGTTCGGTACGATCGATGAAATCTCACCTGAAGGTAATCCTGAAAAAGTGGTTGCACGGCTGTCGGCTGAAATCGAGAAGGCGCTGTGTCTATTGGTCAGCCATCAGCCGTTTGTTAGCAATTTCGTCGAGTACTTGACGAATAGAAAGGTATTCATGGATACAGCGAGCGTTGCCTGTATTTCGATGGATGTTCTGGGACAAAATTGTGGTGATTTAGAATGGCTCATTCCCGCTTAGTTTACATATTGATTTTTATGGCGCCGCTGTTGGTTGAAGCGGCGCCGGAAGAAATAATTTCGATGTTTCCAGGCTCAAGGACTGTGTCTGAAGGTGGCGATGATGAAATCAGGACCTACCAGATCATTACCGGTTCTATCGCCCGGGTTAATACCCAAATGGTCCCTAAATCTTCTGAACATGTGCAGGGCAGGAAACGAATCACGACGCTGGAAACACCCAATGCACAACGAACTGAGGATGTGGCGGCATTCTATCGAGAGCAGTTGCAAAACAAGGGGCAGATCGTATTCGAGTGCCAGGGTCGGACTTGTGGCAGCAGCAATTACTGGGCAAATACGGTCTTCAGGAAATCGATCCTGTATGGTCCGGAGCAATATCAACATAGTATGCTGGGGCGAATTTCAACCGATGGGACTCGATTTGTCATTGTCTACGTGGCTCAGCGAGGCACAGGTAAGCTTTATACGCATATTGAAATCATTACTGTTGAAGATAGTGCGCTGGCAACAGACAGTAAAGTCGTTGGATCGGCTTTGCAACTTCTCGGTAAGTACAGCTTTCGGGTCGATGCGAGCGAGGAAATGTTGACCGCGATAATCGATACCATCAATGCCAATGCTTATCGACGCCTGGCCCTGGTGGCGCATGATAATCTGCAGTCAGGAGAGTCTGTTGATGCTGGTATTGAAAGGACAAAACAGGTTGCGGAAACGTTGAAGTCCCGCTTGATCGAAATGGGGATGGCAGATGTGGATCTCTCGGCCTATGGTGCCGGTCCTATCGCACCGATTGACCTGACTCGAACCAGCCGGATTGAACTGGTGGTAATCGCCGGGTCACCTTGAGTTTTGTCCATGAAGCGCTGGTGAAAAAAGGCTGGATCAACTGGCCAGTGTCAGCAGGGACAGGAATTCCATTCTGGTCGAAACATTCTCCCGAAATTCGCCGAGCATCACTGAGGTTTTCATTACCGAGTTCTGTTTTTCTACACCTCGCATCATCATGCACATATGCTTTGCTTCGATAATCACACTGACACCGGATGCCTCAGTGACCGACTTAATCGCTTCGGCGATTTCTTTGCTGAGATTTTCCTGGATCTGTAGTCGCCGGGCGTACATTTCAACAATACGTGCGATTTTTGACAGGCCCAGAACCTTTCCCGTCGGGATGTAGGCTACGTGGCATTTGCCAATAAATGGCAGCATATGGTGCTCACAGAGGGAGTAAAGTTCAATATCCTGAACCACCACCATCTCACTGGTTTCTGACTCAAACAGAGCACCGTTGACGACCTCGTCCAGTGTCTGCTGATAGCCCCGGGTGAGAAATTCCATGGCTTTTGCTGCACGTTCGGGGGTATTCAGTAGCCCACTTCTGCTGGTGTCTTCACCGACAGTTTCGAGAATGGACTTAAATGCCTGTTGCATATTGTTTGCCATGGAAAAATATTACCGATTGAAAAAACAAGGGTGGCTAAGTTAAGGCATCATCACTGATTGGTCAAAAATAATTTACCGTCAGGGAGGACGTGCAGCTTGATATTGTCGGTATAATGAAACGAAACAGGAGAGTCACATGCCCGGTAGCACGATTGGTGACCTATTTCGCGTCATGACATTTGGTGAAAGCCACGGCCCTGCGTTGGGATGCATTGTTGATGGTTGTCCACCGGGCATGTCGTTGACCGAAGCTGACATACAACCGGACCTGGATCGCCGTAAACCCGGAACTTCAAAATATACAACCCAGCGTAAAGAGGGTGATCGAGTGAAGATTCTCTCCGGAGTGTTCGAAGGCAAGACGACGGGAACTTCGATCGGCCTGATGATCGAAAACGAGAATCAAAAGTCAAAGGACTATGACGACATAAAGGATCTTTTTCGTCCTGCACATGCGGACTACACTTACCTCAAGAAATACGGTATCAGGGATTATCGTGGTGGTGGACGTGCCTCGGCCCGGGAAACAGCAATGCGTGTTGCAGCCGGAGCGATTGCCAAAAAATACCTGCATCAGCAACATGGTGTTTTGGTAAGAGGCTATCTGTCGCAAATGGGAGATATTAAACCAGCGACCCTTGACTGGGATGAGGTACCCCGCAATCCATTTTTTTGCCCGGACAGTACCAAAGTTGCAGAGATGGAACAGCTGATTGACACCTTGCGACGTGATGGTGACTCCATCGGAGCACGGATCACGGTGATTGCAGAAGGCGTCCCCGTCGGCCTGGGCGAACCGGTATTTGACAAACTGGATGCCGAGATCGCCCATGCACTGATGAGCATCAATGCGGTAAAAGGCGTTGAAATTGGGGCAGGATTTGATGCAGTCAACCATCGGGGTAGTAAGCATCGGGATGAGATGACACCCAATGGCTTCACTTCAAATAACGCCGGGGGAATCCTCGGTGGAATTTCAACCGGACAGAATATTGTGGCGCATATCGCTCTGAAACCGACATCCAGCATCACGCAACCGGGGCAGACGGTCGATGTCGAGGGTAAATCTGCGGAGGTGATCACCAAAGGCAGACACGATCCCTGTGTCGGCGTTCGAGCGACGCCAATCGCAGAAGCCATGCTGGCTATCGTTATCATGGATCATTTGTTGAGGCATCGCGGTCAGAACATGAATGTAGCGGATGTTGGACCGACACTCAGGTAAGCGTACAGATCTTTTACAATGGTGCCCGCACGTTTCTTACACCGATGGCGATTTCTGGCTCTCTAACAGCTCCAGGAAAGCCTTTGCTGCATTCGACAGAGTTCTTTGGACATGGTGTATTACGCCCAGCTGGCGGGCGATTGTGACGTTTGGGACGTTGATCACTTGCAGTGAGTCATCCAGCATCGAAACCGGCAGGACACTCCATCCCAGTCCAACGGTAATCAGCATTTTGATCGTTTCCAGATAGTTCGTGGACATGGTCACGTTCAGGGCAAGACCACGTTCTGCAAACAACTGCTTGACGATACGACCGGTAAAAGTGCTCATATCCGGAAGAATGGCCGGAAACTCCGGTAGCTGTTCGATATAGATCCGGTCATTTTGAGTCAGGGGATGATTAATTGAGCACACGAATGCCAGTTCGTCACGCCAGATGGGGATTGATGCCAGGCGCTCATGGGATGTGGGGGCCAGGGTAATGATGCCCAGTTCGAGGTTTCCCTGGACGATTTGCTCGTGAGCAACCTCAGAGTCCATAAAATGTAAATCGAGGACTACACCCGGGTGCGCCTCGGAATAGGCTCGCAGAACCTGTGGCAGGTGCCACAGACCAATGTGATGGCTGGTTGCCAGGGACAAATTTCCGCCAACATGACCACCCAGATTGCTGATGACCCGCTGGGTATCTTCTATTCTGAATAGGATATCGCGCGCACGGGGCTCCAGGGTGCGACCTGATTCGGTGAGATTTACAGTTCTGCCAATACGGTCAAACAGACGTACGCCCATTTGGCTCTCAAGCAAAGCAATTCTCTTACTGACGGCAGGTTGGGTGAGGTGTAATCGATTGCCAGCAAGGGAGAAGGATTGAGTATCTGCGACAGCCACAAATGCTTTTATGCCATCTATATCTATCATGCCGTCTTATTATTCCAATTGCTTATCAAATTGATAAATAATATGAATTTGAGTTATGCGAAAAATGATCATAGCATTAATCTGTCATTTATTCTGAAAGCTACGATGCGGAGAAATTCAATTGGAAAAGGTTAATGTTGCGATCGTCGGGGCAACCGGCGCGGTGGGTGAAGTCATGCGGGAAATGCTCGAACAACGCGGTTTTCCCGTAAAAAAACTGTCTCTTCTGGCCAGTGAGCGATCAGCCGGTAGCCGCCTTCAGTTTGTTGGTAAATCCATCATGGTTGAAAATCTGGATACGTTTGATTTCTCAGATACCTACATTGCACTTTTCTCTGCCGGGGGGTCGGTGTCCGAGAAATACGCACCCATTGCAGCATCCCAGGGTTGTATTGTGATTGACAACACGTCGTTTTTTCGCCGTGATCCAAGGATCCCCTTGATTGTACCTGAGGTGAATCCACACCGGATTAAGGATTTCAAGGAGACAAATATTATTGCCAATCCAAACTGCTCAACTATTCAGATGCTTGTAGCGCTGAAACCGCTATACGATGCAGTCGGCATCACCCGGATCAACGTGTCGACCTATCAGGCGGTTTCCGGTGCGGGGAAAAGAGGCATCGAGGAGCTTGCTTCACAAACAGCACGACTGCTGAATGGTCAAACCTATGAGCCCTCTGTGTTTACCAGGCAGATAGGTTTCAATGCAATTCCCCATATTGGCGACTTCGAGGACAATGGGTTTACCAATGAAGAGATGAAAATGGTCTGGGAAACTCAAAAAATCTTTGAAGATGAAGACATCAAGGTGAACCCAACCTGTGTCCGAATCCCGGTATTTTACGGGCATTCCGAAGCAGTGAGTATAGAAACGAGGTTGCCCATCAGTGTAGATGAAGCAAAAAAGTTAATGTCGCAGGCACCGGGTGTCAGCGTGATTGATGAACGTCAAAACGGCGGATATCCCACAGCAGTTTCCGATGCTGCAGGAGAAGATCCGGTCTATGTGGGCAGAATTCGGCAGAACATTTCCGTCAAAAATGGACTTAACCTATGGATTGTAGCTGACAATGTCCGCAAAGGCGCAGCTCTCAACAGTGTACAAATCGCAGAATTTTTGATAAAACGTCATAAATAAGCGATACTTATCGCAACAACCGGAGATCGTTTCTAGGTTTGGACCTCAATTTGTTGATTGTGGGCAGGCGCAGATTGGATCGGATCTGGTTATTTATTGGTGACGAGGAAGAAAAATGACACAAAGGCTCAGGTGGCTTCTTGCCAGCTTCGTCCTAACCCTGACAGCACCCACATGCTTTGCACTGGGATTGGGCGAGCTGGAACTAAAGTCAGCGTTAAATCAGCAATTCCACGCAGAGATAGAGCTGACAAATGTGCGTGGTCTTACGGTTGAGGAAATACTCCCGAAGTTGGGTACCCAGAACGATTTTAAGCGTGCAGGAGTCGAAAGGGGTTTTGTGCTTATCGACCTTCGGTTCAAGGTTGAGTCCAGGCCAAATGGTCAGTTGTACGTCCAAATCACCAGTACCAAGCCTATTATTGAGCCATTTCTTGATTTTATTGTTGAAGTGCTATGGCCTAGTGGCCGGATTTTAAAAGAATACACCGTGCTGCTTGACCCCCCCGTGTTTGATAAAGGTGGCGTCGAACCTATAGGGATAAGTCGGTCGCAGCAAAGAACGCCAGCGCCACGACCTGCAACACCGGTTCAGCCAGACGAACCAGAGACCGCCCGGATATCGCCACCCGGAGCCAGACAACCCGTCGAGCCCGCGCAAAAGCGGGGCAAGTTAACCTCGGGTGAGTACGGCATAACCAGTTACGGCGACACACTTTGGAAAATTGCGGCCAGTATCAGATCGGTTGATTCCGTTTCGATCCAGCAAACGATGTTGGCGCTGAAAGATGCCAATCCTGAAGCTTTTATCAGTGATAACATCAATCTCCTAAAGGCGGGATATGTACTTCGGATTCCAACCGAACGGGAATTGAGAGCTACCAGTGCCGGATCAGCAATCGCTGAAGTAAAGGTTCAAAATGAAGAATTTGAAGCCTATAAAAGTGGTACCAGTCTGGCACAGCTTGATGCCTCCCGTCGCCGGAAGTCCACGGATTCAGCCAGTGAGACTGTTGATGATGGTGAGCTGAAACTGCTTGCGCCTGATCAATCCAGCGGTGAACGCGCCGGTGAAGGAGATGGCGATGCCAGAGTGCAAGAGCTCGAAAATGAACTTTTATTCGCGGAAGAGGATTTAAGCCGGTCCCGACGAGCGAACACCGAACTAAATGGCCGGTTCAATGAGCTGGAAGAACAGTTAGATAGCATCCAACAGATTCTGGTCCTTAAGAATGACCAACTGGCTGCGTTAAAGGCACAGGTCACCAAACTACAGTCCAATGCGAGTAATGCTGGTAGCGCTCCACCGCCAGTGACAGAGCCCGTCGCAAATCAATACCTTTCTCTGTTGTCTAATCCCATCGTTCTCGGTGTCCTGGGGCTCATTGTTGTTGGTGGTGTAGCCGGTGTACTGATCCTGATGCGCCGACGTCGTCAAGACCTTGATGATGACGACGAGTTGGAAGAAGACGTTGTCATGGAAACTATGATTGATGACGACGATGAAGAAGATTTCGAAGAACCAGAAGGCGAGGATGAAGACGAGGACTACGACCAGGACCAGGACCAGGACCAGGACCAGGACCAGGACCAGGACCAGGACCA
>JAPYTQ010000054.1:1390-30644 GCA_029941905.1 Pseudomonadales bacterium | reverse complement strand
GACAAAGAATTCATCGACAAAAAGTCCAGGGCAACAGCTTGTCGGTTCTGATTGGTCAATGTCTGTAAAGGTACTGATCTACTGTCTTACAGATGGCCGGGTTGATCACTTAGGAGATTGAAAGGTCGAGCAGAGTTGATCTGACCTGTTTATTCAGGCGTGTGTTTAGGATTGAATGACAGTCGCAGGGGGAGACTCGCGCTCGATTCTCCGTAAAAGGGGTTAAAATAATGACACTTAAAAAACAAAGATTGCAAAGCTCAAATTACGTTTTACTGTTTTACTTACATACAGTGTTTGCACTCCTCTTGCTATCCGCCTGTAGTGGTGGGGGTGGTGGCAACAACACCCCCCCCCAACAGCCGATGCCCCTCCTACCATATTAGATGAAGCATTGGGAGGTGTTTGGTTCGGTACATCTACGAATGATCAAGGCGCACCAGATCAAGAACTGTTTGGCATCTCAACCGATGATGGCAAATCGCGGCCGTGTCTCTTGACTCGGAAGCGAAATTTGTTGGAAACGTTAGTGTCATTGACGATCAAATAACGGGCACTGCAACTGGTGTAACCCCGGAGGCTTCATTTGGTTAAATGGTACACACTACACTACTGTCAGTTTCACAGGGCAGATTAGCGAGCGAGACGGATGGACTTGTTGCAGCGTGCGGGATCATGTATGTCGCGTACGAGCCTTCTGAGACACTTGCTGTCGAACAGAGGTGCCGGTCGCTAGTCGCCGCAAACGGGTGTGTTTGCGTCAGCGCTTACGCGCGAACCCCAGTTCCGATACATTGACATTCAGAACACCCCCAGAGAGCTACACCATGCCGACAAACATTGACCAAGAAATCACACCGGACAGGAGTAACACTAGCGTCGGTTCTATTGTCGAAGTGGGGAAACGATGAGTCGAAATCGGGCGCATCGGTTCGCTTCGTGGGGTTTTCGATCGCCTTGCGATTATTGCCGGTATCTACATGCGTTCACATGACCTTCTGAATCTATCGCCCTCAGATCATGCTAAAGTTTGGCTCCCAAGCATTGTTGAATGCTAATGTACTCCGGTTTGGAAGTGCAAACTTTGAAGAGGAATAAGTTGTAGCTTTATGGATCGATCTATTCGCTATAGCCTTGATGCGGTTAAAAATGATGATGATGCGGAGCTTCTAAAGAAGCTAAAGTTGTCTTGGGGGTATGATGTTGCTTCTAATTCTTTTAAGGAGATTGGCAAGCTCTTTATGAGAAAGCGAATAGATCGACACCCCCTCTATTGGATTTCGAATCTAAGAAGTGCAGAGAACTTTGCGGTTCTCACATATCCCGTAGAACTAGATCGTAGGCGGGAGTGGATTGGCATCTTCGACGGGATCAAGGTATTCGAGTCGGATGTTTTGTAGCACGTCGCCGAAATCATGGCCCTCGTGGTGATCGGAGTTCTGGTGACGATAGAACGCCCACTTGTCGGCGAACGAAAGCAGGCAGTAGTAGAAATTCTGTTTCTGGCCTTTGAAATACTCATAACGGTTCACGCCTGTCTCGCTGGCGAATGTGCTCGTGACCATGTCTTTCATTATGGCTTCGAATTTTTCTTCCTTGCCGGGTCTAATCTCGATATGGGCGAGAATTGTTGTCATGTGGGTTCACCTTAAAACTGAAATCGTAGAGTAAAAAAAAGCCACCGTAAAAGGTGGCTTTTCTAAGTTGCTATCGCAATTTATCTGTCGTTTTAGAAACGAACGCGGAACTGCAGAGTTATCTGCCGGCCGAGCGAAGTGCTGACAACCTGGTCTTGCGTATTGGCTCCACCACTGTTATCGCAGGTACCAAGAGTAAGGTCAGAGTTAGCACATGCACCTGGTCGGGCACCGGCACTTCTGGCATAGATTTCGTCGCCGAGGTTTCGGCCAATCAATGCAAGCTCATATCGATTGTTGCCGCTATAGATCCGCAAGGCAGCATCGGTCAGCCAGAAGCTGTCCTGCTCGAAGGGATCGATGGTCGCGCTAAGGTTGTAGCCACTGTTGTAGCGAAGATCTGAGGAAATGTTCATCCGCCAGTTAGAGAAAACTGCCCAGTCATAGCTGAACCCGAAGTTTCCGGCGAAGTCAGCACTGAGGCCACTGTCCTGGCCTTTAAGGTTCTCTCCTGTGGCATTAATGAAATCGTCCGTATACTGTGTGTCGGTCCATGCCATTGTCACTCGTACTTCGAGTCCATCAATCGGTGGTAACCAGTAAAGGTCCATCTCCAAGCCTTCAGCCGTCAATTCGGACGCATTAAACGTTTCAAATTGAATCGCGGTGGAATCGAACAATTGAACTTGCAGGTCGTCATACGCGTAGGAAAATACGGTGGCGTTCAAACGCATACTGCCGTCGAGCAGATTAGCTTTCGTGCCGACTTCAAACCCCTGGGCGTTTTCTGAATCATAGAGCAGAAAATCAGGGAACCCCGGGTTGTTGGAGTTCAGGACCGCAGTCGGTAAGGCGCTATTGTCAACACCGCCAGACTTAAACCCTTCCTTGTAGGAAGCAAAGAAGCTTATGTCATCAGTGTAGTGCCAGTTAACCGCGACTTCAGGTGAGATATTGTCATCCTGAAAATCGAGGCCGTCGATCAGTGCCGGGGCGCTGAACGTGGCTTGTAGGAACAGATGGACGTAAGGAATCGTGATTTTACCTTTCTTCTCTTCGTCGGTATAACGTAATCCCGCGGTGATCTCAACTGTATCGGAGATATCATAGTAAAGGGCCAGGAATGCAGATAGAGCTTCTGTATCGAGGAAATGATTCTTGTTGTAATCATAGGCGTTGCCGGTGATCGGGTCAGGCGCGACAATGCCGATGTTGGCGGCGTACTGGAAAGCGAGGAATTCTTGTTCAACATCCTGGTAATAGAGTCCGGCCATAAAGTTCAATGGGCCATCGAAGCTGCTGGCAAGCCGAAATTCCTGGGACAGACTCTTGTAGACATTTCTATGCTCGCCGCCAAACACACCGGCATTATAGTCATAGATGTCGAGCTCTGTGTGCTGCAGATCTACATAACCGGTCACTGATGTCAGCGCCAGGGTATCGCTGATCTGCCAGTCCAGCTGGAGCGAAACGAAGTCGGTTTCCTGTTCGAGGAACGGAATGCCGTCGTCACCGCCGTAAGGCAGGCCAGCACGGAGTGCAGGATTCAGGTCAGCGATGGAGGTATTGCCATTGAGCTTACAATCGTCAACGCCAGGGAAGAGTACAGTACCCAGAATGAGCGTTGGCTGAACGGTGCCTTCCGGGCAAATTTCCTCGGTACGACCATTTGCACCATCGTTTTCGTATTCAGAGTATGAATACTTGAAACGGGCTTTGAAATCATCCGTCGGTTCCCAGACCAGAGTGAGCCTGGTGTTGGTTGACTCTTCACCACGGATGGAGTTTTTCACTCCGGGGGTGAGGTTTTCGAAAAGCTCGTCTGATTCCGTTGTTCCGATTGCGAACCGTGCACCGAATGTGTCGGTAATAGGGCCCGATATCACAGCTTCGAGATAGGTTTGTTCATATTCTGATTCATAACCTGCCATCGCTTCGACTTCGAATTTGTCTCCCGGATCATTGGTCGTAACCGATACGACTCCAGCCGTCGCACTCTTACCGAAATAGAGGCTCTGTGGTCCCTTCAGGACTTCCAATCTACCCATATCCATGTACGAGTTGTGGATAAAACGACCGATGTTGACGACAATGCCATCAATGTTAATGGCGACGGACTGGTCGAAAGCGGCGCTAATCGAACTCGAGCCGATACCTCGCAGAATGATGTTGGAACCATTACCCGAGCCGCCCTGCCATATTTGAAAATTAGGCACCAGTTTTGCAGCTTCCGTTAATGTATTGATGTTGTATCGTTGAAGATCTTCTTCGCTGAAAGCGGCAACCGTTACCGGTACGTCCAGCAGACTCTCTTCTTGTTGTCGGGCGGTAACAACCACCTCTTCCAGAACGCGGTCTTCCGCGCTTGCTACTGTTGGCACGAGTGCCAGTGATAATACGAACGTACTGATCGACAGTAGCGAGTTAGTGACTACTTTCATATCCTTCTCTCCCGTGAATATTGATTATCAAGTAGCTTTTCGACACCCCTAATCAGATTGTCTGATAAAACAAGCATACATGATTGTTTGTAACGTAGTCTGGACGGACGAGTCAAGCGGTTAATGCTTATTGTTTAGGGCAGATCGCCCAATGTCATCAAGTTTCGCCTTGATCTTTCTCGATTCAGGGTCGGCCCTAAGAGCAGTTTCCAGGGTTGTTTTTGCTTCGGAAAAGCGTTGCAGGCGTAGTTGGGTCAGTGCTTTGTTGTAGCGGGAAATCCGGATTGAACTGCCGCCCAATTCGATCGCTTTATCAAACGCCGCAAGCGCCTCGAGATAGTCATGATTGTAGTAATGTGTGGTGCCAAGGTTTTATCTCAATGGCCCGGTTGTGATCTCGCAGCGCTTTTTTAGCCTTGTCAGTCCGCAGGTGGATGATGGTCCGAGTATTAACCCGGCTAACAACGCCCAACCTGGTGTCTTTCGTTGCAGACATAAAGATTCCATTGTGTGCTTCTCAGTAGGAATTTGCTAACGAGGTTACTCCGGCGGTGAAATGCGGTTATGTGTTGATGATCTCCAGCAACTATTTCCTCTTCGTCCACCATTTGGCCGTCTCTGTGGGATAGGTTTTTTGAAGCGGATTGGCATCCTCGACGGGATCAAGGTATTCGAGCCGGATGCTTTGCAGCACGTCGCCGAAATCATGGCCCTAATGGTGATCGAGTTCTGGTGACGATAGAATGCCCGCTTATCGGCAAAGGAAAGTAGGCAGTAGTAGAGATTTTTCTGCTGGCCTTTGAAATACTCATAGCGGTTCACTAAAACGCGACTGAATTAACAGGTCAAAATCGCCCTGCTCGGCTTAAAAATCTTCTCAGCGATCAACCCAATAGTCTGTAAGCCAGCAGATCAGCATCGTGGCAGTCATTGACCATCTAAAGGATCACCACGTCAGGGGGTCGTAAATCTGACTGAACATCAGCAATTACCATACTTGACCGTTCTTCAGAAAATGTGGTTTATTTCCCTTATCTTCTAAAGCTCATTCTGCCATTGACCAATCAGTGATCTGGGGAGAATGATCAGTATTCGCTGCATACCCTCTGCAATAAGTTGGGCAATAACTAATCCGGTCTCGATGGTCTTACCCAGACCCACCTCATCTGCCAGGATACATCCACCGTCGGAAATACGACGGAGCGCAAACATAACGGCATCGATCTGATGTGGATTGGGATCGATTTTCCCTCTACGTTGAGAGCCCACATAGCGGCGACTTTCACTGGAACGGCGTAATCTTACGAGATCCTCAGCCTGGTATCGGCGGTGAATTGGATGAGTACTCGGCTTGTACATTTTCGCCTTATAAATTGATTGCTACTCTTTCTGGTCAATTAGTATACAGTGGTTGGCTGAGCGATATCACTATACAGTTCAAACAATATTATCGCAACGTTATCACTGTTCAGCTATGATTCTTTCCTGACACCTGATCGTGACAGTAAATCCCGCACGGGTATACGATTCTGCTTGGAAGTTGTTTCGCCAGGTACCGCGGCCCAGGCTAGGAGGCAGGCAACAGATAGAAAAGAAATTCGGAAACCCAACATGACTGAGCGACAAGGTTTAGTGACTGCTCGGGTCGGCCAGGGTTACTATCGTCAGAAACCGTTGGAAAAGTTCCGCAATGTTTGTGCGGTTAGAAAATGTGGACCAACAGAAATACTGTCGCAAGTTACATTGTCCCTTGGCGTGAAGCAGCCGATGAAGAGCGATTAGATGTTGAAAATGGCATCTTGTTGTCACCACTTGAATCTCAGCTAACCCTCAGAGTATCCTGCATGCCACGCAAATTTCCGGTGGAGGATATCTACATGGAAGAATTTGAAGGAAAAACTGCTGTCATCACAGGCGGAGGGTTATTTCGAGCAGAGGGTGAGATAGCGGAACTGGAATCGTCGCGGGTCGACGTGCCGATTGAGGTGCTGAATACTTACGTCGGACTCTATGAGTTTGAAAACTCTGCGTTAAAAACGTTGCAAGTAAAGCTGCAAGGTAACGATCTAGAGATAGGTGGGACTGACGCAAATGGTACTGTCTTGTTCGTAGATAAAATGGTGACATTGGGTCCAAACGAATTTGCAGTTGATAAAAAAGGAATTTCAGTTCGTTTTATTATCGAGAACAATGAAGTTGTTGGCATGGAATCAAATCAGGAGCAAGTAATTCCCGTCTCTCGCCGAATCAAGTGAAAACCAGGTTGGCAATCTGGCTTGTCGGCAGTCGTGATGCTGTTCTAACGATCCAGTAACTGCAACGAGTACGTTCCGACCAGGTGGCTAATATCTAACCAAGGTCAGCTATCCTTGGTATGGCGGGCAAACAAACGGCTGTAAAATTGATAGCTGGAAAGCCTCCAGTCGGCCAGAACCGGACATTAACGAGCGTCTTCGCAGATTTTTGTTAGCCTTGATTAAGGACTGAATTGCGAGCAATCTTGATCTATCTTGATAAGGATAAGAATAAATGGATCAGCCATTCGTAGCCTATACTGGTGATGAACCATTTACCTTCGTAATTTATGCACACGAAGATAAGAAGATTGTGTATCCGGAGATACACTGGCTCAGTGAACAAGGAGCTCACCTCTGGTATGACGAAGGCATTCCTGCAGGGGAAAACTGGAGAGCATCGACTGGTGATTACTTACTTGGAGCAAACCGTATTCGGCTGGGAACAATATGAATAAAACAACGACTGCCTTTATCTGTTTGATGGTCGCAGTAGTGGGCTGTGAAAAGAGTTCGAACAAACCTGACCCAAAATCCAGTCCTGTGGGCATGCTTTCCATCACTGCAGTTGATTTACACGATAAAATTTCTTCCCTGGCTTCTGATGAGTTTCAGGGCCGAGCGCCTTCATCTAAAGGCGAAGAAATTACAGTGAATTATTTGCGGGATGAAATGAAGCGCTATGGTGTTCAGCCGGGCAGCAACGGCTCATGGTTTCAAGATGTACCCCTGGTGGATATCACCGCTAGTACCGAACAGTCATTGAGTGTTAATGGCGGTTCTGGTGACTCGATAGAACTGGGTTATGCCGATGACTATGTCGCAACCACTCGAAGGGTAGTTGAGAGCATTGAAATCACAAACAGTGAACTGGTGTTCGTGGGTTATGGCATCGTTGCGCCTGAGTATGAATGGAACGATTACGCGGACGTTGATATGAAAGGCAAGACGGCAGTGATTCTTGTCAATGATCCAGGCTATGCCACTCGGGATGAAAGTCTGTTTACCGGCTATGCCATGACTTATTACGGTCGTTGGACATATAAGTATGAGGAAGCGATGCGACAGGGTGCCGATGGTGCCTTAGTTATTCATGAAACTGGAGCGGCAGGGTATCCATGGTCTGTGGTCCGTGGAGGATGGACAGGTCAAGCCTTTCATCTCGAATCGCCTGATGGGAATATGTCCCGTGTGAAGGCGGAAGGTTGGATAACCGAGAATTCCGCTAAGGTCATATTTAGAAAAGCAGGTCTGGATTACGCAGCGCTTAGTGTTGCTTCCTCAAAACAAGGGTTTAAACCGGTGCCTATGGGAATCCAGGCATCTGTTTCATTCAGCAACACCATCAATCATTCCTTGTCGAAGAATGTCGTGGGTGTCGTCCCAGGGTCTGAGAAGGATGACGAAGCATTCCTCTACATGGCACATTGGGACCATTTTGGCATTGGTGAGGAATTTGATGGCGACAATATTTACAATGGCGCCTTGGACAATGCTTCCGGTACAGCTGCACTGTTGGAGTTGGCTGAAGCATTTGCTTCTCTTTCTGTAAAACCGAAAAGAAGTATCTTGTTCGTCGCAGTAACCGCAGAAGAGCAAGGCCTATTAGGTTCTCAACATTATGGTGAGAATCCTGTGTTTCCGGTCAGTAAAACCATCGGTGGGTTGAATATGGATGGCTTGAACGTGATGGGTCCAACCAGAGATATTGGTGTGAGAGGTTTTGGATTATCGGAGCTAGATAAAAATTTGAATCGCGCTGCAGCTACCCAAGGTAGAATCACTTCGCCCGACCAGGATGTGGAGAAGGGTTACTACTACCGCTCAGATCACTTCAATTTGGCAAAGTTAGGCGTTCCGATGATTTATCCTGGCGGCGGTATTGATCATGTGGAATTTGGTGCTGAATACGGACAGGCTCGAAGAGACGAGTATGTAGCCGATCGTTATCACAAACCCACAGATGAATATAACCCCAATTGGGATTTATCTGGCGGTGAGTTGGACGTGCGACTGTATTATATGGTTGGGGAGGAAGTCGCGAATGGGGATGTCTGGCCTAACTGGAACGAAGGCACAGAGTTTCGCGCCATCCGAGACAAAAGTATGAGTGCTGCTGCGAACTAGTTTGCCGAACATACTCCAGTAAGGGCCAAATTATCGGCTCCATGTATCCGCTGCATTGGAAATCGGGCCGGGCGCTCGTGAGCAGGTTCTACACAGAGAAGAAGACCCATTTGATTTTTTTCCTGTGCCGCGACCTAATCTGGTGATTTCCAGTATGTGGGCCATGTCTGACTTCAAAAAGGAAAATGGTGCAACCTTGTTGGTACCGGGCAGCCACAAATGGGAAGCGGATCGAAAAGCCACGCCTGATGAGGTGAAGGTTGCCGAAATGTCGAAGGGGTCAGTCATGATCTGGTTGGGAGGCACTTTCCACGCAGCCGGTGCCAACGTTTCCGATGAGTGGCGTTACGGCATTATTCTCTCATATTCTCTTGGCTGGTTACGCCAGGAGGAGAATCAGATACTTGATTTGCCTCCCAAGATTGCTAACGACCTGCCTCCGGAGCTCAAAGCGCTTGCTGGTTACACAATGCATGGCAGTCTGGGATTATTTGACCCAAGTGTCAGCGCGTAAAATTGGGGCGATACCTTCTGCTGGATCCTTTTGTGACAGACAGGGTTTTGGCTAGCGATGTGGTGTTACACGTTATTAAATTCTTGCCTCGAGCACCATATTGGTTGCTGTTTCTGTCGCTTGCTTTATGTTTGAGAATCCACCTTGCGTAAGCACTTCAGTCAAACGCTTAGGACCGGCTTGTGTACCGATGCCCAGACCGACTTCTTGTGCAAGGGAAGCCGGTGTGCATACCATTGTCGAATAGGCATAGTAAATGGCACCAAGAGGGTGCAGATTTTCATTCACCGTATCGCCAGCCAGTGGCTCAACCAGCATAAATGTACCATCAGGTTTTAGTGAATCGCGAATATGGGCAGCGGCGCCAATTGGATCACCCATGTCATGGAGTGCGTCAAAGATACAGGCTAAATCATAGGTATCGCCGGGGTAATCTTTTGCTGTCGTGACATGGAATTCGACATTGGTTAAACCGGCATTAGCCGCCTTTTGTCGTGCTTCCAGAATTGAAGGTTCGTGAAAATCAAAACCAAAAAATTTTGAATTTGGGAATGCCTGTCCCATTAACACGGTAGATGAGCCGTGCCCGCATCCTATATCAGCAACCTTTGCACCTTTTTCAAGTTTCGATTCAACGCCATCAAGCGCTGGTATCCAATTTGCCAGTAGATTGGCTTCATACCCCGGCCTGAAAAAACGGTCAGTGCCACAGAAGCAACAGGCAGTTTGGTCGCTCCAAGGACGTCCTTCACCAGAGCGGAATGTTGTCGCTGCTTTTTCGTGGCTCTCGAACTGAGAGATGACGGACTGGAAAAAGCCTTGCATACAGGCAGGATCGCCTTCGCGTGCAAAAATAATGGCCGGTTCTGGTGTTAGCGAGAATTCGTCGTTGTCTGGGTTGTGTGAAATGTTCATATCAACCCCATATCGTTTCAGATAAATTTGCCATCGAGTTTTTGAGCCGGAATGGCTCCTGTTACATACTATGACCGAGAGACGTTCAAGAATCGTTCAAACAAATGCAGTAGTAGCAGAATAAAATCAGCAGATACGATGCGGAATCAAATCTGTTAGATAACTTGGGTTACATCCAGGCGGTAACTGTATTTTCTGGGTTCGGGTATTAGTAAAACTTATAGCGAAGGTAGGAACTACCGAAGTGGAAGTAACAGTTCAGTACTCACTGATTTGGAATATATTGTATATAAAACAATGGTTTACCTCTAGGTTTTCTCGCAAGGAACGATTTTTCTTGAATGTATCCGCTTTGTTTGAGGTGTTAAATCAGTAGCAACGCAACATTATGCAGCTTTGCCGGGTCTCAGATAGTGGGCAAATAAAAGTGCTAGCTAGCATTCAGTCAATTTGAGTAAGCTACAAGCAATCTCTTCGATTGGTAAACAAGAATCAATAATGGATCGACCAATCTCAGCTTATAAGGGCGATCAGCCGTATGTACTTGTGAGTTATTCTCACAAAGAGTCTTCTATTGTCTATCCAGAACTGAATTGGCTGACTGAAAACGGCTTTAGTGTTTGGTGGGATGAGGGAATAGAAGCGGGAACGGAATGGACTGACGAGTTAGCAAATGCGATCGAGAACGCGGATCTATTCTTGTTCATGGTGACGCCTGAGTCAGTGAAATCACAACACTGCCGAAATGAAGTATTACTGGCGATCAATCATGAGATTCCTGTCATCTCGCTTCATTTGGTCAAGACTGAACTCCCCGGTGGTCTCGAGTTAACCTTATCGTCCCGCCAGGCGATCCATAAATATGAATTGCCTGATGCTAAGCCGCTAACATTTCATGGAGTTTCTGGTCGCCAATGGGTTGTCCAAGAACGTCGTGCCGCCAGCGACGCCGATGGGGGTGCCGTCGGCTCGCCAGCAAGATGCGCCGGTCATTCCTGCTTCACTAAATTCGATAAGCCCCATGCCGCCGCCAATCGCTTTTAATTCGGTGATGTTATGACCTCTTTTAGTTAGATCATTTCGAATGGTGTCGCTGTACCCAACCTCCATCTCTTATGTCTGACCTTGCGTCCAGATTCTTGGCGCTTCAACGGCCTCTTGGGCTGTCATGCCATGGTCGATCATATTGACCATGGCTTGAAATGCGCTGGGGAATATTCGTGTGCCACCAATCTTGCTTACTAACAATTCCACCGGTCTTCGATAGGTAATCGACACTATGTGCACCGAGTTCACCATCGTAAAGAACAGCGGGACCTTCCTGTGCGATTAGCTTAAGCGTGTCTGCATACTCGGATCGAACCACAATCTCACCGGGCTTGAGTGGTCGCCCCTCAGGCAAGTAGGTTTTGGCGGTTTCTGGAAACTTTGCAATGTCGTGTTTACATCGACTGATGATTTCACATAAATAGCCTGTCGCCGGGTATCCTCGCTCTGCATAGCGAATTGCCGGTTGCATGACATCGGCCAATGACAAGGTACCAAATTGCGACAAGGTTTCGCACCAACCTTTTAGACTGCCGGGTACGCCTACCGCCAGCGGGCCAATATCGTTCTCACGATCTTCTACGGTTTGATAATCCGGCCAGCGATCCGAAACAGTCTTGTACATGTCCGGTGTAGCAGCGCTGGGTGCAACGGAATAGTTGTTTATGGTTGCGTGACTGCCGTCTGATTTTCGGATGGTGGATATCCCGGCACCAAACACACCAACCATCATCGGTTCTACAACGGTGAGTGCGAACAAGGATGCAATGGCGGCGCCAATGGCATTACCGCCAAATGCAAACATTTCAGCGCCAGCTGCAGACCCTAATGGATTGTTGGTGACAATCATGCCTTGGGAGCCAATTGCCGATGCTTTCTGTGTCGTAAACTGCGTGCTTGCTCTTGATCTCCAATCGGTGTGTTGAGTCATAAGATTGCCAACCGCATTTCAGACCCGACTTTGAGTAATCCATATTTCTCATAAAAGGGTTGATTGTGCTCTGTGGATTCAATCAGGTACAAACCATATTCAGCACAACCTCTGGTGCTTGCATTGTCTATTGTGGCCGCAACCAATGAGCCGCCCGCATTCAATCCGCGCGCTTCAGGGTCGACAATCAATTCCTCTAGCTGACAATATTCACCACCATATCGCATGGCAAGATTGTAAGAGACGCTGGCCATGCCAATAATTTTGTTCTCGTGCTCCGCAACAATAATTTGGCCGCGTGAGGTATCTAGAAGGGCATCGAATATTTGTTCTGCTGCTTCACTGGCGCTGTTGTTCAAAAGATCCAGTAAGTGCAAACAACGTGATTTGTCTGATGTGATAGCGTTTCGGATTTTCAAGCAGCTTCCTCATAAGGCTCATGTCTCATTCGCAAAGAGCATACCTTTGATTCTGCCGATATACAAAATTGAAATCTGGATATGAACTAGTGAGACCGTTGTACCATCCAATACCATAAGGCCGCTGCAAAGAAACCATTGAAGACAATGCCCAACAAACCCACTTCGGGGCCATAGATCTGGATTTGATCAATACCCAACGAGCCGATTTTTTTGCCAAAACCGAACAAGGGATAATCGAACCCGTTCCAGATCGCATGACAGACAGCTGCGACGACGACAGAGCCCGAGAGCATTCTCGTCATTCCGAATATCAGACCTAACAGCGTCGCGTTAACCAGATAAATCGGTATTTCTTGCAGTGGAAGATCGAAGCCGGTATCGAGGGATACGGCTGACAGGTGCCAAATCGTAAACAGCAACGACGAAACCACCAGTACCCATCTTTCTGAAAGCCCCGCTTTTCCAAGTGAAGCCCAAAGCCATCCGCGGAAGAAACCTTCTTCGGTAATCAACACCATGATGATACCGGTGCTGCTCATCAGCGCGATGTTGATGGTTGTTTTCTCCCAGTCGGTGTCAGTTGTATCGGTTGCACCTAGGGCAAGTGTAATGAGTGTAATGCTGCCTAGTACCAGTGCTGGATACAATATGGCGATAAAGTAACCGTACGTAGGGCCCCAGATAAGACCAATGGATTGTCTCGAGTGTTTTTCGAGATACCATCCCAGTCCGGCTAACGGTATCAGAGGTAGGGCGCTAAATACGGCGTAACCGGTAGCATCCATGGTGGTGGTGATGAAGATTGCCAACAACACACCTGAAATCGGAAATACAAGCTTATTCAAAGACATCTTCCTTTCGACTGCTTGTATCTATGACGCGAGGTTGGGGAGTTTGGTTGCATGGTTTATTCCTACCAAAAGCGCTATATACCAACGCCAAAACAGGGTTATGCTCTACCAAACGCAATATGAGAGCGAGAAATAAATGAGCACAAATAATCCCAATCTTCCCGGTCGTTTAGGCAACCCAGACGCGAACCTTCAGAACGATCATCGCGCCGACCCAAGAATCGTACAAGCCATTGAAGCAGTCGGCGGCTTTGCACCTGGCATTGAGTCGCCAGGTCCTGATGGCAGCTATCAGGCGTGTCTTGATTACTGTATGGCGTTTGAAGACGGTGCTGCATTGGCTCACCCGTTAATGATGGAAGCGATGCCAGCTTTTGACAATGTGTCCAGTACTACGGAAGTGATAAAGGGCGTGGATGGTAACGACATCACCCTTTTTATCGACCGGCCCAAAGACACGACGGGAAATCTGCCTTGTATTGTGCATACTCATGGCGGCGGTATGGTGTTGATGACGGCGGCTGACCCCGGGTTTATTCGTTGGCGGAAGAGTTTGGCGGAAACTGGATTGATTGTAGTGGGCGTAGAATTCCGTAATGGCGGAGGCAGTTTAGGCAATCATCCATTTCCAGCAGGTCTGAATGATTGTGCCAGTGCCACGCAATGGGTCTTTGAGAACAAGAGCAAACTCGGCGTATCGTCCATTGTAATCTCAGGGGAATCTGGTGGTGGGAATTTATCCATAGCGACGACATTGAAAGCAAAGCAAGAGGGCTGGTCACGTTACATTAATGGGGTCTATGCCATGTGCCCATACATTTGTGGAAACTATGGTGAGCCGCCTGCAGAACTGCTGTCTTTAGAAGAAAATAATGGCTACATGTTGAACACCAACATGATGGTGCCATTGGTGAAGGTTTATGATCCAGAAGGCGCGAATGCAAATAATCCATTGGCCTGGCCATATCAAGCTAGCGTTGCCGACCTAGAAGGGTTACCGCCCCATATTATTTCTGTTAACGAACTAGATCCGCTTCGGGATGAAGGCTTGGCATTTTATCGGAAGCTTTTAGCTGCAAACGTATCGGCTGTTGCGCGAACGGTTCACGGCACACCGCATGCAGGAGACCAGGGTTATCCCGATGTCACGCCTGAGATTTTCCAGGAGACGATTCGCTCGCTGTCTGGATTCGCTAAGTCTCTGTGAAGTAAATATGGCAACCCTAATTGGCTATGCGATGTGGTGCTGTTCTGCCTGGACGCTATTCAGGAAATGGCAGTTGTCAAAGCGAGTTGAGTCTAGCTTGTCATGGCCATCTACCGAAGGGGAGGTGATCAGTTCTTCAATCTCCCATGAATCCTCTGGAACTTACGATAGACCTAACAAAACTTATCGGGCGAACATTCGCTATCGGTATAAAGTGGGTAGCAGAGAACTGACCAACAACAAAATATGTGTCGGTGGTCAATTGCAAATATCACTACGGGGTAAGGCGGAGGATTATTGTCGGGAATACCCTGTCGGGGAAATTGTTGAAGTACACTACAATCCAAAAAAACCCAGAGATTCTGTGCTTGAAACGCGAGAGGAAACTTCGTTTTTCTACCTGGTCATTGGCGCCGTGTTAGCCATTGTCGGATTTGGGTTGGTTTCAAATGTGTTTTAGTATTTCTTGCAATACAAACTGCTGATCATTACCGTCATCGACCGTTCTAAAGTAATAAGAGGCTAGTCATGTCTTCGAAAATCGTAGCAAAAATTATTGGATATCACTGTGTTTAATCAATCTCGAAAACTCGCTGGTAAACTCAGTACCAATTTACTCAAACTCGATAAAGAACCTATCAGAGTCGCGGCGCTGATAGTGATTGCCTTTTTGGATTTGTTCATACTTGTTTCGATATTTGATGGCCTAAGTGAGCAAACCCGACAACTTGTCCATCCTAATGAGTACATTCCTCAACACTGTCGCGACATTGTCTTGGATGGTGATTGGAATAAGACACTCAAGCTGCAACTCGACGCCGATTTCTTTATCCAGCACTCACATCAAACAACGATCGCTGGGCTTCAAAATGTGTAGTGCCAACATACGCTTTCTTGCAATACGAAAAGTATACTACATGACGAATCTCGTTGGACTGATTCGCGCCACCTCGATGCAGAATTCTATCATCAAATACCAAGCAATCACCGGCACTCAATTCGTTAACCGCAATCTTTGGTAATGGAATCTGAGTACCTTTCACCAGCCGCTCTGGTGTTGTGTACTGGTGTTGGTAGATCAGCTCCTCCGGTATCAACGAAGCGTTGCTCAGATGATTGGTTAGACGGTGGCTACCGCTCGCGAATTCCGTAGGACCCATCTCCATAGGGATGTTTTCAATCGCCACCAAGACGTTAATCGCATGCATTGGGGCATGTTCCTTAGATTCGTGGGGTGAATCTATATGCCAATGTTGCGCACAACTACCGGGTACTGAAGAAACAACGCCAGAAAAAGCGTGTTCAGCATCTTCGCCGAGCATTGTTGCCATCAAAGGCCACCAAGGTAGCTTTTTAGCGTCTAAGCCGAATTTTTCTGGTGTGATGGGAACGTCCCAACGTCCTGGTGAACGTTGCACAATTTCGTCAAAGCCCACAGCGCTACCGATGCCAATATCTCGACTAGCTAATGCAGTCCGGACTTCTTTTGATTGTTGTAAACACACCTTCGAGATCTGACTTAACAATCCATGGTCGCAAGCCGCGGAGAGGATCATGAAACCGTCTTCGCTTAGTCGTGCTTGGGAATCAGTTGGAATGTTCATATGACTCGCCCATTTTAACTAATCTCCCCGAAGTAGATTGATGACCTTTGCGTCCACCCAATAAATATCATTTGCACCAGTACGTTTACTCGAAAAGAAAAAGTACTTTCCGTCGGGAGATAGCATAGGACAAAAATCCCGTTGGTCCGAATTGATTGTGCCCATGTTCTTAAGCGGTGACCGGACATCATTGTCATTTCGGAAACTGATGTATAGATCACCTCCACCCATGTCGTCTTCTCGTCCGTAAATGGAGACTATCAGATAACTTTCATCCTTTGCGACAAAGACGTCCCCTTCATAGTTTTCGGAATTGATTACCGGGCCAAGGTTCTCTGGCGTCTGATAGATGCCGTCGATAAGACTGGAGCGATAAATATCCGCTTTACCGTATCCCTCATCTCTAATCGCTTGGAAATACAGGGTGTTCTTTTGGGTAGCAGTAGCATGGAGTTGGCTTCGACCTGAATTCACCTCACCACGAAGATAAGTAGCCTTCCCCCAATCGGAACCACTACGGTCGCATACCACACATCAAACCCTTTCTCTCTGATTTTCTGTTTGCCTGGGCGGGGGCGCCGTGTGCCAAAATATATTCGTTGGCCATTTTGACTGAGCGCAGGGTCGACATTGCTATATTGTTCGGAAAATGAGGCCACTTCCGGTTTTGACCAACGGCCTTTAGTCTGGCGAGTGACCATGATTTTTGTACCCACTTCTTTACTCCAACCAGTGAAGTAGAACTCATTTCCGTCAGGCGTAAAAACAGAATTGATTTCACTTTGTGCTGTGGAAATTAAACCAGGAGCAAAGACCTCCGCCACCATGCCAGGCGGATGTTGGCCCAGATATGGGCCCGAGACCGAGTACCAGTCGGTATAAGAAATCTTTGCCAGTGCTGGGGTCGAGAAAGTGGCAGCGATGATGATCAGGGTGAGAAATCTAATCAACTTTATTCGCCTGGACAAAGTAAGAATCCCACTATACACAGAAGTTCATACACTTGATCTTCTACGGCTAGCTCAACTCACCAACCGCACGATAGGCTTGGTCGATGGCAGCATCTATGGACGCGCTAGCACCAGCATCTGAATTCGCGATTGAGATGCGACCTAGAGATTTACGTCCAACAATATGAGGCCAGTTGTCGTCGCTATACTCACCTTCTTGTGCACGTCGCGCGTAGCCATGACCCCAGCGATTGACCGTGATCGCGGCAATGTCTTTAGCTGGATCGAATCCACCTGGTGAGAGCATCCCGGCCAATTGTGCGCGAGTTTCACGTTCTATGCTGTTGTAAGAGCTTGAGAACATTTCATGACGGCCCGCGCGTAGTTGATCAGCTGCAGAAGCGTTGGGATTATCCCCTTTAGGAAATCGTTCCATATGGACGACGATAGGTTCATCTGGACTTTTAGCATGTTGGTAACTGCCGATGTTCACAGGGTAATCAAGATAAGCCACACTATAGTAACCCCCCGGAGCGGAGCTGCATCCAATACCGAGGTTTTTCCATGCATGCCAATTTCGTAGTAGCACATTGGTGTAAAAAATGGGTGTTTTTGCAGACAATGACAATGCTTCTTTTTGAGGTTTAGGGAGTTCAGGGCAAATATATCGAATCATCGAGTTATATCCTGCAAGGATGCATGATTTACTGCGGATTCGAAAAGACTTGCCGCCTTGTACATAGACAACCTCGACCCGTTTAGCAGAGTTCACAGGACCGTCATGCACTACTTGAACGGCAGTGCTGTTGAGCCGCAACCGAACGATGGCACCAGCTGTATCCAATTTGCTGTAATCGAACCTAGCACTCACAATGTCTTGCATCCCTTTTTCTTCGCAAACATCGGGAATCATGTTGCGAACTAACAAACGTGCGACAGTGGCATTGCCGTCAGGAAAGTGATGAAGGTATGGTTCGCTTAGTGCTTTGTAGCCATTCAGTGAGGTTCCGTTGAGCCCTGGTAAGCCAAGGTAGCCTGCGCTTCCCATCGCTGAAGCTTTTTCAATGCTGACACTCATGTCTTTGGTCAGACCCTGAAACATATTCATCAATTCTGGGTCATTAACATCAAGATGTTTGTTCAGCAATTCTCGATAGCTCAAAGTGTAGAGGTAGGCTAGTTGCTTATCAGCGGGAACATCCTTGATTTGATCCGTATTAAACTCAAGAAGCCGTTGAAGCTCATGCTTCGCACTATCTGTTAGTGGCATCTGTGCAACAGCTTCTTTCGGGCTCAGCGGAATAGGCTGAAGCGGCAGGAAGTTTGAATAGGCTGCGAGAGGATAGCGCACGATTCGATCGACACCATAGGTTTTACGGTCAAAATAGGTACTGTCTGTTAAATCGTGTCGGTGATAAAAGCTTTGGTCAAAAAAACCCTTCAGTTCCCCCAAATCGACCCTGAGGTCTTTGAGCAGTTCGTGACATACGGCACTAAATTCAGAAGGTTCCTGGAGTGTCTGGCTACCGCCATGACCAAGAAACATGCGATTGTCTAACTCAAATTCATTACGTTTCGCGTGGCCGCCAAAATCATCGTGATTGTCGAGGATTAAGATTCGTGCACCAGGATGCGCCTTACGATAGAAATGTGCTGCAGATAGCCCGCTAATACCTGCGCCAACCACCACAAGATCATATTCATCGGTTTCAGCTTGTCGAATGGGATTCCAGTTGGTGCGACCGTATAGTCCCAATTGATGTGCCACCTCGATAGAGCCGGGATGGCTGCCGCGAAGCCCGGTTCGAAGGGGAGGGTATTCCGCTAAGTTTAGTAGTTTTGCATTTGCTTTACTCGGTATTAATGAACTCGCCGAGATCACAGCGGCACCGTTGAGAAAGTCTCGACGGGTAATCTGTCGGTCCATTCCCAATCCTTTGTCATTATTTGTCACTACCCACCCTCAATTTAGATGCACTTAAGTTATACGCCGAGTAGATATTAGCGGAGAACAAAGAGAGAATACCACCTGATATTCGCTGATTGGCTTTGTTCTTTTTGGTATCTTTTGCTATTTTGTACATAGCCTGTCGGCATTGAAGTGCGCATGTGAATTGTTCGCAACGCAGCAGTTTGGTTAGCGGATACGCTTCGAAGACACTATCTATGATGTCGACTGCTTGGCTTCTATAATTCAGCTTCTAAAAACACTTAAGGTGAGATAAATATGTCGATGGTCGAGTTAGAAATTGTCAAATCTGAAGGCGGTTTCTATGACGGTTTCAACAAGATCGTGACCATTGGCTCAAAGCTAGTTGTTTCTGCATTGGTCATTTGGGCAGCTTTTTTCTCGGAACAGGCAGCGGTTGTTTTAGGCGATATCAAGAACTGGTCATTTGCGAGCTTTGGTCCTTGGTATATCTATGTCTCGGCGTTTTATTTGTTTGTTTGTCTAATACTAGCAATTTACCCAAAAACAGGTTCTGTCAGATTAGGTAAAGAACAAGAATTACCAGAGTTTTCCAGATTTTCATGGGTATCGATGATGTTCGGTGCAGGCATCGGTATTGGCATGTTGACGTTTGCTACTGCAGAACCCATTAGTCACTTCGTTAGCAACCCAGACACGATTCGGGGCTTAACGGAAAGTAAAACACAAAGTAATGTAATTAGTGCCTTTAAGTGGTCGTTTCTTCATTGGGGGTTTGTCGCCTGGGGGTGCTACAGTCTGTGTGGAATGGCATTGGCGTTCTTCAGCTATAAGTATGATTTACCTTTAACGATACGTTCATCTCTTGCACCTTTGTTTGGTCGTTATTTGGAAGGCGGCCTTGGCCATGTTATCGATATTACTGCGGTCATTGCCACGATTCTTGGGGTCGCCGTTTCTATCGGTCTGGGGGTTAGTCAGTTTGCAGCGGGGGTTTTCGAAGTCAGCGGCATGTCTTGGCTGGTTAACGAATCGGGTACGCCGTCTACCGCCGGTATGCTTGCCGCGCTAGCGATTATTATGTCGGCATCGACGCTATCGGCAATATCTGGCGTGGGTAAGGGTATTAAGTGGTTGTCTAACCTGAATATGGTGTTGTCCTTTGCCATGTTGGCTTTCTTTCTTATCTTTGGCGCATCGACTGTAGCACTGCATTCACTGGCATTTGGACTCTGGGAATATGTCATCACGTTACCGGTAACGGTGCTCACTTATTGGGCGCCAGATAGCACAGAGCCCGCTGCATCTTTATATCAATGGCAGTCATTGTCGTGGACAGTGTTCTACTGGGCCTGGTGGATCGCCTTTGCACCGTTCGTGGGTTTGTTTCTCGCGCGAATTTCTCGCGGGCGAACGATTCGTGAATATGTGATTGGTGCTCTCATCGTGCCGTCGTTATTGTGTTTTGTCTGGTTTACGTTTGTTGGCGGCACGGCGATTGAACTGGAATTGAACGGTGCTGCAGGCGGCTCGATTATTAGCACTTCTCAGGAATCCCAACTGTTTGCGACCCTAAAATTAATTCTGTCGGGATTACCACTCACGGTAATGTTTGTGATGGTTGTAGTGCTGCTTTTGACTTACCTGGTGACTACGGCTGATTCGGCGGTGCTTGTCATAAATACCATTAATTCAGGTGGCGATGAGAGTCAGAAAGGTCGCTTTCATATCATCATTTGGGGTGTTGCACTGACGCTGGTTATCTCGATGCTGTTATTGGCAGGCGGCATGGAAGCAATAAGAGCCTCCATGTTCGTTGCTGCATTACCGTTTTCCTTAATCATGGCGCTGATGGCTTTATCTCTGATTAAAGTCCTGATTGTCGATCCACTCAGAACGGGAACAAAGGAATGAAGAATGAGCTTCCATCCCAAGCCCGAATTGTTATTGTCGGTGGTGGCATTATGGGCGTCGGTTTGCTTTACCATCTTGCCGAAGAAGGTTGCACTGATGCAATTTTAGTCGAGAAGGGTGAACTAACCTCGGGTTCAACCTGGCATGCGGCAGGGCAATGTCCCAGTCTGGTGGGTAATTACAATCTTGCAAAAATCCATCATCACGGTAATACCCTGTATCCAAAACTCGAGCAGCTAACGGGTCAAAATGTCAGCTGGCACGCGTCCGGCGGAATCCGAATTGCACGAACTAAAGATGATCTTGATTGGTTCAACTATATGCAAGGAATCGCAGATAACGTCGGTTTTCGAATGCAGATTGTTGGTCCGGATGAGATGCGTAACATCAATCCATTAATTAACACCGATGGCGTGCTCGCTGGTGCCTGGACTTTGGATGATGGCCATGCTGACCCTTCTGGTTTAACGCAAGCGATGGCGCGTGGCGCAACTAATTTTGGCGCATCGATCATTCGCCACAATCGGGTTACAGATATCAAAACGATGCCAAATGGAGAATGGCAAGTTGTGACCGAGAAGGGCGTGATCAATGCGGAAATCGTTGTCAACGCTGCGGGGTGTTTTGCCCGCGAAGTGGCGAAGATGGTGGGAACAGATTTACCCATCTGTAATATGGAGCATCATTATGTCGTGACAGATTCGATTCCAGAATTTGCCGGGCGAGATGAGGAGATTCCAGTGATCCGTGATCCTTACGCTTCTGCATACATTCGTCAGGAACAAAAATCCGGATTGGTCGGAATCTACGAACAAAAAGGGATGACCCAAGCATGGGCACCTCGCGGTTTTCCAAACTGGGACTCCGATAGTGAATTGTTTCCAGATGATCTTGAGCGACTGATGCCATGGTTAGGTCGTGCCCTGGAGCGAATACCAGTGCTTGAAACAGCCGGCATCAAGCGAATTGTAAATGGCGCGATTCCCCATAGTGCAGATGGCCCACCTTTGTTGGGTCCCGTGGCTGGGCTTAAGAATTTCTGGTTGTGCTGCGGTTCTTCATTTGGCATTGCCCAGGGTGCAGGTTGTGGTAAGTATCTCGCACAATGGATTTTGCATGGTGATTCAGAAATCAATATGACGGGCTTTGACCCTCGTCGTTTCGGCGGATTTGCTGACGATAATTATATGCAGGCCAAAGGGTTCCAAGACTACAGCATGACTTACTTCACACCATTACCTGGCGAAGAATTACCTGCTGCTCGAGGTTGTCGCCATAGTTCACTGCATGAGACCTTAAGGAAAAGCGGAGGTGTGTTTACACAAACATTTGGTTGGGAGCGACCCAAATGGTTTTCGCTGGACGACCGCGAAGAGGAATATAGTTACCGACGCAACAACGTATTCGACGTTGTGCGCGATGAGTGTCTCGCTGTGAAAGATCGAGTGGGTATTTTAGATCTGTCGGGATTTGCCAAATACGACGTGACTGGGTCGGATGCCGCAGGATTTTTGAATCGTGTTTGCGCGAACCGAATTCCGAAAAAAGTTGGCCGGGTTACGTTAGCCCATGTGCTCTCTGAGGCAGGTCGTATTCAGGCAGAGATGACTATTACGCGACTGAGCGACGAACACTTTTACATCCTGTCTGCGGCAGGCGCTGAACTACGGGACCTGGATTTTCTCAACCAAGGTCGAACCAGTAGTGAGCAGGTGAATATCGCCAATGTCACTGATGACCTAGGAGTGTTGGTTGTCGCTGGCCCAAAATCAAGAGAACTGCTTCAACCGCAAACAGAAACCCCACTTGCCTCGGAGCATTTCCCGTGGCTGACAGGTCAAGAAATCACCATAGCGGGCGTCTCTGTTCGAGCCTTGCGAGTAAATTATGTTGGCGAGTTAGGTTGGGAATTACATGCGGCGATGGCTGATATGCAAACCCTTTACGATACGCTTTGGCAAGCTGGTCAGGGCTTTGGTATTGCGAATTTTGGGCTCTATGCGGTTAACAGTTTGCGCATTGAAAAGGGCTACAGAGGCTGGGGGGCAGAGTTGACTAACGAGGTCACGATGTTGGAGGCTGCCATGGAGCGATTTATTCGATTCGAGAAACAGGACTTTGTTGGCCGTAGTGCAACCCTTGCGCAAAAAGAGAAGATGCTTTCTTGGAAGCTCGTGTATTTTGAGATTGTTACCACTGATTCCGACATCCGTGGTGGTGAACCGGTGTTCGATGGCGATACTTGCATTGGTGTGACCACGTCTGGTGGCTTTGGTCATCGGGTTCAAAAGAGTCTTGGATTTGCCTATGTCGACGCAACCCATGCTGAACCTAGTACTAGGTTTGAGGTTAGTTTGCTGGGTGAGCGGTTTGTGGCCGAAGTGTTAGATGATCAGCCTGTTTATGATGCTGCTAATAGTAGACTCAAGACATAGAGAGATGCTGGACCCGAGCAGGTTCAAGATGGGTATCACAAAGGTATCCACTGAGGGTAAGATGTAAGGTAAGGAGAAATACATATGCCGAAATGGAAGATTGTTTTAATCTCACTCACAGGGTTAGCCGTCGTTGGTGGCATGTTTGCCTACTATCTGTGGGAGACAGGAGACTTCGATTTATATGTCGCCATGTTCAAAGGTAATTGTGCTGAGTGCCATGGTAGTGACTTAAAAGGTACCGAAACTGCGCCAGCCCTGATTGAATCTGATTTAAAGCATGGCGATAGCGTGGGCGATCTCATACATAGTATTGCTAATGGCCATGATGGCACTGGAAGTCCCAATTTTCAGAACAGTTTGACCGACCTCGAAATCAAAGGCCTCGCGATTTATGTAGGTGAGCGTCGACTGGGGCAGCGCTTCACTGATTTCAGGTTTGACCACGAGATCGTGATTCCAGAGACTCCCATCAAATCGGAAGAACATAATTTCCAGCTCGAAGCATTTGCTCACAACCTCGATCCGATGGCTTTCAGTATTGCACCATTGCCTGACGGCGGGTTTCTGCTAACAGAAAAAGAACGGGGATTAACCATCATTTCTCCCGATGGCACCCAGTCAGAGCTGATAAAAGGCACGCCGCAAACCGGTAGCTCGATTGATATTATGGGTATCATGTATGGGGTGGGGTGGATGCTTGATGTCGCGTTGCACCCGAACTATGAAGAAAACGGTTGGATCTATCTACACTACACGGATCTGTGTCCTGATGATTGCGTGGATACAGATCCTATGAGTACTTCGATGAATCGACTGGACCGAGGTCGAATCAAAGACGGCGAGTGGGTGGACGTTGAAACCATCTGGCAAGCTACACTTGATTGGTACACTAGTCGAGCAGATACCGGTGCTGGTGGCAGGATCGCATTTGATGATTCAGGCCATGTGTATCTTAGTGTGGGTATTCGGGACAACTTAGGGCCTCAGGATCTTTCGAACCCTTCGGGTAAAATTCATCGAGTCAATGATGATGGCTCAGTCCCAGCGGATAATCCGTTTGTTGTTGCTGCGGCGAACTCTGGTGAAGAGATTCCATTTACCCAGCAGACTATCTGGACCTATGGTCATAGAAGTCCACAAGGGTTGGAATGGAACTACAATCAAAAAACTGCATGGAATGCGGAAATGGGTCCCCGTGGTGGCGATGAAATAAATGAGCTGCTGCCCGGTGAGAATTATGGTTGGCCCTACTTTTCATTGGGGCTTGAGTATTCCGGCGCTGCTGTTGAACGCTACAAGCAGAAGAACATTGAGTTCGATAAGAACTCCATACAACAAACGTTAGTTGATATAACACCATCACCGGCGATCTCGAGTTTTGCATTTTACAATTCAGACAAGTTCGCGAGCTGGAAAGACAATGTCCTGCTAGGCTCGTTAAAAGGTAGTTCTTTGTTCAGGTTGGTCTTTGATGGCAACAAGTTGGTGCACAGAGAAACCTTGTTTAAAGATCTCGCACGGATTCGAGATGTCGAAATTGGCTATGACGGTCTTGTTTATTTGTTACTTGAGAACAAGGCTGGGAGTAAGATAGTTAGACTTGTACCTAGCTTGTAGAATGGTATGTAGGGATTAACCCGTAAGCCTACGCTGGAGAGCTGAAGTATGATGAGCAGCGATTCAAACATGCAACGGAATAACTTGCAGCTTCTGCTTGATCAAGCAAAGCAGTCTTCCGTACGTCAGCGACCATTTTATTGTGATGATGATGTCTTTGTCCTCGATATGGAAAAAGTCATTACCAAAAAGTGGCTGCTTGTTGACCATGTCAGTCGGATCCCTGAACCCGGTCAGTACTTTCTCTACGAAGTTGGTAATGAGTCCATTATTGTTGTTCGAGATAAGGACTTGCAGATCAATGCTTTCTTCAATGTCTGCCGACACCGTGGGTCTCTTGTCTGCCTTGAAAAAGAAGGCAGGAAACAGCAGCTGACTTGTCCTTACCATGCCTGGAGCTATGGGCTTGATGGTAGTTTGAAATCTGCTCGGACAATGCCACTGGATTTTAACCCGGCAGAGAATGGGCTTCACAAGTGTCACATTCGGACGCACCATGGATTTATATTTCTCAATCTATCCGAAGGTGATGAACCAGAGTTCAGTACCGAGTTTGGCGAGTTTGATTCACACCTAGTATTCCACGGATTTGCCGACGCAAAGATTGCGCACCGAATTTCCTACCCCACTGATGCAAACTGGAAACTGGTGGTGGAGAATTTCTTTGAGTGCTATCACTGTGTGCCTTCACATTCTGAATATTGCTCGCGACATTTACCGGATGCGTTATTGGCATTGGGGGCTGGACCGGGTTCAGGACCTGCGCAAGCGATTAATGCATTTGCACCTGTGCTTGAAAAATGGCAGCACGACGCTCGCCTACTTGGGCGACCGATGGGTGCAGTAGATGATGATGAATACTCAGCCCATATGAAGTTCTATCAGCAGCGACCTCACAGGCAGGATATCGAGAGTGAGACTGAGGATGGCAAATCTGTCGCATGCTTAATGGGGAATCGAACTGCCTGTGATTATGGTCGAATGCACTTATCTTTCAGTCCATTCAATCAAGTGATCGCATGTAACGACTTTGCCGCGCTCATTATCTTCACGCCTCGCGATACTCGATCAACAGATGTTGAGATTATTTGGTTAGTTGATGGCAAGGCAGAGGACGTCGATATTGAACGGATGATCTGGATGTGGGACGTGACCACAAAGCAAGACAAGGTGATTACTGAGAACAATCAGCGGGGAGTTAATTCTAGCCGCTATGTGCCTGGCGTCTTATCCGATCAGGAGCGAAGGGTTGATACGTTTAACAATTGGTACCTCAATCAACTGCGCAACTAAAGCGATTCTGATCGACTTACGCCAGAACCCCGAATCCCAGATGTTAGTGAAAATTTAGTGCAAAGTTGGCCCGTGATCAAGAATTGAGCGAATTGAATTGGTGAGGACAGTCCCCAGTGTTCGACTATTGACATAAACAACCATCATTACCGTCTAGTCTAGCTTTCATCTTTTCCAGCACGGGTATGTCTGATCCATTCGAGGAATGGAGATAAAGCCAATGTAGGTGTACTCGTGAAATCAAGCAAGGTCCGATTTTACAAGTGGCGAGGATTCACCCTGGATATCGTTCACCCGGTAAAGCTGCGGTTGAGGCGTTTACCAATGAAACGGACTGGGACCCGGATGAACAAGCACTCGAAGATGCCAACCTGGAGGGAGCTTAAGCCTGGTGAATACTTACTGGGTAGCTGGTCGAATAGCTTTGTATACACAGCGTTGCCCTTTCGTGTGTTGAGGTGAGTTGAGCAGGGAAGTGACGAACCCAAAAAAGAGACAAACATATCCTTGAACGCCAATAGAAAGTCTCTACAGGCCAACTCGGAACTTAGCTGGTCCCGACGATTCAAATAAGCAAATAGCAAAAAACTTTTGCTGTGGCAAATATTGATGGGGCGACCTCATCAGTCTGTGAGTTAACCCTGAGTAAGCACCTGATTGATGCTAATCTAGAAATCGTGGAGAGTTATCACAATGGATCTCAAATATTCTTTTTTAGCTGCAGTTCTTCTTTCTGGCGTTTTCGTCTACGCCAATCTTTTGCTGAAATCGGAACCAAACAAGAACCTTGGTGCACCTGACAACCAAGAACTGCCTACATCTAGTATTAAACCCCGCGACGTTTCAAAGCTCCCAGCTGGTAACCTGAATGATCAGCTATCGCAGAACGAGAGTGAAATCCCGTTTGCCGAGATTGCTCCGCTTTTCCAGCCGTTGAGCGATCAACAATCAAATCAGGTTCAATCAGAAGTAGAGGATGCGGTTCTAGTTGGACTCAATCCAGCTCGACTAAGGGAGTTAAAAGTTCAAAGCGAAATCGCAATTTTCATCCCTCAACTTGATGCAATCAAAACAGCAACCGTTCGGCAAATAAAAACACATCCCGGCGGTATCATTACTATTGAGGCAGCAGGAAGCGATCCGTATGAGAAATTTCTTGCATTGATCACGGTTGGGAAAAGAAACATATTCGCGAACCTGAGTACCGAACAAGGAAGTTTTGAACTTGTAGGCAAAACGAACACTGGGTGGTTGATGCCATCTAGAAACATGGATCAGCATGTTGACCTTTCTAAACCTGACTACGTTTTAACTACCAGAATTGGTGAACCTGTAGAAAGGGTTGAGCGATGAGATTCCTGGTTTGCTTTTTCGTATTGCTGTTTACCGCTTACGACGCTGTAGGCAAAGCTGAATTGATTTGTCCTTGTAGCTTTACCTCTCATGATTCAACTGCGGCTAATGTAGTTGCCGGAATCCGGAACTTGGGAGATGAAACAACTGGGGACCTAAGAGTTAGAGCTTGGGGATACGAAGGTGGGCGTGAAGGCAAGGCACGACTTCTAAGCACTGCTTACTATCAGGAACGACTCAAAAAGGGTTTTGTCTATCCTGAAGGGACTGCTAGAAGAACTGGTTTTCTTGCTCCCAATAAAACGGCTACTTTTGAAGTTTTCTTTTTCCTCTCTGAAAACATCAATGGTGAATGGACTTATCAGGATGAGGTTCGACTCGAACCGCAAAAAACACTAGATACCTTTGGTGGCGCTGCATCTGGCAGCGGTGACTTACGCGGTCTGGTTTTCTTCAATGGAAAACCTAGAGCTGTAGTGAATGGTGATCAGGTTACCATCTCGCTCCCTCAAATTAGCAACAAATCCAGAACGGTTTCTACTGGAATCTTGGAACTAAAGCTAAATCAAATAGCATCTCCGGAGTACTTTTTTCAACCCGGTTATGTGGCTGCAACCGCGAACTTAGGATTTTCAATTGGCCCGGGTCAACACAGCAACGAAACCCAAATAACTGTTCCATTCGTAAATCGATCAGCAGAGGACTACGACTATTTTCATCTGGCACTTCTTGATCCGTCTCAAGAGTTCTCGACTTTAGTGTGGCAGACAGTGCTTACACGAGGGGGGATTCCCATTGCAACTCGGCAGTTTGAATTTACATCTGTAGATATGCTTGCTGATAGTGATCTAGATGGGATCAGTGATTTCAATGAAGAGATTATGGGAACAGATCAGAATGACCCAAACAGTTTCCCGGGAGATAGTGTCTTAGATGTGATGGTTCTCTACACTGCCTCTGTCGCAGAGCTTTATCAAGAAGAGCCAGAGGCAAGAATCATTCACGAGTTAGTTCTCAGTAATCAAGTGCTTTCCAACAGTGGTATCAAGGCATCGCTTCGATTGGTTCACTTGGAACGCGTCAACTACAACGATCTCGTTTCAAATTCGGTTGCAATCGACGCAATGCAGGAACAGGCAGGTTTGTTCAAAAACCTTGACCTCAAACGGCAAAATGCGGGGGCTGATTTCGTCATCCTGTATCGGCCGATTATTCCTGGATCTGGCACCTGCGGAATAGGTTTAATGACCGGCAATAGAGACCAAGGCGATTTCAAGACTATTCACCGCAAGAACGTAGTAGCTGTAGTAAACATTGATTGTAGGGACAAAACAACCATTCACGAATTAGGCCACAACAGCGGTTTGGGTCACTCTCGCCGAGATGAGGACTCAAATCAGGGAACCTTCACTTGGTCTCGTGGTCATGGTGTTGATGCAGGATTCTGCACGATCATGGCTGATTTTCGCTACTTCCCCTCTTGCGAAGACGTTAGTGTGTTTTCCAACCCGAGCCTTACATGCCTTGGTGGATTTCCATGTGGCATCGAAAAGGAAGATAGGGAGTTTGGTGCCGATGCTGTCTTGAGTTGGAACACTGTGAGATTTCAACTGGCCCAACTCGCGCCTGATCCACCTGATACGGATCTAGACGGTGTGATTAATTTTGAAGATGAAGATGATGATGGCGATGGTGTGGTGGATTCGCAGGATGCCTTTCCGTTAGATTCCGGCGAGTCATCAGACACTGATAAAGACGGTGTTGGCGAC
>JAPYTQ010000054.1:0-1290 GCA_029941905.1 Pseudomonadales bacterium | reverse complement strand
TTGGCGACAATGCGGATATACCAATAAAACTGACTCCCGCGACGACAATTGAACTACCTGTTATTGGCCGAGAAGTTTCGTTGCCTGATGGCTCAACTTCAATGGTGCCCGCGGGCGCGACCGCCGTGGCTTTGAATGTCACTGTGGTCAATCCCTCCGGTAACGGTTATGTCACTGTGTGGCCCTGCGGGGTCGAACGACCGTTGGCGTCCAATGTGAACTTTGCCGCGGGTGATATTGTCCCTAACGGCGTGCTTGCGCCGATTGGCAGTAACGGTAAGGTCTGTTTTTTCTCGTTCTCACAAACTGATCTGGTGGTTGATATCGCGGGCTGGTTTACCGGTGATGCATTTGTGAGTGCGACTCCGCAACGGTTAGTGGATTCCCGCAAAGGTACAGGCTCACCCAAGACTAAGCTGGTGAGCAGTTCACCCCTTACAATCAAGCTCTCGGCACTTGCCGCGACTACGGTGGATGGTACGGTCACCACCGTACCCTCTAATATCAGTGCGGTTGCCCTAAACGTGACGGTTGTGAATCCTGAAGGTGGTGGTTATGTGACGGTATATCCTTGTGATGTAGAGCGCCCGCTTGCGTCAAACGTCAACTATGTGGGCAACCAGGTGGTCGCCAATGGGGTCATTGCGCCTGTGAGCGGGAATGGTGAAGTCTGTCTGTACAGTTTGGCCACAACCGACATCGTGGTTGACCTGGCAGGCTGGTTCGTTGGCAATAGTTTCACGGGATCGGTGCCAAATCGACTGGTTGATACCCGCAATGGCACGGGCGGTCGTGAAGGTCAACTGACACCTGCAGATGAACTGAAGGTCCCGATTCGTGGTGTGATCTTGTCGGTGAATGGGAGCGAGCAGCAAGTACCGACTACGGCAGTGGCGGCGACGTTGAACGTGACCGTGGTCAATCCATCCGGTAACGGATATATCACTGCGTGGCCTTGCGGGGTTGAAAGACCATTAGCCTCAAATCTGAATTTTGTTCAAGGCATTGTGGTGGCGAACAATGTCATCGCACCGATCGGTGATGACGGCTCAATCTGTGTTTACGCCAGTGCACCGACGGACGTAGTGGTTGATATTTCCGGTTGGTTCACTGGAGACTCTGAGAACGGGTTTGTCGGCAGCACGCCCATGCGTCTTATTGATACCAGGACTGCTTTTGGACCGCCGCCTTTGTAGTATCAAGACTCGATAAGACTCGATTTGCTGCTTCCAAAACAGAAGATAAGGGAAATAAACCACATTTTCTGAAGAACGGTCAAGTATGGTAATT
>JAPYTQ010000053.1:25944-31721 GCA_029941905.1 Pseudomonadales bacterium | reverse complement strand
TGTGGATATTTACGCAAAGATCGTTGTCAGTGATCCGTTCGGTGAGGCGGATATACAGGCACCGGACGCTGCCACAAATCCAACGACGGTGCTCATAACAGACCCGGACGGCAATGCAGTACTGGACGCCTCAACCTCCTGTACCGCGCCCTGTTATGCCTACGACGGGGAAGATACGACCAACGACCCTGCGAATGATGCGACCCGCACGTTTTACTATATCGTGCGAATTGATTCTGACCCTCCGGCTACCCGTGGTACCTGGACCGTGACGGTCACTGCGAACGAGGGCCTGGAAACTGGTCTGGTCAGCCATGTTGCGGCAAACACCTTTACGACGCTGACGCAATCGAATTTATCGACATCCACCAAATCTGCCATCAACGTTGTAGGTGATGTTGATCCCAGCGATACCCTGACCTATGAAATCACTCTGATTAACACCGGCGGTCAGGATGCTGACAATGTCGTCTTTTCCGATACGTTGCAGTCGAGCCCTGTGGCCCTGACTTTTAGCAGCGCCTCAACAACCTGTACCGATGAAGTACCTGCCGCCCTGCCCAATCCATCTCACGCCGGGGGCGTTGTTTCGCTATCCAATATTTCCCTCACCTCGGGTGGGAGCTGTAAAATTACCATCGTGGTCACCGTCGGTGCCGGTACTCCAGGCGACCTCATCGATAACAGCGCCACAATTACCAACCCTGTTGGGTCCGGTGCTACACCATCGGCAACAACGCTGTTGCTGTCAGAATCCCAGATTCCGGTCGCGGGCAGCAAACAATTGTACCTGGAGGGCATTGGCGGGGGTTCAACACTGACCAGGACCCAGCCAACGTCTGGCAGCAGTATAATTCTAAATCCCACAAATACTACAGAATCCCTGACCTTTAGTGCCACCACACGCGCGATGACGTTGAGTAGCGGGCCAATTGACATAAACCTGAATCTGGGGAGTGACAACACAAGAAATGGCAGGAACCGCAATATGACGGTTGAGTTGTTTGTGGACGCAAACGATGGCAATGGTCCGGTCAGTATTGACTCGCAAACTAAAAACGTCCGGCTGCAAAACCCGGAAACACTGCATACCTTCAATCTGACCAACGCTGCAGACCTGACTTTGCTCGTTGGCACAACCTTTCAGCTGGCTGTGACAAACAACGAAGGCAATAACAACAAAAGGGCAGACCTTGTCCAGGTAACGAGTGCACCTTTTTCTGAAGCCGTTATTCCGGTGACGGGTTCAATCGAAGTGACGGAGTTGAAGTTTTATGATCGCAGCGGCACGGACGAGACGGGAAACCCGGGATGTTCTCCTGTCTGTGGATCTGAAGTAACCCCCCCAACCTACCTTGAGAGCGGCAGCACCATCTGGACCCGGGGCACCATAGCAGATGCATTTGGTTCATTCGATGTGAATACCGGCTGCGATGGGGTGACTGTCATTAACTGCCCGACAATCACTATCACGGATCCACTTTTCGCCGATAAAACACCTGTGTCTCCCGCTAATGAATTAACCTACCTGCAGGCACCTGATACATCATCCCGCCAGTATGAATTCGAAGTCGACCCCTTCGGGCTTGGACTGGATGGTGTATGGCAGATCGAGGTTCTGGGCACAGAAGGTGTTGAAGGTGCAATGATGGATTCGGCGGTTGCAACGTTTGAGAGATTCAGCCCACCGGTCCTGACCATCGTCAAAACGGCGATTGGTACTACTTTACCAGGCCAGATCGTGACCTATAACAACAACGTGACCAACACCGGTGCAAGTATTGCAAAAACGATCATCCTGACTAACACCATCGGTAGTTTTCTTCAGCTGGAGCTCGTTGAGTCGGGAGGTAGCTGGACTGCCGTATCTTCCTTGAGCGCCGCGTTTAGCATCAATATTGAAGAGTTCGATTCTGGTGGAGACACATTCACTTATGATCCTGTCACGGGTTGCGGCGCCGCGATCCCGGCGAACTCACCTTGTTACGATCCGGTCATAGTAAAATGGCGGATCGAACTTAATGAAACTTTGCCTGTGAGTGGCAACATCATAGAAGAATATCGGGCAATGATCGAATAACAGCCCTGACGTCAATCCCCCGCGGGCCAACAATAATTACTGTATATACAACCAGTATACGCAGTAGTATGATGTTTACCGAGCACACGTAAAGCACACGCAAAGCACACGCAAAGCATATAGTGCGACAGGTAAACCGTTGAAACTGTATATTGCCGAGAAACCAGGGCTGGGTCGCGCCATCGCAGACGTGTTACCCAGACCCCATCGCAAGGAAGAGGGATGTATCCGGGTCGGCAACGGTGACTATGTCAGCTGGTGTATTGGCCACCTGCTCGAGCAAGCCGAACCAAAAGCCTACGACCCGGCTTACCAACAGTGGCGTGAAGAACATCTGCCAATCATCCCACAGGATTGGAAACTACAACCCAAACCAAAAACCCGTAAACAGTTGACGATACTTCGCAAACTGATAAAGCAGTCTGACGAGATAATCCATGCTGGCGATCCGGATCGCGAGGGCCAGCTGCTGGTGGACCAGGTGATCGACTACCTTGGAGTCAAAGGCAGAAAACGAGACGCCGTACAACGCTGTCTCATCAATGATTTAAATCCGGCTGCCGTGAGGCGAGCACTGGCACAACTGAGAAGTAACAAAGACTTTGTTCCCCTGTCCACTTCGGCCCTGGCACGCTCCCGGGCAGATTGGCTCTACGGTATTAACATGACCCGGGCTTACACCCTGCAGGGGCGCAAGGTCGGCTTCGATGGCCTCTTGTCGGTAGGACGGGTGCAGACCCCTGTGCTGGGTCTGGTCACGCGCCGGGATCAGGAAATCGACAATTTTATCTCCCGGCCATTTTATGAAGTCCTTGCCCATCTCACATCAGAACCGGCGACCGGCCGACACAAATTCGTCGCCAAATGGCAACCGAGTACTGCCTGCGAACCCTATATGGATTCAGACGGCCATGTGCTTTCTAAAAAGCTGGCACAGAATGTGGTTGATCGCATCACCGACAAACCAGCCCGTGTTAGTAAAGTAACCGTCAAGCATAAAACCCAGGCACCACCCCTGCCTTATAACCTCTCCGCTTTGCAAATCGATGCCGCTAACCGATTTTCCATGAGTGCACAGCAGGTATTGGACACCTGCCAGCGTCTCTATGAACGGCACAAGCTGGTTACCTATCCCAGGTCCGATAATCGATATTTGCCGATGGAACATTTTCCCCTCGCTGGCAACGTTGTCAAAGCCATTGGCAGAAACAGTGAATCATTGCGTACTTTTGCCGAAGAGGCGAACACGGGACTAAAAAGCAAAGCCTGGGATGATAAAAAAGTCAGTGCTCACCATGCGATTATTCCTACCGAGAAAACAGGCCAGTCCGGTGACTTATCAAAACAACTCTCAAAACAAGAGCTACAAATCTATGAGCTCATTGCACGCCAGTTTCTATGCCAGTTTTATGTCAAACATGAGTATGTCGAAACCCGCCTGGAAATAGAGATCGAAGGCGGGCTCTTTGTTGCCAATGCCCGCGAATCCAAAGTAGAAGGCTGGAAACAACTGTTCCCTGCTTCGAAGCCTAAGACAGGAAAAGATAAGCCCGGAAAAGACAAAGAATTACAAACCGGTTTACCCACCCTGAAAAAGGGCGATCTGTTGCATTGTCAACGAGGGGAATTGCTTGAGAAACAAACCCAGCCGCCAGCGCATTTTACCGACGCCACATTGTTAGCTGCCATGACCGGGATAGCGCGTTTCGTAAAAGACCTGCAAATCAAAAAGATCCTTAAGGAAACCGATGGCCTGGGTACCGAGGCGACACGGGCAGGTATTATTGAACTGCTGTTCAAACGACATTTTCTCACCCGCAAGGGAAAACAGATTCATGCCACGGCAACGGGTCGAGCACTGATCCAGAGTTTACCAGAGAGCGCTACCCTGCCTGATATGACCGCACAGTGGGAGTCGGTACTGGATGCCATCAGCAAAAATCAGTCAAACTACGCTGTTTTTATGCAACCGTTGAAGGCATCACTCCATGCCTTGATTACCCAGAGTAAATCCGCAATGCCGAATGAACTCAAAGGCATGAAAACCGGCAAGGCTCACTTCAGGAAGCGACGGCGTAAATCAAAATCAGAACAAAGTAGTTAACCCTGATCTGAAACTAAATTTCAAGCTTCTACAAGCGTCACCACTATATTTCCTCTTACTTTACAGCCTCAATAGGTAAGCAAACCTTTTGAGAGTGAAGAGTGCGGTATGTCTTTATCAGGACATGTTGCGGGGACGCCGAGTCATGGATGCAAAACTTGAGTGCACTGCGCTACGGGTCCAGATAAAGACATTCCGTACTCGTAGCGACCAGACCAAGGTTTATTCCTGTCAGGAAGGTGTAAAAACTACACTCACAACAATTTCATTGCCCTTATGTATCAGCTCTTAACTGCTCGGACCTTAGATTTCTTGGTGTTCGTTTGCAGTTCAGAGACAGCTTCAGTCAGCTTCTCCAGTTGCGCACAGATCTGGCTCAATGTCGCACTATCAGCCTGGGAGGCTTCGGCAGCGCGAGTTGCGCCGGTAGCGCACCGCGCTTTCGCACAGAGATAAGCTTCCCTCAGAATTCTGCCACTATCACGCTCCTCAGCTATAAATCGGCCCAATAATGCTCCGGTTTGTGGATCAATGGTCTTGTCGGCCAGTAATTTTAGCAATCCATCCTCATCATTTTCATCAGGCGTTTTGTCATAGCCGAGTTTTTGAAACTTCTCGAGGTCAGAAGCATCGGAACAGGCTAATGTCATGGTTTTCTCGAAGTTTGAATCGGGTTTTTCTATTAACCCATAGCCCAGTTCACACATTCTCTTCTCGAAGGTCGCCGCATGTTCTGCTTCACGCAGGGCAACGGTTTTTAACATCAGGCTGATATCCGGGTCAGGGCTTATCTCTGACCATGCATTTAAAAATTCAAACCCACGGCGTTCACCATTAACGATTGCATTCAGGGCGCCGAGGTAGCTGGGTTTATCTGACATGGAAGAATTCCTTTGGGTTTTACGCATTTCCCTCGAACCGCATGAAGGGTGGACCTGCGAGTGTCCCATACAGATAGCAGGTTAAGCAAGTTGCATATTGGAACAGGTCTGCCGCTCTATGTCAGAATAAGGGGGCTTTTTATCCTACACTATTAGTCCTGGATAATGGTGACAAGACCATCACAGAGTGGGGATAATAATATGGGCGGCAATTCCATCAAAATCGGAGAAGGGCGGTATCGCGAATCCTTTGGTCGTTATCTGGAAGAGTTCAAAGTCGGGGATGTGTATGAACACCGCCCGGGAAGAACTATTTCAGAGGCAGATAACACCTGGTTCACCCTGTTAACCATGAACCAGCATCCAATTCACTTCGATGCGGAATACGCCAGACACTCCGAATTTGGCAAACCCATTGTCAACAGCGCACTGACACTGGCAATTGTTGCCGGTATGAGTGTTTCTGATGTCAGCCAAAAGGCGATTGCCAATCTCGGCTGGACAGATATAGAAATGCCTAACCCGGTGTTCCCTGGTGATACGCTGTATGCAGAATCTCAGGTCTTGTCGATACGAGAGTCCAAATCCAGACCGACCCAGGGCATCGTATCGGTAAAAACCCGCGCCCATAACCAGAAGAGAGAACTGGTGATGGAGTATATCCGCAACATCCTGGTGCCCAGGCGAGGTCACGGTGTGGATGATCTGCTCG
>JAPYTQ010000053.1:0-25844 GCA_029941905.1 Pseudomonadales bacterium | reverse complement strand
AAGTAAGAAGTAAGAAGTAAGACAAACAATAACACCTGACAGAGAAAATTGACTATGGCAGAGGAAATTCCTACCCGTACAGGCGACGCATTTAACTCGGATGATGAAACCCAGATTCTGGATGCAATAGCAAAATGGCTTGATCGCGACGTAAAAGACAAGGTACTTGCACTGGATCATGCTGACGAGTATCCCCATGAGATGGTCGAGCAGATGAAGTCACTGGGCTTGTTTGGCGCCACCATTAGCCGCGCCTATGGCGGTCTGGGCTTACCGAGTTCAACCTACGCAAAAATTGTCGCAGCGGTTGCCGAGGTCTGGATGTCCTTAACCGGTATATTCAATTCCCATCTCATCATGGCGGCTGCCGTTGAGCGGTTTGGCACAACAGAACAAAAAACAAGACTTCTCCCCAAGTTTGCCACTGGCGAAATACGTGGCGGGCTTGCCCTGACAGAACCAAATTGTGGTACTGATCTGCAGGCGATTCGAACCCGGGCTACCAGGGACGGTGACAGCTATGTGATCAACGGCACCAAGACCTGGATTTCAAACGGCATTGAAGGCAACTGCGTCGCATTGCTGGTAAAAACCGACACCGAAATTCAACCGCGACATCGTGGTATGAGTTTGTTCATCGCGGAAAAGGGACCCGGGTTTACCGTGGGTAGAAAACTCAAAAAACTCGGTTACAAGGGTATCGATTCAGCCGAACTGATGTTTGAGGATTATCGGATTGCAGCCGATAACCTGATCGGTGAGGAAGAGGGTCATGGCTTTCATCATACGGTCGGCGGCCTCGAACTCGGGCGTATCAATGTTGCTGCCAGGGGCGTGGGTGTCGCTAACGCGGCACTAAAAGCCGCAACCTCCTACGCGCAAATACGTGAGACCATGGGCAAACCCATCGGCCAGCACCAGGCGATCCAGACGAAACTCGGGGATATGGCGACCCGGTGCCAGGCTGCGCGATTACTGGTGGAAGACGCCGCTCGCGCATACGATCGCAGCGAGCGATGCGATATGGAAGCAGGTATGGCTAAATTGTTCGCGTCCGAAGCGGCGATGGAAAATGCCTCGGAGTGTATGCGGATACATGGTGCCTACGGCTATTCAAAAGAACTGCATGTCGAACGATACTATCGTGATGCACCGTTGATGTGCATCGGTGAGGGGACCAATGAAATGCAGCGTATTATTATTGCCAGGCAGTTGATGCAGCGGAATCCTGTCTGATGAAACTCGAGGGCATTAAAGTACTGGATCTGTCGCTTTTTTTACCGGGACCCCTGTTGACGCAAATGATGGCGGACCATGGTGCCGAGGTAACTAAGCTGGAGCCGATCAACGGGGGTGAACCCAATCGCGGGATTGGCCAGAAACGAGACGATGAATCCGTCTATTTCACCAACACCCATCGTGGCAAAAAAAGTGTTCAGGTGAATCTGAAGACGGACCAGGGACGGGAGCTGGCGCTTCGACTCGCCGCCAGGTGTGATGTCGTGGTTGAGGCGTTTCGTCCTGGTGTCATTGACCGCCTGGGTATGGATTATGATTCGGTCAAGGCGCGCAACCCCGGCGTTGTTTACGCCTCCTTGTCCGCATTTGGACAAACCGGGCCTTATGTAAAAAAACCTGCCCATGATCTCGCCACCGAAGCCTACGCCGGTGTGCTTAGCGTCAATCTCGGCTTCGACGGTAAACCTGCCATGCCTGCCATCCCCAGCGCCGATATGCTGACATCTATGATGGGTCTCTCAGCAATTCTGATGGCACTATTGCGCCGCAAGGATACACACGAGGGTGACTACATTGACCTGGCGATGATGGATTCGCTGATGGCTTGCCTACCCAATAACATGGGCGCTGTTTTTGCGGAGAAAAAACCACCTATTGTCAAAGATGAACGAACCTGGGGTGGTTATGCGATGTACAACATTTATGAAACCCGGGACAACAAGTACATCGTACTCGGCGCATCAGAGATACATTTCGCCGAAGTACTTTTGACAAAACTGCAACGACCGGACCTGATCCCCTTTTGTGAACCGCCACCCGGACCCTCGCAGAAACCGGTAAAGCAATTTTTTACTGAAACATTTCTAACCAGATCACAGGCTGAATGGGTAGACTGGTTTGATGGAATGAACGTTGCTTTTGCTCCGGTGAACAATTTGAGACAAGCTGCTGACGACCCACAAATCAGGGCGAGAAAAATGATTGTCGAGGACAAGTCTGGCAGGGAACATATCGGCATCCCGATAAAATTCAGGTCAGAACCTGGCGTGATCAACTTTGAAGCCCCGGCACTGGGCGCAGACAATGTCGAGATGGCGCTGCTCGTCGGTTTTGATGCGGAAGAGATAGAGTTGATGAGGAACAACCAGGTTTTTGGCCATTCTTAAACTGCGCGGTTGTGATACTTACTATGACCTTCTTTTCATAGAAAACACAAAGGAAGACAGATGGCTGACTGGATCAGTGCAGAAGATATTAAAACCCTGATCAAACCCGGTGATATGGTCTATGTCGGCGGCAGCACCAACGAACCCACAGGGCTGCTTGATCAACTCGCGAACACCGACAACCTGCACTTTATCCAACAACCCATTGCGGCGGTCAACAAGCGTGACCTGTCAGAATCTGGCAACGACTGTACCCAGGAAACCTACTTTATGACGCCTTACCTGAAGGTAGGTTTGTCAGCCAACCGGGTCAGGTTCATCCCCATGCAAATGCGCGCCATTTACAATCACATCGCCAACCGGTCCATTGACGCTGCATTGCTGTTGGCAGCCAGGGATATTAACGGCGAGCTGAGGTTCGGGCTCAACAATGACTATGTGAGCGCGGCACTGAGCGGTAGCAAGATTGCAATTGTGGAAGTGTCCGATGCCTTCGTCGCACCCCTCGGCTCACTGTTGGTGGGTGAACAGGCGGACTATCTGTTCGCCAGTCACACACCGGCAACCACCTTTCCTGATGTAGCGATCGATCCGGTTTCAGAAAAAATTGGCAGGCTTGTGGCCGACCTTATTCGCGATGGAGACTGCATTCAAACCGGCATCGGCGCTGTTCCCGCAGCTATCCTGGGTGGCTTGAGGGACAAAAATGACGTTGGATTACATTCCGGTATCATCGATGATGGTGCAATGAAGCTGGTGAAAGCCGGTAATATGAACGGCCGCTGCAAAAACATCGACCAGGGCAGGCATATCACCGGTATGGCACTCGGCAGCGATGATCTGATCACGTGGCTCATGGAGGCGCACTCGGTCCAGTTCAGGTCCGCGGATTACACCCACGAGATCAGTATCATTCAGCAACTGGATAACTTCGTGTCGATAAATTCTGCCGTTGAGGTTGACCTTTACGGCCAGGTAAACGCAGAAGTGGTTAAAGGCCAGCAGATCTCAGGCACCGGCGGATCGGTGGATTTTATGCGTGCCGCCAAATCATCCAAAGGCGGCCGTTCCATAGTCGCCCTGTCAGCCACAGCGCGGAAAGGGGCGATTTCCCGCATCGTCAGGAATGTCGAAATGGTCACAGCACTCAGGACGGATGTGGACCTGGTAGTCACCGAATACGGTGTCGCGAATCTAAAATCTGCTTCCCTTGCCGAGCGAGCCGAAGCACTAATCCAAATAGCTCATCCGGACTTTAGAGACCCGTTGAGGTCAGTCTCGTAAACAAACAGTCTCGTAAATTATTCGGGTGCCATCTTGCTTAATTTATTTAATCAATCACTTGATTGATAATCAACTAGTTGATTGTTATTCAACTAAGTGGTTGAATGTTCCCGTGCTAGAAAAAACCAAATACTTGTGAGTGTTCATTCACTCGATGCTGAAACCCTGAATCGTGTGTTCGCCGGGATTGCTGATCCCGTACGCCGGGAGATTCTTGAAATGCTCGATGGCGAAGAGCTACTCGTGAGTGAAATTGCAAACCAGTTTGATATCTCCCTGCAAGCCGTTTCCAAGCATATTCAGGTATTGGTCAGGGCTGGATTGATCGCCCAGCAACGGACAGGTCGAGTCAGCCTTTGCCGACTCGACGCAGGGCCGATCGCCGGAGCCGCAGTCTGGATTAATCAGTATTCAAAATACTGGCAGAGCCAGTTTGATACCCTGGTAGCCTTTTTACCTGAGATGGACACCGACAGTAATGACAATGACAACAAACCTGAATCGTAGAAAGGAGAGATTACGATGACTTACAAAGCTACAATGGAAGAAATCAGCAACAAGCGCAAAGAATTGCTGGCTGTACGCAAGAGTATTCGTGATCTGCAGGACTCGATCGAGCCAGAGCCGGTATCTGATTACATATTCAGCACCTGTGGCGAAGACGTGTCTTTGGCTTCACTGTTTGGGGACAGGGACACGTTGTTTGTCATCCACAACATGGGTAAATCCTGCACCAGCTGCACCATGTGGGCAGACGGACTGAATGGCGTCCTCAGCCACCTGGAGAATCGAGCCGCCTTTGTCGTTGCATCACCCGATCATCCTGCAGTCCAAAAAGAGTTTGGCGAAAGTCGTGACTGGAAATTCCGGATGGTTTCACATGCCGGAACCAGTTTTGCGGACGATATGGGTTACCTCGGTACCTATAATGACAAACCAAGCTTTTGGCCTGGTGTCTCGGTGTTTATGAGAAAAGGAGATGAAATCGTTCGAGTCTCTGATACCGAGTTTGGAAGCGGTGATGACTTCAACCCCGCATTGAACCTGTTTGAGCTGATTCCTGGCGGCAGTGGCGACTGGGATCCACAGTATTCCTATGGTTAGACAGGCGGTGGCTAAACGGGGCGTTGGCTAAACAGGGTAACTACCGCCGCGTCAGGAAACCTATGGGAGAGACAAGTACTGGTTTTCAAAAACCTGGCCTGCTAAAAAACATCGGCCCTGGCGCAATAGTGACCGCCGCATTCATTGGCCCTGGCACGGTGACAGCCTGTACGCTCGCCGGAGCCAATTTCGGCTACACCCTTCTGTGGGTTCTCGTCTTCGCCACAGTCACCACCATTATCTTGCAGGAAATGGCAGTTCGACTTGGCGTCACCACGGGAAAGGGGCTTGGTGAGAATCTCAGACTCACCTTTGAAACCTCCATTTTTAAATGGCCTGTGTTCATAGTGATTGTCACGGCACTTTATCTCGGCAACGCCGCCTACGAAGGAGGGAATCTTTCCGGCGCGGCACTGGGAATCCAGGCCATTGCCGGGGAAGATCCTCTGGTCTTTCAAGTCGCAGTCATTTCGCTTTTCGCCACCGGGGCAATTTGTCTCTGGTATGGCAGCTACAGGCAACTGGAAAAACTCCTGATTGGTTTGATTTTGGTCATGGCCATGGCCTTTATTTTCAGCTTTTTGATGGTACGACCCAACCTGTCGTCCCTGATTGACGGCATCACCCGACCGTCCGTACCAGAAGGAAGCCTGCTGACAATTATTGCCCTGATAGGAACAACCGTTGTTCCTTACAATCTTTTCCTCCATGCCACCGCGGCAAAAAACCGCTGGTCTGGACCCCATGATTTATCGGCGGCCAGGGCTGATACCGTCATATCAATCGGGCTCGGCGGATTAATTATGATCGCAATCACCGGCGCTGCCGCGGCGAGTGTTTTTGGTACCGGGCTGGCAATTTCAACTGCAGGCGATCTGGCTATCCAGCTTGAACCCCTGTTTGGCTCTTTGGCCAAATTCATGCTCGGCCTTGGTCTTTTTGCGGCTGGAATGACAAGCACCATTACTGCGCCCCTGGCGACAGCTTACGCTGTTTGTGAGATATTCAGTTTTGATAGTACAGTAACATCGACAAGATTCAGGTTTATCACATTAAGTGTACTGGTTGCTGGTGCGTTGCTGGCCTTAACAGGTGTAAAACCCATCACCATTATCTTGTTCGCTCAGTTCGCCAACGGGTTGCTACTGCCCTTCGTTGCTATTTTTCTGTTGATCGCTATGAACCGAAGTGACGTTTTGGGTAAATACTCAAATGGCATTATTGCCAACAGTTTTGGTGCGATTGTGATTCTGATTACCGCCGGGTTGGGGCTTCGTTTGATTCTGAGAACACTCGCTTATATGTAGACACACTTCTCGTAAACATCTCGTCGATAGCATTTAGATTGGAAAACACGGCGCCCCCAGGAAAAGGACTCCCCCTCAACTCAACGCGTTTTGATCAAAGTGAAGCCAGATGCAAGCACATCGGTAAGGGATGCACCAATCACATTGCTCGTGCATACTCTCTGGCAAATAAATACTCAGAACAGGAGAACGCAAGATGGGACCACTTAATGGTGTCAAGGTTATCGAACTTCAGGGGATTGGACCCGGTCCGTATTGCGGCATGATGCTCGCGGACATGGGCGCAGATATCATACGGATCGACCGTTCAGCGTCCGCAGGCAGACCAGCAAACAAGAACGATATTTTAGCCCGGGGCAGGCGCAGTATTGCCGTGGATCTAAAGAACCCCGAGGGCGTTGCTACTGTTCTTAAACTGGTTGATGACTCTGATATCCTGATCGAGGGGTTCCGGCCAGGGGTTACCGAAAGGCTTGGGCTTGGTCCGGATGTCTGTCTTGCCCGAAACGAGAAGCTCATCTATGGCCGAATGACCGGTTGGGGCCAAAACGGTACGATGTCGCAGGTTGCAGGTCACGATATCAATTACATCTCATTGTCCGGAGCCCTGCATGCCATTGGAAACGAAGGTGGACGCCCGGTGCCACCCCTTAACCTGGTAGGAGATTTTGGTGGTGGCGGCATGCTCCTGGCTTTTGGTGTTGTCGCCGCTCTGCACGAACGAAACGTCAGTGGTAAGGGCCAGGTTATTGATGCTGCAATGACCGAAGGGTCAGCACTGTTGATGAATGCGGTATTTGGGCTTATGAATGGCGGCGGCTGGACTGAGAACCGGGGCACGAACTTTCTTGATGGTGGCGCGCACTTCTACAATACCTACGAGACCAGCGATGGCAAACATGTCTCTGTCGGCTCAATCGAACCACAGTTCTACGCCATATTGTTAGAGAAATCAGGTCTTGGCGAGGCTGACGAGCTTCCCCATCAAATGTCGAAAGACGACTGGCCCGGATTGCAGGGGCAGCTAAGAGAAATCTTCAAATCCAGAACCCGGGACGAGTGGGACGAGATCATGCTGGGTACTGATATCTGCTACTCACCTGTACTTAGTTTTGAGGAGGCACGAAGCCACCCTCACAATGTCGAACGACAATCCTTCGTCGAACAGGACGGGGTACACCAGGCGGCACCGGCCCCAAAATTCTCCAGAACACCGCCAGAACTACCGTCAACTTCGGTGGCGCCAGGCTCCCAAAGCCGTGAGATTTTAGCAGGGAGCAGCTTTTCCGAAGAAGATATCAACGCACTTCTCGAATCGGGTGCGGTTGTCCAGGCTTAGGAGGCTGAACAAGCGCTAGAGGATCTTCCAGCCCGGTACTTGAATCCTTGAATAATCCGGCTCTGCGACGTCTGTTGTGGGTTTCCCGTCCAGGGCCAGTTCAAGTTTATCCAGGCAGGCATGCCAGCCACCTAATACCGAGACTGCGAACTGCTGCCTGGTTCTTAGCCCGTCGAAGTGAAGAATATCGCTGAACCGAAGCAGACAACCGGCATTATTGGACTCCAACTCGTATCGCATGGAACCCATTTGCAGCACATTTGGCGGATCACACTCTGTAAGGATACCCTCCACATGAGCAGGGCCCTCACCTTCCCCGCCAAAATAGATCTGAAATGACCCGCCCTTCTTTCGTTCCACCGTTATTCCTGGAAACCATCGGGCCAGCGCATCCGGATCAGTGATCAGGTAAATATAGGAAAATCAAATAATATGAAAGTCAGATCCGTACTGAACGAGTCCCAGTCGCGCTGCAACAGCCTGAGAAACCCGGTTTTCGCTGGATGTACTGTAAAGCGGCAATGCGCCCGTGGCTTCTACCGCGATTGCCCAGGCCGAAACTGCCGACAGGGCATATCCTTTATGGCGATGCGATACGTGAGTTTCCACACCGGCTTCATGAGCCTCGGCCGTGATCCTCACACTGGCGCAGACTGCCACAGCTTTGTTGTCAGCGACCACGGCGGCAAATGGTTGCTGGTGCGGAACATCCGCCAGCCAATCGGCCATGCTGTTGCTTAAAACTGCGGCATTCTCTTCATGGAGGTAGATGGCATCACCGGCATATCCCACACTCTCAATTTCAGCAGTACCCCGGGGAAACCAGTAGGCGGGACCATGCCAGGCCTGCTCGACAGGCCCTTGCGCAGACAGGATCTCAACATACGTAGATTCATGGCGCGGCGGGCCAATCAGTGTTTCAGGCTCATCCGCACACAAGGATTCTATCGCTTCGCAGACATCGATCGGGACGTCATCCCGAAACCGCCAGATGTTGCCGTCACGAGTCCTGCCTAGGAAAAACCGCACAGGTACTCTTGGCTGCCAGTCATTGACGGAAACCAGGCGAAGGTTTGAGTCATGCCTGCACAAGGCATGAATATGTAATTGCATCAACCCCCTGTTTGAATAATGATTTTCCCCCGCCATCAGTCGCAATATCGGCTACTGGCCAGGCCGGGTCGGTATCGAAGGTGCCTGCGGCTGCTTAACAGGCGTGTAGTTTTCAAGTTGCTGCAGCACTTCCTCAATCGCACGATCCAGTTGCATGTCTATGCCTTTATTCACCGCGTCGGGTTCCAGTTCAACTTCGATGTCCGGCGCCACACCCTCATTTTCAATACGCCAGGTACCATCAGTGCTGAAAAAACGGAAAAATGGCACTACCAGCGATCCACCATCAATCAGACCTGGATTCGCAGAAATACCGATCAACCCGCCCCAGGTCCTGGTGCCAATCAGTTTTCCTAACCCCAGGTGCCGAAAAGCATAAGGCAAAAAGTCGCCGCCAGATCCTGCATCCTGATTGATTAACATAACCTTGGGGCCGTAAATCGCGCCGCCGGGGGTCTCGAAAATCATCGCATTGCGATCCTTCCAGCTACCCAGGTAGCCACGGTTCAGTACATCAATGACATAGTTTGCTGCTTGCCCACCGTTGTTTTTTCGCTCATCAATGATCAGTGCCTGCTTGTCAATCTGGGCGAAAAACATGCGATTAAAATAGGTGAATCCACCTGCCGCGGTATCTGGCAGGTAAACATAACCAACCCGGCCATCGGTTTTATCTTCAACGGTTTGCCGGTTTTCTTCGATCCAGTTCCACTGACGTAACAAAAATTCGTTGCGGATCGGTTCAACAACCACCTCCCGGCTACCAGCCATTTTCGGCTGGTCGTTGACGGAGAGGGTAACCTGCTTGTCGACAGTTTGTGCCAGCATCGAGAATATATTGACGTCGTGATCGATGGGGTGACCATTGACAGCCAGAATATAATCCCCTTGTTTTATGCCTATGCCCGGTGGTGCCAGAGGCGCTTTCAGAAAAGGATTCCAGCGTTCACCGGTATAGATTTTTTTAACCCGGTAATGGTCCTTTTCAATCCGTAAATCGGCACCCAGCAAGCCTATGGCAACAGAGCTTTCCCGATGGATATCACCGCCGCGAATACGGTTGTGACCGACCTGAAATTCAGCAATCATTTCCACCAACAACAAGTTCAAGTCTTCCCGTGTTGTCACATGTGGCAGAAGTGGTTGGTAGCGTTTACGAATCGCCTCCCAATCCAGACCATGGAGATTTTCAGCATAGAAGAATTCTTTCTCCATTCGCCAGACTTCATCAAAAATCTGCCTCCATTCCTGACGTGGGTCGATGTAGGCTTTAACATCACTGACATCCAGGGATTCCGGTTTTATCTTTTCGGCAATTTCTGCGATGAACAAACCACCATCGGACCCGAGGATAAGTAGATTCTTGCCATCATGACTCATGATGTAATTAGCGATATTTTCCTTCACCAGTGTGACTTCTTTCTCTTTAATATCAAACCGGTTAAGTTTGTTGACGGCCCGCCGTTCACTCGCTGGCAGTTCATTGCTGGCCCCGGGCTGCCTTCTTTCGAGATAATATAAAGAGCCATCATCTGCCACACTAAGATCCGTGTAGAACCTCTCTGCGATGGGTAATGAAACGATGCGTCGCTCGATTCCTTCCAGATCAATAACGACGTTTACCGGCTCGTCCTGATCTTTACCATTCCCGGATTCATCATCTGAGTCCGCTTCTGTAGAATTTTCGTCAGCTTCATCAGACTCGGCGTCCTCATCACCTTCATCGCCGCTTTCCGGGAGTAATGGTGATTTGCCATCGTTCGCCAGTACCACGGTGTAGATGGCATTGCGTAACGGTTTCTCACGCGTGGTCATATCCAGGCCAACCTGCAGCGGACCAGCATTGGTGGACGCCATGAAGTAAAGGTATTGCCCGTCGCGACTGAAGGCAGGTGAGGACGCCCAGCTCAGTCCATCGGTGAGCGGGACACTGCGCTCAGTTGCGAACTCGTACAGCACCAATCGGCCAAAATAGTTAGCGCCTGATTGGGTGTAGACGAGCCATTTGCCATCCGGGCTTAGTGAAACCTCCGCACCGCTGCGCCGTACGTTGGTTCGAATTAACTTGCTCTGATTCTCAGCTAAATTGATGACGTAAAGGTTCAGATGGTTGTCCTGGTAGACAATCCGCTCAGCGTTAGTTCCCCATTTCAGCAGGGAGTAATAGGCAGGGCCGAGATCGAACGTCTGCACCTCACCAAGCCCGGTCTGATCGACGACAACCAACCGATGTACTGAACCCTTGTCGCTAATGTAAGCAATTCGGTCACCTTTGGGCGACCAGATGGCGTTGCTCTCCCTGACATCCCCGGATGTCGTGATGTTACGCGTAGAGCCCTTCTTGACCGGAACCGTGAAGACCTCACCCCTTGCAGTCAGCAATGCCCGTTTGCCCGTTGGAGACAGTCCGATACTTTGAATTGTTGAGCTTGCATTTTTCCACGCCGGGCGTGTCTGGGGGGAATCCGGATTAATGAAAACTTTGACATCTTTGCTGCGCTGCGTATCAAGGTCAAATATTTTTAACCGGCCCCCCACTTCATAAATAATCCTGTCGTTGCCGGTATCGGCGGACTTTACGTCCCACACATCCTCCCGGGTTAACTGAGTGATCCGTTTGCTGGATGTGTTGTAGGAAAACAGATTGGCTGCCTGGTTGTCGCGATCGGAAATAAAATAAACATTGCCGGACAACCACATGGGATTAGAATCTGAGGCATTTTCGTGGGGAATTTTTTCCACCTTCTGATTATCAGGATTGATGATCCAAATCGGCGGCGTCGCGCCTCCCCGGTGCAACCGCCAGCCACTACTGCCTGCATGGGCACGCCAGTAAGGCCTGTAGGCAATCCGTTTTCCATTGGTTGACCAGCTGCCTTCGACGGCAACCGCGTCCATTATCTTTTCCGGAAAGCCACCCTTTTTTGACACCTGAAATAACTGGTTACTGCGACCGTTGCGCATTTCCCGCGCCGAGGAAAATAATATGGTCTTACCATTGCGGCTCCAGTCATTGACAGTGTCGGCTCCGGGATGCCAAGTCAATCGAGTGGCCTGGCCACCTGATACAGAAACCACGTAGACATCGATATTGTTCTCATAACGTGCCGAATAAGCCAACCATTTACCATCAGGAGAAAATTTTGGGTTCGATTCAACCGCCGGGTGTGATGTGAGACGCCGTGGCTGTGAACCGTCAAGATTGGCTAACCAGATATCACCGCCGTATACAAAGGAAATGAGTTTTTCAGAAAGTGCGGGCTGTCTTAGCAGTAGGGTCTGTTGCTGTGCGAATACCGAAACACTGAGTAGCACCAAGAGTGTGCAACCGTACAGCTTTCTAGCCAACGATGCAAAAAGGCAATTTCTAAACATACTTACTCCAGATCAGGATAGTGAGAATAAAACAGCTATTTCTGCCAAGGTCAACGGCGCAAGATGCTTATCTCCATAATCAATCGGTTGCTGTATTCTTGTCTAACCACAAACAATAAGGAACGAATATGGAATTCGGCGCACAGGTTGGTTGCTACAGAAACACCTGGGATAGTATAAGAACGGTTGTTGGCCTTATGGAACAAGGGCGTTGGAACAGCGTCTGGTTTGCTGACCACTATTTACCGCCACCGGGCCGAAAAGAAGAAGAACACCTCACCGCCCATGAGGGTTTCACCGTCATCGCCGCTGTTGCCGGGTTTACTGAAAGGCTAAAGTTAGGTCACCTCGTTCTGGGCAACACCTACCGCAATCCGGGGCTCACTGCAAAGATGGCTGCGACGGTTGACCAGATTTCCCACGGCCGGTTCTGTCTGAGTATCGGCGCTGCGTGGTTCAAACGCGAACACGAGGCCTATGGGTGGGATTTTCCCTCTATGAAGGAGCGCCAGGATCGACTCGAGGAAGCCTGCGCTTTACTGCGAGCACTCATCAGGTCCGATGAGCCTGTCACTCATTCGGGAAAATACTACCAGATTGATGACGCGCCACTCTCTCCTGGCAGCTACGACAAGCCCATTCCTATCATGGTTGGCGGAACGGGGGAGAAAAGAACCCTGCGGACACTCGCCATGTATGGAGATGTAATGAACCTTGACGGTTGGGCTGGCGGACCGATGACGGCCGAATATTTTCAATACAAGTGCAACATTCTGGATCAACATTGTGAAACTGTCGGCCGCGACCCAGCGGAGATCAAACGTACGGTTCTGATGCCTTCCCTTGTTTCCGACGACAAGGCTGCAGTTGACGCCATGATTTCAGGGCGTCGACTGGGAGAAGGCACCGCTGCAGGCTCCAGGAACTACGTCATCGACCGGATCGGTGAGATCATTGAAGCAGGAGCAGAGGAAGTGATGATCGGCGGACTGGACACAAATAACTCCGAGCTGTTCGAGGAATTCGATCGGGAGATTCTTAGCGCTTTCGATTAGACGACAGGGCTCAGAGTGTAACAGCACTGACTTAACACCACGATGATAATATCATATTTCATTTTCAGTCGACCTCATACACTGAGGGAACAGCTATCATAAATTTGCAGGCGATCGAAGTCGTTGACCGGCGTCAAACTCCACCGGGACGAAACCAATAGTGGTAGCATGGTTTTTGGGTAATAGTTAATCATGGGGCGCAGTGGTGGAACTGGATTCAATTCGAAGAGAATATCGGAGCGGGCAACTGTCAAGAGCAGACCTGCTCGACTCGCCATTCGATCAGTTCGAAAAATGGCTGCAGTTTGCCGTTGATACTGAAATTCAGGACCCAACCGCCATGTGCCTGGCTACCGTTGACGAGGATGGTCGGCCCTCACAAAGAACAGTGCTCCTTAAACAACTCGATGCCACCGGCCTGACATTTTTTACCAACCTCGAGAGTAGAAAAGCGCTCGACATAAAAGGTAACGCGGCGGTTTCCCTGCACTTTACCTGGCTGCAATTGAACAGACAGGTCGCCGTTGAGGGCCTGGCTGAGAAGTTACCACTGACTTCTGTACTCAAGTACTTCATCAGTCGACCCAGGGAAAGTCAATTCGCAGCCTGGGCATCGCCGCAAAGCCGGCCGGTGGATTCACGATCAATTTTGGACAGCGAGTTTTCACGGATGCGACAAAAGTTCAGCCAGGGAGATGTACCGCTTCCATCATTCTGGGGTGGGTACAGGATCATTCCCCAGCAATGGGAGTTTTGGCAAGGGAGTGTAAATCGCCTGCATGATCGTTTTCAGTACCGTAAATCGGCCGAAGGTCAATGGGCAATTGCGCGCCTGGCACCCTGACCGGTCGGATCGCAATTCGTCATGTCATGATAAGCAAATACAAGATGTAGAAGGTAGTCGAAAATGAGTAAGTTGCAATACCTGTTTGAGAAAAACAAGTTGTGGGCCAGGGAAACCACCGATAGAGATCCCGACTTTTTTTCAAACCTGTCAAAACAACAGGCTCCTCAATACCTTTGGATTGGATGTTCCGATAGCAGGGTACCGGCGAACCAGATTGTTAAACTTCCACCTGGCGAGGTTTTTGTGCATCGTAACCTTGCCAATGTCGTGGTCCATACTGATCTGAACTGTCTCTCAGTTATCCAGTTCGCCGTTGAAGTTTTACATGTTAAACACATTATTGTTTGCGGCCATTATGGCTGCGGGGGTATCGAGGCGGCCGTCGATGACATTGAACACGGATTGATCGACAACTGGTTGCGGCATGTTAAGGATGTCAGTCGTTTTAACGCTGATAAATTGAAAGACCTTCCGCACGACGAAAAAATAGATCTGCTCTGCGAGCTGAACGTGAAAGAACAGGTGACCAACGTCTGCAACTCGACGATTGTCCAGAATGCCTGGAAAGCCGGTGCAGAACTTTCTGTACATGGTTGGATCTACAGCATCAACAACGGAATCCTGAAAGACCTGGAAAAGTCAATCGCCTCAAAAGCTGAACTCGACGATGCAATGGGATAACGCAATTCAGCAATGATGTAATGGTTTAGGCGCAAGTCCCTAATTGGATTAACCATTCAACATCGCCATACCTTGCTCGTTGTATCGAGTGCCTCGGACCTGGTCAGCAAGCAGGTCCAGTAGAGACATATCCACCGGGTCCAGTGTTAAGTCCATCGAAGCGACATTGGTTTTCAGGTTGGTCAGGCGTGTGGTGCCTGCAATAGGCAGAACGTTGTCCTGTTTGCCCATGACCCAGGCAAGGGCGACCTCAGCAGCCGTTACACCTTTTGCCTCTGCCATTTTTGTCAACTGCTCGACCAGGGCGAGATTGGCGGCATAGGCCTCGCCGCTAAAGCGCGGTTGCATGACACCCCTGAAGTCAGTATCTGCAAGCTCAGTTTCTGTTTTGAAGCTACCGGTCAACATACCGCGCCCGAGAGGCGAATAGGCAACCAGGGTGGTGCCGGATTCAATACAGGCAGGGATCACCTCAGCCTCAATATCCCGACTGAAGATGGAGTATTCGGATTGAACAGCCGCGACGGGGTGGACGGCGCATGCCCGCCTGAGTGTAGCTGCGGAGACCTCTGACAAGCCAATAGCACCGATTTTACCTTCCTGGACGAGTTCGGCCATCGCGGCAACGGTCTCTTCGATGGCTGTTTTGGGGTCAGCGCGATGTAAATAGTAAAGATCAATATGGTCTGTTTGCAGGCGCTTCAGTGAAGCCTCTACCGCCCGGCGACAGTTCTTCCTCGAACCATCAAGCCCTATTCTTTCACCGGTCACCGGGTCACGTAACGGGCCGAATTTGGTTGCAATCTTCACCTTGTCGCGACGATCGCTGAATGCCAGGCCCAACAGTGTTTCGTTTGCAGAACCAACGCCGTAAGATTCTGCGGTGTCAAAGTGATCCACACCCATCTCTATCGCCTCATGGAGCAGTTTGATAGCGTCATTGGTGTCAGTGGGTGGACCATAGAATTCTGATAGTCCCATACAGCCGAGCCCGATCTGAGTAACTTTGATATCGGTGCTGCCAATTGTTTTTTGGTTCATACGTTCTTCATATCTGTGAATTACTGTCTGGGACAAAAAGGGAATTAGAGCTTTACCACAAAGGGTAACACCATTAACGCCAGTGCTACTGCAATCAGGAGAATGACATCTTCAATCAAATAGGGGATGGCAAACAAAGAGATCCCGGTAAAAAACGAGACCGGATTCTTTTGTCTTCTGCCATAGATGAAGTACCCGATGCCAATACCGCCGAACAGTGTCCCCCAGATAAGCACAGATGAATCTTCCATAACTACGAACTTATCAGCCTCCCTGAATACGGGGTATCAAAAACACTTCCGCATCAGGAGGAATCTCGACGCTCCAGTTGTCACGATAAATTTCACCATCAATGGCAACCGCAATACCAGCGTCGAGATGCTGATCCATCAACGGATACCGCTCCACTAACCGGGTCATCAGTTCACGGATGGTTCGCGCTTCGATCTCCAACGTATCTGCATCATCGGCTGCTGCGCGAAATTTCCCGGTAAGCTTAACCTGCGGCATGAGTCACAGCTAACTATTTTGTTCCTCAAGTGCTTTGAGAATTCTGGGCGGCGACATGGGTATATGGTCCATGCGCACGCCGACGGCATTCGAGACAGCATTGCCGATGGCTGCGAGCGGCGGGACAATCGAAGTCTCACCCACACCGCGCACCCCATAGGGATGAGTCGGGTTTGGGATCTCAAGAATCTTGGTATCGATGAACGGCAGATCCGAACAAACGGGTATACGATAATCGAGAAACCCTGCATTTTGCAGGCGACCATCATCACCGTAAATGTACTCCTCGTTAAGTGCCCAACCAATACCCTGTGCCGCACCACCCTGAAACTGTCCTTCGACATAGTCCGGATGGATCGCCTTACCGGCATCCTGAACAACGGTGTAGCGAATGACCTTGGTTGCGCCGGTTTCCGGGTCCACTTCAACATCGCAAATATGGCTGGCGAAAGACACACCGGCGTTATCGGCAACCACTTCGTTGTGGCCAGCGATGGGCCCCCCCGTATTAGGTGACTTGGCGGCTATTTCCTTTAACGAAAGTGTTGGCAGGTTACCGTGTTTTTTACCAACGGCTTTAGCCTGACCGTCTTCCCAGATCACGTCGTCCAAAGGGATTTCCCACATGTCTGCTGCCCTGCTACGCATCACTTCAATCGCGTCGCGTGCCGCGAATATTGTTGCCATACCAGAAGAGAAGGTGCCACGACTGCCTTCAGTCATATCGTTGTGGCCGAGGGAAGCCGTGTCCGCAACATTGGCTTTGACCTGCTCGTAAGGGATACCGAGTTCCTCTGCGGCAATAAGGCAGAGAGATGCGCGTGAACCACCCACGTCGACGGTACCCACAGTCAACGTCACACTGCCATCAAGCCCGATGTTGAGATCAGTACAGGTCTGCCCACCAAAATTAAACCAGAAACCACAAGCCATACCCCGACCCTGATTCTTTCCGAGCCTGGCTCGCATATGCGGGTGATTTTTGACCGCTTCCAATGTCGGCCCAATGCCAATCGGGCCATAGGTTGGCCCATAGGAAGCAAGGGTGCCTTCTTTTGCGGCGTTCTTGATGCGGAAATCCACCGGATTCATGCCAATCTTTTCAGCCACCAGATCCATGGTGCTCTCTACTCCAAAGGCAGCCATAGGTGCAGATGGCGCACGATAGGCAGCAACCTTGGGACGATTACAGAGCACATCGTAACCCACCGACTTCACGTTCTTCAGATCGTAGCAGGCGAATGATGTCATCGCGCCGAGCATGCCCCAAATAGCCGGGAAAGCACCGTTTTGATAGCGCAACACAGCGCTTGCGGCGGTAATGGTACCGTCTTTTTTGGCGCCGATTTTTATGTCCACAGAAGTGGAACAGGTAGGTCCTGTGGCCTTAAAAACTTCATCTCTATCCATGACCACTTTAACCGGTCGATTAGCCTTGCGGGACAAGGCCAGTGCTACTGGTTCTACCCATACATGGGTCTTGCCGCCAAAACCTCCACCAATTTCAGATGCAGTCACCTTGAGTTTGGCCATGTCCATGCCAAGCAATTGCGCACAGTTAATGCGGAAACCAAAGTGGCCCTGAGTCGTGACCCACAATTCGCCTGAACCATCGGGGCTGACGCTCGCCAGGCAAGCATGGGGCTCAATATAACCCTGGTGAGTCTGCTCGGTTTTGTAGCTTTTCTCGACGATCACATCTGCCTCGGCAAACCCTTTGTCTACGTCTCCGTGACCAAACTGGTTTACCTGGGACACATTGGATGGAAGACCGTCGGTAGCTACATATTCCTGCACAATAGGTGCATCGGGCTTCATCGCCTCATCCACATCGGTCACATGGGGCAGTACCTGGTAAGTAACCTTAATCAGCTTGAGGGCTCTTTTTGCCGTCTGCCGGTCGATGGCAGCAACCGCGGCTACTGCGTGGCCATCGTACAACGCACGATCACGCGCCATGCAGTTTTCCAGAATATCGAGCAAGCCGCGATTTCCATCGGTCAGATCCGGCAAGTCTGCGCTGGTAACAACGGCTTTGACGCCTTTGAGCTTTTCAGCCCTGGATGTATCAATTTTCTTGATCCTGGCATGCGCATGTGGCGAGCGAAGAAACAATCCCACGAGTTGACCGGGTGCATAGGCATCTGCCCCGTATCTGGCCCGGCCAGTAACCTTGTCGATTCCATCAGGTCGATTGACCCGCGTCCCGACTACTTTAAACTCCTGATCTGTGTAACTGGTGTCGTGTCCCATTTCAGATTCCTATCTCTAATATTTGCATGATGATGCTGTTTTTTTACCTTTTTCTGCGCATTTCTTTAGCAGAAGCCTGCACGGCACGGACTATCTTGTCGTAGCCGGTACAACGGCATAGATTCCCCGCCAGGGCATAGCGAATTTCTTCTTCCGTTGGATTTGAGTTGCGATCCAACAGCGCTTTGGCGGCCACCAGAAATCCGGGGGTACAGATGCCACATTGCAGGGCTGCATGTTCGATGAAGTTTTTCTGCAGGGGATGCAACTTATTACCATCTGCCATTCCCTCGATCGTGGTGATTTCCCGACCGTTAGCTTCTACTCCCAGAACGAGGCACGAGCAGACCAGGCGACCATCGAGGGTAATACTACAAGCACCGCAATCACCTGTGCCGCAACCCTCTTTTACCCCGGTTAGCCCAACCCGGTCACGCAATGAGTCGAGTAATGTTTCATCCTGCGGACAGGCGAAGTCCACGGCATCGCCGTTAATTGTAGTGGATACGAGTACACCAGCCATTAGGCACCTCCTGCACGTTGATAAGCTATTTTTGCGGCGCGCCGACCAAGAACACCCGCAACTTTGGTTCGATATTCGATAGTGCCGCGTTTGTCATCGATAGGATTACACGCGGCGGAGCACGCGGCAGCCAGTTTCTCCAAAGCCGCATCGTCAAGTTTTGTTCCGATGATTGCCCTGGCGGCTGCGGGTACCAGCACCGCTGTAGGCGCGACGGCTCCCAGCACGATACGGGCGGTTTTTACCACACCTCTTTCCAGGGTTAGATTTACACCGGCACTGACAACAGCGATATCCATTTCCGTGCGCGGAATAAACCTTAAATACGCATCGCCAGACCGCGCCGGTCGTTTCGGCAGTGTAATAGCTTCGATGACTTCCCCTTTTGCGAGGGACGTCTGGCCGGGACCCGTGACTATTTTTTCTACCGCTACAGTCCTGCGTCCATTTTTACCGACAACCACAGCCTTGGCGCGCGCCGCAATCATCGCCGGTACGCTGTCGGCAGCCGGTGAACCGTTGCACAGATTGCCAACCATCGTACAACGACCCTGTATCTGGTCTGAACCAATAAGATTGGTCGCTTCAACGACACCAGGCCAGGTTTTTTTGAGCCTTTTATTCTCGCCCATTTCAGCACCGGTTACTGATGCGCCGATCCTGGTGCCGGATGCGCTGGTGGTAATGGTCTGCATCGCCTGAATGTGCTTTATATCCACCATCAGGTCCGGCTCGATCAAGCCAGTCTTCATTTGGACTATAAGATCGGTACCACCAGCGAGGATGTAGGCCTTGCCCTTCTCCTTCGCCAGAAGCGCCGCCGCTTCTTTGGTACTGGTTGGTGCTTCATATCTCATTAGTAATCATGCTCCTGGTTAACAATGCCTTTGGACTCAGCGTTTGAGCCACGCTACGAGCCACGCTTTTTCGTGAGCGGTAGCATGCCTTATTGTCGCGCTGTACTACAACTTTTTTTCTTGTTCAGTCATAACCGGCGGGGTGTGCGTGGTTTAAGTTTGTTATAACAGATACCACCGGGGATCCACCAACCGGCAATTTTTCGCACCACGGGACTGGGATCTTCGTTATGCGCTTTTTGCAATGCGACAAGCGCATCCGTACTTCGATGCACACTTGGCCCGAGCATACCTGCCGCCATTTGACGAACACCTTTGCTTGGATCTTGCTGCAACATTCTGATTGCCATCGGAACAGTATCGCCTTCTCCCGGACGACACACGCCTTGTTTGCATCGGTCGCAGGCTAGTGTATGTATTGCCCAGGCGCGTACACTTGAATCAGAGTGGGTGAGGTTTTCGATCAGCTCCGGCACTGCCGCTTCAATCATAAAGTGGTCGAGTACCATACAGCACCCCACCCGAACATCCGGGTTGTCATCCTTGAGCCCTGCACGAAGTGCAGAAGCAGTATCGAATCCACCAGCCATCAGGCAGCGCAATGCTTCTTTTTTCCGATGTTTAATGGCCAGGCAATTTACCAGCTCGGTGTAATCAGTGCGGGACGTGCCTGCCAAGTTTGACGTATGGGCCATGGCTGCTGATTCTAGATCCCTTCTCGCAACAATGGAACAAGAAGGGAAGTTATTACAGGCTCATCATCAGAAAACCGGTAAACGCTGCATTGTTCGGCGAGAGCGAGGGATCTACCTGGGCTTTCATATCATTGATGGCGGTTCGAAATGCCTCATAAAACTCCCACGATGGCCGGGGTTTGTAGACCAGGTGATCGAGCTCCAGTTTCTGGATGATGCCTTTGGCCGTGGTCGGTTTCACAAACACTTCCGTCATCGGGCGAAAATAAACCAGGAAAATTGTAATCAGGCTCCATTTCGCCACCCTGCCATCGGTGAACAGGTCCAACACCTCATTGAATCCCCTTTCCTGTTTACCATGCAGCATTTTCTTGAAGCCCTTGCTTAAAGCTTCCCTCTCCGCCATATCCAAGGCATTAACGAAATCGCGAAACTTCGGCTTCTCAAACATCGAGACCATGGAAGACCGGGACACAATCTTTACCAGATTTTCCAGCAGCATCCCCCGATCCTTAAATCGGCTTTTAGCCAGGACCTCCGCCGTAAATTCTGACATCTTGTCTACTCTGTGTTTTTTACCAACGGCGACCATATCAGGATGGTCAAACCCACCGGGATACTGGAGAAGGAAGTTCGCTTCCGCTAATCGTAATTTTTCCAGGTTCACCTTAAAACTCGATTGTGACTGGTTTTCATCTACTCGTCCTGCCACCAGGCAAGCCTGGCATCCGGGTTCACAACAACACCATCATTCAAAACGTCAATCGGGTCACGCCCGTCAACTCCAAGGCCAAAGCGATGATAACCCAACAGGCGCTGTAATAGTTTTGGCATCTTCATGACGACTTCTCTCGGCACCGAGAGAAGCTGAATTTCCTGGGGTCTCAGGTAAGCGACAGCATGACTCATAAAAAAGCCCATCCTCTCACGATCCGTCGTCGTATTCGCACCACCCCCATGCCATAAGCCCCCGGCCCACATCAGCATACTGCCTGAGGGCATCGTTATCTGCAGGGTTTCAATCTCCTGGTCGACTGGTTTGTCCCATTTATGACTGTAAGGGACGATGTGAGTGGCTCCATTTTCAATATCAAAATCATCCATCGCAATCAGGCCATTACATAGAAAATGTGGATGGGGCCGCGGGATAGGCCACAGTCCATCATCCTGGTGCAGAAACTGTTTCGTTTCACCGGGTAATGTATTGAACAGGGTTGTCACATTAACCTGCACACGCTTGCCGATAACACCTTTCACAATTCCTCTTAATCGCTCATCCAGGAACAGGTAATCCACGGCACGCGTCTTTGCCAGCAAATTGTGCGCCCTCAAAGTCCTGCCGGTATCGGTGCCAATGGCGCGCATTTCCGTGATGGGTACCTCGGTCATAAAAGCGTGACGAATCCGCGCGATCTCATCCTGGGAGATAAAGTCCGGAATAACCGTGTAGCCCTGCTCCTCGATTTCAGCAACCCGAGATGTGATATTCAGATCATTTATCACCAGGTCACCAGTCTCCGTAATTTCATCCATTCTTAATAAACACCATCAGTTCAAAGTAAACCTGTCAGGTAGAAATGCCTCGTAGGTTGCCGTAACTTCCTCAGGCGTCGCACCGCCAAGGGGTGCAATGATATGGGTATGTACACCTCCCTCGGCATCCTCGAAAATCCTCTGCTGAACCTCCTGTTCGTTACCAATAATAATAATCTCATCAATTAAATCATCGGTGAGTGCCGTTGTCGTCTTGTTGCGATCCTTTTCAGCCCAACCTTCACTGATTGTAGCCGCGACACCCTCGTACCCCGCCCATGCCAGGAACCGGTTATACACGGGCGTTGCATAATAGGGTGCATGGGATGCACGGAACAGGTTGCGTGCCCGCTCCTTGTCATCTGTCACCAGCACCATCGCCCGGTTAACAATTTCAACATCCGCTGCATCCTTACCAGCCCGTTCAGCGCCAATTTGCACATGCTCCATCATTCGAGGCAATGCACCTTTTGGCCACAGATTAAAAATCACCCCGTCACCCGTTTCTGCGGCCATTTCGATCATCTTTGAACGCAACGCCGCAATATAGATTGGCGGCGGGTTTTGCAACGGTGCCTGGCGGTAACCACGGCTGGCCAGTGTTGTTAGATCAAAATTTGATTTTTCACCGGCTAGCATCGAACGTACCATGAGGGTTGTTTCCTTCACCCGGGTCACAGGTTTGTCGAGTGGGATGCCATTGAACTGACTCATAATGGTATGGCTGGAAGATCCCAAACCCAGTACGAACCGGTTCGGGAGTAACTGGCCGATAACGTTAGCCGATGCAGCCAGAACCGCAGGCGTTCGCGTGTAGACTGGCGTCACTGCCACACCAATTCTGATACTTTTCGTGTAATGAGCCACCGCCGCGATTTGAGTCAGTGTATCCGGCGCACCAGAATCACTGAACCAGGCATCCGGGTAGCCGTTTTCTTCTGCCCACACCAATCGTTGAATCGTATCTGTCAAATGCGGCCCGGCTGGCAATGTGACGGCTAGTCGTTTTTTTAACGTCATTTCTCTGTCCTGCCAATCAACACGAGGGTTAAATAAACCATACCTGATGTCATCTTGTCGATAGTGCTATAGCTGGTTCGCGCATTGCAACGATTACATTGAGTCTGCATACTCGGCAGGCAGAAACAAAGAAATAATTCAGGGGTAATCCACGATGAACTCAATGTCCCATAAGCCAGTCGTTGCTGGCATCTTTTTCGTACTTATTGCCCTGGCGGGATGCTCGGGAAAAGTGACCGATGGGATCAAGGAAAAAGTAGTAGAGGCTGTCGTCGCCTCACGATTCGGTGGCAATCGACTCGAAATGCCTGCTGATATTATTGTCGCTAACCCGACAGCAAATGCAGAGCGCAATGCTTACTTCGGTGACCTCCATGTTCATACCAACTACTCATTCGATGCGTTCGCCTTTGGTACCATCGCGACACCATATGATGCCTATCGATACGCAATCGGCGAGGTTATCAAACACCCGGCCGGTTTCGACGTCCAGTTGCGACAACCGCTGGATTTTTATGCGGTAACTGATCACGCCATGTTCCTGGGTGCGCTAAAAGCAGCCGCTGACACATCCACTGAATTCTCAAAACTTGAGTTTGTCACAGATCTGCACAACCTCAATGCGGCCTCAAACCTGAACACCCAGAGTGTACCTCAACGTATTCGTGCGTTTAGCATCTTCCTGCCAGGCATCCTGTCCGGTATTGGCGATGGTGATGTCGATGTTGAAATGATCAACGACATTGCCCGGGATGCCTGGTCTGACACCATCAAAGCAGCGGAAGCGTTTAACAAACCCGGTGAGTTCACCACCTTCGTGGCTTATGAGTTCACCACGTCCAGCAATGATCGCGGCAACCTGCACAGGAATGTTTTTTTTCGCGGCGCCGACAAACTCCCGGCGATGCCTTTCTCCCGATTCCACAGCCAGAACCCGGAGGGACTGTGGGACTGGATGGACGATCTTCGGGAACAGGGAATAGAAAGCCTGGCGATACCGCACAATTCGAACGGCTCCAATGGCCAGATGTTCAAGCTAGTGGACTGGGCCGGAGACCCAATGGACGAAACCTACGCCTTGCAACGAATTCGCAACGAACCATTGATTGAAATTACCCAGGTCAAAGGCACTTCTGAAACACACCCTGCCTTGTCTGAAACGGACGAGTGGGCTAATTTTGAGATCATGCCATATCGTATCGCCACGACACTGGCGAGTGAACCCAGTGGATCCTATGCGCGTGAGGCTCTGCTCAATGGCCTGTCGTTTCAAGACAGAGGGATCACCAACCCATACAAATTTGGCTTTATTGCTGCTTCGGACACCCATACCGCTGCCACAACTGACAATGAAGCAGATTACTTTTCCAAGGCTGGATTACTTGACTCCAACGGAATCCAAAGAGGTTCTGTTCCCATGCCCGACGAGGCTGTGGATCAGATTCGTGGAAATGCGCCTGATCAGTTGGGTACAAATGTCAAAGAAATTGATGGCAGTTACTATCGATCGGGTGCCTTCGAAACCTGGGGAGCTTCCGGGTTAGCCGCCGTCTGGGCCGAGGAAAATACCCGCGATGCCATCTACAACGCCTTTCGCCGCAAAGAAACATTTGCCACATCGGGTCCGCGGATACGACTTAGATTCTTTGCAGGCTACGGGTTCAATCAAGATATTCTGTCTGACAAGGATATGGTGATGCAGGCATATGCGTCAGGCGTTTCGATGGGCTCAGATCTTTTGGCTAAGAATGACCATGTACCGAGCTTTATCGTCTGGGGGACGCGTGATCCTGTATCTGCGAGTCTGCAAAGAGTTCAAGTTGTCAAAGGATGGACCATTAACGGTGAACATCATGAAAGGGTTTACGATGTTGCCTGCTCTGACGATGGCAAGATAGATCCGGCCACCCACCGTTGCCCGGACAATGGCGCCAGTGTGGATTTAACGGATTGTTCGATTACATCTGGAACTGGCGCGGCAGAACTCAAGACAACCTGGACAGATCCTGATTTTGATTCATCCAAACGTGCCTTCTACTATGCCCGGGTGCTGGAAAACCCAACCTGCCGCTGGTCTACCTGGGACGCAATTCGGGCTGGAACATCCCCAAGACCTGATCTGGCGCCTACTATTCAGGAACGGGCCTGGTCATCACCCATTTGGTTTGTTCCGAATCGCACCCCTGAATCCTAGCAGGCTGCCAAAGAACCTCTGATTAGAATGTCGCATATCGTGATCAATCCGCGTCGAGAAGTGTCACTAACCTCCGATTAAGGTCGATATGCCGCACCACTATTTCCGCCATGTCGGTGTGAGGGCGGAATCTCCACATCAAGCGCGAATTTAGCTGTTGCGAATCCAGGGCTGCTTTATCTCCCACAGATCGATAGGATGCAGGGGGCCAATCGGACAGTAGTGTTCTTCTTTTGTAAGAATCTCGGTAAGTCGCGAAAATAAATCGTGAAAGGCACGCATTTCAGCTGCTCAGGAATAATCCAAGGATCAACGCGGTCCAAATAATTTACGCGACGTGATTGCCTTCCATCAGGTCAGCTAACAGCAGCAGATCTGCTACCAGGAAAAGGCACAGAAGGCTGAAGCCAAGGCGTACAATTCTGTCTATCGGTGCGGGTTTCGTCAGGGTGCCGGGTTCATCCAGCTTAAGGTCAGTTGTTGCCAGATGAATTCTCCTTCTGCACTGGAGGACACGCGACGTCTCCATAAGAACAGTAAACACAGCAATCACCTTTTTTTGCCCTGAGTAACGCATGACAATTTTTGCAGTCATAGAAAAACTGACAGGCATCCGTTTGCATAAGGTCATAGGACCTGTGGCTGCACTCCGGGCAGGTTAGTGTCGAGTAACGTTTAAAGGATTCTGTTGTGCCCATGGGTCGTCGT
>JAPYTQ010000052.1:0-32121 GCA_029941905.1 Pseudomonadales bacterium | reverse complement strand
CGCTGCTGGCGCGTCTGTGGATCAAGGGTCGACCACTGTTTTTCCAGGCGATAAAGCTTACGGACCCAGGACAGTATCTGCTGGGTCCGAAGGGTCGGTTTTCCTTTCGGCGCTGCCTGTTGTGCTTTAAAGAACTTCCTTCTCACATGTGCCCAGCAACCCAGTCCGGTGATACCCGGCAGCGAGAACACCTGACCGTATGCCTTGTAACCATCTGTCTGTAAATAACCCTGATAGCCTTGCAGTAGTGCCTTGGCGACCGAACCGGCACGGCTCGAATCGTAGTTGAAACGAATGATCGGGGCCTCGGAAAGCACCTTTGGTACGCAAAAAACAGAATGGGTGAAGGTGTAAAACAAACTATGTAACTGCCAGATCTAAACATGGCATTGTCCACTCTCGGATGAATCTTGAATCGCTAGGTAGCTGACCTTTTTCGGTGTTAGCAAAGTCAATTAGACATGATGAGTTTGGATAGCAGCACGAAAAACCTCATGTTGATCATAGATTCTTGATGGAAAATGACTTAATAAAAACATAATATTTACTCCATCACCTCAACAAGCCCATCTACGCCCCGATAATTTTGGTGGCTCAAAACCAATTCCATTTTCTGTCCTGCCACGTTCAGTTTTTCTGGGTGTTGACAGAAATCATGGAGGCTGTTCGCGATCTGATCAATCTTCACATTTGCATACCAGCCGAGAGACTCAAGCGCTCCAACGCGTGCCAAATCAGCAACTGATTCACTCTGGTTCTTCGCCAGAACCATTACCAAGGACGGGAGTTTCAAATAGCATCTCTCCAGAATTGTTGAACCACCAGCACCGATTGCCAAATCTGCCTTTCCCATCAGTTCTGCAATATTGCCTACATCCTGATAAAATGTTGTATAGGCGCGTTGGTCACATAGCTGTTTGATTTCAGAGGTATGCGGGTTGACGGCACCGACTATGACGTCCGCTTCGAATTTGTGTCCTACCAACTGATCCATCGCCAATATTGCTTTCTTTGTTTCGTTGGTTGCATCCGCACCGCCAAGGAAGACAAGGATTCTCTCCAGTTTCGTCCTCACTCTTATGTGATCTCGATCTATCGCTTGCACGAACTCAGGCCGAAGCATCGCGTAATTGGGACCAAGTAAACATATGGCCTTTGTATCCACGAAGTTCTTGTACCGAGCAGAGGGATCCTGATAGTAATTTTGGTCAAGTAGCACATCGCAGTCTAAGGCTCTATTAGCGAGGTCATCGATTACCAGTATTTTCCTGGCTATCATCCTCAGGCTTCGGTGCCACAGTGCGTCAAGGCCATAGTGGTCAACTACTATCCACCCAGGTTTTAGACCGTGTAGTGCCTGAATCGTCTCTTCGGCATCCTTCTGTTGGTCGATTTCTGACAAAGGTTTATGCTCATGCTTGTCATTGTGTTCTGATTCCGGCGCCTGAAGCAGCCTGACCTCATGACCTCGAGATTCGATCAGTTCAGCCAAATGACCTACCTGTTTTCTGCAAACAAACAAAACTTCAATTCCAACAGATTTCAAGGCATCCGCGAGTGTCAAACAACGCATCACATGACCGGTTCCGATTCCAATCGACGAGTCAGTGCGAATAAGAACACTTCCACGATGGGAATCCTTTTGTGGTCTAATCCTTTGCTTCATGACGAATCTGTAAGCCTTCTAATTGTTAATCGCTCCCAGAGATAAGAGCTTTGATTCAGGAGAATATGCAGCCGCGTTTTTCAGTATTACGATTGTCAATGTTGCCGTCGCCACCACCATATAATGTCGACTTGCTCGAAAGTACCATATTACTCAACGGCTTAATACTTTACCGACCGGACACCAATAGAGTAGAAACTTTGGTATCATCTGTCGTATGTTAGTCTGCATTTTACAAAGCGTTTAGACGGTCCGTTCATGGGAAAACGAGTATGTATACTTGATTATGGATCAGGTAACGTAAGATCAGTCGCGAACCTCCTACGCTTCCTTAAAATCGACTTTGTATTGTCCAATCGAGTTGAGGATATTGAGACCGCATCACATATTGTTTTACCGGGGGTCGGATCCTTTGGCTCTTCGATGAAAAAGATACAGGATCGCATACCGCTCGAGGCTCTAGGCACGGAAGTGTTAATCAAACAGAAACCATTTCTGGGAATATGTGTTGGTATGCAGGTATTGGCGGAAACCGGTACCGAATTTGGACTTCACAAAGGGTTGGGATGGATACCCGGACGAGTGCGGAAGTTCGCGGATCATGGATTACCAATTCCCAATATAGGCTGGAATACCGTACTTGAGTCTTCAGGTAATTCGTTGTTAGGCGAGCACCAGAAACTCGATTTTTATTTTGTTCATAGTTTCGTCTTTGAAGTGAATAATCAAAAACACGCTATTGGCACAACAGAATATGGTGAAATTTACGCAAGTATCGTTCGTCGCGACAACATTGTCGGGGTCCAATTTCATCCGGAAAAAAGCCAAAAAGCGGGTATGATTCTAATATCCAACTTTATGAATATGCGATGAAGAAAAAACGCTTGATACCTATCCTCCTACTGAGAAACGGCTCGCTAGTGCAAAGTATTGACTTTTCTGAGTACTTGATTCTTGGAAATCCTGTTGAGGCTGTAAAAAGGCTGAGTGAATGGGCAGCGGATGAAATTATTTATTTGGATATTAGCGGAGGTGAAAAGTTCGACGCCGGGAGAAGTGATTTGGGTAATGCCTTTAAAAGGACATTTCGAGAAGTAATAGTCGATGTCGCAGATGCCACGTTCATGCCGATGACAGTCGGCGGAAAAATTAGAAATAGAACAGACATTGCCGAACGATTATCCCAGGGAGCCGACAAAGTCAGTCTTAACACCATCGCATTTGACAATTTTCGCATGGTTGAAGAGGCTGTCCTTGAATTTGGTTCACAATGCATAGTGGCGTCTATTGACTATAAAGAGATAGATGGAAAATTGAGAGCGATGGTTGATGGTGGAACAAGGGATACCGGGCTATCACCTCAAAGTTGGTCCAAGAGACTTGAAGAAATTGGAGTTGGAGAGATTTTGTTAAATTGCATAGATCGTGACGGCAAGAAGAACGGCTATGATATCGAGACGATTTCAGAAATAAGTGCAGATCTCAAAATACCTGTTATTGCACTAGGCGGTGTCGGAAACTGGGAACATTTCCGCGAAGCATTGGAAAAAACAGATGTAGACGCGGTAGCTGCGGCGAATATCTTTCAGCACACTGATCAAAGCGTTTATCACGCAAAAAAGTATTTGTTCGATAGCGGTTTGAGCGTTCGCGAGCCGATGTTGTTGTCAATTTGAGCCGGAGGAGTTATCAACATGACCATGGAATATTGTAAACAATGTGTCTACCCCTTCGTATCAGTTAATCTACATGTAGATGCAGAGGGAGTGTGCTCTGCATGCAAGGTGGCTGAACAATTTTCCGAATTGACGGACGAGTTTTGGGAAGAGAAGAAAAAGCTATTCGAGAGAACAATTGAAACAATCAACTTAAACAATAGTTCTGGTTATGACTGTGTCGTACCTGTTAGTGGAGGCAAAGACAGTTACTATCAGGTACATAAGATGGTTTCCGACTACGGATTAAAGCCCTTGTTGGTGACCTATCATGGCAACAACTATTTGCCCGAAGGCGACTACAATAGAGACAAGATGCGAGAAGTCTTTGATGCGGATCATTTGGTGTTTGGACCTAGTGTTGATGTCATAAAGAAACTTAATCGGATCTGCTTTCGAAAAATGGGTGATATGAATTGGCACGCACATTGCGGAATATTTACTTACCCAATTATCGTGGCCGTGAAGTTTCAGATTCCCTTAATGATCTGGGGTGAAACAGCCTGGGATATATCAGGCATGTACGGTGCAGACGATTATGTCGAATTTAGTGCCAGGGTAAGGCATGAACATGGCTTAAGAGGATATGAATGGTATGACATGCTGGACGACCCACTTGATCCATTGGAAGAGAAGGATCTAACCTGGTTAAAATACCCTTCAGATGAAGAAATCATTAAATCAGGTGTGAAAGGAATATACATCGGTAATTTTTTTAAATGGGATCCCTACACTCACACTAAGTTGATATCTAAAAAATATGGCTGGAAGGCATCTGAAAAGGAGTTCGAAAGAACATACCGAAGAGTATCCAATTTAGATGACCGATATGAGAATGGAGTCCATGATTTGCTTAAATTCATCAAGTTCGGCTACGGTCGTGCCTCCGATCATGCGTCCAAAGATATAAGAACCGGCTATATGTCACGCGACGAAGGTATTGAAATGGTTCGAAAATACGACCACATCGTTTCAAGTGATCTTCAACACTGGCTCAATTATGTAGATATGGATGAAAAAGAATTCTGGCAGATTGCAGATACTTTCAGGGATAAACGAGTTTGGCGTATCGAGAAGGACGAATGGGTAAAAGATAATATATGGGGTGAGCCCAGTAGCTATGGCCCCGTTTATAGTCGACCTGAAGGTTTTTAACGTACGACGCGCGAAGTATAGAGGACCACGGCATAAAAACTTTTCTTAAAAGGCCTATTTGAATGCTCAAGAATTCTTCCATTCTGATATCAGGTGGCACAGGCTCGTTCGGTCATACCTTCGTACCGATGACCCTGGAAAAATACAAGCCAAAGCGCCTTATTATTTTTTCTCGCGATGAGATGAAGCAGTGGGAGATGGCGAAGTTATATCAGGATGATGAAAGGGTAAGGTTTTTCATCGGCGATGTTCGGGATCGGGACCGGTTGTATCGCGCACTGGATGGTGTTGATTACGTAGTTCACGCAGCTGCAACCAAGATTGTCCCGACCGCTGAATACAATCCATTTGAGTGCATAAAAACCAACATAAACGGTGCAATGAACCTCATTGATGCCTGTATAGATAAGGGTGTAAAACGGGTGGTTGCATTGTCGACAGATAAGGCAAGTAGTCCCATTAATCTCTACGGTGCAACCAAGCTGGCATCTGATAAGTTATTTGTCGCGAGCAACGCCTATGCAGGTGAACATGGTAGCCGATTCGCCGTCGTGCGATACGGCAATGTGATGGGCTCGCGTGGATCGGTCATCCCTTTCTTCCTCTCAATCAAAGATACCGGTGTGCTGCCAATTACCGATAAACGTATGACCCGTTTCATGATTTCACTGGAGCAAGGGGTGAAGCTCGTTTGGCACGCGTTTAACGACATGGAGGGTGGCGAAATATATGTGAAGAAGATCCCTTCCATGAAACTGGTTGATCTGGCAAAGGCACTATGCCCCGACGCAAAGTTCGATTTTGTAGGCATGCGCCCTGGTGAAAAGATACACGAACAAATGATCGGTAAAGAAGATTCCGATTATGCCTACCGCTATTCGGATTACTTTAAGATCCTCCCGGCCATCAACAACTGGAGTAATTCATTAGCGCGAATCAAGGATGGTGAGAAAGTACCGGAAGGGTTCGTCTATTCCAGCGACATCAATGAAGAATGGATGACAACAAAAATGCTTCAGGCCTGGGTTGAGCAAAATCGAAACAAGATCGGACTGTTCTAATGAGGGATATTCCTTATGGCGCACAAGAAATCACACAAGAGGATATTGACGCTGTCACAAGTGTAATGAAGTCTGACTTCTTGACACAGGGCCCCGTCTTACCCAGGTTTGAAAAAGAAGTTGCAGCATACTGTCAGGCGAAATATGCCATTGCGGTAAACAATGCAACCTCAGCTTTACATATTGCCTGTCTGGCGCTCGGGTTAGGTGAAGGTGATTGGCTTTGGACCAGCCCGATAACGTTCGTAGCATCGGCAAATTGCGCTCTATATTGTGGCGCACAAGTCGATTTCGTTGATGTTGATGATAAAACTTATAACCTGTGTGCGGAAAAGCTGGAACAAAAACTTATTCTGGCAGAAAAGGCAGGCAGACTCCCCAAAATAGTTGTACCAGTACATCTGGCAGGGCAACCCTGCGATATGTATCACATCCATCGTCTTGGCGAGCACTATGGTTTCAAAATTATTGAAGATGCTTCCCATGCCATCGGAGGAAGGTATCGTAAAGAACCAATTGGTAACGGGCACTATAGTGACGTAACGATCTTCAGTTTTCATCCTGTGAAGATAATTACGACCGGTGAAGGCGGCATGGCGTTGACTAACAACCAGGATCTTGCGAATCATATGCAGAGCTTCCGCAGCCATGGGATCACACGAAATCCAGCACTCATGACGAGTGGTTCTGACGGGCCATGGTACTACCAGCAAATTGAATTGGGATTCAACTACCGTATGACCGAATTGCAGGCTGCTCTGGGTGTTAGCCAGCTAGTTCGGTTGGATAAATACGTTTCGAAACGACACTATCTGTCAGATCGATACGATAAGCTCCTCAGTGATCTACCGGTAACAACACCCTGGCAGCACGCCGACAGCTACTCCGGTTTACATCTTTATATAATTCGCATGCAACTTGAGAAGATTGGCAAAAGTCACCGCCAGGTTTTCGAGGTGTTACGCAAGAAAGGAATCGGTGTCAACCTTCACTACATACCTGTTCATATGCAACCCTATTATCAGCGCATGGGATTTCAGTCTGGTCAGTTTCCTTCGGCAGAGCGATATTATTCGGAGGCGATCAGTTTACCTATGTACCCGACTTTAACGGAATACCAGCAGGACACAGTCATTGCTGCTTTAACTGAAGCACTTGTTCCATGAAGTTAGCCGTCATTCCAGCTCGCGGTGGTAGCAAACGAATTCCACGCAAGAACATCAAAGACTTTTGTGGAAAACCAATGATCGCCTGGTCGATAGAGGCCGCAATCGCCGGCCAGTGCTTCGATAAAATTATCGTTTCGACTGACGACAATGAAATAGCAGACGTTGCACGCAAGTGGGGAGCTGAAGTTCCCTTTGTTCGCCCACGTGAATTGGCAGATGATTTTACTGGCATTGTGCCTGTTGTTGCACATGCGATAAAACAACTGACTGCCAGTGATCATGAACCCGAATATACTTGTTGCATCTTTGCCACCGCCCCATTTGTTAGCGCAGAAGACATTGCTAACGGATTTGACACGCTCAGAAAGAAAAAAGACGCAGATTATTGTTTTGCAGTAACGAACTATGCATTCCCCATACAAAGAGCCATTCGAATTACTAGCCAGAAAAGAGTGCAGATGTTGCACCCTGAGGAGTATGAGACTAGATCCCAGGATCTTGAAGAAGCATACCATGACGCTGGTCAGTTCTATTGGGGCAAGACATCTGCGTGGTTGAGCGAGAAGCCTATGTTTTCCGATGATTCGATACCCATTGTGCTACCAAGACATCGCGTCCAGGATATCGATACTCCTGAAGATTGGCGTCGAGCAGAGCTGATGTTCAAGGCACTCCATCACTAGAGATTAACCTGATTCCAAGGCATCGTATCGCCTATCTACCAGAATGATTTCACGGTGGTTCCCAATCGGAAGAATTTTATCGCTTTCCAATCAAATCTAGCGTCTTCATATATTCGTTAATAACAATTTTTTCATCAAACTCCCGCTCCACTTTATTTCTACCTAGTTTTCCCATCTGCTGACGTGCATCTATTGACTGTTGAATCATGCGCATCATCGAACTGGCGAGACTCTTGGCATTTTTTACTTCCACAAGGTATCCAGTGATATTTGCATCAATGGCATCACGACACCCCTCTGTATCCGTCGTTATGATAGGCCTGCCTATGGCAGCCGCTTCCAGGAGGGTTCTGGGTAAACCTTCGCGGTAGCTTGGTAGCACAATACAGTCGGCTTCTACCAGGTAAGGAATTACATCATCCGTCTCACCCAGGTAGTTCACAACACCTTCTTCGACCCAGGCGTTCATGTCCGCACGTGAGATTGCAGCAGGGTTAGGTACATCCAGAAAACCCAGAAGGTCAAACTCCACATCCGAATGGGTCTGTTTAATCAGTCTGGCAGCCTCAACATATTCACCGATTCCCTTGTCCCAGAGCATTCGCGCAACCAAAAGAAATCGAAACGATGACCCGGGTTTCTCCGCCAGCGGATGAAACCCGTATTTCACCAGATCAACACCTGATCCTGGCAATCGATGAGTCTTGTTCACATCCACCAGCTCTTTCGTGACAAATTCACTTAGATCGTCGTCATTTTGGAAAAAGACCCTAAATGATCGGCTAAATGCCAGCCTGTACAAACCGCTGACAAAGCGCGACAACAAACTCCCCTGGATAAACACAGCGCCTAGTCCAGCAACGTTGTTAATGACCTTAATACCCAACAAATGTGCAGCGAGTGAACCGTAAACGTTGGGCTTTACGGTATAGCCAAGAAACACATCAGGTCTTTCTTTCAGGAAAATTCTGCAAAACCGAACAAACAGCATCAGATCCTTCAAAGGATGTTTGCCCTTGTTATCCATCGGCAATTCGATGTATCGACACCCAAGAGCGGTCAATCGTTCTGAATAATCATCTTTCGGGGCTACTGCAATAACATCATACCCTGCCCGGATCATCGCTCGAATAAGATTCGAGCGGAAGTTAAATATATTCCATGACGTGTTGATGCAGAGAACTATGCGGAGGGAATTCATTCACAGGGATTCTACTGAGTCGAAGTCCGAGTCGCAACAGATCAAAAGGGCTGCCGATGCTTCGAACACCAGGCGTTTACTGAATAGTGAGCGAAGGACTGATAACATAGCCCAGCCAATTCATTTTCGACGATTTCGTGCAACCTCCACAATTCAATATTTATCTTGCCATCCTCCTCCTCATGTCCATTCCATTGGGCGCGAATCGAGTCTGGGCATGGTCGTTGCTTGAGATTTCGATATTCGCTCTTTCAATTACTGTTGTAGCTCGTGAGCTAATCGCCCCATCAGATGACGTTGTGTTACTCAAAAAGACATGGGTGGTCGCTGCCTGTTTTCTGTGGGTGGTTTTCTGGTTAGTCATTCAAGGCACGGTACGGTCCGATGGATCATCCATCTCGGAGGATGTGTTTTTGACACGAATCGAGCTACTGAAATCTCTCGCATATAGTTGCATGTTTGCGTTGTCCATCTACTTTCTTTCATCTCGGGAAAGAGTTACCCGCACCATATATGTGATCGTTTTTGCAGGTTTGGCACAAGCTTTTCTGGGTGCCTGGTGGGTAATAGAGGGCACCCAGAGTCGGGCCTCAGGAACTTTTATCAGTTACAACCATTTCTCAGGGTTCCTGGAGATGAGCATTGCACTCGGGGTTGGGATGATGATTGCATTGCCCAGCTCCAGGGGTAGTCATTTTCGTTCAGTCGTACGCAGCTATGCAGAGTTATTGCTTGGTCCGAAAGCCAGATTAAGGATTGTGCTGGTCATTATGGTTGTCGGTCTTGTGATGAGCGGATCCAGGATGGGTAACAGTGCTTTTTTTGGTAGCATTCTTATTTCTGGCACACTCACGCTGCTACTGGCGAAGAAGTTAAATCGGTCAACGGTTGTACTACTGGTCAGCTTGATTGTTATTGATATTGCACTCATTGGAACCTACTTTGGTGTCGAAAGGGTCGTAAATCGTATCCAAGAGACGACCATGAGCGAGGAGCAACGTGTTGAATTAAATCGTTACACGGTAAATATCGTCCGCGATCACACGTTGACGGGAACGGGTGCAGGCACTTTTCGACATGTGTTTCCACAATATCGAGGTGCGGACGTCATCTATTTCTTTACGAATGCAGAGAACGACTATCTTGAATTTCTAAGTGAATACGGGATTATTGGGTTTATCCCTCTCGCTCTAATTGTTATCTTGAGTTATGGGGCAGCCCTGAAAACGATTCGGACAAGGCGCTCGCCTTTTTATCGCGGCATCGCCTTTGGCAGTCTAATGGCGATGACCTCTATACTTATTCATTCCTTCGCAGACTTTAACCTTCATATTCCTGCCAATGCCTGTTTGTTTATGGTCGTATTGGCACTCGCCTGGGCGAGCTTGAATGTGGAGCGTGCAAGGAACAACTGAAAACGATCTCAGAACAGTCGCGTTCGTTTAAGATTAAATGCAGCTGTGCCAGAACTAATTCATGCTCAGCTTGCGCTCGAGCAGCATGTTAACCGTGACATAGACGACCAATACAAACAGAAAAACAACGAATCCGGCAGTAGGCATCAAATAATGCGTAACCACACCGATACCCATAAGCAGTATCGCGCCTAAAAGAATAATAAGAAGAACTCTATAATCGCTGATGCCATGACTAATGAACAAGTGGTGCAAATGCCCCCTGTCAGCAGTAAAAGGCGAAATACGCTGACGCAAGCGTTTGAACATAACCGCCCACATGTCTAACAAGGGAACAGCCACACACCATAGTGTATTAACGGGCGAGATAGCGACGTCCTCGCCCTGGGGGCTTTGACTCAGAATAATGAGTGTCCATGCAATCAGATAACCAATCAGCATGCTACCGGCGTCACCCAGAAATATTCTTGGCAAGCCAAACATACCCAGGTTGGACATCATATACGGTATCAATACGGCCGCCAATATAACGAGCATGTCAACATGTTTAAAGCTCCCACTAACACCTTGAAACCCCAGGATAGCGAGGATAGCTAATAGAGAAATTCCACCGGCCAACCCATCGATACCGTCCATCATATTGACGGCATTAATGAACCCCACAACGGCCAATACGGTAAATGGAATTCCCCACAGACCTAAATGTATCTCGCCTGTACCAATGAGGTTGCCCAGTGACTCAACATAAATGCCCGTTGACACCATCATGATAAGACAGGCCAACGTCTGCACTAAAAATCTGATTAGGGGACCGAGATCTTTGTAGTCATCAACCAGTCCTATGACAAGAATAATGGCGCTGGTCGCTAACAGGAAAACCAACTTTTCATTTGTTGGTGTAGAGGGAAAAAACAAGGATATGAGCAATGTGGCGAAAAGTAGACCGGAAAATATCGCCAGCCCACCTGTGAGTGGTATGTGATCCTCATGTAACTTACGCTCGGTTGGTACATCAACCAGGTTGATTCTGATTGCCAGCGGTCTAAGTAAAAAAATTGATACAAAGGTTATGATTAACGTAGCCAACATCACTGGCCACATTTCTTCAGCAGCAATCACCTACCCTCCGGCAAACTGTTCTACTAGATCGTCGCATGGCTAAAGCCCACTGTTCTTATGTTTGTTTTATGTGAGTTTCGACCAAAATATTTCGTTGAAACTATACGAGAAACAGCTTACTGGGTACACGGTTGAGTCGCAACTGGTCAGCAACATAAGATTACATATGGCTTACAATTGTACCGATCTTAACTGTCGCTAGTTCCAGACCCCCCTACAATCAATTAACACTTTTTCATTCAACCTGGACTTCTTAATCTTCTTAAAGGATTTGTGATCAACCAACGCAACAATAATATTGGCTTCTTCCATTGCCACCTCCTGATCCACCAATTCAACTTTCACTTCCTGCAATCCTTCTGGTAATTCCGCAATGTTCGGTTCCACCGCCAAAATACGACCTACACCGGCTTCAGCCAGTGCAAGGGTAATATCAACTGATGGGCTTTCCCTGAGATCATCAATATCTGCTTTGAATGCGAGACCCATACAGGCAATTACAGGTTCCTTGAACTGGCTTGCCGCAGCTTTTATTTGCTCAACAATATACCTGGGCTTATTGTCATTGATATCGCGCGCCGTCACTATTATCTTCGCGGATTCGGGCGCAGACGCAACAATGAACCAGGGGTCGACAGCAATGCAATGGCCACCAACCCCAGGTCCCGGAGACAATATATCCACCCGGGGGTGTTTGTTCGACAGGTGGATAAGATCCCAGACATTGATATCGAGTTCATCACAGATTAACGATAGTTCGTTCGCAAACGCTATGTTCACATCGCGGAAAGAGTTCTCTGTAAGTTTAGCCAGTTCAGCCGTCCGCGCATCTGTTAGATGACAATCACCCTTAACAAATACTTGATATAGAGATTCAGCTCGCTGGGCACAATGAGGCGTCATACCACCCACGATGCGGTCGTTTACAACCAGCTCCTGCATCACCTGACCTGGCAATACACGTTCTGGACAGTGCGCAATCTGCACATCAGCTTCTTCGCCTGCTGTTTGTGGAAAAGACAAGTCACCTCGTTCCTCTTGCAACCATTCTGCCAATCGTTCTGTGGTGCCCACAGGGATTGTTGATTCCAGGATGACGAGGTTGCCGCGTTTTAGTACGGGCGCTATGCTTCTGGCAGCATCTTCAATAAACGATAAATCTGGTTCATGGTCGCCAACTAAAGGGGTGGGGACCGTAATGAGGAACGCATCTGCTGCTTCTGGTGTTGTCGTAGCCTTCAGTTTGCCCAGGTTCACAGCACTGTGGACGATCATATCAAGATCAGGCTCTACGATATGTATCTTGCCTGAATTGATTGTATTCACAGCGTGTTCGGAGACATCGACCCCAACGACACTAAGGCCTCGAGAAGCAAACATGGCAGCGGTGGGCAAACCAATGTACCCTAAACCAATGATCGATACTTTGCGAAAACTGTTATCAAGCATTCAAAAGACCTCTGATTATTCGTCCAACGGCATTGCCATCGCCGTAGGGATTGTGTGCCTTGCACATCTTTTCATAACTTTTTTTGGAATCAAGTAAGTGATTGGTTTCCTCAATAATGGTCAAGGATTGTGTTCCCACCAATTTTACCGTTCCTGTTTCAACCGCTTCTGGTCGTTCGGTCGTATCGCGCAGAACCAATACTGGCTTGCCTAGTGAAGGGGCTTCTTCCTGAACGCCTCCAGAATCAGTGAGGATGATATAAGCCTGGCTCATTAAGTGAACGAAGGGTAGATAGTCCAGAGGTTCAATCAAGTGTATATTGGACAGGCCACCAAGAATTCGCTTTACAGGTTCCTGTACATTCGGATTGAGGTGAACAGGGTAGACAATTTCCACATCATCTCGTTGTGCCAGGGTGGCGATGGCTTTACAAATATTCTCAAATCCAGCGCCAAAACTTTCCCGCCGATGACCCGTGACCAGGATGGTTTTTTTATTGTCATCGAGGTCAGGCAAACGACGTTTCAATGATCGCCGTAAAGCCTTGTCTGACTCGATCTTTTTTACCACTTGAAACAATGCATCGATAACCGTATTGCCGGTGACATGAATATGAGACTGTTCGATGTTCTCTGCCAGCAGATTCTCTGCTGACGCCTGTGTGGGAGCAAAGTGCAGATCTGCTAACGCTGATGTAATCCGGCGATTGGCTTCCTCTGGCCACGGATTGAACAGGTTGCCGGTTCTTAACCCAGCCTCTACATGGGCGACACTTATTTTTTCGTAGTGGGCGGCGAGCGACGCTGCAAAGGTTGTGGTGGTATCGCCCTGTACGATCAATCGGTCTGCTTTGTACTGACCAAACACATCACGTAGCCCCAGCAACACCCTGACAGTGATGTCGGTCAAATCCTGGTCAGGTTGCATCAGGTTTAGGTCATAATCGGGTTTAATGGCAAACAGTTCAAGCACCTGGTCAAGCATATGCCGGTGCTGGGCAGTGACACAAACCCTGGTTTCGAACTCAGGTTTGTTTTTTAGCGCAATGATTAGAGGTGCAAGTTTTATCGCCTCAGGACGAGTGCCAAAAACGATAAGAATTTTTTCGGTCATCGATCATTGGCCTTATCCTGACGAGAATGCAGACGCATTTTTACCAGACTTTGGTTGAGACTCTTGTGAGGGACTTCGTTCGGACTTTGCTCCAAGGCTATCTCTCATCTCGGTTTTGTCACGTACGCGAAATTACTCTTTATTTACACGACGCAGTGTTGACAGTCAACGGCCTGGAGGACGGAGCAACGGCCTGGACAATATCCAGACCATTATCGGCGGGTCTCCTGGGAGATTACCGGCTATAGGACGCCTGCAAAGCTCCCAGGTTTTGACTGCGGTTCAATCTCTCGGACAAAAATTCATCTGTGCAAAACATCATTCGCTGTCTTCCTGGCGAGTATGTACAGTATTCGGCATAGTCTCGATTGTTCATCGTCGCCAGGAATTGCAAATACCTGGTCATCTCTCCCCAACAACAAGGGGTTCTACCGCAACGATCTCATCAACGAAAATCGGCACGTCATCAACAACAGACGTTTCCTCAGCATCCGCAATCATGGCTTTAGGCTCGAACTTCATCCTGTACGATGCATTGACGCTGAGCCACCAAATTTCGCTCAATCCCAAACTGTTATAACGTGCGCGCACAGAATCGAGTTGTTCATCGAAGGGTCCTAGAACCACACGGTAAGATGTTTTGTTAGCAAACTGCACCTTGTTGATGTTCATGGGCGCGTCCATATCCGAGCCCATTTGGTTGACGAACAGTTCGGCTAAACGCGCTTCGGCATAACTTGCCAAAACAAGATAGTGGTCCTGGGGAGGCAGTTCCACCTTGACTGGTACTACAGGTACGTTGACGGGTTCGGGGATGGCGACAGGTTCTACCTTTTTAACAGGTTCCGGTTCTACCGCTGCGACCATTTCTTTCTTAACAGCAGCTTCCTTAACAGCAGCTTCACCTGCGAGACTAATTTGACTGACTGCGAGCATCCAGGGGTACAATTCCAGATTTTCCAGCTCAGCTTTTGACGCCCCGTCCTTTGGTACAACCAGCCGGTACTTGGTGGTTCCGCCGTAATCGAAGAAGGCAATCTGAACAGTTAAGTTAGTCGTATTCTCAATACGCCTGCGTTCTTTGGTTGCACCTTGCATTTCCTTAAAACTACCGACAACCCAGAATTCCTGCTTGTCTGCAGCGGCGTTCGCAGTTGATGTAACGGACAACATAAGCAGGCAGCTACAGATGATGATATATTTCATTGGTTTATAACCCTTTTGTGTTCCATTTTCGTCAACTTAAATTCTATATCCTTGATTTCTGCATTCAAGGCGTCGAGCTACCTTCCAGCCGGATATAAGGTATGGTCGTCCGATAAACCGATTTTTAGGCACTTCCGCAAGGTTTTTGGAAGGTTATCTGTGAAGAAAAACAGCTTGTGGTTGCGGTCGTTTAAGCGCGCCATCAAGGGCACGATATGGCTCGCCCTGGTTGGGTTAATACCCAATCTAGCCGCAAAAAAGCTGACAATCCGCCGTATCTTTCTGGTGTGTACAACGTTGCGACCCTGACACCCCTGCAGCGGCCGAAGGGCTGGCAATGTCGGTGGTTATAACAATTTCTGGGTTGATCCGGGGTCCGATGTGTTTATGGTCAACGGCAAGTTTCGCACATCGATCATTACTGACCCGGGCAATGGCCGCATGCCCTCAATGACGCCTGCGGCAACTAAATACTTCACCGAGCGGCGTAAGTTGCGCCGCCCCAACGATGGCACCGCCTGGTGGCTGAATGTTGACGGGCCACCGTGTGGAACGAACCCTGGTCGGGCGAGTATATCTGGCGCAATAGTGATGACCGGTGATCCTGTTAGTTTCAGCGTTCGTTCGGGGTGGTAACGGTCACTACAGGACTTGAGGCTTTTGGTATTCTCCACATGCAGGTAACTTTTACACACCTGGCGGGCACCATCGATCTGTAGTGGTTTACGCTTTTTTTGGTTTTTCCACGCCTGTAGCTGATCCAGTATCAAACAAGTGCCGCTTTGAACTGTCCGTGTTCAATGCCTTGTTAGCACCTACGAACGCAACGCCTTGAGAACAGCTTTAGGTTCTTTTGCTACCACGTTAAGCAGCACTAGTGCCGGTCCTTGAGGCACTCGATCACCCCGCTCCCAGTGCCGCAAAGTACTGACACTTATTCCAAAAGCTGAAGCAAACTCACTTTGCGACATTCCGACCTTGGCGCGAATATTCTTCACATCGACTGGGGAGAATTCGTGAACTACGGCTTTTCCTGGTTTTCCTTTTGAAAACTCGACCGCCTCTTCAAGACCCTGTTTAATACTTCTGAATGCGTTACGCATTTGAACCACCGTAGTGCTTGACTAAAAGGCTGATGAATTTGGCTAACTCATTACGCTCCGACTTCGTCAGATTGGCTTTTTCTCCTTTTCCGAAAATTATAAGCAGGAATAGGGGATCAGTTTATTTTGGTAATAGTAGATTACTCTGACGCCGCCACTTTTGCCCTGGTGGTGATATAGACCTGATGATCGAAACACCTGAACTGCCCAACCCTGTGGAGCGAAAGATCAAAGTGAAACTGGCTCTGGCAGAGCAGTTGGGGGATGAGAAAATAGACATTCTTCTTCACGATAAAAACCAGCCACTGCAGGCAATCCACCCGATCGCAAAAGAAGAAGGCGTTAAGCTGACAGGGTAGCGAGCATAGAGCCCGCGTAATATAGCGGGATAAAACGGATCCGCTGCTCTGCCAACTCTGCATAGTGCCCAGTGGAGAGTACCAGCCCCTCGCCGCTGTCCGGGTATTTGCTAAGTGCCATGTGCAGACTTTTCAGGCTGCCTGTGCTACCGGACTTTACTTCGACCGGATGAATGTGTGCCTTTCCACTGATCAGGTAATCTACCTCTGCCGAACTTCCCCTGGCATCTCGTGCCCAATAGTAAAGATCATTTTTTTGCATGGCGCATATTTCCTGGGCAACAAATTGTTCGGCAAGTTTGCCACGGTAAATGTCTAACAGGCCCGGCTGCCTTATTTCAATATCAACGGGAATACCACTGAGCCTTCGCATCAACCCGATATCAATCAACGACACCTTGAATTTTTTTTGGTTAACATCGGCGCCTATAGGAATGCCGATGGTCCTGGCAGCCGGAATCTTGTGAATAATCTTCGCCATGACCAGCAAGTCAAATGCTTTGCGTATAGTCGGGTTAGAGAAGCCACCGGCAAGCGTAGAGTATTTGATTTGCTCCCCTACCCTGACTGCGCAACTTGTCAGTACATTATCCAGACAGAACTTGTTAGCCCGTGGCGCATACTTTGCGAAATCGAGCCGATAGGTGTCGATGATTTCAGACTGCACTTCAAACGCATTCAGCAATCCCGCACCATTTTTCTCGGCCCCGTCATAGTAAGCTTCTACTGCCTCCGGCAGTCCACCGACGAAGAAATACTGCCTTAAGTGATTCAACAACAGTTGATGCACCAATTCGGTCTGTCTGGTCGGCGGATCTTGCAATATCGCGACGAGCTGCTCGTAACCTCCGGCGAGCAAGAATTCGACATACGCCAACGGATACATATTAAGAAACTGAACCCGACCGACTGGAAACGAAATATCGCCTGAGGCGAATTCCAACAAAGAACCAGCGGCTATCACATGCAATTCTGGAATTTCCTCATAGAGAAATCGCAATGCCATAAGTGCCCTTGGGCATGCCTGTATCTCATCAAAAAACAGGAGAGTTTCACCCGGTACAATCGGCTGCTGCAGAACAACTGACAACTGCGACAGAATATTTCCGCTACTTAAATCGCCCTCAAATATCCCATGCAGGTCACGTCGTTTTTCAAGGTCAATTTTTGCAAAGCTGTTAAAAGAATCCAGACCCAGTTTCTCGATTGACCAGGTCTTACCAATCTGTCGTCCACCCCTTATGATTAACGGCTTACGGCGACTTGAATCTTTCCAGTTAAGCAACTGAGCATCGATCAGGCGCTTCATTTACCCAAAACCTTTAAAATAACACGGGTTAATTGTAACATAGCCTTTAAATAAACAATCATCTATTTAAAGGCATACGTTAATGTTAACAGTGTCTGAAGATCCGACAGGATATGATTTATCATAGTACCAGCTGTGTCAAAGTTGATCTGGTTCCTAATCGTTGCGGTTGGTCGGGCAGGGTTATTGGTCCCTGACCCGTTTTTCAATTTTAAGTTTTATCACCGCGTTTTCTCCGGTGAGATCTATGGTCGATGACAGAGCCTGGTAATCATCGGGGCTTACATTAGCAATGCCACTGGAGGAAATGCGGGCGACTACCTGCACCTGGTCGAAGTTGGCGAGCCCCATACCGGGCATCATCGCCATGGATTCATCCAGTGACACCAGTTTTGGCAGGGCACCACGAACCATTTTTTCGACCGCAAGGGGCATGGGTGGGCCATTGATTGCACGGGCAAATACAAATACCGGTGTGCTGGCGCTTACATCAACCGTGTCTGCAACTTCCACCAGAACCTGTAGCCTTCTGCCACCGGTGGCTGGGTTTTGCGCTGCGGTTTTCTCTGTGATTTTCTCTGTAGTGTTCGCCGTCGCAGAGGCAATGGGGGTCTGGCCCTGGGCAATCATGTCCTGCTCAATTCGATTGATTGCGGACTGCAGCAGCTCTGCTCTTTGACCTTCGGCACCGGCTGCCAGTGCCTTGCGGAACTGAATCACGGATTCCTGCAGGTCACCTGACTGAAAGGCGGCCAGGGCTTTTATTTCCAGCAGGGTAACGTCATGGGGGTTGAGTGCCAGGGTTCGGTCTATGGCGCTTTTTACGCGCGGCGTCATTCGACGTTCATCTGCCATAAAAAGAGCCTCTGCATAAAAGGAGGCCAAACCATGCGCCTGCGGAAATCTGTCGAGCAACACATGAGCTGTTTCAGCCGCCTTTTCATACTGTTCCAGGCTCATGTAGGACTGCGCCAGTAAATACCAGCCGTCGATATTGTCTGGCTGGTCTTTCAGTTTGTTCGCCAGTTTCTCGACACTGGTGTGCATCTGGTAGCTATTGTGCGGGTCGGCAGAACGCAGTTCCTGCGCTATCTGCAAATCGTCAATGGCACCCCAGGACAGGCCAAAGTCAGCATAGGCAAACAATGCAAATACCGGGACCAGGATCGCCAGTGCAATCGGCAGCTTTCCCGAATCCAGGACAGTTTTTTCGTTTGCGGCTGTATCAGAACCCGTGACCCTTTGATTCAGGGCTGTTGTCTGGCTCAGGGCTGTTGTCTGGCTCACGGCTGTCGTCTGGCTCACGGCTGCTTCATTCGTTTCCTGCAGCAGGTTTTTCTTCAGTTCAAGTTCCAGCAAATCGTACTCAGCCTGGTCAATATCGCCCTGCGACAGCGTGTCCTGGTACTCATTTAATCGTTCTTCATAAATGGACACATTAAACCCGGTGCGATGATCATCTGACGTTCTGGAGGCTGAATCTCTACGAAGAAACGATGGCGTCACCGTAGCCAGGAGATTCGGCCAGACAAGTGGCACGATAATAAAGCCAAACGCTACACTACAAAGGCCAAGGGCCAGTATCCAGAAGGTCATCATTTGTCAGATTGCACTGAAGAAGATTGCTCTGAAGAGGAGTTACCGGAATGCGCTGAAGAAATCAGCTTATCGAGCCGTGATTGTTCATCATCAGATAAAGAAGCACCCTGCCCCATCGCCTGCCTGTTCGAATACCGCCGGGAGACATTAAATACAATCACCAGGGCAACCATAAACAGCAACAAAGGCCCAAACCAGAGCAACCAGGTGCTGGGTTTAAGCTGCGGGTCGTACAGGATGAAGTCGCCGTATCGCTGATGCATAAAATCGAGTACTTCTGCATCCGATTTACCTTCCAGAATCAGGCGGTGGACTTCTCGCCGCAGGTCCTTGGCAATCATCGAATCGGAACCCGCGAGGTTGGTATTCAGGCACTTGGGGCAACGCAATTCATCAATCAGGGCATGGTAGCGGTCGCGCATCTCATCATCGGGAAAGGGGTAGGCATCAATCGCTGCGATGGACGACATTGGCAGCAGGCAAAAGACGACGAAACCCAGAATGAACAAAAGCCGCATCAGTCGGTGCCTGCCTTCTCTTCTAACTGGCCCCGCAGGTGCAGAATCAGCGGCTCCAGGGTCTCTTCCCAGACCCGGGTACTGACTTCGCCAACATGCTTGTACTGAATCACACCGGATGCATCCACAACAAAGGTTTCCGGTGCACCGTAGACACCCAGATCGATTCCCAGTTTCCCCTCGTTATCAACAATGTTAAACCGGTACGGGTTGCCATAACGCTGCAGCCAGGCCCGCGCCTTTGCTGAATCGTCATTATAGTTAATGCCATACAAGGGCACACCTTCATCGTTGCTGATGCGGGTGAGTTCCGGATGCTCAATCACACAGTTCGGGCACCAGGTGGCCCAGACATTGACCAGGGATACTTCACCCTGAAGATCCCTGACCGTCAGCGTTCGCTGTTCGTCGTGCAGTTCCGCCAGTTCAAACTCGGGAAATGGGCGATCTATCAGTTGCGACGGCAGCAGGTGAGCGTCTTCCAATCTGAACCCAATCGCCAGGATAAACACCAGCACGAAAAACACCGCCAGGGGAATCAATAGTATTTTGTTCAGGGTCTGTCTGGCAGGCGGATTCAAAGCGCTTTGCAGCTGCTTATCGTCCTGCAGCTTGTCACCGCCCGCATTCACAGCATCACCCACAAGATCACTCATGCCAGAGCCCCGGCCGTGTCGACTATTGCCTGTCGCTGCACTCTTTTTCGATACCGGCGATCAGCGACGGTGACGAACCCGCCGACGGCGATCAGCAGTCCACCAAACCAGATCCAGCGGACGAAAGGTTTGTAGTGAATGCGTACAGCCCAGGCATCTTCGCCAACAGGGTCCCCCAGGGCAACGTACAGGTCCCTGAATATTCTCGGGTCCATATCCGCTTCCGTCATGACACTGCCGGTGGCCCGGTAGACGCGTTTTTGCGGATACAGGGTAACAATGCTCTCGTCGTCTTTTAGTACTTCAATCTCACCCTGGTCAGCCAGGTAATTAGGGCCTGTTATTTTCGACATGCTGTTCAGGCGGAAATCGTAACCGGCCAGGGTGACGACGCTGCCGGGTTCCATTCGCACGTCTTTTTCTTCACTGTAGTAAATCGTGATTGATACTCCAATGATAGCAACGGCAATGCCGGTATGGCCTAACAACATGCCATAGTAGGACAAGGGTTGCTTTATCAGGGAGGCAAGTTTGTCTCGCTTGTGCTGCACTTTACTGATCCAGTCAGTACTGAGACTCACCAGTATCCAGAGCGCGACGGAGTTGGTGAAGACGACTATCGGCTCGAACTTACTGGCGAACAACAGCAACAGAGCCGAAACGGCGATGACCGAACCCAGCAGAGGTATCCAATGACGTTTGACCAGACGATCGAGGCTGGTTTTTTTCCAGTGTGAGCCTGTGCTTACCGCCATCACAACAAACAGCAACATCACCACTGGTACAAAGACTTTGTTAAAATACGGCGGCCCCACTGAAATCTTGTCACCACCGGTAAACGCTTCATAAATCAAAGGATAGATGGTGCCCAGCAATACGGCACTCGCCGCCACCACCAATAGCATATTGTTAAGCAGCAACAGGGCCTCGCGGGAAGTGATCTCGAAACCCGAGTCGCTTTTGATACCCGAGGCTTTAAATGCATACAGCGTCAGCGAACTGCCGATAACCAGCACCAGGAATATCAGGATAAACATGCCACGCTCGGGATCCACGGCAAAGGCATGTACCGATGTCAGCACCCCCGAGCGCACCAGGAAGGCACCCAGCAAACTAAAGGAGAAGGCGAATAACGCCAGCAGCACGGTCCAGCTTTTAAAGACGCCGCGTTTTTCGGTGGCTGCCAGGGAATGAATTAAGGCAGTGCCGACCAGCCAGGGCATAAAGGACGCATTTTCCACCGCATCCCAGAACCACCAGCCGCCCCAGCCCAGTTCATAATAAGCCCACCAGCTGCCCAAGGTGATTCCCACGGTTAAAAAGGCCCAGGCAACGTTGGTCCACGGTCGCGACCATCTGGCCCAGGCACTGTCCAGTCGGCCACTCGTTAAGGTCGCAATCGCAAAAGCAAATGGCACGGCAAACCCCACGTAGCCCATGTAAAGCATGGGCGGGTGAACAATCAGTCCAAAGTCCTGCAATAGCGGATTTAAATCCGAACCCTCCAGAGGGAAGACGGGCAGCGACCGATCAAAAGGATTGGAGGTTAATAATATAAACAGCATAAAACCGACATTAAGCGTACCCAGCACCGCCAGCACCCGCGCACGCATATCAACGCTCAGACCCTGACTGAATAAACTCACCGCCAGTGTCCAGCCGGACATCACCAGAATCCACAACAGAAAAGAACCCTCGTGGGCTCCCCAGATCGCTGACACCTTGTACTGAATTGGCAGGGCCGAATTCGAGTTACGGGCAACGTAGGCAACGGAAAAGTCGTCGTTGATAAATGCATTGGCCAGGCAGGCAAAGCTTAGCGAGACAAAGACGAAGACGCCGAGAGAGAGTGAACCACCCAACTGCATCCAGGCCATGCGAGACCGGTAGACACCTAACGAGGGAATCACCGCAAGGCAGGTCGCCAGGCCCAACGCGAGGATTAAACTGAAATGACCAAGCTCTGCGATCATAAGGTGGATTCTGGCTTTTCTTCGCCGTCGGCTTCGTGCGCGTTGGCCAGCACTTTACTGACCTCCGGCGGCATGTAATTTTCATCATGCTTGGCCAGTACTTCTTCGGCGATAAAAACACCCTGGTCGTTTAAAGCCCCGTGGGCAATCACGCCCTGGCCTTCGCGGAACAGGTCCGGCAACATGCCCTCATATTGCATGGTAAAGTCAGACTCCCGTAGATCGGTTACCACAAAGGTGACTTTTAAATCCGTGCTCGATCTCACAATGCTACCAGCCTTGACCATACCACCGGCACGAATCATCTGCCCTATGGGTGCATCACCCCGGACGATTTGTTCAGGTTCGTAGAACAGGTTGATGTTTTCATTGAGCGCCATCAGCGCAAGCGACACCGCGCCGCCGCTGCTGACCAGGATAAACACCACCAGCAGCAGCCGGTTGCGTCGATGGGTTTTCATCTTGCCAAATTTCATTGCTGTTCCGATGAATGTTGCTGTTCCGAGATAGGCTTTTTTGAACCAGCAGCCACTGGCCCAGGTGTGGTCATTTCAGGCATGGCGCTTAACACGCGGGACTGCTGTTGAAAAAACCGCTGCTGCATTATCGACGGCCTGACAATATTAAATAACAGAATCCCGATACCCAGGCCATAGACGCTCCAGACAAAAAGCCCGTGACCCCCCATGTTGATAAAGTCAGCGAAGGTTTCAAAGTGCATGCTTTGCCTTTATCGCCGTACTTTCTGCACCGGTCCCATTCAGTTTTGCCAGCACCAGGCGCCTGACCCAATCGGTTCTGCTTTCCCTTTGGAGTATTTCAACCCGCATCCGCAGCATCCAGGCGGTAAAAAAGAACAGGTAAAAACCAATCACCATCACCAGCAAAGGCAGCCACATTTCTGAAGGCATTGCCGGTTTTTGCGTCAAACTGAAACTTGAAGACTGATGCAGGGTATTCCACCACTCCACCGAATACTTGATGATGGGGATATTAATCACACCCACCACCGCCAGCACCGCCGTTGCCCGCCCCGCCGCCTCGCGGTTTTCCATGGCTGACCGCAACGCCATAATGCCGATAAACAAGAACAGCAGTACCAGGGTCGAGGTGAGCCTGGCATCCCATACCCACCAGGTGCCCCACATGGGTTTACCCCAGATAGCCCCGGTCGCCAGTGCCAGCACGGTAATCGAAGCACCGATTGGCGCTGCGCACTGTAATGCCACGTCTGCCAGCTTGATCCGCCAGATCAGGAATACAGCGCCCGCTGTGGCCATCATCATGTAACTGGATTGCGCCAGAATCGATGAAGGCACGTGCATATACATGATCCGTTGCGCATTGCCCTGCTGATAGTCTGCCGGTGCAAACAGCAATCCCCATACGATGCCGACGGACAGAAAAAGCAGCGCCAGTACACCGAACCAGGGCAGCCATCTTCCGGAAATTTCGAAAAACGACCGGGGCGCCCCTAACCTATGAAACCACTTCCACACCGAGTTATTTTACCACCTGTTTTACCTGTTGGGATGCTGGGAGGCTGACCGAGAATATAGAACCTGCTGCGGAAAAGCTCCCAGGCTCGCAGTTTAGCAGAAAACCGCCACAGGGCATTGATGAAAATCAATATAATTCAATGACTTTCAATGGCTTTCAATGACTGTTAATGACTGAGGGAAATGCGAACACCTGCCGATGTCGCAATGGGCGCAAATCCAGCGCTCAATACCAGAATCGCCGACATCCACAGCATATGGGCGCCGTAGTCGCCCCCTTGTGCCGCTGTTTGAATCAGGGCTGTGCCCAGAATGAGGACGGGAATGTAGAGCGGCAGGATCAATATGGCGATCAGTACGCCGCCTTTTTTCAGGCCGACGGTAAGCCCGGCACCAATCGCCCCCAGCAGGCTCAGTGTCGGGGTGCCGAGTAAAAGCGAGATAACCATACCTTCGATCCCCGCTGAATCCAACGCCAGCATCAGACCCAGTACCGGGCTGAGTATGACCAGCGGCAAACCACTGACGATCCAGTGACTGGTGATTTTTGCCATCACCAGCACAATAAAGGGCTGCATTGAAACCGACATCTGTTCGAGGGATCCGTCTTCATGATCACTGCGGAACAGCGCCTCCATCGACAACAGGGTAGCCAGTAAAGCGGCGACCCAAACCACACCTGGTGCAATTGCTCGCAAGGTATCGGCCGCGGGGCTGATACCCAAGGGGAACAAGCTGATTACCAGGACAAAGAACACCAGTGGGTTGAGGACATCCGCCGGATGCCGAAAACCCAGGGTCAGTTCACGTTTGATGGTTGTGATTAACATGCCGGGTCCTGCTCTCCCAAAATCAGGAACCGAACATTGGTGTCAACGTTGATGGCCTGATGGCTGGTATAAATAATTGAACCACCGTTGGCAATATGTTGGCCCATTAATTTTTCGAATTTGTTGACGCCTTCAACGTCGATCGCACTAAAGGGCTCATCCAGCAGCCACACCGGGCTGTCCAGTAAATAGAAACGTGCCAGGTTGACGCGCTTTCTTTGGCCTTCGGACAGGTTGCCGCAAGGCACATGTTCATAACCCTGCAGGCCAACCTCAGATAAACCGTTAGTCAGTTCTGCCTCGGTAACAGCCGTCTGTTGCAGGTTGCACAGCCATTTGAGGTTTTCAGCGGCGGTTAAGAGGTCTTTTACGCCAGGTTTGTGGCCAAGAAATAAGGGGTGCTTTTCAAGCTGCCAGTCAACCTCACCATCGAATTCGGTGTACAGGCCACACAGGATGCGTAATAAGGTTGTTTTACCGGCGCCGTTAGCCCCTTTTATCTGGACTATCTCTCCGGCTTGTAACTGGAACGACAATTGATCAAATAGCAAACGATGATCACGTTCGCAGCTTAGGCTTGATACTGATAAGAGTGTTTTGTTGTTGATTTTAGATCCAACCCAACTGAATTACTGTCGATCCGCATAGAGAAGGCAGGGGGAGCTTTTCCCGAGCACGCCCGTGGTCGCAACGGGCTCGGCACGGGCTCGGCGCCCCCAACTCAATGCTCTGGAAAAGATCCCCTTGCCTTCTCAACGCTACCAATTTCACAACCAACAAGTGTTGGAAGCTATCCAAGGCCCCAGTTGGCTTCTTCACGCAGTCGTTCCATAAACGCATCTTCATAAGCCTCTTCCGGTGTTTCCCGCACCAGGCGATCAAGTGCGTGGGCGTCGTCACCTAAGAGCACGCGCCATCTTTCGTCTTTTACGCCCTGCAGCATCATGGCGGCGGCTTCGGCGGCGGTTGTGGGTGCATTGTCACGAAAGTTTTCGCCCTGGGTTTTAATCATTTCACGAATCTGGTCATCGGTTACCGAGGTTAAATCCATACCCCTGCCTTCCATCCGGATTCTCATAGGCGCAATATCTTCTGCAGACAATTCGAGCGCATCGGGTTTACCCATCACCTTGCCGGAATTTATGGCAATCGAGGTGCCGATATGGCCCGGCATGACCACCGACACTTTTACATGCGGCGCATTGTGCCGAAAATCTGTTACCAGGGCTTCGGTAAATCCTTTGACGGCGAATTTCGCAGCCGAGTAGGCGGAGTGCGTTGAACCCGGCCCCAGGCTTGCCCAAAATCCATTGACGCTACTGGTGTTAATCAGGTGTGCTTCTTCGCTCGCAACGAGTAAGGACATAAATGCGCGTGAGCAGTAGTAGACACCGTACCAGCAGATGTTAAAGGTGCGTTCCCATTCATCCCGTGGACCATCAATAAAGCTCACACCAGAACCAATCCCAGCGTTGTTAAACAACAGATTGACATGGTCGCGCTGATGCTGTTCGACGACTTCATCTCGAAATCGAAGTACATCGTCTTCGTTGGAAACATCACATTTGTGTGCAGTGATTCGAATGCCTTGCGGTGCTTCTGCCTCGCAGAGCTGGATGGTTTGCTGCATGTTTTCTTCAATGACGTCACAGATTGCAACATCACAACCTTGTGCCACCAGTTGCCTGGCGAGTTCGCGCCCCATGCCAGTACCACCGCCGGTGATGACCGCCAATTTACCGGAAAAATTCTGCATGACTTACCTCTGTTTTTTCGTTCACTGGTGCTTGTCAATGGTGCTTGTCAATAATGGTACCATAGCCATTGATAGGAGGACGATGAAAACCAAATTACTATTTGTGACCGATCCCTTGTGTTCGTGGTGTTGGGGAACCCTCCCCGAGGTGTTAAGCGCCAGAGAACAAATGGCGCAGCAGGTCGAATTCGATCTCATTATGGGTGGTCTGCAAATTGGGCCACCCACAGGGCTGGTGGAATATGACAAGAAGCGATTGCGCAGATTATGGCAGGAAGTGACCAATGTTACAGGGCGAACATTCAGTGGGAAAATTCCAGAGGATTTTGTCTATCACAGTGAAGTTGCCTGCCGGGCAGTTGAGATTGCCCGGAATAATACGGGTGGTCCGCCCTGGGATTTTTTTTACCAGCTACAGGCTTCCTTTTATGAAGATGGGTTGGATATCAGTCAACCAGCGGTGCTGGCTAACTTGTTACAGATTGACGAAGTGGACGTTAGCAGCCTGATATCTGACAGTCATTTTGTCGATGCTGTCCGCCGACATTTTGAACTTGCAGCAAGCTTATCGGCCAGCGCCCTGCCAACAATTTTGTTAGATACAGGCGAAGGCTACAAACTGCTGTCAGGTGGCTACATTACAGCCGAGTATCTTGTCGCAGAAATTGAACATCGCATGGAAATAAAATAGTGCCATGTTGTTAATGTCGTTATCAATCCTGTCTGTGTTCGTGATGTTCGGGCTCGTAACATCAGGGCTTGTGTTTTATTTCGCACCGCGGCCAAAATTAAATGCTGCGCCTCAACAACATCGCATTCCTGAAGTGCCAGTCGAGGAACTGGATGACTGGCTGGCAAAACGTGAATCTGAAGTACCGGATCTCATCGAAAGCACCCAGGCAAGAATTCAATGGGCAAATGCCAGGGAGCCACAAAAGACCCGACTCAGTTTTCTCTACCTGCACGGTTTCTCGGCAACATGGCAGGAAACTGCCCCGGTGACAGAACAGCTGGCGGCCCACTTTTCTGCCAATGTCGTGCAGGGTCGGGTTGCGGGTCATGGCCAGGGGCCTGCCGGTATGCTAACTTGCGCTGAAGACTGGCTACAGAGTACCGCTGACCAGTTTCAACTCGCACGGCGAGTCGGCGAGCAGGTCGTTATCGTCGCGACCTCCACCGGTGCGCCGCTTGCGGTATGGCTCACAAGCCAGCCAGAAATCGCCAACAAGGTGCATGCGTGTTTGTTCATGTCGCCTAATTTTCGCATTCGGAATCCGTTTGGATTTGTGCTGACATGGCCCTGGTCCCGGCATTGGGTCTACTTTATTGTCGGCAAACAACGCAAGTGGGAACCACTGTCCATGGCAGAGGCCGAGTGCTGGACCCATGAATATTCGACCCTTGCGCTGATCGAAATGCAAAAAACGGTCGACTGGGCCAACAAACAAGCCTTTGAGGACATTCAAGTACCGTTGGCCATGATGTACATGCAAAATGATGCGACTGTTTTTCCACCTGCAGCAATCAGAATCTTCAACCGTTGGGGCACCCAATTGAAACGTATTTATAAAGTCAGTATTGATGGTGAGACCGACGAACATGTATTCGCTGGTCACATCACTGCACCGCATCGTATTGAATGGACTGTTGAGACCTTTAGGGAATTTCTCTGCGAAGTAGACTCGATTTCACAATAAGTCATTATGATCGAACGTCTCAGCCAACCCTTTCTTCTGCCTGCAATCATTTTTGGTTTTGCCTACCTGGCCGTTCCCTACCATCACTACTTACCGGATTCCCTGGAGAACATTTTCGAACTGGGTCCTTTCTGGACACTGGCGATAGTCGCGCTGCTGGCGAGCGTCTTCAACCGGGTTAAAGTTCTGCTGACCATTGTGCTGGTGGCGGCGGCTTACACATTCAAGGACTACCAGGACGATGGCTTGATTCATCAGTTCAGCTTGCTGGCGCTGGTCCCTGCTAACCTGTTTGTCGTTTGTCTCTACACCGAACGTGGGGTTCTGTCCTACGCTGGAATGGGGCGGCTGTTGTTTGTCTTTGTGCAATCAGCTGGCATCTACTATTCGAGCAATATCAGTTTGCCAACGATCACAGACCTGAGCATGCCCACGATCGAAATACTGGACCCGGTTCTGTTCGAGGTATGGCCTTTGTGGCTACCCCCGCTGCAACTGGCGTTTCTAATTGCCGTTACTGCCTTGTTGGGGGTGCTGACTAAAACGTTGATCTCTCCCTCACCAATTGCTAACAGTATTTTCGGAGCCACTGTCGGTTACTGTCTGACAACCTGGTTGCCTCTATCTGCCAATGTCGAGGGGGCTTTTTTTATCGCCATTGCAATCATTCTGGCGAGAGGTCTGCTGCGCGACTATTACAATATGGCATACAGAGATGAGCTCACCACGCTACCGCAGAGACGAGCGTTGAATGAGCACTTATCCTCCCTCGGCCGCAACTATACGCTGGCGATGCTGGATGTTGATCATTTTAAGAAGTTTAACGACACCCATGGCCACGACGTGGGTGACCAGGTGTTGAAGATGGTCGCCACCCAGATCAGAAATGTCGAGGGTGGAGGTAAGGCATACCGGTATGGCGGTGAAGAATTTACGGTGGTGTTCACTGGCACTGATACCTTTGACGCCGCCGGTCACCTGAATATGGTTCGTAAAAACATTGCTGCGTACAAAATGGTTATTCGTGATAAGAAGCGACCGGAAGAGAATAACGAGAAGTCACGTAACGCTCGCGAACGAGGTTCATTTCGAAAGGCAGAAAAAAAGGTCTCCGTTACGATCAGCATCGGGGTCGCGTCTAGAAGATTGAAATCCGACCAACCCGACGATGTGTTGAAACGCGCGGATAAGGCGCTGTACAAGGCCAAGAACGCCGGTCGAAACAAGGTGTCGGTCGATACTAGCGACCAGTCATAAGATAGCGGTGTAATTCGTCATAGCTTTCTATTAACATCTTTTTATTGTCAATTTTCTACGGCGCGAAAAAGTTATGGCCTCTGTTACTTACGCCATCGTGTTTAATGGTGAGATCGGCGAAGGATTCCAGATCATCTCTGTTAAAGCGCATATGGCCAAGTTGTTAAAGGCTGACGCCAACAAGATGCAGGTATTGTTCTCTGGTAAACCTGTCGTCATCAAGCGTACGCCCGATAAAGCCGTGGCTGTAAAATGGGGTACTGCTTTAAAAAAGATCGGCGCAAGTGTGCGGGTCAAAGTTGTTAAAGCCGACGCGTCCACAGCATCAGCTACACCGTCAAAAAAGCCATTGGAACAGTCTTCAAAAGCAGCTTCAAGAACCTCTTCAAGAACCTCTTCAAAAACAAAAAGGGCCCCAACGCCAGCGGCATCGAATCAAACCCGGGCTGTATTCAAGACATCGTTTGATGACGAGCAAGACGATTTTAAAGACCCGGTAGAATCGTCTGCAGGGGATGAATTCAGCCTTGCGCCCAATGTCGGCAATTTGTTCGAACAGGCACCGGCAGTCGCTGCGCCAAACCTGAACCTCAGCGAGTATTCAGTATCAGAAAACGACGATACGCCGCTCGTTGAACCCACGGTTTACCAACCTGCGGAAATCGACTTGAGTGAGTACAGCGTCGCCGAAAATAATGGAACGTCCCTGGTTGAAGCAGCCCCCGAGGTTGCCAGGGTTGAAGCACCCGACTTTGCTCTCGATAAACCCGGTGCCATTCTTGAAACATTAAAAGAAACAGTAGAACTGTTGGACCCGGACACCAGCAGCATGTCGTTAGCATTCCCGGGCACTGACCTATTGGACGAAGATGAAAAGCAAGGTCCGCCCCCCAAGGGACCCGATGTCAGCAATATTTCTCTCCTACCCAACTTCGACTTATAACAATCCATGCCATGCCAGACAGGATCCTAGTCACCGGCGCTTCCGGTTTTATCGCGGCGCATGCGATTCTTGAACTGCTTGACCACGGCTATGAAGTCCGGGGCACACTGCGTGACCTATCGAAGGCCGAACACATACGAGCCGTACTTGGACAATACAACCACAAAGCCAGCACAATTGAATTTGTCAGCGCGACCCTGACCGATCGAAACTGTTGGAATGCTGCCGTGCATGGCTGTGACGGTATATTTCACCTGGCGTCACCTGTCCCCATTGAACAACCCAGGGATCCTGACGAGCTGGTAATCCCCGCCAGGCAAGGCGCACTCAACGTTTTGCGTGCAGCACAGTTGGCCGGCATAAAACGTGTTGTGATGACTTCTTCAGTCTATGCGGTTATCTACCATGCGAATGCCGAATCACGAAAACAAACCGGCAATGACTGGACTGACTTAAGTACTCCGGGATTAACCCCTTATGCGATCAGCAAAACAGTTGCCGAACAGGCTGCCCGCGATTTTGCTGAAACCGCTGACGGTATTGAGCTTGTGACTGTTCTGCCATCCCTGGTACTGGATCCCGCCCTGGAACCAGACTATGGTTCGTCTTTGGAGGCACTGTTGCTACTTTTAAATGGCAGTTATCCGCTGCTGCCAAAGTTGGGGTTTGCCATCGTTGACGTGCGGGATGTCGCCAGCCTGTTAAGAATCGCCTACGAGGCACCGGAAGCCGCAGGACAACGACTGATTTGCAGCAGCGACTTTCGCTGGTTCGTGGATATCTCCAAACAGCTGGTCAACGAGTTCCCTGACTATAAAAAGCAACTACCTACCCGCCAGATCCCAAACGCCCTGGTTAAGGTGCTGGCTCGATTCGACAAGGTGATTGCCTATATTCTATCGGACCTTGACAGGGTCATTGAGTACGATTGCACACCAGCAGAGTCGTTAGGATGGCGACCTCGTTCAGCAGAGGAGGCAATTTCTGCCGGGGCCAGGAGCCTGATTGAACTGGGTCTGGTGTAATAACAATAGAAACTGTCATTCGTGCTCTAGGTGGGGCTGCACCTCAACTCAACATTCGCATGTTCAGTATTCGTCGCGTCAGGCACAAAGCTCTCGTCGCAGTTATCCAGATCTGGCATGTTCGACCTTCGTACACAAATTCTCAACGACCTTGATACCGGCTGCTTCTAGCTGAGACCTCGCGAGGGCATTTTCTATTCCCAATTGCATCCAGAAACACTGTATCCCGATATCGATACTAGGTTGTACGAAACGCAGCACATTTTCGCTGCGCTGGAACAGGTCCACCATATCAACCTCTTCGGGAATGGACGCAAGGTTCGGGTAGCAGGGCAAACCGAGAACTTCATGATATCTGGGGTTTACGGGGATCACCTTGAAGTGAGTCATCAAGTAGCGGGCCACTTCATGGCTCGCCTTCGAAGGATTCTGGGACAAACCGACAACAGCAATCGTTTTGGTGCCTTGAAAAATTTGTCTAATGTTCACCTGGGCATTAAACCATGATCTCGCCACCGAACAAGTCTGGTACAATGCGTCAGCTCGAAAAGAGCAAACGCCCCGGTAGCTCAGCCGGATAGAGCATCCGCCTCCTAAGCGGAGGGTCACAGGTTCGACTCCTGTTCGGGGCGCCAATATAAAAT
>JAPYTQ010000051.1:0-33429 GCA_029941905.1 Pseudomonadales bacterium | reverse complement strand
TAACCACTTGGCCGATCTTCAGTTTATTCTCTCTACTCGCACGCAAGTACGGTACTGACGTTTTTTAGGTAAGCAAGAACCGGACTGTTTATCTGCATAGTTGTATCCTTAAGGATAGGTAAATCCCAGCCGAACTGGGATTAGCTTCACAGAATCATGAAAGCTATGGACGTTAGCCAAAAAGTCGCTTGAGGAAACCATCCGCTATTGTTGTGCTACCACCCCAAGAAAATTGAGGAGTAAGCAGGAGCCGATTAACGGCAATATCCAAGAACGTTCTTCTCAAGCTTCTTCGGATCATTGACGGTCTCAAAGAAACGTGCAAGGTATTTGGTTGTGTTGGACTTCGATTTATCAGTCAGCCCTGACAAAGCAACCAATTCCTCTATAGATTCCCGGGTCGAGTTAAACTGGGCAACCAGGCTTCTTACGCTATCATTTTGCCCACAATAACCTCGATATCGACGGGCTCTTACGGATCGAATGCGAACCTTCGGATTCGGTATTGCATAAGTCGCATTCACCAGACCGGCAAAATCAAAATCATACGGGATGGCGGTGAATTGTTGGTTATCCTTGCCCCGGTAAAGCTTAACATTGTGGCAGCAGTTCTCGTCAGCAGCACCCCTGATCGGTGAGTAATCCGTGTTGCTGATCATATATTGAAACAAACTCAACATCGCTAACCCCTCGGGTTCCAATTCGTTAACATCGACTGATTCAACATCAATTTTTTTCTTGTCCAGTCGTTTTGCGAGATCCCGGTGGGGCTCAATAAAAAATGCCGGAAATGTCAGGGTAGCCCCTTTCTCGCTGTTAACCAGGTTAATTTCCACTAAACGAACTCGATAACTAAGCGCCGACAGTTGGTTATACATTCGATAAATCAGGTATTCCATGATTACAAATCGTTGGTACTTTCGTGAATTGTTGCAAGGTATAACCAATTTCACGTCTTTCAATTTTGAAAACAAAGATGACTTATCCTTTTTCGTATCGTTGATGACCCTTAACGGCGGATTGTCACAGTGGGCCTTGTCTCGCCGGTAGTTGCCTCGCACCTTTATCCCTACTCGTAACTCAACCAGGTTACCCTGTTCATCGGGGTAACTAAGTTGGCCATCATAAGCCTTAGCGACGTCTCTCTCTTTATTAAGTGTCATGAAAGGACCATTTAGTGATATAGACAGATCGTCATGCGAGCTAAACAGCCGGTCCGTACTTTCGGTACCATCGTCACTTACAGCGGTGGATGAAACCAGCAGCAAGAGTGACAATAACAAACACAACGCTAACCAACGGTAAGTCAAGGGGCAATCCGACAGCATGGATTTGTCAACTCCGGTATCTTGTGTTCTCCAACTTTGCACCGAGCCAGCGCTATTGGCAAGCCAATCTACGGACTGTCAAAATGCTACAATTCCAGCGCCTTGACTCAAACAGACTCGTATTCCGGCATTTCATTGTATACTTTTCAGCTCAGCGCTGGTCAGTGCCAGGAACCAGGCCCGTAGAATAGACAAAAGGTAATTTTTTTTGACGATCCCTCGCTTCTATCCAGCCACAATAGCCCTTACTATTATCAGCTTCTGTGTCACGGTCAGGGCACAGGAAGTATGGCAGGACGTCGCAAGAATAGTCGCGGTGGGTGATCTCCACGGCGACTATGAGCAATATCTGAATGTACTCAGGTCGAACCATCTGATTGATTCAAAACTGAAATGGCAGGGAGGTGCAGCTCATCTGGTGCAACTTGGCGATGTCCCTGATCGGGGTCCCGATTCCCTGAAAATCATGCGGCATTTGAAACGCCTGCAAAAACAGGCAAAAAAGGCCGGAGGTCGCGTCCATGCGTTAATTGGCAACCATGAACTCATGAATATCAAGGAAGATCTACGCTATGTTCATCCTGGTGAGTTCGAGATCCTCGTTAACAATGAGTCCCGCCGCACCCAGCTCGATTATATTGATCGCGTCTATAATTTTCTGCTTTCACAGGACGAAACAATCAGTGAACGCAGGGAAGAGGTCATGCAATCCCTCGATACTCGTTTCCCACCAGGCTTTGTAGAGCATCGGTTAACATGGGCACCTCGCGGCGAGGTGTTTGAGTGGTTACGCAGAAACAACACCGTTGTTAAAATCAACCGTATGTTATTCGTCCACGGCGGTATTTCCCCGCACGAGGAACTGCTACCCCTGAAGCAGATCAATAAAAAGATACGAAAAATAATCAGCAGCGGACCAGAATATATTGAAGACCCGATAATTCGCGACGAAGGCCCTTTGTGGTATCGGGGCTACACCCGCAATGATGCGGTGATAGAACTGCAACCCTTGAAAGAAATGTTAGCCTTTTATGACGTCGATACAATTGTCGTTGCACATACACCCACCGTGGGTGCCATCATGCCAAAATTTGATGGCCGGGTAATATTCATAGACGTTGGTCTGGCAGCGCACTATGGCAACCGGCTTGCCAATCTCGTGGTAGAAAACAATGCAGTTTTCGCAATGCATCGGGGCCACAAGATTGCGTTACCCAAAACTGATGACGGCCTGTTAGACTACCTGCTTACCGTGAGCAAACTGGACCCTGAACCGTCACCGCTGCTAGAAACAATTACAAAACTGGAGTCTCAGGAAAACCGAAATGTCGGAACTGATTAACAAAATATGGACGCGTCTTTTCAGTCGCGCCGAGCCTGATAGCTCGACAGTTAAATCAACGCCGGACAAGACAGGCGCAATACAGAGGATTTCGGAGTCACGCTACCTTAACAGGGAAGTATCTGACCTCCAGTTTATTGAGCGAATTCTGGAGGAAGCAAGCAACCTCAATCATCCACTGTTCGAGCGACTACGATTTTTGGCCATTTCTGTCTCCGTGCTCGACCAATTCTTCACAGTTCGTGTCGCACGCCTGAGCCGATTCGTCAGGGACCACAAGTCACACTTCAGCCCGGACGGTCTAAGCCCTATGGATCAGCTTGAAGTTATCAAACATCGCACCAACAGTCTGATGGAAAATCAGCAATCGCTCTGGCAAACACAACGACAGGAACTGACCGTTGCAGGCATCCACTTACTCGATCGAAAACAATTATCAGAATCTGACCTGAGCTGGCTGAAAAGCTATTTTGTCAGCCATATTTTACCAGTCCTGACACCTTTTACATTGAATGAAGAGCATCCTTTCCCTTTTATCCCTAGTGAAGGCATCTGTATCGTGCTCCAGTTCGATGACAAAAATACCCTGGTGGTTCCCCTGCCTGCTAACTTGCCACGCTTCATCAAGCTTCCCGGAGAAACCACCCGCTATGTACCAATGGAAGTTGCAGTGTACGAAAACAGCAACCTTCTTTTTGAAGGGCAAACCCTTGAAAACGCCGGTTTGTTCCAGATATTACGTGACAATGATCTAGCCCGTGAAGAAAGTTCTGATGACCTGCGGTCGATGATTGAATCCGGACTCAGGTTGCGACACAGGGCAAATGTGATTCGCCTGAAGGTGGAGAGCCTGACCGAGGAGAACATTCGCTTCATTGCCAATGAAATGGGCTTGCTCAGCTGGGAAGAGTCAGATCTGCTGGACCAGCAGGGCGATACGATTATGAACAAGGAATACATCAGCAGAGCGATTCCTGGTCTGTCGCATGTTGATCAATTGATCAATCCAAGCCTTTATCCTGACCTGATTTTCACGCCTTTTCAGCCACGTTATCCCCAGCGTCTGAAAGACTTCGATCACGATTGTTTTGCAGCTATAACAAAAAAAGACCTGCTGGTTCACTGGCCTTACGAATCCTTTGACACAGTAATTCAATTTCTGGAGCAGGCCGCCCGGGACGAGGATGTACTCTCAGTCAAGCAAACACTCTATCGAACCAATGACGATTCCCCCATTGTCAATGCAATGGTCAGTGCGTCTGCTGCGGGGAAGGTCGTTACGGCTATTATCGAACTTGAAGCCAGGGACAATGAGCAGTCGAATGTGGCATTGGCGAAACGTCTGGAATCCGCCGGTGTGCAAATTGTTTATGGCATCGTTGGATTAAAAATACACGGCAAGCTCACCGTAATTACCAGGCGCGAAGGAGACGAAACTGTACTCTATTCGCATTTTGGAACCGGCAATTACCATCCGGACAACGCCCGGATCTATACCGATTTGTCTTTCTTTACCCGCAACCAGGATCTGGGCAAGGATGCAAACAAGGTTTTTAACTACATTACTACTGAGAAGTTTTCTCCGACAGAACATCTGATAGTCGCGCCAAGGCAGTTAAGATCAGGTCTTAAGGGCCTGATTCAGACAGAAATCGATAACGCTAAAAATAGTCAACCCGCCGCAATATGGGCAAAATTAAATTCCCTCACCGATCCAAAACTGATCGAAAAGCTTTATGAGGCATCAGAGGCCGGTGTGACTATTGACTTGATCATCCGCCGACACTGCTGTCTCCTACCTGGTGTCAAAGGCATGTCCGGCAATATTCGCGTAAAGAGCATCGTCGGCAGATTCCTTGAACATGCAAGGATCTACTGCTTCGCCAACGGATACAAGATGGGACATGAACACGCTTCAGTCTACCTGGCCTCTGCGGATTGGATGGAACGAAATATGGATGACCGGGTTGAGGTGATGGTACCCCTGTGGGATAAAACTGTCCGTACCCAGATTCTGGAACAAATCATGGTGGCTAACCTGAAAGACACTCGCCAATCCTGGCACCTGCAGGCAGATGGTGAATACCAGCGCGTTGCAAGTAAAAATGAGTTTTGCGCCCAAAGCTATTTCCTGCAATCACAAAATCTCTCTGGCCTGGGTTCCTTGAAAGGTGAAACCAGAGTTGATCGCGTTGAACATGCCTAGCTCACTTGCTCAGGTTTTTATTTTTCTTCCTGCAAATCTGCTATTGAATCATAGATGCTGAGCCTGCCGCCCTTGTTCTTGCCTTCGCTGACCAGATAAATCTTCCCGGTAGAGCCCACTGCAACCCCTTCTGCCTGACGATGATGTTTCTTTTTGAGTTTGTACTGGCCGATCAATTCCCCATCCCGTGTTACCAGTAACAGGCGGCGCTGCCGGGCAGAAATAACGTAGACAATATCCTTGGTAACCTCAATGCCAGAGGCATAGAACTTCTTCAGCCCCAGCGCGGCACTCGATATTCGAAGAAACTCTGTGAGCCTGTTGTTTTTCGGATCGAACCTGAATATGAGCAGATGATGATCATTCTCTGATCGATAACTTTTCTTGCAGGCAATAAAGAGCTCGGCCTGATAACTCGACAGACCCTCAACTTCGCACACATCCGCCAGACCGGTTTCAATAAGTGAACTCGTAACCACCGCTTTTTGATAGGACAGCGAATCTGGTACCCAGTGCAGGTCTCCACTACTGGTCACAAGGTAAATGTCCTGGTCAATAATCGCGATCGCTTCAAAATCAGCCCGTAGAGCGGGGTCATTAATTTTAAAAACCGGATCAACATCGCCGGTTTCCGGATCGAAGCGATAAACGATTCCCTTCTCATCATTATGAGTATAGATTCGATCATCAGCACTCAGTGCCAGGCCGGAAGCCTCTTTCAGCTTTTTAGGCAGCTGCCAGCGATCAACTGCCGCAACTGATGGAGAAGTAACCAGAAAAACCAGTGCCAGGGACAGGACACCTCGCAGGCAACATCGACTCATTAGCAGGTGGTCCGGTGCCTACCTGGAGTCCGTCTTTTCCAGATTGCTATTCTCTGGCTCTTTTACGGCGCCGGTATTCATCCAGGTCCGGGTAAACCAGCGATTGACCGAAACCTCATCCGCATAGTCCAGCTCCCAGAACAGCAATACCGCGTAATTAAAAAACACCGTCACTACCACGGCAATTTCAAGGGCAGAAGTTCCAGCTGCCAATCCAGCGCCAATCGCGACAAAGATATAGACAGCATCAAGCGTATCATCCAGTGTCAGACGGAAACGAACCCCGGCGACAATACCGGCAAGGCTAAATGCTAACGCCAGTGAGTTCTGAACAATCAGTACAATGCCTGCGACTACTACTGGCAACAACAGGATCGTCAGCACGAAGGCCTGCTCTCGCCCTCTACGCCTGCGAGCACCCATGTAAACCCAGGCTACAGGTTCCATCAGCAACAGCACCCCGAGCAGTGCAATACTAAAGCTAATAGAATGCGCTACCGGTTCATAAACTATAGGTGTGGCCTTGCCCGAGACAAATTCACCCACCCCGGTTGGCAGGTTTTCAGAGCCCCCGATGGGAACATGTGAAGCGATGGACGGAACGAATTCAAATAACCCCCAAACAATTACGACCAAACTTAAATAGTATGCTGTCAGCTTAAGGAGCGGTTTTCCGGACTTCATAGTTCTATCTCTTGATAGTCGAACATTTGCATCAAAGCTTTATCGGACAAACTTCAAATAAAAGCTTCACGGGTACTCGTTAGAAAGTCTAGCATGCCACAGCATTGACTTGTCAGTGTGATCTCAAATCGCCTTAACCAGCCGATTGATCCTGGCCTCGGTTAGCACCTTGCCTTGTCTTCCAAGACAAATCGATTCCCATGACTCACCAATAGAGGCATAAACACGAAAAAGATCATCCCAGAATATTGGCCGACGAAAGAAAATATCAAGATCAAACTCAACCGGCGTACAGTGTTCCCATATTGTCGCCAGTAAATAATGAACGCCCATGCCACCGCCGATTAAAGGTGCGCGAAACCCTGCTTTGTTGGCAGCATCCATTTCATAATGAATACTATTACCTTCCATGCTGTAGCTCTTCACCATGTCTGCAGTTAGCTGGTAGGTATCAAATTCCTCCAACAGGGAAATATCCTTGACAACCGGCGGTGGTCTATCCCCTGCCCCACGACTACCGGCTTTTGCAGGGTCCGGTTTCAATGATCGTCGGGTTACCGTAAGGGCTCGATTACCTTCTTCATCGTCAAACCAGACATCGGTGTCGATAGTGATGCCCCGTGGCACCTCGGTGATCTTTCGAATCGTCCCTTTTACAGTGAGGGGCTCGCCCAATTCCACCCTGCGGTGCTGCTCGAGTTTCTGCAACATATTAACGTTGCCCTCTGCGCTGATACCGTTTTTGATCCCGGTATGAATAGCAATGCCAATATAGAAAGAAGCGTCGACAAATTCACCGAAAACAGACGAATCCAGGCCGCAGGCCAAAAGTTTCTCTGTCTGGTGTTCCTTCGTAACAACTATCGTATCTTCGTCGAATTTAAACCCCTCTGTCGGCTCGCGCCATTTTTTTTCCATTTTTTATTGCCCCGGGGAAATATGTTGGATGTTACGCAGTTTTAGGCCAGCAAACCACCCGGCTATTCCGCGGTCCCGGTCGGTGTCTGGCTCCATCCAGTTTGCCGTTTTTAAGATCACACAGTTGACGCTTGCTTTTTTTTTACCCTGTATTTAAGCTAACCAGTTTAAAGAGGGCGTTGTAACCTGAACGGTAACAACAACGCTCTGGAATCAGGATAGGGAGACTAATCTGTGAAGAGAACAATCCACCTTTTAATTCTTTGCCTGACGATCAGCATCGCCATGACATCATGTAAAACAGTGTCCCAGGCAGACTTTCAAGCCATGCAGCGTGAGGTTGAGCAAAAAGCAGAGCTGGAACGACAGTTATCCGAACTGCAGGCGGCCTATGAATCCATGATGCAAAATCTAAAATCGGAGATAGAAGCCCAGCGCATTCGGCTTGAGCAACTGTCGGAGCACGAGGTGAAGGTCACCATGCCTCAGGATGTGCTGTTCCCTTCCGGTTCCATTGCTATTGATCCCGCAGCCAGAAGTATGCTCGCCAAGGTCGGTGCCAGTTTAAGACAAGCGCCTGATTCATCTATTAGAATTGTCGGCCATACGGATTCATTCCCTATTTTACGGCCTGAGCTCAAGAAACGTTTTACAGATAATTGGGAACTGTCCGCAGCCCGTTCAGCTGCGGTGGCACGTCTGTTTATCTGGGGCGAGGACATCAATGATCAACGGGTTTATGTGGTTGGACGATCACACGCTGACCCGGTTACCAACAACGATACTCCCGGGGGACGATCAAAGAACCGCCGTATTGAAATCTTCGTCGAACAGCCTGCTGCGCGGTAAATCCTGAATCCATTTTGTTATCAACAAGTTCATGAAAATCCCACTGAAAACCCGAATGACCGTTCGCTAACTTTCCACTCACTAATGCCATTCTGTCTTCCGAACACTCTCCACAATGATGCCCAGCGCCGTTTACCCATTTTGCTGCCACGACAAAGACTGAAAGTGTGGCCGGGTTCACTAAATTCGCCTTCGAATTGTGTGAAACTGAACCTGACCCCGTCTCGCTGTTGGATTTCGTAAGGTACTATGTGTGAAACAAGTTCAATTGGATGAAGCTCTTGATGATGCCAGTACTGGTGTACTGCAGCTGGACTTAAGTACTGTTACAGCGTCGCAAAACAACCGTGCACTCAAGAGTATCTTTAAGAGATCTGACTACTTAGGCTTATCGTTTCTGGATCTGTTGGCTGAGGTACTCGATCAAGCTACTTTTCAGCGCGCGCAACAGTACCTGGTTCTTCTAAACGCTGTCGAAAATAATGCCAGGCTGCTACAGGATATCAACCCGCTAAAAAATACGTCAGCAAAAATTAACAAGGCACCAGGTCAGTTCGTCCAAAGACAGTTTCAATTTCAGTTTCGACGCGAAATATGCAAAAAAAGGGTTAGCCGGGTCCTGGTGTTTGTCAAACCTGTCAGGAACAGCGATCTTGTTGCAAAATCCCGGAACAATCAAAAGCAAAAGAATCTAAAGGTTCTGAATAACAAGAAGGAACAGAAACACCAGAAAAAGCAAAAGAAATCAACCAAATCGAATGTACCAGTCGCCGTCACCCGAATCTTGGAGATGGACGAAAGCATTGTCGAAGATTTTCTTGAAGAATCAATCCCAGCCCTTGATGTGTTACTGACACTATTGCGACAAAGTACCGGGGCACAATCCAAACTGCAAGGGCGTCTGGATTACATCTGTCGCGCCATTCATAAAATAAAGGGTGATGCAGCGATTCTCAATTTCGATGAAGTCGTCGCATTACTGCATAAATTTGAAGACAGATTAGAACCTCTGCAAGGCAAAGAGCAGCTCAAAAAATCAGACTTCGTCGGCTTTATTGCGATGATTAAAAGCATTATTACCAGCCTTAAGAAATACAATGTGATACTAAAACGCGCTGGCGCCGGTAAAGGTAAAAGTAAAAGGGGTAATGCCAGTGTCCGCCAGTTGTTCAGTCGCCTGCAGCTATATGTAGAGAAAATATCTAAAGAAAAAAAGAAGAGCATTCGCCTGGTCGACGAGGGCTTTGAGCAAGCCGATATACCGATAAGATTACAAAAAGATGTTTTAAGCATGGTGGTGCAATTATTGAGGAACGCAGTCGTACACGGTATCGAGAGCAGAACAGGGCGAAAGTCAGCGATTAAAACATCCTGCGGTTCAATTTACCTGGGGCTGGAAAAGGAAGTGGGCAGTTTTACGATTTTCGTTCGGGATGACGGCGCCGGGTTGGATTTAAAGAAAATCAAGCAGGTTGCCATTAAGTCGGGTAAATATACCCGCGAGCAGATTGACAAGTGCACCGCTGACCAGTTGTTCAACTTTATTTTGCAGTCGGGCTTTTCTACGGCCAACAAGGTAGACGAGCACGCGGGGCGAGGGATTGGTCTCGACCTTGTCAATACAACGGTTAAAGGTCTGGGCGGAAAATTGACAATCCTTACTCGATACGGGATGTTTACAGAATTCTCGATGACTTTTCCCTGCTAGCCTTCCATTACCAAATTGAATCGGTTCGATCCAGTTTTGACTTAGCGAATGTTGCAACATCAACCTTGAGACTGTGACCTCGTACGACTAGAATCCACCCTCCAATCACTGGATTATCAATTATGGCAAACAAAATCTTCACAGCTCTCGCACTCATGGTACTCGCTGGGTGTTCAAGCTCTCCTCCGGTCATCGACTATGATCCTTCAGTCAATTTTAGCCGGTTCAAGACCTTCGCATTTATTGATGAGCATCCGTTGTTACGGGCTGAAGGTGCAGAAGCGGGTAGCCCGTTACTGGAAGGCAGATTGATTCAAATCACCGAAAATGTCCTGTCTGCCCGGGGATTCAAACTGGTTGCGGACAGGGAAGCCGCTGATATTGCGGTTGGCTTCACTGTTGGTGGACGGGAGAAAATCCAGGTGAATAGCTACCCCGAGACATACCGGCCCTACTATGGCGGCTATGGTCGTGGCTGGGGAGGAGCATACTACGGCGTGTCAACCACAACATCTGTACAGCAGTATACGGAAGGCACCTTATCGGTCGACATTTATGACGTCGCAACACACCACCCTATATGGCATGGCAGCGCGACGAGACGAATCACCAGTAAGATGCAGAAGAACCCGCGGGAAACCGTCAATGAAATTATGGTCGAAATTCTGTCCGGTTTCCCACCGAGTTAACGGGGTGTAGCGCATTCGGTATTTACTGAGTATCACTCTGGTGAATAAACTAAACCTCCAATATCGCTCTAAAAAGACCTCGTTATAGATTAAAATGATATTGGATAACATTTCCTTTTCAACGCTATTCTGATGCTTATCTCTAGCGGGATAGTGCCATCTAAGAGCCGTTACCTGCAGATATTATTGAAGTAAGAACAACCAGGCAGTAAACGGCCAAATTGAAACTTTTAAGGGGAAAGCTATGTTCTTACGTCATATACGTGGCGTTGCCATTGTCGTGGTCACGCTACTTCTCGTTTCTCTACCGACTACCATACTTGGAGCAACCGATCGCCAGATCGAAGAAATCGTTGTAACCGCTGAACGAAAGGAAGCGACTATCAGCGATACTTCAATTTCTATCACTGCGTTTACCGGTGAATTGCTGGAGGAATTTGGTATTCGTAACCAGGAAGATCTGCAAAACCTGGTGCCAGCTGCGGTGATCGAGCCATACGACATGGCCATTCGCGGAGTTGGTCGTAACTTCCGATCACTGGGAGGTGACCCAGGTATCGCCACCTACCTCAACGGTGTTTACTCCGAAGACTTCGGTATTGCATCAACAGAGGGTGGTCTGTTTGATATCGAGAGAATTGAGTTTCTCCGTGGTCCGCAAGGCACGCTCTATGGGCGAAATGCTATCGGTGGTGCCGTTAATTTCATCAACAAATTACCGACCAACGAATTCTCTGCGGAGGCTCGCACAGTAATCGGTAGCTACAATCTGGTTGAATTGTACGGGGTTGTTTCCGGCCCACTTATCAAAGACAAACTGGCGGCACGGTTTGTCGCAACTTCCCGCGAGCGAGACGGCTATATTGAAGACCTCTCCGGCAATCCGGATGTCAATGATTATGGCGATGAGAACTACGCACTTTCTTTTCGCTGGACGCCGACAGATAACCTTGAGTTTAATATTCGCGGCAACGAGCGCAGCTATTCCAGAAGGATGGGTGGCGCTGACGCGGCTGGCATCCTCAACCTGACACAGAACGAGAGCGAAGGGCCCCGAGATAACTCGACCTACGCCTGGGGTTATCGCGCAGTCGATCCAACCAATGTCTGTGCCGACGCCTTCACTCGTACCGCACCCGTGGCAACCACAGGGGTCATCGGCGGTACCGGATGCATGGTTTCCGGCAGGGAGACGTTCAACTTTAAAAATCCTGTGACCGGCAACAACGTCGTCGCCCAGCGAGTGACCTCGGGTTACGATAATGCGCCCCTTGGCACGACGGATTCCGCCAACTACGCATACCAGACCGATCTGTCCAGGCAGCGCATGATTGGCACAACCGATCTGGACAGCGATGATCTGGTCACCGATACCAGCGGGCAGCAGGCCGAGTTCTTCGACCACCAGGCCATATCACTTGATGCGACCTGGGATGTATCAAGTTCTGTTACGCTAAAGTACATTTTTGGTTATACCGACTATTTTTATGACCGCGAATCAGACGTTGACCTCACCAGCAACCCGTTGTTTGATCGCACCTTCTATGTGAGCCAGGAAACAGAATATGTTTCCCATGAATTACAGCTATTTTGGGATCCAAGCGAAAGGCTGTCTTTTACCTCAGGCATCTTCTCCTATGACGCCAAGATTACCCAGCGGGGTGATTTCTATGATTACAATTGCGTTGATAGCAACTGTCCGTCCCGATATGCGCAGGACGACCCGACCGGTGTCGTAGCTACCTTTGCGCCAGGAAAAGTTGACCTTTTTACGGCGTCACGGTTTCAGGACGGCATCACAGGACCCGGGATATGCCTGACAGGTGGCACCATAGGCGCAGCAGACCAGTTGGATATCTACTGCTTCGGTGAATGGCTGGGTGACACGGGAGATAATGTGCCCAATGGTCCTTCAACAATTGCCACTGACCTTGAATACCAGACCCGTACCGAACGGTATGCCTACGCGGCTTATACCCAGGGTGTCTACGAATTCAACGATCAGTTTTCGTTAACCGTCGGTTTACGCTGGGCACTGGACAATCTGGACGGCTACGAGAATGTGTTCTACTACAGCGAAGGCGATATTGTGCCATTGGGTTTTGACTATACAACGGGTGCATCCGGTCTCGCTGCGACCAACCAGGCGCTCGGATTCCTGGCTACAGACGGGACGATCCTCGATCCAAACCGCCTGCTGCTTGCCGGGATTCCGGCCAGCAACTCAATTCACAGGGATCTGGAGAAAGATACAGAGGATATGACCTGGCGGTTCAACCTGGACTGGACCCCGACCGAAGATACCCTGGTGTATGTTTCTGCCACCAAAGGACTCCGTTCCGGGGGGTTTAACCTGGTGTTCTTCAGCTCCAACTCGACCTTTGACGGTGAGGAACTGATTGCCTACGAACTGGGCTACAAGGGCACACTGCTGAATGGCCAGTTGCAAGTCAATTCTGCCCTCTACCTGTATGACTATGAGAACGTTCACACCTTTGCTAACGGTGCCTCGTTTGCGGGTGGTTATACCACTAACGTCATTGCCGTACCGGAAGCACAGATGTACGGAGTTGATGTGGATGCCACCTGGCTTGCCACCGACAATCTCACTCTCGGCATACACGGCAGCTATACCCATAGCGAATATACAGAAGATGTCTTCGTTATCGACCCCAACGACCCGGCTCAGCCCGAATCCCTGTTCGATTCCAACTCGAATCTAATTAACCTTAAGGGTAATAACATGATTCGGGTGCCTAAATACAAAGCGGGAGCCTGGGCTCAGTATTCCTGGCCGCTGAATTCCGGCGGGAGTCTAGATTTCGTCGCGAACTACTCCTATATCGATCGCGTTTACTTCTCTGTGTTCGAACGTAAGGACCAGTCCGCCCCGGCTTATACCCGACTCGATCTGCGCGCCTCATGGAATCCCAGCCCAACCTGGTTAGTCGCAGTCTTTGTTAATAATGTGATGGATGAAATAGGACTTCGCCAGATCGAACAGTACGGAGCCACTGAGGTTGGTGGCTACCGACGTACTGGTGCGTCAACGGATCCTCGGCTTGTCGGCATGGAGGTTCGATTCAAGATGTAAACGTCGAATGTAAACCAGGCGTAGACCTGTGTACAGACAGCAATCGCAGTGCGCTGCGGTTGCTGTTTTTTTTTGCTGACTACACCCTGATACGACTATTCTTCGGGTCATACATCGGCCTTAGTGATGCAGTCGCTGGCACCCGTACCCCGGCTACTTCGATCTCATAACGGCCTGAATTCACAAAATCTGCATTGACACCATCTTCATGGTTCACATAACCAAGGCCAACTGCACCACCGAGGGTGTGGCCATACATCCCCGATGTAATGTAACCGACGATCTGATTATCCCTCCAGATCGGTTCATTGTGGTAAAGCAGCGGTTCAGGATCATTCAGCAGGAACTGCACCAGTCTCTTTTTGAGGCCAGTCTCCTTCTGCCGCAGTAACGCCTCGCGGCCGATGAACCCACCGGGTTTATCAAAGGAGACGGCAAAACCGAGGCCAGCTTCGAGCGGAGTATCTTCATCGGTAATGTCATGTCCCCAGTGTCGATAGGCTTTTTCGATACGCAGGGAGTTCATCGCGTGCATACCTACGGATCGAAGACCAAATGCGTTTCCAGCTTTCATCAATGTATCGTAAACGTGGAGCGCAAATTCTGTGGGGATATGCAGTTCCCAGCCGAGCTCTCCCACATAGGTGACGCGCAGGGCCCGCACTGTTGCATAGCCTATGTCGATTTCCTGGAAATGACCGAATGGAAAAGCTTTATTGCTCAAGTCTGCTGTACTCACCCGATTGATAAGATCACGTGAGTACGGCCCCATCACGCCAAGCACCGCATGTGCTGAGGTTACATCACTTAACGTCACACCCTGCCCGTCAATGTGGCGCCGAATCCAGTGAAAGTCCCGGGTCTGGGAGGTTGCAGAAGTCACAATCTGGTACTCATCTTCACCGAGTCGACAAACGGTTAAATCCGACTCAATGCCTCCCGACTCATTTAGCCATTGTGTGTAGATGAGACGACCAGCATCTACGTCAATATCATTGGCGCAGAGCTGACCCAATAACCGGGTTGCATCTTTACCCTGGACCAGAAACTTGGCAAAAGAGGTCTGGTCCAACATCCCCACATTTTCACGGATCGCCTGGTGCTCATCGGCGGAATAGTCAAACCAGTTCTGCCGAAACCAGGAGTATTGGTATTCCGGGGTTTCACCTTTCGGTGCGTACCAGTTAGGCCGCTCCCATCCTGCCACTTCACCAAAACAGGCATTTTGTGCAACATGCCGGTCATGAAACGGCGAATGTCTGACCCCCCGGGAAGTCTCGAACTGACGATACGGCCAGTGCATGGCGTAGAGCAATCCCAGACCCTCTGTAACGCGATCATGCAGATAGCGTCGATTATTCTGAAACGCAATGTTGCGACGCACATCCACTTCCCACAGGTCAGCAGGTGGATGTCCATCCCGCATCCACTCACTGAGCACCTTGCCCACACCTCCGGCAGATTGAATGCCTATCGAGTTAAAGCCAGAGGCGACGAACAAATTATCCAGTTCTGCGGACTCCCCTAAATGATAGCGATCATCCGGTGTAAAACTCTCGGGACCGCAAAAGAATGTTTGAATCCCCGCATGTTCCAACGCTGGCATTCTTTTCATGGCTTTTTCCAGCACGGGCTGAAAGTGATCAAAATCCCCGGGCAGCTCATCAAAGCAGAAACTCTCGGGAATACCATCTCCGCCCCATGGTTTGGCGACAGGTTCGAATGCGCCGAGGAGGATTTTACCGGCATCTTCCTTGTAGTAGGCGCAGGCATCGTAGTCCCGAAACACCGGCAGATCGGGCTCTACCCCGGCAAAGGGTTCTGTCACAAGATAGTAATGTTCACAGGCGTGCAACGGTACGGGCACACCCACCTGACGAGCCAGCTCCCGCGTCCACATACCGGCGCAGAGTACGACCTTATCAGCCTTGATCGCTCCGGCTTCAGTCTCAACCCCGGTGACTCTTCCACCATCATGGACAATGCGAGTAACCTTCACATCCTCAAAGATCTGCGCCCCACCACTTCTTGCCCCACGTGCCAGTGCCTGGGTCACATCGATAGGGTTAATTTGACCGTCTGACGCAATCCAGGTACCACCAATCACATCGTCAGTGTTGATCAGGGGGTATCGCTCACGAACCTCGTCGGTCGATATTACATCGACATCAAGATTAAAAACCTTGGCCATGGATGCATTGCGCTTCAGTTCTTCGAAGCGCTCAAGATTGGTTGCAATGGTGACTGAGCCGTTTTGTTTGAACCCGGTGGCCTGGCCGGTTTCTGCTTCGATATGGGTGTAGAGTTCAGCCGTATACTTGGCCAATTTGGTCATGTTCTGGCTTGGCCGCAACTGCCCCACCAACCCAGCCGCATGCCATGTGGTGCCGCTGGTCAATTTCTTGCGTTCCAGTAACACGACATCCTGCCAGCCCATCTTCACAAGATGATAGGCAATGGAACAACCCACGATTCCCCCGCCAACGATAACGACTCGGGCCTGATCAGGTATCGAACCGGCCATCAGTGTTCACCCAATAGCATCAAGCACTTACGGTGTCTGTTGACGTCACGTCGTACCTTGTACCACCTGTTTCTTTTTATCATGCTATCACCGCTAACATCGGGGTTTAATCATACGGCCTGCATCTCAATAAATAAATCACACAGCCACCGTCGCCAGAGGGCCAATTAAATCTGTGTTTCCATCGCAACTCACACCTTCCCTATAGGGCGCGTCGATACCTTGGACAGCGATGGGAGAATCTGAAATTGCATATAGTATCCAGTCAGTTTCTGTCTGGAATGGAGAACCTTTTTCGAATGACTCGCGATCCCCGCTATGACATCTTGTTTGAACCGATACGTATTGGGCCTGTACAAGCACCCAATCGTTTCTATCAGGTGCCCCATTGCAACGGTATGGGATTGCTACGGCCGCGTATGCTGGCGGCAATGCGCGGCATCAAAGCCGAGGGCGGATGGGGAGTGATCTGTACAGAATACTGCTCCATTCACCCCAGTTCTGATGATCTGCCTCATCCTTACGCCAGTTTGTGGGATCCCGCCGATATCAAAGCACACGCATTGATGACAGATAAGGTGCATGAATTTGGCGCGTTGGCGGGTGTCGAGCTGTGGGCTGGTGGCGCTGGCAGTGCGAACCTGCTGACCAGAGAGGTAGCGCTGGGTGTAGATAGCATGCCAAATCTTACGGGCCATCCATTTCAGACCCGGGCCATGGACAAAAAGGATATTCGAAATCTGCGCCGTTGGCATAAAAATGCAGCACTGCGGGCTCGAGAGGCGGGATTTGACATCGTCTACATCTATGCCACCCACGGCTATCTGTTGTCTCAATTCCTGTCTCCCGAACATAATCACAGAACCGATGAATACGGTGGCACGCTGGAGAATCGCGTCCGCCTGGTCAGGGAGTTAATACAAGAAACCAAAGAGGCAGTCGGTGACACCTGCGCAGTTGCAGTGCGTATGGCAGCCGATGATGGTACGGGTACAGCCGAGCAACCCGTCTCAGCAGAACGCATGGAGATGTTCGAAATGCTGGCAGAACTGCCTGATCTCTGGGATGTCAACGTCAAGGATTATCAACACGAAATGGGCGTGTCGCGCTTTGTCAAGGAAGGATCCCTTGAAAAAACAATGAGTTACGTTAAGTCTATCACCAGCAAACCCGTTGTCACGGTTGGACGTTTCACGTCTCCGGATACTATGGTGTCGCAGATACGCCGCGGCATTGTGGATTTTATTGGGGCTGCCCGACCCTCCATCGCAGACCCTTTTTTACCCCGAAAAATCGAAGAAGGCCGCCTGGACGATATTCGAGAGTGTATCGGCTGCAATATCTGCTACACCGGCGATAGCTTGAGTGTACCCATTCGCTGCACCCAGAACCCGACCATGGGTGAGGAATGGCGAAGAGGCTGGCATCCTGAACGCATACAAAGCAGAAACAGCGATGCCACGATCCTTGTCATCGGCGCAGGACCCGCGGGCCTTGAAGCAACCCGTGCCCTCGGACAGCGCGGTTACAAGGTCATACTCGCGGAGGCTACAACAGAACTTGGAGGCCGTGTCGCCCAGGAGTGTCGCTTGCCAGGTCTGGCGGAATGGGGCCGCGTCCGGGACTACCGGGTTCACCAGATTCAGGTCATGCCAAATGTCGATATTTTTCGCGACAATAATCTGAGCGCAGAAGATGTTCTTGGTATCGGCGCGGAACATATTGTTGTTGCAACCGGATCCAGTTGGCGTGCCGATGGTTTTGGTCGATACCATCATCAGCCCTGCAGGGACCTGGGTCCACAAGAACAAATTTTCACTCCCGACGATATTTTTATGGGGCGAGTGCCATCAGGCAAGGTTGTGTTGTTTGACGATGATCACTACTACATGGGAAGTGTTCTGGCAGAGTTATTGGTCGAGCAAGGCGCTGACGTCTGTTTCGTCACGCCAGAGAACCTGGCTGCTGCATGGGGAGTGAACTCCGACGAACAATACCAAACCCAGCAGCGACTGCTGCAACTGGGGGTAGAGGTAGTCACTGCCCACGGCCTGGACGAATTCGATGGATCCAGTGTCCGCTTGAGTTGCGTCTACACGGCCCGAACCAGGGTCCTTGCCGCAGATGCAATACTTTTGGTGACAGCCCGAACCCCGACAGATGCTCTTTACAAAGATCTCGAGAAGATGGTCTCGGCCCATTCGCCTTCCAGTTCAACCCCTTCTCTTAGCAAAATAGGTGATTGTGACGCCCCGGCCATTATTGCCAGCGCCATCTACGCAGGACATCGCTACGCCCGGGAATTGGAAACAGATATTGAACATAGCGATATTGTCCGGCAGGACAAGCTTTTTGACCCGGACTAAGCTTCCAGGCACCCACGCTCGCAGGATCTACACAATGACATCTCACGCAGTACTTCGAATTACGTGCCCTGACAGAAAAGGACTGGTAGCAGCCACTGCGAGCTTTCTCGCCCGACACAACCTGAATATTATCGACGCCCAGCAGCACACTGATGTCGATGAACGTACCTTTTTTCATCGTATTAAAATTGATTTAGAACATCTGTCCATGACTCGGTCTGATTTGGAGGAGTCCCTGGCAAAGGAATGTGACGCACACTCGATGATATGGTCTATCTCTTATTCTGACGTGAAGCAGCAAGTTGCGATTTTTGTGTCAAAGTATGAACACTGCCTGGCCGACTTGTTACTTAGATACCGATTAGGTGAACTCGACTGTGAAGTCCCATTAGTAATTTCCAACCACGAAAAACTCAGACCTTCGGTAGAGATGTTTGATATACCGTTCCATGTTCTAAAAATCACGCCGGAAAATAAAATAGAACAGGAAAAGACTGCCCTGAAGTTAATGGACCGGGCCAATGTTAGTTTGATAGTGATGGCAAGATATATGCAGATCCTTTCACCCATAATGCTTGAAAAGTATGAGTCGAGGATTATCAATATTCACCATAGTACCCTTCCCGCTTTTCTCGGTGCGAGACCTTACCATCAAGCCCATAACCGTGGTGTTAAATTGGCTGGAGCAACGGCACACTACGCCACACTGGATCTGGATGAAGGTCCGATCATTAGCCAGGGCGTCACCGCCTGCACCCATACTGACACGGTCGCAGATCTTATCCGCAAGGGCAGGGATATAGAACGAACGACGCTGGCCAACGCCGTTCGTGCACATCTTGAAGGCAGAATATTTGTTCACGGCAGAAAAACGATCGTATTCTGACCTGGCCAACGCTACAACCCTGCACCAGTATGTTTTATTCCCTGTTATGATGCGTTAGAGGTACCACTAATCAAGTCTCTACGTATTTCTAAACAAGCCAGGGAGTGCCAAATTGACAGTACTGACGGAGTTAAAGGGTTTGCTTCGAAGCAGCATCCGAAAATATAAGGTCCCGGGTGCCAGTGTAGCGATCCTGCGGAACAACAGGATGATCGGTGAGGCGGCTGCGGGTTTCGTTAACCTCGACACCCGCGTACCAACAACTACCGATACCGTTTTCCAGATTGGCTCTATCAGTAAGCCCCATACAGCGACGCTGATTATGCAATTGGTAGATGCTGGTGAAATTGAGTTGGATGCACCTGTCGTTGAGTATCTGCCACAATTCAAGGTTGCAGATCTTGATGTTTCCAGGAAGGTAACTATCCGTCATTTTCTGTCGCACCAGAGCGGGATTGACGGTGATTTTTTTGCCGATTCAGGGCGAGGTGATGAATGTGTCGAAAAACTGGTTTCCATGGCCACCATGGTACCAAGCCTGTTTCCAATTGGAGCAAAACACTCATATTGCAACCTGGGCTTCGCAGTGCTGGGTCGGGTGATTGAGGTAATAACCAGGCAAACATTCGATGCCGCTCTTAGGGAAAGAATATTTGACCCACTGGAAATGAATCACGCCCTTAGCCTGCCTGAAGATACGCTGCGATTCAGATGCGCCATTGGCCATGTACCCAGCCCAGGGAAAAAAGATGTCTGGAACGCATCCAGAGTCCCTTATCTTTCTTTTGGTCAAAAAGCGGCAGGTTCAACACCTGCAATGACTGCAGCCAACCTGTTGAAGTTTGCCCAGATGCATATGAATGGTGGTCGAAACCGGAAAGGGGAAAAGGTACTTTCTTCCAGAAGTGTCAACGCCATGCAACGCAGGCAGATTCGGGTACAGAAACAGACTCAAAGCGCCATCACCGGCTGGGGACTTGGATGGTTCTTGATGGATTGGGATGGGCAGAAGCTTTACGGGCATGATGGAGCAACTATCGGTCAATTCTCGTTTCTCAGGATACTGCCTGAAAAGAACATCGCTGTTGCGCTGTTGACAAATGGCGGGAACGCAAAAGCGCTTTCAGAAGATATCATGGGAGCAGTTTTTCAAGGACTGGCAAAAACATCTGAGCCTGTACCACCTAAACCTAACAATAACATAAAGGTGAACCTAGATCACTACGAGGGTAGTTACAACAATATCAGTGGCGCACTCCTGTTCGCAACGAAAAACGGGGCTTTGACGGCGAGTTCCAGTCTGAATGGTGGTGGCAGCACATTCCCCGATAATTGCAAACTGGCATTCATCGACAGGAATACCGCCGTCATGAGAACGGGTAACAAGCTGCTAGACCGCACTCGATTTCTTTTTTCTGAAATCGAAGCAGGAAGCTTTCAGTTTGTTGCGAGCGGCCTGCGACAGCACCGCCGCAGCTAGTATAATCTCCGGAGAAAAAGTTTGAACGGCGCTCTCCTTAACAGTCTAGAGAGCCGCAATAAAAGTTCCGGTCAATTTTCGTCCTGTCACTTCCCTGGGTTTAATCGCAACCCAGACGTTGTGAACGCCCTCCGCCCAGGGGCGGGGAAGCGTTTCTTTCATTTGCTTAACAAAACCAGGAACCTCATCAATGGGAACCTCTTGGGGTGTTCCCCGGACAAGCACGCTCCATCCCGAATCCGCTTCTGGCACCATATGATCGACCTCAAAGGCTACCGGACCTTTCAACAGACCCCGCAGATTCGACTGCTGCTCGATTCGAAAAATAATGTCATCTCCAGCCAGGCCATAGTTTACGGGCAATGCAGCAGGACCATCTTTATCCACAAAAACAATACGTCCGACGGAGGATTCTCTCAGGAGTTCCGCGCATGCCCCACGGGACAGTTGCTCAACATGTCGTTGTGTCATCATTCGACTCCACCTATTTCACATTGCTATTATGGCTATTTAGCAATACTAATTCATTGACCGGGGTCAAACAGACGTTAGAGAGCACTAGCGATTCCGTAATCTGCGGGTAACATCTATGAAGTTCTTGTTAAGTGTACTGTGTCTCACTGCCTTTAACCTGCAAGCCGAAGAGCCTTTCACCTTGTACTTCACACGACATGCGGAGAAAATTCAAACGGCTGATACTGATCCGGGACTCACGCCAACGGGCATTGAGAGGGCCAAAAAGCTCGCTGAGTTTCTGTCTGGCCGAAACATTGAGATTATCTACAGTACCAACTATAAACGCACCCAACAGACAGCATTACCCTTGGCGCGCCAATCAAAACTGGCGGTCACTCCATACGACCCCATCAATCTTCGTGGCCTGGTCTCAATCCTTCTTCTGCAAAAACAAAATGCGTTGATTGTCGGTCACAGCAACACCACACCCGCATTGGTGTCGCTTACGGGCGGTGAGGCAGAAGCTATAGATGACGCGGATTATGGAAAGCTGTTCGCTGTATCCGTCATCGGCGAATCCAGGTCAACAACAATTCATTTCATTGAGCCTTGATAATGAGATCATATCGGTGAACAACGGCCCGGATTGAGTTCCGTTACGATGTCGCACATACTTGCTTCCTTTTGGGTAAAAAACACATGAATGATCGATTCACACCCATCATCGTTGGCACAGGCCAGCTTGTTGACCGTGAAGCAACTGTTGACCAGCATATCGAACCCCTCGACATGTTGAGCCGCACTAGTCTAAGCGCTATGGAAGATGCCGGTATAACCCAGGCACAACTGGCTACCATCGATACACTTGCCCTGGTCGGTGTTGCCGGTTGGCATCCAAAAAACGCGCCGGGTCTGGTGGCCGAAAAGCTAGGGGCCAAACCTGCGAACTGTTTTACCACCGGCATAGGTGGTCAGGTTGGCGTGACATTGACGAACTTTATCGCCGAAAAAATCACCAGGGGCGAATCAGAGTTCGCGATTATTGGCGGCTGCAACAATCTCAAGGTGTTGATGAAAGCAATCTCCCAAAAACATCAGCTGAACTGGGCCAGAGGTGGCGAGGGTGAAGCAACCCTGGTTGGTGGAGATGAAGCGGGTAGTTCTGAACTGGAAGGCAAATATGGTCTTTCGAATCCACCTGACATTTATCCGCTGTTCGAAAATGCATTGCGAGCCCGTCTGGGCCTGGGGCTTGAAGCGCATCGGCAGCGTATGGGTAACCTATTCACCCGTTTCACCGAGGTGGCAGCGAAGAATCCCTATGCATGGTTCCCGACAGCACGCAGTGCCGATGAACTTACCACGGTGACCGGGACTAACCGAATGATCTCGTGGCCTTATCCGAAATATCTCAATGCGATACTGAATACCGAGCAAGCCGCATCACTGATTATGATGTCAGTTGCCATGGCTCGAAAACTAGGTATTGCGGAAGATAAATGGGTCTACTGGCTCGGCGGTGCAAGTAGCCAGGAGCAAGCCTGGTGGACCAGTGAGCGGCCCAGTTTCTCTCAGTGCCCGGCAATGAAAGACACGAGCCTGAGCGCGCTACACAACAGTGATGCGAGCATTGATGACATTCAGCATATCGACTTCTATTCATGTTTCCCGTCCGCCGTACAAATGGCCTGTGACATGGTGGGCATTGATGTCACGGACTCACGCGGTTTCACAGTCTGTGGGGGCCTGCCCTACGCTGGCGGACCTGCCAGTGCCTACACCTTGCATTCAATGGCGAGTATGGTCAATAAACTGAAGGGCAAGACTTCTGAGAAAGGCCTGGTCACGGGTAATGGCTGGTATCTGACGAAACATGCAGCGACCGTGCTGTCAACAGATCCCCATCCAGCACAACAGCCGAAGCACGGTTTAATGCCGGACCTGCCATCCAGCAAGATGGCGACCGATGCCCAGCCGGCCAACGAAAAAGCAACCGGGGAGGCAACCATAGAGACCTACACCGTAAAATATGGCCGCGACGGAGAGCCGGAACGCGGTATTGTTCTGGGTCGAACTGACACCGGTGAACGGTTTATGGCCAACACCGTTAAGGATGTTGAACTTCTCAAAGAGTTTGTCAGCGCCGAACAGATCGGCGCCAGGGGTAAAGTCGCATTTGTCGAAGGAATGTCCCGATTCACACCCGGGTAATCAACTGACAATACCTCTTGGTGTTACCTGGTGTTGACATGCTTGATCAGAAACAAAGTTATAGGTTTCTAGAAGCGTCACCACATTTTGTCAGATCAAGGCTAGTCATCGCTTATTGCTTTAGTTAATTCTTCCAGAGGGTCTGCCGCAGTTCCGGCCCTCTCTTTTTCCAGTTTCACCTCGGCATTGGCAATGAACTTTCTCAAATCCGACTTGTACGCTTCAGGATCAACGAATGGATGCGCTTCACCAGGTTTGCGTGTCGAAAGTGCATCACCTCTCTCAAAGACTCGCGCCATCGCTGCATGATTAGGCAGGCTAACGCTAATGCCGTCCTGAATGGATTGCAGTCGTTTGTAGCTCTGTATATAAGTTTCAGTTCGTTCAACCCCTGAAAAATTGAGCCCAACCCCGCCGAGGGTGATGGCATCAAATGAATCTTCACCATCAAAAACCTTGTAACGCAGGCTTAGCACACCTTCTGTATGACCTGGTGTTTCCAGCAGTTCAACCCGGGTGTCACCAAGAGTGATCACATCGCCGTCACTGGCGACAATGTCTCGTCGCGGGACTGGCATATAAAACATTGGCATCTCAGGCTTCTTCTCTGCAAGCTGCCAGTCTTTTTCACTCATCACAATCCGTGCACCATAAGCACTCTGGAAATACCGGTCACCACCGGCATGATCAAAGTGACCGTGAGTGTTGATGACATACTTGATGTCAGCCGGGTCCAGACCAAGTTCCCGAATGTTACGAACCAGGGGGCGAACCCATGATCCATAAAGAGAATCAACCAGGATCAGACCATCGCTGGTTTCAATAATATAAGCGGCAACCCAGTTGATGCCAACATAGTAGACATTGTCGAATATTTTAAACGGCTTCACATACTGTGCTTTGTCTTCCCATGCAGACCAGAGCTTCTGTAATGGTTCAGGAATGGGGCCACCGCTGTAGCTCGCCGTGACACATTTAACACAAGTCACGTCCGTCACTGTGGAATATGTCGCAAGGTCCGCTACCCAGTCACGAACCGAGATCCCGTCTGCTGCATAGTTGTAGAATTCAGGTCTGAGCAACACGGTATGAGATTCACCACCGGCAATATAGCTCTTAAAGTTGCTGGCTTCTGCCCTGATATCAGCATGATTCGCTTTTAGCGCCTGGAATAATTTCACATCCCTGGCTCCACTTAAAGCCAGAAAGCGCTTCTGGACCGCGTCCTCGGCCGCATCGTATTCTGCAAAGAGTATTTCAGGATGCGCCAGGGCTGCCGCGATATACAGTTTCTCGTAGTTGAACCCTTCCGGTAGTAATGTTTCGAAGCCTTTTTCCCGGTTTAAAAAGTTGAACGTTCCCCACTGTTCGTCAGGTCGACTGTCTGTGTTCATGCGTCGATAACCACCTGAGCCATCGCCCAACTGCGCAACCCTGGCGTCCGGGTAGTTATCGGCGATAAGAGATGCGTACAAGGGTGAAGGTATGGAACCTGCGGAGGAGCCGGTGACAAAAATATCCTTCGGTGCCGTTACATTTTCATAGGTCCATTGCAAAACCGATTGCATATTGGATCGGCCCTGGTGATGAATCGTCAGGGGTTCCTGGTCTTCCTCCACCCCAGGATAAATAGTATCCGCACTACCAAGATGAACATCTCCGGTACAGTATGGAGCCATCACAATACTGTAGTCTGAAAACGGGTTGTCCGGGTTGTCAAAGTTGAAGATACCAAACTCTGACGGTCTAAAATTTTCACCGATGCGAATGTTGTAGGTCGGTTGCATCTCGGGATCGCAGGTTTTTCGCGTCCAGCAACCACCGCCACCTTGCATATAGACCATCAGTTTCTCCGGATCAGCCGGTCGGACGAAGAACTTATAGGGGCTGCCATCAGAACAGGTGGTATCGCCGCCGGGGGAAAATTCGTTCCAGCCTTCAGGTAATTGACTGATTAATGCCTGGACCGGGGCGACCGTAGATTCTGGTGCCGGGCTTTGGGCATTTTGATCTGAACAGGCCACCGCTCCGAAGACGAGATAACAGATAGCTATAGTAGGGATTTGACGAGACATGCCTCTACTCCTGCTGTTAGGGAACCTCTGGTTAAGGTCCAGGGTTAATGAAGTCTTCGGCTGTCTTTTGCACGAACTCGAGCAAGGCTTCTTCGCTCCTGCCCGTCTGCAACAGGATTAACCTTGATACACCGAGGCTCTCGTATTGCTGGACTGCTTCTTCTGTCAGTGGCGCCCTGGGTGTTATGCTTATTTCCAGGTCACCCAAACCATCCGGCCTTGAATGTTTGTCAGCTGCCTGCTTCAACCCTTCGATGGCTGCTGCGGTAATTTTATGATCCAGGGCAAAACCATACCATCCCTGTGCTTTGGTCACAGCGCGACGATATGCTGCATTACTGGTACCGCCAACAACAATTTCAGGTCCGCCCGACTGGACCGGCTGGGGCCGACTCTGCACGCCGGAAAAGTTAACAAACTGACCTGAAAATTCAGGATTTTCTGAAGTCCAGAGTTCACGCATCGCATCAATATACTCATCTGACCTGGCACCCCGTTCGGCAAATTTGACCCCCAGGGCATCAAACTCTGCTTTGAGATAACCGGCACCAATACCAAATATCAATCGGCCATTGGACAGGTAATCCAGGCTCGCCATCTCTTTTGCCAGAACAACTGCATTCCTTTGTGCAAGTAATGTGATACCTGTCGCCAGTTTTATTGTCGAGGTAAATCCGGCAATAAACGAAAGTGCGGTGGAGGGGTGAACCATTGCCGTGAGTGGTGGTGCCGGTGAAGGTGGCTCCTGCGGATCTGGCAATACAACATGCTCACCTGTCCACAAAGATTCAAAGCCCGCTGACTCGGCGGCAATGGAGACCGCTTTCATCGTTTCCGGCATCGAACAGATGCCATTATTAATACCAAATAATGCGTATTTCATATCATTTTCCTATTGCCTAAAGCTGTTCTTATAAATTGCCTAAAGCTGTTCTTATAAATTGCCCAAAGCTGTTCTTATTAATTGCCAACAGCTGTTCTTATCAATCGACCAAAGCTGTTCTTGTAATGAGCCAATATCAATCATGTCCCCTAAGATGTAAAGGCGTGATGATCTTGTCCATCAATGGTCACTGTGCCTGCGACCCCATCCACCGTGATCTGCTGCCCCGTCTTGATTCTTTGAGTAATATTCCCAGTACCCATGACCGCAGGAATTCCATATTCCCTGGCGACAATAGAGCCGTGGGCGAGAATGCCCCCAATATCCGTAACCAGGGCAGAGGCCTGGGAAAATAAGGGCGTCCAGGCCGGGGTCGTTGTCGGACACACCAATATAGTATCGGGTTTCATGTCCGAAAAATCAGCAGGTGACATAATTACCGATGCGATTCCTGTGACCCTGCCGGGACTGACTGCAAAACCTTCCAGGGTATCGTTATCATCCTTGTTTCGCTTTTGCGTTTCAAAAAAAGACAGATCAATAAAGCCAAACTTGAACCTGCCTTCCGGTACCATGGGAGGCGGATGCAGCTTCTTGCGCGCCTCTCGCAACTCCCAGCGGTGATTCGCCGCAGTACCCAATTCAGGCATCGACCGACCTTCTTGTCGCGCGGTATAGGCTTCAACCAGTTCTTCACTGGTGAGGTAAAAAACTTTATCAGGTGAATTGAAGGTGCCTGCATCAACCAGGCGCTGACCGAGCTCAAGTGCGAATTTTCTCAAAGTCGGCCAGGCGGCACCCATATAGAACAGTGCTTCCTCACGATAAGGTCCAAATCTCTGGGCCCACTGAAGTAGTTTTCGAAAAATCCAGCGCCGTATCGGACCAATGGATTGCCGTGTTTGTTGTTCCAGGAAATCCCTTTGTCTCACTAGCTCGGATTGCTGTTCTTTAATATCATAGTCATTGCGTTCAACCAGCCTTTTCAGAGCCAGCAACACCGGCGTCGGATCCTCGATTTGAGTTTCCTGAACGAAATCGAGGGTGTAGATCTGATGACCATACTTCGCAAGATAGGCTTGTATCTCTGCCGCAATAGAATCCCCATCCGGGTGTCGACGCATCGTAGCAACCAGGTCATCCGTGGATGTTGACGCAACAAGACCACGCAAAGAATCCACTGCACTAACTCGCCGGGATATGGTTTCAAGATCGAACTGGGCTTCAAGGGTCTTCGAGGGGAAGCCCCTCAAAAACATACCGCTGATCAATTCTCCTTTTACCGATGTAGACAGGAACATATGTAGCGCGCCATCAGTAATCTTGGCGATGCCCATGACTAACGCAATTCTGAACCAATAGTCAGCATCAGCAATCGCCAGTGCTTTTACACCGGCGAGTAATTCCTTATCGGAACTCGAATCAATATTGACAGACTTCCACTGATCAATGGTTGTCAGATAAGCAGGCAAGCCTTCGTCCTGCCACTGGGGAATCATATTCTGCAAAAACGTGGGGATGAACTTGATGTACCAGAAGAGTATTCTGGGAATTCGTCCCCAGGGGATCTTATAATCAGCACGGCAATAAGCGTAGCCGTTGACAGTGACAAAAAAAGGCCGCTCGAGGAAGTCACTGATATCCATTGGTGCATCCCAGTGGGCCATTAGCTGATCTATGGAATGTTCCAGGCCAACGTCGAGATACAGTTCCGCGAACAAGGGAGACAATGGATCGGGCATATTCTCAACAACCTGGCGGCGTATCAACTTGCCTGCCTGGTTCGGCGGTTCCCAACGAACATCCGCCAGTGGCGCGACGGGTAAATTTGTAATAGGCCGGGATTGTAAAAGATAGATTGCGCCGTCAACGCTTGCCCATTCAATATCCTGCGGTACATCGTCAAAAATATGTTCTACTTCGATGCCTAACCTGACCACTTGATTGAGTTTAGTCGTTGACATCGATAGTTGGTTTTGTCTTTCCTCTTCCACGGCTTCTGTTAAAACACCCTGATCAACCGTTGAAACGACCATCTCCTGTTTTGTCCCCACGGTGGCATCCTTAACCGTTAAGCTGTCACGATCCACGACATAGTTATCCGGCGTTACCTGTCCCCCAACTATCGCTTCACCGAGACCATAGCTGGCATTGATAACAATTTCTGAACGGTCACCGGTGGCAGGATTCGCCGTGAACAATATACCGGAGACTTCTGCTTCTACCATCGTTTGAATCACAACACCCATGGCCAAGGCACTTTGATCAATTTTCATCCGCAGACGATAGGCAATGGCACGCGTGGTCCAAAGCGACGCCCAACAGTTTCTCACTGCATCCAGCAGAGCGATTTCACCCTGAACGTTGAGATAGGTATCTTGTTGACCGGCAAATGAAAAGTCTGGCAGATCCTCCGCCGTTGCTGAGGAACGAACCGCTACCGCGGGTTCTCCTAAATCAACATAAGCCCGGGTAATGGCCCGGGCAGTTTGAGTTGGAATAGTCGAGTCGGCAAACAAAGACCGAATCGAGACGGATACGCTTTCAATCGCCTTTGAATCATCGCCAGACACCGTATTCAAAAGGTCCGGGATGGCCCCGGTTAACCCATGTTCCTCAACAAAGTGCCGATATGCCAGTGTGGTGATTACAAATCCCGCTGGCACCAGTAACTCAGCTCGCGCAAGTTTGCCAAGGCCCAGGCCCTTGCCGCCGACGAGTTCCAGAGTCACATCGGTTGAAGCAATTGGAATAATGGTCAGGGGGTGTATTTCTGCCACAATTCATCCCGATATTTAAAAGGATCAGCCAGAATGTTTCGCCGGGACGCCGCAACCTCTGATCCAGTCAGGGGTTTAAAATCATCCGCCAGAGTCTGCTGGTTAAACTCCGTGAGCACAAAGTTCAACACATCGGCCAGTTCCTGATCTGAAATTGGCGCCTGGGATGCACCCGGGACACGCACAATATAGTCCCTTCCGCCTGGTATCCCGACTAATTTTCCCAGCTCGTCTCGTAGCGACGGAACCTCCGGTGGAACGCTCTCACCATTGGGTAAGTGACAGCCACCACAATGCAGAAGGTAGGAAATTTGAGGATTGCAATAGGCATTTATGCTAACTAACCCCACCACCAGCAAATACAATAATCTCTGCATCAGTCTAACGCTTTTACTCGCCTACAGAGCCTACGACCAGAGCAACAGTGCAATGGTAGGCATGACTCTCGGTGCCGAAGCACCAGAGGATGTCATTGCTCTTGGACGGAAAATAGACCGGCTTGTCTCGCTCGGTTCGATGACAGAAACAACGGGCACAGATATTCTTGCCGCAGCAATCGTTGTAGGAAATTAAATAATCCTTGTCATCCACCGGATTCCGGCAAGTCCCCACCCAGGTGATGGGCGAAGGCTCGGCTCCGGGTGGGCACGCCGTCGCACTACCCCCACAACAGGAACATAAGGTTCCACCGAGGGCGCAATATCGCCAATAGTCACAACTCTGGGGGTCACCGATTTCCTGCAATCCTTCACTGCCAAAAGATCGCGCTACCGGCAACAAAGGCAGTACACTGGCACCGAGTATGACGGTGCCCAATTTGCCCAGGAATCCTCTTCGGGAGCTGTGTCGCGCCAAATTTCGAGCACCCGTGTTGGTACAGTCGTCTAACCAGCGTAAACCCTGATCGATCCAGCTCATGGTACATTCTCCTTCAACATTTGCTCCGCAACGATATGCTCCTCAGCACTAGCCAGATCCTGCACATATTCCTGCAACGTCGCCACACCTGTCATCATTGATTCAACCAGACTTTCCAAATGTTCTCGAGTATTGACAAGGCCTTTTGCCGCCAGCGTACCGTCTTTGGCAATCAGTACAGCAAATGGTAATTTACTGACACCAAACCCCATACCAATTTCCTGAGACAGGATATAAGGATAACTGTCCAATTTCAGATCGGCTGCATAAGCACGATGCCTGTCAACGGTATCACCATCACTGGCAAAAACCAGCTGCAGGTCTTCATGCTGCGCCAGCGATTTCGCCGTGGGCACAAGGGATCGGCACACCGGACAAGTTGGAGATACGAATAGCAGTAATTGCGCGCTATCAGAACTACCGCCGATCACAATCGACGCACCATCCAGATCATCAGTCGTTACTGCTTCCGTAAGCTCACCCACCTTTGGCCCGGTGGTAGGGGATAACGCCCCTGCCGGTGCCACCCTTTCATTCAACACGCCAATTTGTCGAGTCAGGGCAAATACCACCAGGCCAAGCACAACGATAAAGCTCCAGAGGAGCAGGTTCGAAACGATCAACGCCTCTACCATGTACTTCTCCACGAAGCCATTGTGGCATCGTTCTTCAGGAGTTGGGAAACGCTGGCATAAAGCAACAGTGCCATACAAACGGCAAACAAGACTGCAATATAGTCAATCCACCCCATTTCACGGGTAGCCTGGGGTAGCAGACAAATGCCCAACACTGCAATCAACGCACAATTTCGAACGATCAGTCCAACCGATAAGGGTTGTTCTGAGTCAGATCCAGATCCGGAAAATCCACAGCCACAACTAATGTGGACGCGACCACGCTGCAGATTTATTCCAATGGCAATGCAGTACACTGATAACAGGACGATACTGACTGAAGTCGCCACGATTGGTGCGAGTTGAGTCAACCAGAGTAACGCCAGACCTATTTCGAGCAGAGGAATCAAACTGGCAACCAGCCCGGCAATTGCTTTCGGTAAGATATCGTATTCAATCACGATGACCCTGAATTCAGATGGCGACACCAGTTTGTGGCCAGCCGCTGCGAAGAACAAGAGAGCCATACCCATTGAAACCACCCAGACAAATACGGGATCAATCATTATCTGAATGCCTGCAGGACACCAGGAGACGGTAAATCAATGGATCTCACCAGGCGGGTCGTCTCAGCGTCAAATACATGGAGTTTTCCATCTGTACTGACGGTTAGCAATGGTTTGTCGTTCTGGCTGACGAGTAAGTCCGTGGCCGTTGTTTCCAGTTTGATCTTAGCAACGCGTCGCTGTGCCGCCCTGTCGAAAATCCAGACCTCGCTACCCGCATCTTCATGGGTATGTTCTTCGCCCTGGTGCATCAGGACGTACATCAGGTCCAGTTCCTGGTGAAATGCAATGAGCTGACCCCCGCCGGGCTTCCATCTCTCTTCCTTGTCTTCGTCGGTAGTCAATGACCAGGCATCCGAAATGGTCACTTTTCCCTTATCAACGGTCGCTTCCATCGCCTTGCCCTCGAAAGAAATCAGCAACCAGCTATTTTTAGTGGGTACCGGTTTGTCATAGACCGGGTCTTCTTCCAGATCAAAGAAGACTTCACTACGAACTCTGGCAGATTCGCCGCCTTTTTTATCGAGCTGAATCAATTGCAAGGTACCATCACCGCAGATTTGAAGGAAACTTCGCTTTTCTGTTGGCATAACGAGTGAACAGCCAGGTGTTTTGATTTCACCCACGAATTTACGCTTTGCAATATCAACCACACTGAGCGATTGTGCGGGCGTCAGGTTAAAAACAATCAGGTGTTTTTCATCATCCAGAAGGCCGATATACTGACGAAACGGCAAGGCTGCAACCTTGTTCGGAATGATAATTTCGTCTACCGGCGAAAGAGACTCCAGATCGTAGATACTCACTACATCGGTCCTATCGCCCCGGTAACTTCGTGAATAGAAGCTTTCTGCAGCATAGATCTCACCGCGAGAGAGGTTGGGTTGTACTGCGGGTGTATAAAAAGACAAGGCCAGCAAACCCTGCATATCACCGGTTGCGGCGTCAAAAATGTATGCGGACTGAAGCCTGCTTCTCGCTAATAGCCATGTATCCTGCGGTGCCTTCATCTTTGTGCGCCCAACTTCTTCGGGCTGGATTTCTGCGATGGCAGATACTGCGTAGAGGCAAACCGCCAATAGTGTCAGTCCATTTAGGTGCATCTACAGTTCTCCATCAGGTTTGACAATCGCAGTAGCCTCGGAGTCTACCATCAGCCGGGTTTGTAAGCCAAAAAGGCGTAACCGAAAACTTCAAACAAGCGGGCGTTCGGTTCACCACTGGCATCTGCAAATGTATCAACTGCTGGCCCGATTTCCACGTCAACAAAACCGCTAGCTTCGATCATTTTCTGCCAGTCTGCACACGGCAGACCTCCGGCAATTCAGGCCGTCCACAAGTCGACGTTCGACGACGCCGATTCCGGTACTGGCTTGCCATTGGCGATATCGGCAAACTGTAATCGCCCTCCCGGTCGCAGTACGCGATAAATTTCGTCCAGAACCGCAGGTTTGTCAGCACACAGATTGATCACACCATTGCTAATCACGACATCAGCCCAATGGTCCTCAACCGGCATGTGCTCGAGGATCCCTGCCCTGAACTCAACATTATCGAAATGCGTGGCAACGGCAGTCGCACGTGACTTGGCGAGCATTGATTCAGTCATATCGATACCGATCAATTGGCCGGTGGGCCCTGTCTGTGAAACCGCAATAAACGAGTCAAAGCCAGCACCTGCACCTGCATCAACGACCTTCTCACCGGCATTGAGCGTTTTTAACGAAAACGGGTTCCCTACACCGGCAAAAGATTCTACCGCGGTATCAGGCAATTTCCGAACAACATCCATATCGTAGCCTAGCCGTTCGGCCAGTGGTCGGCCCGTATGAAAGTGGAAGTCGCCCTGTGGATCTACGGCAACCTCACTGTATTTTTTCTTTACCTCGTCCCGCAGAGCAACCGGATCGACGGGTGTTTCCTTAGGCATGCGAACCTCCTTCTCGACTTGCGTCAGCGATGATCATAGCTAACTAGTGCCCATCCATAAACTCATATACTACTGAAATAAAAGGAAATATTTGGAAG
>JAPYTQ010000050.1:0-33573 GCA_029941905.1 Pseudomonadales bacterium | reverse complement strand
AAAAAAACTGACTGACCAGGCTTACGCCCCTTTGGTATTGCGTTGGTCTGATATCGAAATAGCTGGTCGGGGGAAGAATACTGCTTTATAAGTATTAGGCACAAGCATCCGGCATTGACAATGGGCTGCGAGCCCATAACCATTCGCCCGGCAAGTCATACGAGAAGGAACTAGTTGCAATATTCTATTGTCAGACTAGTAGTCCTTCAAGGTGAAATTGCCATGTTCAGAATGACCCAAATGATTCAAGACAAGGCGCAGTGTGCAGGGAATGGCAATTTCAGCTTGAAGGACTATTAACAGCGATGAAACAACAATTTTACAGGCAAATCCATGATAAAAGTTGACAAACTGGCCGTGGTTCACGAAAACGCAGAGATTGCAGAAAATTGCGAAATCGGACCCTTCTGCACTGTTGGCCCGAACGTGAAAATCGGGGCCAACAGCAGACTACGCTCCCATGTGGTCGTTGAACCTCATACCGAGATTGGCGAGGACTGTGACATCTTTCCCTTTGTCACCATGGGCATTCAATCCCAGGACCAGAAGTACATCCCCGGTACGATAACCCATACAAAGGTGGGTTCCCGAAACGTGATTCGGGAGTTCGTCAGCATACATAGCGGCACTGCCGAAGGCACAACAACGACCATTGGCGACGACTGCGTGATGCTCGCTCAATCCCATGTTGCTCACAATTGCACAGTCGGTAGTCATGTCATCATGTCTCATGCGGCCACCATTGCAGGGCATGCGTTCATCGATGACTATGCAAACATCGGTGCCCTGGCAGCGATACATCAATTTGGGCATATTGGTCGGGCAGCGATGATAGGCGGTATGTCACGGGTGATTCAGGATGTGCTCCCTTTCACCATCGCAGAAGGCTTTCCTGCCAAGATGCGGGTTATCAATAAAGTGGGTATGGAACGCGCTGGGTATAACGCAAAAGAAACTGCCGAGGTGAGAATGGCATTTCGAATCCTGTTTATGCGAGATCTTCGTCTTTCACAGGCCGTAAAACAACTGGAAGAAGACTATCCCGACTCCGCCAACATCAAGCTGATGATTGAAGCAATCAATCAATCCCAGCGTGGTCTTGCCAGGCCAGAGTCCGATTCAGTCGCTCTACAGGACTTCGATCAATAGATCTGTTATCGGGTGTATCAATTGCCTCAACGCTTTGATATACCAGTATTTCTATCATTCCTTAAAAAAGGCTCTCAATGTTCAAAGCAGTATTGTGGGATTTTGGCGGCGTAATCACCACCAGTCCTTTCGAGGCGTTTAATCGTTTCGAATCAGAGAACGATCTCCCTGTCGATTTCATCCGTTCGATCAACGCAACGGACCCGGAGAACAATGCCTGGGCTCAACTCGAAAGTAGTGAAATTACCACTGAAGAATTTGATGAAAAATTTGCCAGGGAAGCAGCAGCACTGGGTCACGAGATCAGGGGGCAACAAGTCCTGGCACTGCTGTCGGGCACAGTCAGACCCGAGATGGTGAACGCCCTTAAGCTGATAAAGGCGAAAATGAAGATTGGTTGTATCACCAATAATGTAAAAAATGCGGGCACGGGACCAGGTATGGCCAGTAATCTGGTAAAAGCCAATCAGGTCGCCAATGTAATGGCGTTATTTGACACCGTGATTGAGTCCAGCAAGGCCGGTATCCGCAAGCCGAATCCAAGAATTTATGAAATTGCCTGCGAATCCATGGATATCAAACCCAAAGAAGCTGTTTTCCTCGATGACCTGGGTATCAATCTGAAACCGGCCAGGGCATTGGGAATGACGACAATTAAAGTACTCACTGCCGATCAGGCGTTAACTGAGCTGGAGTCACACCTTGACATGACACTGCGATGAAAATCCTCTTAACAGGGGGGGCCGGTTACATAGGAAGCCACACTGCAGTTGAGTTTCTCCTCGCAGGTCATGAAATTGTCGTCGTCGATAACCTGTCAAATAGCTCCGCCACGGCAATTAGTCGCGTGGAACGGCTGACCAACGGGCACATTGGTTTCTACCAGGAGGACGTTCTCGACGGGGCCGCTTTGAACAATATATTCGAAACAGAGTCCATTGATGCGGTGATTCATTTTGCAGGTCTGAAGGCCGTGGGCGAGTCCGTCGTACAGCCGTTGGATTATTACCATACAAACATCAATGGAACCCTCAACCTTTGTCGACTGATGCTGAAACACCAGGTTTCCCGCCTGGTATTCAGCTCATCAGCGACAGTCTACGGTGAGCCAAAAAAAATGCCGATAGACGAATCAACCCCGGTCACCGATGCGGCCAATCCATATGGCCGAACAAAATTAATGATTGAAAGAATCCTTGAAGACATTGTTAACTCAGAACCAGACTTTCACGTCGCAAGACTTAGGTATTTTAATCCTGGTGGCGCTCACCAAAGCGGTGAAATAGGTGAAGATCCCAGCGGTATTCCAAACAACCTGCTGCCCTATATCACTCAGGTTGCAATTGGTAAACGAGAAAAATTGGTAGTCAATGGAGACGACTACCCGACGAAAGACGGTACTTGTATCCGTGATTACATCCATGTCGTTGATCTTGCCAGGGGACACCTGGCTGCCCTGGATAAGCTGATGGCAAGTCCCGGGCTGGTGACTTATAACCTGGGTACTGGTACCGGCTACTCTGTCATGGATATTGTCAGAGCATTTGAAAAAGCCAACGACATCACCCTGCCGCTATCCATCGGACCGCGTCGCGCGGGTGATATTCCAACGAGCTACACCGATCCCAATCTTGCCCTGAAGGAACTAAACTGGAAAGCCGAAAAGACAATCGAGGATATTTGTCGCGATGCCTGGCACTGGCAGCAGAAAAACCCCAATGGCTATGGTTAACGCAAAAAAAAACCAACAGCCGGTGAGGAACATGACTGCAGTCTATGAAAAAATAGGAACTGACTACGCAGCCAAACGAATGCCTGATGTGCACTGGATTGACCAGCTTAGTCAGCATTTCAGGCATCAGCGAACATTGATCAACATCGGCGCGGGTACGGGATCATATGAGCCTGATCAATTGAACGTGGTTGCCCTGGAACCTTCAACTGTCATGATTCAACAGAGGTCCTCGACGGCTGCGCCGGTTATCCGGGGTATTGCTGAACAATTGCCCTTTAAGGACCAAACCTTCGATATTGCACTGGCGATCCTCACGATTCACCATTGGACCGACGCCTGCAAAGGGCTGGCTGAAATGCGCAGAGTATCCAGAAAACAAATCGTCTTAACCTGGGATCCGGTTTTCTTTGCAGAACATTTCTGGCTGGTACGAGACTATTTACCACAAGCGCTCGAACGAGAATCTGGTCTCGCAACACTCGGGACTGTTAAAGACCAATTTGACAACGCGACTGTTCAGTCACTCAACGTACCTGCGGACTGTTCAGACGGTTTCTTTGGGGCGTACTGGAAACGGCCTATTGCGTATCTTGACCCGCTATCAGGGGTGCCATATCCGGGCTTGCGTTGCTGCACAAGGAAACTGTTTCACGGGCGATGAAAAAACTGGAAGTCGACCTGGCCAGTGGCCACTGGCATGAGCGTTATGCCGATTTAATGTGCCAGAATGATCTGGATTTGGGATATCGACTGGTAATCAACGAGTCGTGATGATTTACTATTTTGTTGCTACCACTAAACTAACATACTAAAAGAGTGGCATAAAACTGAAACCAAGTCTAAAACCAAATCTGGCGTTTATCAGCAGCTTTGTTCTCGGCGCGAACTTGGTATGTGGACAGGTGTTTGCCAAAGAGCCGGACTTACTTTTCCAGTCGAACGAATTACTCAATATAACTATTCAGGCACCCATTGAGAAAATAAAAAGGAAGAACAAAAATTCACTGAAATTCGATGGCACCCTTTCCTATCTGGACGTGGACGCTGAACTGATAAATGTTGATATGAAAATTGAAGTAAGAGGTAACCACCGCCTGAAGAAAAGCGTCTGTAGATTTCCACCCCTCAAAATCAGTTTTAAGAAACGTAAAACAAAGGGAACCTTGTTTAAGAAACAGAAGACCCTCAAGCTGGTTACCCAATGCGACGCCTATAGGAATATTTACACCGACTACCTGATGAAGGAGTATCTGGCCTATAGAATACTGAACATCATCACACCCCAGAGTTTTTACGTCAGGCTGGTGAACATAAACTACCAGGGTGAATCCTCATCAAAAACCAATTTTGCCTTCTTCATTGAACACAAGAAGCGCCTGGCTAAACGCCTTGGTGCCCGTTCGCTATCGATAGAAGGGACATCGGCGGTCCATCTTGAGAGTATTCACCTCAACCAGGTCAGCCTGTTTCAGTTGCTCATCGGCAACATCGACTGGTCAGCCACGTCGGGCGGCAGAAGCGAGTGTTGCCACAATATAAAACTATTCGACAAGGGAGGCGTCGATGATATCCTGGCAATACCATACGATTTCGACTTTAGCGGACTGGTAAAGGCCAAATATGCAGTCCCCAGTAAAGACCTGAGGCTCGATTCAATTACGGATCGCCGATATCGCGGCTACTGCCGAAACAATGAACATCTGGATGCAAACATCGAACTGTTTAATCATAAGAAACCTGAAATACTGGCCTTGCTGCAGGACTTCAGTCACCTGAGTGAAAAACAGAAAAAATCAGCCTCCATTACATTGAAAAGTTCTACAAAATCATCAATGATCCAAAGCGAGTTAAGCGAATGATTTTTAACTTTTGTCACAAGTCATACTTCATCGAAGTTGACGAGGCCAGCGGATAGAATGAGTCGCCACCTGGTCTGTCTCAGCTTCGACTTTGATGCGATCTCATTGTGGATGGCCCAGGGCCAGACCAGCCCAACGCCCATATCCCGTGGAGAATTCGGTCTTGTTGGCGTCGCGCGTATTCTAAAATTGCTGGCAAGGCATCAGATTAACAGCACTTTCTTTATACCGGGCATTACGCTACAGACCTATCCTGATGCCTGTCATGCGATCGCGGATGCGGGTCATGAAATCGCTCACCATGGATTTACCCATACCTCCCCCAGGAATATGACAAGAGATGAAGAGCAACAAACCCTGATAAAAGGTAATGAGGCAATCAGTGAGATCACCGGTAAACGCGCATCCGGCTACAGGTCTCCTGCCTGGGATCTGAGCCCAAACAGCATCGAGCTGCTGTTACAGGAAGGCTTTCTCTACGATAGCAGCATGATGGCACACGATTATCTGCCTTACCTGGCAAGGTCGGGGGACGAAGTAGAAAGCGAGCATATTAAGTTCGGCGAGGACTCGACGTTGGTGGAGTTACCCATCAGCTGGAGTATGGACGACTTCCCGCATTTTGAGTATTTTCGAGGCGGTGGCTTGCAAAACGCTGATCATGTCATGGCCAATTGGATCGGCGACTTTAGTTTTATGTGCTCCGATACCCACTGGGGTGTTCTGACCTATACCTTCCACCCTTTCGTCATCGGCAGAGGACACAGAATGCTGATGCTGGAAAAATTTATTGAAGAACTGAAAGCGCTCGGTGCCGAGTTCGTCACTGCGGAATCTGCAGTACGGGAATTTCAATCACGGTCAGCTTCCTAGACTAGGAGGCTGACTTATCCACCAGCGACAAAATGCAGAAAGTGCACTTCGGTGTCTGAACTGAGGGGTTCAAGCAGGGGATCAACAATAATGACCCCGTCAATCGCTACGGCCAAATCCGTGAGTTGATCGAAGGATAAGCGAGAATATTTGGCAACCAGGACATCAATCAGAACCCGATAAGAAGTCGCAGAAACTTCCGTACGTTCTTCCCCAGTGAATTCCTGCAATTCACTGGAGAAGATCACTAGTGCCACCTCTGTTAACTATTCTCCTGAATAACTTTCAGCACGCTCGGTGGTGAACAAGGCAAGTCTCTGATGGGCGCATCAATCGCCTGGCTGACTGCATAGGCGCAGGCTGCCAATGGTGGAATAATGCCGGATTCGCCCACGCCGCGAACCCCGAAGGGATGAAACGCGTTAGGTACTTCAACCACAATGGAATCAATCATCGGCAGATCCGATGCCAGTGGAACCCGGTAGTCCAGAAAGCCTGGATTTTGTAGTAAACCGTCATCACCATAGACATATTCTTCGTTAAGCGCCCAGCCAATACCCTGAACAGCGCCACCCTGAAGTTGTCCCTCGACATAACTGGGGTGTATTGCCTTTCCGGCATCCTGAATGGCTGTATAACGAATCACGTCCACCTTGCCCGTGTCCCTGTCGACTTCGACGTCACAAAGATGAACAGCAAAGCTGGGACCCGCGCCCCGCGCGTTGATGTTTCCCCGGCCGGAGATTTGACCGCCGGTCCGCTCGGCACCTTTACATATTTCCGCTGCCGTCAGGCGGTCTTCGCCGGCTGTGTTAATAGCAACGCCATCTGCCCAGTCCACCTGCTCGGCAGTGACATTCCAGACAGCTGCCGCGCGTTCCTTCATCTGGCGAATAACATCCTGTGCTGCCTCAATAACCGCCATACCGGTTGCGAAGGTCGTCCTGCTGCCACCGGTACCGGCGCTGAAAGCGACGTGTTCTGTATCTGCGACAATGGGTCTGAAGTTTTCAGCAGGCATCTGCATCTCTTCTGCAGCCATGAGCTGCATGGATGCACGGGAACCTCCGATATCAGGTGAACCCTCGACAATTGTACCCGTGCCATCGGGATTCATGTTCAGCGTAACGCTTGACTGACCACCAATGTTGAACCAAAAACCCGCCGCAAGACCCCTGCCCTGATTTTCTTTCAAAGCGGCTTTGTAATGGGGGGAATTTTTTGCTGCCTCAAGACATTCCACCAGACCTACAGCCTTGAACTTAGGTCCATAGATCGTCTGGGTACCTTCTTTGGCGGCATTCTTTAGGCGTAGTTCAATAGGATCCATGCCAATCTTTTCTGCGATCTCATTGACGACCATTTCAGCTGCATATTCAGCCTGTGGCGCTCCTGGGGCGCGGTAGGCCGCAACCTTTGGTTTATTGACAACAACATCAAAACCCTCGACATACATGTTCTCGACCGCATAGGGCGTGAATGCCGTCATGCATCCCATCATCATCGGCGAGCCTTTAAAAGCACCTGCCTCATAATGCAATTTAGCCTGCATTGCGGTAATTGTGCCATCGTTTTTGGCACCGATCTTTACCCAGTTACGGGTGGCTGATCCGGGGCCCGAAGCCTTGAACACTTCATCCCTATCCATCACCATCTTCACCGGGCGGCCGGACTTCCGGGACAATACCAATGCGACAGGCTCGAGATAAATAGTCGTCTTTCCGCCAAATCCACCGCCAATCTCACTGGCGATGACTTTCAGTTTGCTCAGATTCATACCTAAAATGTTGGCTGTTGAACCACGAACGTCGAAGTGCCCCTGGGTGCAGCACCAGATCATCGACTGACCATCTTCGTCATATCGAACAACACAGGCATGGGGCTCGATATAGCCCTGGTGAACCGTCGGGGTATAGTAATCGCCTTCAACGATGACATCGGCTTCCTTGAAACCGGCTTCTACATCACCCATCTTCATTTCTAAACGGGTGGCAACATTTGATGCAGTCGTGGGCGCTTCGGCATAACCTTCAGTGATCATGTCTTCATGCAGCAAAGGCGCATCGGCCGCCATGGCATCGCGAATGTCCATGACCGGCTTCAGTACCTCATAATCAATGTCAACCAGATCCAGCGCGCGTTCGGCAATTGCGGAAGTCGTCGCCGCGATACCCAGAATTGCATGGCCGTGATAGAGCACCTTGTCATCGGCGAGGATATTTCTCGCCAGGTCCGCTTTCTTATCCGCCGTCGGGAAATCCTGGTAGGTGGCGACTGCAAGGACACCACTCAACGCCTCAGCTTTCGACGTATCGATATTCTTTATTTTGGCATGGGCGTGCGGGCTCCGGAGGATCTTGCCCCAGATCATGCCGGGTAACGTCATATCAGCACCATAGTTGGCGCGCCCGGTTACTTTATCAAACCCGTCAGGCCGGATGCTCCGCTGGCCAATATACTTATATTCTCGTGCTTCACTCATGATTAAGCCGCTCCTCGCATCGTTTCCGCCGCGTCCATTACAGCGCGGATGATCTTGTCATACCCAGTACAACGGCAAAGATTTCCAGCAAGATAATACCTTGCCTCTTCTTCCGTGGGATCCGGATTCTCTTTCAATAAGGCCTGAGTCGAAACAATCAATCCCGGTGTACACACGCCACATTGCAGGGCTGCGTGCTCCAGAAACTTCTGCTGAATAGTGTGTAGTTGATCTTTATTTGAAACGCCTTCAATAGTTCCAATTTCAGCACCTTCGGCTTCCGCGCCCAGTACCAGACAGGAACAGACGAGTCGATCATTCACGGTGACCGAGCAGGCGCCACAATCCCCCGATGCGCAGCCCTCTTTGGTACCCGTTAACTGCAAGTCGTTTCTAAGCACGTCCAGTAAGGTTTCATGGGGTTCACAAAGAAACTCCACCGGCTCACCATTAACAGAGGTGTTCACATGTATTTTTGCCACAATTACTTCTCCTTCGCTCGATCTGCCGCAATCTTCGCGGCTCTTCGGGTTAACACACCTACAACATGACGGCGGAACTCAGCGGTGCCTCTGCGGTCTGAAATTGGTTTAGATGCCTCAGAAGCCGCATCTGCTGCAGCCTGTAGCGCTGCATCATCAATTGAAGTACCAATCAGGGCATCAGCCGCCGCCGTAACGAGCAACGCGGTTGTCGCTACAGCACCAATTGAGACTCTGGCTGCAGTACATTTACCGTCAGCATCCAGGGTCACACTGACACCAGCGCCTGCTACGGCAATATCCATTTCAGAACGGGGTATGAAGCGCAAGTACGCATCGGCCGTACCTGCAGCGGGTATTGCGATCTTGATTGCCGTTAACAGCTCACCGGTGGCCATGCAATTTGTCCCGACACCGGTAACAAAGTCTTCGACCGCAACTGTGCGCTCTCCGTCAGGACCCTGGATAACGCATTGGGCAGCGTTAGCGCTAAGTGCTGGAATGGTGTCCGCCGCCGGGGATGAATTACAAAGATTGCCACCCACACTACAACGACCTTGCACCTGGGTAGATCCAATCAGGTAAGCGGCTTCCACCAGACCCGGAAACTCAGCTTTAATATCCTCTCGAGCCGTGAGCTCTGCGCAACTCATCGAAGGTCCAAGGGTAAGTCCGTTACCATCCATCGTCGCTGTCATCATGCTGTCAATCTTCTTGATATCCACAGCGATGACCGGATCACTATTCTGGGCTCTTAACTGGATTATCAGATCAGTTCCTCCTGCCAGTACCCGGGCTGTCTTGTCAGTGAGCATTTCAACAGCTTCACCCACAGACTGAGGCACTTTGTATTCTACAACCGCCATCACTCACTCCTAGTTGTGTCGGTAGGTTCACCTACCGGAAAAATAAAGAACGTTTTTATATCATGGCCCCGTCTTCCCACCAAGCATTGCGCCAGCTCAGAGCCCGATTTCCAAAAAGATTAACTACTACATATAACCGTCACCTAAAAGAAATGTACCACAGCCCCTGCCAATGCACCAATCACCATCAGGTAACTGGGAATAATGGAAAGCAGAACACCCGCTGATCGACTGGCGGGATCTTTCACGTAGGTAACTCCATAGATCAGTCGACCGATCAGAAAAACGACTCCGAATCCTGCAGCCCAGTATTGACCAATGTAATATCCAAAGGCCCATAGTGCAGGAAGAAAAATAATCAGTTGTTCCAGGGTGTTGTAATGTACCCGGTAATGACGCTCAAACATTTCATTGCCGGTTGTGGCAGGTGCAGTTACTTCATACTTGCCACGTGCACCCCCCACACGAATGCCAAAATAAATAAACTCAATCAAAGCCAGCAGAGTCACAATTGTTAGTAGTTCCATAATTTCCTCTTTTATTAGTTTTCCCGGTGTTACCGGTTAAAAGCGCAGCCAGTGGTCGACTAAAATTCTATCAAGACTGGCACCCTGACGAAATAGGCGCGTATTCACGACGCCCATTCGACAAGATCCGCTAGAAAAAGCGCTGCAGTTCGGTTAATGTTTTAAAAACGGCACATCCAGACGCCTGCCTTCCACACTGGCAAAGACTCTTTTCTGGTCACCTGGCTCATTCCCTGAACCTTCAAATCTTCCTTCAGAGTGGAACCCGCAACAAGCGTTTTTTAAGAACGCGCTATTTAAGGACATCACTATGTCTGCGCAAATCTATTCCGAAACAAATCTGCCTACCGATTTCGGTACACTACGCTTGCGGGTCTATCGCGATGATGATCAAAGTGAACCGCTGGCCATGATCAGTGGTTTCATCGACATCAACGAACCCGTCAATGTGCGTATACATTCCTCCTGCCTAACTTCAGAAGTTTTCGGCTCCTGCAAGTGCGACTGTAAGCATCAGCTTGACTATTCACTGTCATACATTAGTGAATTCACTGGCGTCGTCATCTACCTGCAGCAGGAAGGCAGAGGTATTGGTCTGGGAAACAAGATCCGGGCCTATGCGTTGCAGGAGCAAGGTTATGACACCATTGAGTCTAACCAGATGCTCGGTTTCCCGGTTGATTCAAGAACCTATGGACACGCCTTCGACATACTGAATGATCTGGGGATTACCAGGGTGAGGCTGTTGACTAACAACCCGGCGAAGATACAGGCCCTTGTTGATGCAAATATTCAGGTTACGACAAGAATTCCCATCCTGAGCCCGACAAACTTGCATTCGAAACACTATCTCGATACGAAACGGTCTAAAATGGGTCATTTACTCTGAGACTCAACCTGAGAGACACGCCATGGTTCAACTAAAGACGGATCTGGACGCCCTGTACCCAGCGCATCTTGCGTACGTGAAAAAGCTTTATGACACCGCGTCCCGTGCCGCTGGAAAAGACGGCGTCCTGATTGCCTCTGGCGCGTTGAAGTACACTTTTCTGGATGATCATACTTACCCGTTCAAGGTGAATCCTCATTTTAAAGCCTGGCTACCGGTTACTGATGTTAATGACAGCTTTATCCTGTTCCGTGGAGATGAAAAACCCCAGCTGCTGTTCCATCAACCGGAAGACTACTGGCACAAAACCCCGGAGGATCCTGCTGGCTATTGGGTGAATGAGTGGCAGGTACAACCCATCTCCAACCTGCAGGATGCTCACAATCGCCTCGGAGATGTTCGTTCCCTGTCCTTCATCGGCGAGGAAACCGATATGGCCAAGCAATGGGGTTTTGACTGTGTGAACGACCAGACCATGCTGGATCAGTTGCATTTCGATCGCGCCTACAAAACCCCTTACGAGCTGGCCTGCCTCCAACTGGCGAACCTGAACGCCGTCAAGGGTCATCAAATGGCAGAAAGGGCATTCAGGAACGGGGGTTCAGAATTCGATATCCAGCATGCCTACCTCGCAGCCATCGCCCATCGGGAACAGCAGGCGCCCTACTCCGGCATCGTGGCCCTCAACGAGCATTGTGCTGTGCTGCACTACCAACACTACGAACACAAACACCATCCAGAGCCAGAACGTCATGCCATGCTCATCGACGCAGGCGCAGAATGTCATGGCTATGCCGCAGATATTACGCGAACCTACGCTTATGCAGATGGGCTGTTCGCTGATCTCATCGAATCAATGAACGAGGCGCAACTCGCTATCATCGGGGAAATTGAAATAGGTCTTAACTATGCTGATCTGGATGCCAGGATGCACATGCGTCTGGCAGACATCCTCAAGCAGTACAACCTTATCGATATGTCAGTTGAGGTAATGATCGAAACAAATATCACATCCACTTTTTTGCCCCACGGCCTGGGTCACTTTCTTGGATTACAAACCCATGACGTCGCTGGATTCCAACAATCGAGGCAAGGGGACACCAAACCGGCACCGGGGAATCACCCTCACCTGAGACTGACTCGACCCATCGAGAACAACCAGGTGTTTACGATAGAACCCGGATTGTATTTTATTCCCCTGCTGCTGGAGCGGCTTAAGCAGACAAGGTATTCCAGTGCGGTGAACTGGCCACTTATTGAATCGCTTATACCCAGCGGTGGAATTCGAATCGAAGACAATATCGCCATGGTTAACAATTCCCCCATCAACCTGACCCGTGAAGCCTTTAACGAATTATGAACAACCCGCAGTTGACCCTTGACCGAATTTTTGGTGACCCGGATATCAACGGGGTTGCTCCAAAAGGACTTAAGTTCTCACCAGATGGTACTTCAGTCACGTTCCTCAAGAGTGCTGAGGACAATTTTGAACAACTCAATCTGTGGTCGTATGATATCGACCAGGCCCAATCCCGCTTATTGGTAGATGCTTCCGAATTAACACAACCCGGGCGGATTCTGTCCACCGAGGAGAAAGCGAAGCGTGAACGGCTTCGCATCACCCAGAGCGGTATCGTTGAGTACTACTGGTCACCCAATGCTGACGCCATATTGTTCCCTTTGGATGGCAACCTGTATCTCTACCATTTGAATCGGACGGCGACACCGACCCAGCTAACCGACTCGGAGACCTTCGAAACTGATATCAAGTTTTCACCGGACGGGAGCCATCTGAGTTTCGTCCGAGAACAGAACCTTTATATCATCGACCTGCGAAGCAGTGATGCAGGCCGCTACGAATCCAGGCAGCTCACGACAGGGGGTGGCGATGTGATCTCCTATGGTCTCGCGGAGTTTATCGCCCAGGAAGAAATGCATCGATACAACGGCTACTGGTGGTCTCCTGACAGCAAACAAATCGCCTTCACCCGCGTCGATGAATCGGCCGTCGAACTCTCCCAGAGATTTGAAATTGATGCCGATTCGTTCAGTGTTTATGATCAGCGCTATCCCTTTGCCGGTACCAGTAACGCGAATGTGACGGTAGGGGTTGTGGATATCAGTAGCGGTGTCATTACCTGGGCTGAGATTGACCGCGAGAAGGAAAGTTACCTGTGTCGGGTTAACTGGTTACAGGATAGCTGTCAGCTGGCAATACAAATTCAATCGCGCGATCAACAACACCTGGATCTTGTTTTCTGGCACTGTGAAACTGGCAATTCAAAAGTCATTCTCAGCGAATCCAGCCACACCTGGGTAAACCTGAATAACAACTTCCACTCCCTGACCTCAACAGCGACCGACAACAAATCGGATCTCGGGCAATTTATCTGGGGTTCAGAACGCACCGGTTTTAATCATCTCTACCTGATTAATCATGATGGCACCGTTGTCAGTGCAATCACACAAGGTAACTGGACCGTCTCAAGCCTGAAGGGAATAGACAGTGACAACAACCTGTTTTTCGACGGCTATAAGGATTCCGTGCTGGAGCGGCATCTCTACAGGGTCAACCTTAAGAAAACAGATTCAGTCACACGAATCACGGAACGGGGGTCCAGTCACCTGACCGAATTGAGTAACGACAAGAGTCATTTTATCGACCACAGTTCGTCAGCTCTTCATCCACCGTCAGTCATCTTAAGAAATGCCAAGGGCGGAATGATCAGCAGGCTGGAACCGAATAAGCTTGATGAATTCCACCCATTTTTTCAATTCGCCACCCTCCGGGGAGAAGTCGACTACGGGGAACTTACCGCAGACGATGGCCAGACGTTACACTACAGATTGATAAAACCCCGGGGACTGAAAGCGGGTGCGACCTGCCCGGTCATCATTTCAGTTTACGGTGGACCTGGCGTTCAACGCGTCACAAACGAGTGGATCCCAACCTGGAATCACTATATGGCCCAGAGAGGCTACGGCATAATGTCGCTGGATAATCGCGGCAGCAGCAACCGTGGCAAGGCATTTGAAGATCCTATCTATCATCAGCTGGGCGAAATTGAAGTCATGGATCAGCTCAAGGGCCTGGAATTTTTACAGCAGCTGAATTGGGTAGACAACCAGCGAATTGGTGTCTTTGGCCACAGCTATGGCGGTTATATGACGTTAATGATGATGATGAAGTCAACCGCGTTCAAGGCTGGCGTTGCGGTCGCGCCGGTCACCGACTGGACCTTGTACGATACTCATTACACGGAACGTTATCTGGCCCACCCGGGTGAAAATCCAGAAGGTTACAGCGCCAGCAATGTACTTCCCTATGCGGACAAACTGAATGGCAAATTGCTTCTTATACACGGCATGGCGGATGATAACGTGTTGTATTCAAACAGCACAAAACTCTACAAGGTTCTGCAGGATCTGAATATTGAATTCGAGATGATGAATTACCCGGGTGCCAAGCATGGAATTGCAGGACGCAAGACCAACATTCATCGCTATGGAACCATGGATCGGTTTTTTAATCACTATCTGATGGAACCGAGTAGCCCTTCAAGGTGAAATTGCCATGTTCAGAGCAACCCAAATTATTCAAGACAAGACGCAGTGCGCGAGGCGAGTCCTTTCCAAGGACTGCAACGCCGTTTTGGATCATTTGGGTCGCTCCCTTCGGGCGATTCGGGAAGCGCTCGTCCGCGGTGTTGTGCCTCTTGGAAAGGACCCGCCATTCCCTTCGAGACGCGCCTTGCGGCCAAACGCTTCCCGGCTCGCTGAACATGGCAATTTCACCTTGAAGGACTACTAGACATGCAAGTCAGGATAGCGACCTTAAAAGATCGTGAGATCATTGCCCGGTTTAACCAACAAATGGCACAGGAAACTGAAAACAAAGTTCTGCCGGATAATGTTATCAATCCTGGTGTAACGCAGCTGATAAACTCCAGCAACAACGGCTTCTACCTTGTCGCAACAGATGTTGCTACAGATACCGGTGCTAACCCGAGTGAAGAAGAAAAAATTCTTGGTTGTCTTGGAATTACCTTTGAATGGAGTGATTGGAGAAACGGCTTATTCTGGTGGATTCAATCGGTGTATGTTGATAAATCGGCGCGCCGACAGGGAGTTTTTAAGTCCCTGTATCAAACTGTTAGCGAACTCGCAAAAAAAGAGGGCAACGTCTGTGGTATTCGACTCTACGTCGAGAAAGACAACACCACGGCACAGCAGACTTATCTTAATTTCGGTATGATAGAAACTGAATATCGAATTATGGAAGTTGACTGGGGATCAGCCCGGTCTGACTAACGTCAGAGATCTGCCGACGACTTCCTTGCAACTGTAGGAACAAAATGGACCTTAAGAACTACAAAACCCCGCATGGTGTGTTCGACGAGTTGTTAACCCGGCAAAATCGCTCGCGGCCGGGTCTGGGACAACTGGTCAATTTCCTGAAAAAGAACAGTCTGATACAGTTAAATGAACGAAGGTTCACTGCAGAACTGGCGATCCGTACCATGGGAATCACTTTTACGGTTTATAGCGAAGGAGAGAATATTGACCGGGAATGGCCCTTTGACATCATTCCTCGCGTCCTACATCAAAAAGAATGGCAAACGATTGAGCGGGGATTGAAGCAACGTCTTCAGGCACTGAACCACTTTATTACCGACGTCTACAATGATGAAAAGATCATCAAGGATAAACGCATACCCCGGGATATCCTGGCATCTTCCAAGGATTACCGGAAAGAATGTCGTGGGATGAAACCCGTATTCAATACCTGGGCCCATATATGTGGTACTGATTTGATTCGAGACGGTGACGGAACGATGTATGTTCTGGAGGATAACCTGCGGGTTCCCTCTGGCGTTTCCTATATGCTGGAGAATCGCAACATCAGCAAACGCATCATGCCAGAGCTGTTCGAGGGTCATGCCATCCTGCCGCTGGATGATTACCCGACTCAATTGTTTGATACCTTAAGCTCTATTTCCCCGAGACCCCTGGACTACCCGGAAGTCGTTGTGTTGACACCGGGTATCTACAATTCTGCATATTTCGAGCACTCGTTCCTGGCTCAACGTATGGGCGCCGAGTTGGTTGAGGGTTCAGACCTGATCGTGGCAGAAGATGACTGCGTCTACATGAAAACCGTCGAGGGCTTATCCCGGGTCGATGTCATCTATCGACGCATTGACGATCTGTTTCTGGATCCGGAGGTTTTTAACAAGGATTCCGTGCTGGGAGTTAAAGGCCTGATGCGAGCCTGGCTGAAAGGCAATGTCGCTCTGGCCAATGCACCGGGTGCCGGGGTCGCGGATGATAAGGTAGTCTACACTTTCGTTCCTGAAATGATTCGATACTACCTGGGGGAAGAACCGATCTTACCCAACGTCCCCAGTTATATGCTCTCAGACAAAAAACAGCTACAGCATGTCGTCAAGAACATTGAATCCCTTGTGGTGAAACCGGCAAATGAATCTGGCGGCTATGGTATGTACATTGGACCCAGGGAATCAAAACGCAGAACGGCTGAGATGAGACGATTGATTAAGGCCAATCCGCGTAATTACATCGCACAACCGATTGTCAATTTATCAACAGTACCTACACTCTGCGAGAACAGTATCGAAGCCAGGCATGTTGATCTGCGACCGTTCATTTTGCAGGGCAGCAAGTCTTATGTCACTGCCGGGGGCTTAACACGAGTGGCGCTGGTAAAGGGTTCTCTGGTGGTGAATTCGTCCCAGGGTGGTGGTAGTAAGGATACCTGGATTCTCGCTGGGTAATCGGAGGTAACGTTTGGCAGAGAATAATTGCAGTTTCCTGGATCGCACTACAAGTGTCACGATATCCTTTGACGTTGCTCATAAAGCATAGGCACGTGGGAGCGAAGGGTGTGGTATGTCTTTATCAGGACGTGTTGCGGGGTCGCCGAGGCAGGGATGCAAAACTTGAGTGCACAAGGATTTGCGGTACGGGTCCAGATAAAGACATACCATACTCGTAGCGGCTTCCAGAGTTGATTTTGTCAGATCAGGGTTAGGAAGTGACGGAGGTTGGTACGTTGAGTTGCGTGAAACTTACTGTCAGATCTAGGCTAATTGCCAAACGAGTATCGCCTAAAATACAGGAACAAATATGCTCTCAAGAGTCGCGGAAAGAATGTACTGGTTTGGTCGTTACCTGGAACGGGCGGAGAATATTGCCCGACTGATCAGCGTCAACACCAACCTGGTGCTCGACCTGCCTCGTGCCAGACATATCTGGAGTAGCCTGATAGAAATTACCGGGGGACAGGAGCGATTCAAGCACCGATTTAGCATTGTTGATGAACGGAATGTCATCAAGTTCCTGCTGGACGATGAGCAAAGTTCGATTCGATCATCGATTCAAATGGCCAGGGAAAATGCCCGCACCACCCGAGAAATTATGCCTACGGAGGCCTGGCAGCAGGTGAACGAACTCAACCTCTATCTGAAGAAAAATACCGACAAGGGAATCAGGCGCGACGGCAGGCACGTATTTCTTACGGACATCATTGGCATGTGCAACCAGCTCACCGGCTCCCTGGTCGGTAGCATGAGCGCAGACACGGCGTACAACTTTATCAAGATAGGCCGGAATCTTGAACGGGCTGATATGACAACCAGAATCGTCGATGTGGGATGCCTGACACTTCTTAACCCCAACGAAATTGAAGCCCACGAGTATGAAACTATTTTATGGATGAATGTGCTGCGCTCTCTTACGGGCTACCAGATGTATCGCCAACATGTAAAGGATCGGGTTAATGGAGCGGATGTTGTCGATTTTCTGTTGAAGAATCGTAAATTTCCGCGGGCTGTCGCGCATTGCCTGAATGAAGTAGCGGATTGCTGTCGTCAATTGCCTCGAAACGATAGCGCCCTGCGCAGCATCACGCACGGACAACGTAATGTCGATCAGAATGATGTGACAAAACTTTTGAACGAATCACGCTTACATGATTTTATCGACGAGCTGCAACTTGACCTTGCAGACATTCACAGCGAACTGTCCGGCACATGGTTCCAATACGAAGCAAAAGCCCCGGAAGCGGAGTACAACTAAAGCAGAGGTTCCAGTGCTTTCACTAGTGCCTGGACGTCGGCCATGTCGTTGTAGTGGGCCATGGACACCCTGACAACGCCTGCGTCCGGGTCGAGCCCAACGGCATCCAGTAACCTGGGTGCATAATAGTTACCGTGTGACAGCATCAGATCCTGGTCCCAGAGTATGTGCGACAGGTCGGCAGCAGAATCACCTGACGGGGCAAACGACACCAGTGGGCAGTGATCCGAATTCGCCTCAAGACTACCCAGCACCCGCACACTCTGAACCGAAGCCAGAAACTCAAGCAAGGGTTTGATCAGCTCGATTTCGTGGCGTTGCCAGAGACCTGAGACAAACTTAACGCTGGCCCTGAGATTATCCAAGGGGCCGCCGTGGTGCGCAGCAAGGGTCTCAATATAGTCCAAAACACCCCGGGCAGCGGCTATCTGGGCATGATCAGGACCTGCAGGAACCAACAACTCATTAACGTCCAGCACAGACTTAAAATAGTGTCCCTGTTTTGGTAACTGTTCCAACAAGGATTCCCTGATAACCATCAGGCCCTGATGGACTGAATAGACCTTATAGAGCGAAAATACATAGATGTCACAATCCAGAGATCCAATATCGGGGATGACATGCGGCACGTAAGACACACCATCCACCAGTGTCCAGGCACCGTGATCATGTGCCAGTTTGGTAATTGATTCGGCGTCGTTTTTTTGTCCGGTAATATTTGAGCTGTGGGGAAAGCAAACCAGCCTGGTCGATTGTCCCATCAGGTTGTGCAAATCAGCAATGGATAAAAGTCCTGATTGTGGGTCGACCTGCCATTCCTTCAGGGTTGCTCCGGCTGTTTCCACTGCTCTGCGTATTGCGCCTGTATTGGACTCGTGATCCTGGTTGGTCACAATCACCTCATCACCGGGCTTCAGTAGTTCCCGAAAAGCATTCGCCAGAACGTAAGTATTTTGTGATGTTGACGGTCCAAACCCCACCTCATTGGCTTTAACTCCCAGGGCTTCGGCCCACCGCTGTTTGGACAACAACATCTTGTCCATACCATCCTGGCTTAGCGGGAAGCCATACCCGGGTTGGATTTTGTTGTGACGGTAGAAAGAATTGAGAGCTTCTATGGTTTCCTGGCAGGGAAATGAACCACCCGCTGATTCAAAAAAATGGCCCTGGACGCGGGTTTCACCATTAAAAGCGGGGAAGTGCTGCCGTACAAACTGGACGTCCAGGTGCTTTTCCATTCAGCTCCATTGGGGATCAGGAATGTTGTTCAGTCTGATCCCAATTAGCACTCCACGCAATGGGGGGCATGCTGGAAAATGCGTCTTTCAACCTTGCATCCCAACTTTTGTTAATCTGGCGCAAGTACTCACTGGACTCTTCGAACCGGTACTTTCGATCTATTACTAGCGAATCAGTTGGATAGACAATGACATCAATCGGCGGACCAACCGTCAGATTACTCCGCATGGTTGAATCCATTGAAACCAGGCCACACAAGACAGCGGTATCAAGACTGGATTGCGGCTCAATGATACGGTCCAGAATAGGCTTACCGTACTTGCTTTCACCAATCTGCAGGAATGGCGTATCCGATGACGTCGTGATGTGATTGCCTTGTGGATAAACCAGATACGCCCGGGGTTTATGACCGTGTATTTGCCCGCCGATGATAAATCTTGCTTCGTAGGTCGAACCCCCGCCGGTATGTTTTTCCTGCTGGGCTACATTCAACTCACCAAGGTAGTCTGCGGCATCTTCCAGATGCTGCACATTGAGTAAATTGATGGCTGCTTCCTGGCGAATATCCTTCTTTATGTGGGCCACTACCCCCTGGGTGGTTGCCAGGTTACCGGCGGAAAGCACCACGAGTTGACGCTCACCGTCTATGCCGAAGGCGTGCATCTTGGAATAGGTACTGACGTTATCGACACCGGCGTTGGTGCGGGAGTCGGATATAAAGCAGATTCCGGAATCCAGCGATATCGCCACGCAGTAGGTCATTGAATATTAATATCCGGAAGTTTGTTGAACGGTTTTTGTTTGAACTTGCTTACCGTGATACTACCGGATTGGGACATCGTTGCAATACGTGTTCTGGAAAATTAGTGTTTTCCTTAGCACTACATCGTCGCGGTCGAATTGGCTGAACCAATACTCCCGGCGAGAAATGTTTCTATTTTATCTTTCGCGATATTGTCAGGGTCACTGAACTGAATTCCCACCCCGGGCGTATGCGGGCTTTTGACGCCCTTCTTCGCGATCCACACCACTTTACCAGCAACGGGGATTTTCTCGGACTCATCCATCAAATTGAGCAAAATAAAAACGTCATCACCGATATCGTATTCAGTACGGTTGGCAATAAACAGCCCGCCATTTTTTACATAAGGCATATAATAATTGTGCAAAACCACCTTGTCCTTGATGGTCAGGGCAATCATGGTTTTCTTCGCTCCGCCTCTCGCCAACTTAGCCATTGAAACTGCTCAGGAAATCGTGTGTTGAAAGTCTGCCCTATGGTTTGCCGTTCTACAAGCTGAATTCTGTCAACGGTCGAGTTTGCCGACTATCATCGCTGCCTGCTGAAAAAGTTCCTGTTAGATGCAAGGCAAGGCGAAAATTGCTGAAAGAGCGGAGTCTACACGCAGTAAAGTGGGCTTCTTGAGGTAATTTTCAGAATGCGCTAACAGGGGCTTTTTAGCAGTCAGCCAGGTCAATCATCAGGCTTTCGAGTAACAGTGCCTTGTTGGGATTTGAGGTACTGCGAGCCACTTTTAGATCTGCATTCGCACGATCGAAGGCTGAAAATAAGAAATTTGTCCCGCAATCCCTGGAAACAGCCGAGATCTCAGTCTCTACATCTCTGTTTTTTAGAGATTTTACGCTCGGGCTCAATTTGTACTTCAGACTATCGGATAAAATACCCAAAATGATCTCCAATACTTCGTCCATTTCGAATTTTAGTAACACAGTGGCACTTTCCAACGGAACGCCTGTGCCTGTCAGCACCTGGGTAACCGCTGTAATTACCTGCTGGCGTCGATCCAGGTAGTCATCGCCAAACCGGGTAAGTACCGCCAACGGCGCGCCACCGCTGATATCCAGCATCAAGGACGAATCCGGACCGGGATTCGTTTGCTGTTCAAGCCACGCCAGGGCAATCTCTCGATCAGGTGCTGAGAAATTATAAGCCTGGCAGCGACTACGAATGGTAGGTAACAGACTGCCAGGACGCGCTGTAACCAGGAAAATCAGCGTGTTTGGCGCGGGTTCTTCCAGGCATTTAAGCAACGCATTGGCGGATTGGTGATTCATCTGCTCGGCAGGACTGACAATCGCAATCTTCATACCGCTTCGCTGGGCGGTTTGACTCACCCAGCCAATCAAATCCCGGATCTGGTCAATTTTTATCTGTTTTGAGTCTTCCGGCTGAACAAGCCGCAGATCCGAGTGGGTACCGGCCCTGATTAAAAGACAGGACGGACACGCACCGCAAGCACCGGATTCAGCTGCCGCAGTACACAAAAACTGCTTCGACAGGGCTTTGGCAAAGTCAACTTTACCCAGAAATTCAGGGCCGGCAAACAGGATTGCATGGGCCAGTTTCCTGTTGTTGAACTGTTGTGTGATGCGCTCTCGAAAGGATTCATGCCAGGGGTAGTACTTCATTCCTGCCAATCCCTGATGCAGGTCTGGACAATCTTACTGATCTGCGCCTGGACCTTGTCAAGGGATTGGTTTGCATCGATAACCCTGAATCGATCCGATTGCGCGGCTCTATCCAGGAAACACTGTCGAACCCGGATGAAGAATTCGATTCCTGCACTTTCAATTCGATCAAATTCACCCCGGATTTTCGCTCTTTCAAGCCCGACTGCAACCGGCAGATCCAACAACAGGGTCATATCCGGACGGAAGTCCGCCAGGGCAATTTTTTCCAGAACTGCCACCGGATCTTTACCCATCTCCCGGCCTGCGCCCTGATAGGCATAGCTCGAATCAGTAAATCTATCGCAGATTACCCAGTCACCATTTTCAAGTGCTGGCTTTATCAGCTCCTGTACATGCTGGGTTCTTGCAGCAAACATCAACAGCAACTCCGTCATGTCGCACATGTTGCTGTCGTGCTTGTCGAGCAATAATGTCCGTACTTTTTCCGACAATTGTGTCCCACCCGGTTCCCGGGTCGTGATGTGGCTGATTCCCCGCGCATCAAGCAGGGACTCGATCAGTTCTATATTTGTAGACTTTCCGACACCCTCGACACCTTCAATTGTGATGAACCTACCTTTTGACATATCCACCTATCATCTATTTTAGCGCGCTAGCGTAGTGTCCTATACAAAACGCACTTTAAGCAAGCCACTAAATGGCCAGATTATGGCGGGCTAGATTAGCATTGAATTTATGAAGAGCCGACCTACGACAACATGGATAAGATCACCGCTGTCCCTTTAGCGATTCACCCTACGGATGATCCTCAACTTCGCCACAGCCGCGTTGTATTTCTTGAAAAGGTACCTACATTTCCTGCGACTTTCCGTGAAAAGATTGGGCCTTGCTGTGACACTTCCTGTGAAAAAAAGTGAGAACCACGTAAAGCACGTTTTGTATAGGACACTACACTAGTCGTCCGGTGTACTGCGATAACCATCTACCCTACCGGCTTTTTGGAATCGGGTAACTGCGGCATTATGCTGCGCCAGTGTCTCGGAAAACTCACTGCTGCCATCGCCCCTTGCGACAAAGTAGTAATACGCTGACGGGGCTGGGTTTAAACTCGCGCGAATCGATGCCAACCCCGGATTGCAGATCGGCGTCGGCGGTAATCCCTTGATGACATAAGTATTGTACGGAGTCCTGGTTTTCAAATCACTGCGCTTCAGGTCACCACTGAAATCCTCCAGACCATAAATTACCGTCGGATCCGACTGAAGTCTCATGCGTTTTTGCAAACGGTTATTGAAGACGCTGGCGATGGCCAGCCGGTCCGGCTCATAGCCTGTTTCCTTTTCAACGATAGACGCCAGCACCAGGGCTTGTTGTGGTGATGTAAGTGACAGACTTCTGTCGCGGTCGTCCCATTCCAGCTCGAGTACCTGTTTCATACGTGCATGGGCACGCCTTAAAATCGACTGATCCGTTGCACCTCGAGTAAAACGATAAGTGTCGGGGAAAAATTGACCTTCCGGAGACGATAGAGAACTTTCAATCCCCTGCATGATGTTTGAATTCTGGCTGAGCGTCTGGGTCAGGTATTCATTTGCGCCCAGGTGGTTGACCCATTGTGAAAAATCCCAGCCCTCGGGAAACGTGATCTGCCGCTGCAGGACTTCTCCTTGCCGAAATTTCAACAGCAGCGTTTTGGCGTTTAGTTCCTTTGTTAACTCGTACTCCCCTGCCTTTATTGTCCCCTGATATCGCGTTAGCAAACCGTAGAGTTTAAAGACTGGTTCCGGAATGCCTAGAACAGCATTTGATATCAGGTCGTTGCTCAAGGCGTTGAAACTCTGCCCTTTGGGGATTAAATAATAGCTGCCTGGGCTAATATCTATGGGTCGTTGCAACAAGGTATTGCAATAAAGCCCCACACCAAGCGCAATGCCGGCCAGGACCATTACCATTTTGATCAACCTGGCCATACCTACCTGTACGAGGAATTATGTGTTAACGGAGGCTGCATTGATGGATTAATCGATCACGCGAAAAATCAAGCTGCCGTTCGTGCCCCCAAAACCAAAGGAGTTTGAAATTGCGGCATCAATTTTCATCTCCCGTGCCACATGTGGTACGTAATCGAGATCGCATCCATCACCGGGATTGTCGAGATTAATGGTGGGTGGTGCCAACTGGTGTTTTATGGCTAATGCGGTTATCGCAGCTTCCACCGAGCCAGATGCACCGAGCAAATGACCAATCATTGATTTCGTCGAACTGATGGCAACGCTGCCAGCGTCCTGACCCATGACCGTTTTGATTGCCATGGTTTCTGCCACATCACCCAGGGGGGTCGAGGTACCGTGCGCATTTATGTAGTTGATTTCTGACGCGTTCATTTCAGCACTGTAAAGGGCATTTTGCATCGACCTCGCCGCGCCATCACCATTTTCGGATGGCGAAGTCATATGACTGGCATCGGCACTCATTCCAAACCCCGCCAGCTCGCAATAAATTTCAGCACCCCGGGCTTTGGCATGTTCATGTTCTTCCATTACCAGCACGGCAGCGCCATCACTCAGGACAAAGCCATCCCGATCCCTGTCCCACGGGCGACTGGCAAGCTCTGGTTCATCATTGCGGGTGGAAAGCGCTCTCATCGCAGCGAACCCTGCCATGGTAGTCGGCGATGTAGACTTTTCTGCACCACCGGCAAGCATGACTTCGGCATCACCTGCTGCGATCATCCTTGCCGCAAACCCTATATTGTGAGTACCCGTTGTGCAGGCGGTGGTGATAGCGATGTTGGGACCCTGCAGCCCAAACATAATCGACAATTGACCAGCGACCATATTGATAATGCAGGATGGAACGAAAAATGGCGTGACTTTTTTTGGGCCGCGATTCAAGACGATGTCATAACACGTTTCAATCGTCACGATGCCGCCAATACCCGAGCCAACGGCAACACCGATTCGGTGCCTGTTTTCATCCGTAACTTCAAGACCAGAGTCTTTCATGGCCTGAATTCCGGCTACCATGCCGAATTGGATAAAACCATCCATCCGCCGGGCTTCTTTTGGAGACAGATACGCGTCCATATCGAATTCCGGGACAGCGCCACCAAAACGAACTGGATAGCCTTCTGTATCGAATGACGTTATCGGAGTGATGCCACTTTTACCTGCTATTAGTCCTTCCCAGGAGGTATCCAATGACGCACCTAATGGACTTAACATGCCCATACCGGTGATAACCACTCTGCGATTATTCAATGTCTCCTCCTGAAAACGCCCGAATATAACAAATCGACACCACACATTAAGACGGCCTGGAAGACCGGACTCGAAATCTATTTCTGAACCCGATCTGGCATCGGCCAATTTTGCGCTTTTTCTAAAACAAACTAAAAAGCCGCATTTACCAAAAGCAAATGCGGCTTACAAAGCGATTTATCGAGCCGACTACGTGTGACTTTCGATGTAATTAAGAGCTTCTTTTACGGTCGTTATTTTTTCAGCTTCTTCGTCTGGAATTTCAGTCTCGAATTCTTCTTCAAGAGCCATCACGAGTTCTACTGTATCCAGCGAATCTGCGCCGAGGTCTTCGACAAAGGAAGCTTCGATGGTGACTTCTTCCTCCTTAACTCCTAACTGTTCACAGACCAGTTTACGGACTCGATCTTCAATGGTGCTCATTCTCAGGTTCACTCCTACACGTTGCAGTCAAAAAGCTGCGCTAGTTTAATGAAATGCCAGTTAACGTATCAAGTACTTTCTTAGCTTGAATGCCTGGCGGGTTAATATTGGTTGTCTTCATGACTATGGCCTAACCGCAGGCTAGGCCATATACATTCCACCATTTATGTGAATTGTTTCTCCACTTATATATCCAGCATCATCGCTGGCAAGAAAAGCGGCAAGCGACGCGATCTCCTTCGACTCGCCAAGGCGGCCTGCGGGAATTTTCGCCAGGAGCAATGCTTTTTGCTCTTCAGGCAGTTCATCAGACATATCTGTTGCGATAAAACCGGGAGCAATACAATTAACCGTAATGTTCCTGGAACCCAGTTCACTTGCCAGTGCCCGGCTGTACCCCTCCATACCTGCTTTGGCCGCCGCATAGTTACTTTGACCAGCATTACCCATACTTCCTACCACAGAGCTGATATTAATAACTCGCCCCCAACGAGCCCTGGTCATTGGCCGGAGGCAACTCTTTGTTACCCGGTATATCGAGTTTAGATTGGTGTTAATAACATCATCCCACTCTTCTGCCTTCATCCGAAGGGCGAGATTATCTCGGGTAATACCCGCGTTGTTAACGAGTATGCTCACCGCATCATATTCTTTAACGGCGCTGAAAAAGCGTTCCACAGACTCTGGCTGGCTTACATCCAATACCAGCCCAGCACCGGAGGCACCGAGGCTAGCTGAAATTGCACTGGCGCCATTTTCTGTGGTGGCTGTACCAATGACAAACGCCCCCTGCTGTACAAATTCTTCAGCAATGGCCCGGCCAATACCCCGGCTTGCGCCGGTTATGATTGCCGATTTATTTTCCAGCTTCATTCACTTAACCCCGTGATCGTACTTTGCAACGACTCAACTGAGTTGATTGAAAACGACTGTAACGTCTTGGAAATCCGTTTGTTCAAACTCGAAAGCACTTTACCCGGCCCACATTCTACTATGATTTCAACACCGTCCCGGGCGAGATTTTCTATCGTCGATGTCCACAACACGGCACCGTGCATTTGCGACACCAGATTCGCGCGGATGTTGTCAGGGTCTGATTCGTATTCGGCATTCACATTCTGGATGATTCTAATCACCGGTCTATTGAGGGAGACTTTTTCAAGTTCAGTTGCCATTTTGTCAGCAGCAGGTTGCATCAATGCACTATGAAAGGGTGCGCTAACAGCCAGGGGTATCACTTTTCTCGCGCCAGCTTCTTTCAAAGCAGGCTGCACTTTTTCGAGCGCAGCATTGTGTCCGGAGATCACGACCTGCCCCGGGGCATTGAAATTTGCCGCCTGGACGAGTTCAGTATCCGTCGAGAGCTGCTCGCAGATGCTTTTCACATTGGCGTCGTCCAGTCCAAGTACAGCCGTCATACTACCGAGACCCACTGGCACTGCGGTCTGCATAAACTGGCCGCGTTTTTGAACCAGGCTAATTGCATCAGAAAACTCAAGTACACCCGCTGCAACCAGTGCAGAATATTCACCCAGACTGTGCCCCGCGACGATATCAGGTTGCCTCGCACCTTGTGCCAGTGCAACCCGCCAGAGCGCGATACTCGCGCACAACAATGCCGGTTGAGTAAATTCGGTCTGGTTTAATTTTTCCTCGGGATCATTCTGCACGAGTTCCCACAGGTCATACCCAAGGAGTTCCGACGCATGTGAAAAACTCTCTCCAACCACAGGGTACGCATCGGCTACATCGCTGAGCATACCAACGCTCTGGGATCCCTGACCGGGGAAAACATAGGCTATCTTAGTCATGTAGATCCTTGTTCATACAACGGCATTTTACTGATATCCGCTCAGAGTCGCGCTGATACGCGCTTGCAGCACAGTCGGTAAATCCTGCTTTACCGCTTTCATGGCTTCCCGAATAGCCTGATAGAATCCTTCAAGGCTGGATCGGCCATGACTCTTTACCACAATCCCGTTTAATCCAAGCATACTTGCACCATTGTAATTGTCAGGCTGTAGTCTCTGACTCAGCTTCTTTAGCACCGGATTTGCGATGATCCCGGCTGCCTTTGTCGCCAAATTCTCACGGAAAGCCTGATCGATCATTTGCGACACGTACTTTGCCAAACCCTCACTGGTCTTCAGCGCAACATTACCCACCCATCCATCACAAACGATGACATCAGCATCACTCTGGTAAATGCCATCACCTTCAATGAAACCAATATAATTAATTTCATCTTGCTGTTGGAGTAGATCCGCCGTAATTCGCACCTGATCCTCACCTTTGAGCTCTTCTTCCCCGATGTTGAGTAAGCCAACCCGAGGTGACTCAATACTTTCAACGGCCTGGCACATCAAGCTGCCCATGGCAGCAAACTGAAGCAGGTTCTCTGCATCACAGTTGATGTTGGCACCAAGGTCAAGGAGATAACATCGCCCCTCTACTGAGGGGATAGCCTTGATTATGGCCGGTCGATCAATACCGCTCACGGTTCTTAACAGAAGACGACCCACTGCCATTAAAGCCCCGGTGTTACCGGCGCTGACACAGGCATTCACTTCGCCATCTCGCACCAGTTCTATAGCCCGGTGCATGGAAGATCGCTTTTTCTTACGCATCGCGATAGAGGGCCTGTCAGACATTCTGACCACCTCATCGGCATGCACAATCTCAATGTTTCTGTGACTTGCACCAATCGTTAAACAATCGTTTATCGCCGTCTCATCGCCGACAAAAACAATGCTGACTTCATTAAACTCATTGGTACAACGGACACCAGCAGACACAATATCGGCTAGATTCTGGTCTCCGCCCATAACATCGACGGCTATCCGCATCGTTTAATCGTCTGGTGTATGGACTACCTTGTTACCGCGATAGAATCCGTCGGCTGATACATGGTGACGACGATGGGTTTCACCCGTGGTTGAATCTTCTGACAACGTCGGTTTACCCAGTGCGTCATGTGAACGGCGCTGGCCTCGTCTGGAACGAGTTACCTTACTTTTTTGAACAGCCATCGCTAGCTCCTTTTAATTCATTCTTTAGTTCAGCCAGATTGGCGAACGGTCTGTGCGTTCCGGATTTTACGTTTGAATCATCATTTTGATGCTCAAACATCGGCTCACATTCATCGGCATCGTGTTTTGCGACCATCGGCAAATTGAGGATCAGCTCATCTTCAAATAGGTCGACCAACCTTATCTTGTCATCCGGACAAACTATCCCTTCGACTTCATCCGGCAAGTCAAGCAACGCTTCGTCATCGGTCACCACCAGATGTCGAAAGCTGACATTTAAGTCAAAATCCGTCACTGCCAGGCATTTCTGGCACATTAATCCTACTGTTGCTTTTGCGTTACCGATGACCAGTGTTTTCTGCTTCTTTCCTTTTCGGAATTCCAGCGTTAATTGCACTTCGGAAGCATCTGACGCTAACGCTTCTACCAACCTGACGAATCTCGAAACCGGAATGACACCTTCCAGTTTGCTATTTCTAAGCGCAAGTTTTCGATGATCAATCTGCGCTGGGAGGGAGCCTGTAGACATAAGGGGCGCATCTTAGGCATCCGACTGTACACTGTCAAAAGAAAAATACATTATTTACAAGAAAGTTATATAAATTCAGTAAGATAAGTCACTTTGAAGGTACCCCATGTCCACAAAGCTGGTCCTTGCTTCCACCTCTGCATATCGTGGCGCACTGTTGCGACAATTGGGTCTGGAATTTAACCAGATAGATCCTGGTGTCGAGGAAACTCTGGTTCAGCGGGAATCTGCAGCCAAACGGGCGACACGCCTCGCTCGGCATAAAGCCAGCTATGGCGCGCTCAAATATTTAGAAAACACACAAGACATCAATGATACAGGCCAAGCCAACAACGGCACTACCGCTTCGAGGATAGTGATCGGTTCAGATCAGGTAGCCCATCTCGGCAATACAATACTTTCCAAACCCGGCGGCTTTGACCCGGCTTTTCAACAACTAACTCAATGTGCCGGTCGTTGGGTAAAATTCAGCACGGCAATCTGCCTGGTAGACGGCTTCGGACAAGTACTTGCAGAGGGCATAGATACCTATGAAATCAAGTACCGAGACCTCTCGGTGAGTGAAATTCAAAAATACCTGCAGACTGAGCAACCCTATGACTGTGCAGGCAGCATCATGGCTGAACAACGGGGGATTGCGCTGATTGAAAAGTCAAAAGGCAGGGACATCACCACCCTCTTCGGTCTTCCCTTGATTCTACTGACTGACCTGCTGATAGAGTCTGGCTTCAGTGTAATTAATAACTTTAATTAACAACTACATCCTATTGTTATTTAATAGTATTTACTAAGTTATCAAACCGGTCACCAGCTTCTGCTTCTACCTTGATCAACTTATCTCCAGTGGCAGACGCCGGAATTGTTAAACGGCTGGCATGAAGCATCAGTCGACCGAATCCTTGCTTCTTTAGCAGTTTGTCTTTTTTTTCGTTGCCGTATTTTTCATCACCGACGATGGGATACCCGGTATGCGCACAGTGAACCCGGATCTGATGAGTACGACCAGTTATTGGCCTCACCGCGAGAAGGCTGAACTCATCATTTTGACAGATAACATCAATTTCAGTGCGCGAAGGCTTTCCATCTGTCGCCACAATACTCATCCGTTCACCCGACGAAAGGGTGTTTTTGCGCAATGGCAGGTTAATATGCTGCTTTCTTTTCGGCCAACGGCCGTGAACAATGGCCAGGTAGTGCTTCTCCAACCTGGTTTTATCATTCAATAATTGCTGTAAGTTTTTTAGCCTGCTGCGTTTTTTTGCCACCATGAGGCATCCCGATGTATCCCGGTCGAGCCGGTGGACCAGCTCCAGAGATTTATCATCAGCTCTTAATTCCCGCAGTGCTTCGATAACCCCAATGCTAATACCACTTCCACCATGCACAGCGATACCAGCAGGTTTATTAATAATCAACATCATGTCATCTTCATATATTATTGATTTATATAATATATTCGTAATTTTTTGAGATGGTTTTGGTGTTGTCGATTGGCTCTGGCGAACAGGTGGAATACGAACCTTATCACCAATTTTTAGCTTCGTGCTGGCTTTGACGCGACCGCCATTGACCCTTACCTCACCCTTTCTCATGCAGCGATAGATTTTCGATTTTGGCACTCCCTTGAGATTCTTAAGCAGAAAGTTGTCGATACGCTGACCATCAGAACTTTCATCGATTTCTACGATTCGCACGGCATTTCTTGGGCCAGTTTCACGGCTGGACATACGAAGTTTTCCAGGATAAAAATATTAACGCTTTGAAGCACTTAGAGTTTATTGCTATGATTGTATCTGGCATGCGGAATCCATGTTCTGTTGTTAACAAGCAAAAAGATGATTCCATAAGAATCCGTTCCATGACACATATCATGTTATGTCATCGATTTCAGCGCTGCCAGACCCCAGTCCAACAAGACAGGGTGAAATGAGATTATCTCACAAATGAATTAATACCGTTCCAGCGTTTCACCAGTGGAAGCTCGTACAATGCAAGATTGAGCACATACTAAAGTTCGCTGGGCATAATTTTAACCGCGATCGATTGAACGCGATGGAAAGCCAAATCAGTTTACAGATCTAACAGGAAAATTCGTGCTGTTAATGCGCACAGTTAAAAAGAGTTATACAAAGAAAGAACATCTCTTTTGCCATGGATGCATCAACATTCACAACGATGGGTAAAAAATCATCTTCCCTACGACACCAGGGATACCCATGTTTGTACAGGAAATACACTGTTAGCTGGAAAGAGTATAGGTATTGAGAGACTTTTAGCACGGGCTCAAGTTACTGGGTCTGACGAACTATAGATTTGGCGATATCCAAAGCGCGATCAATTGGTCGGTTTTACAAAAGTGATATCGTAATGAAAAGAATGTTGATAAATGCAACTCACGAAGAGGAGTTGCGCGTTGCCCTGGTCGATGGGCAAAAGTTGTACGACCTGGATATAGAAAGCCGGGCTCGCGAACAAAAAAAGGCAAATATATACAAGGCACGCATCACCCGGGTCGAACCGAGTCTGGAAGCTGCCTTTGTTGATTTCGGTGCCAGCCGACACGGCTTCTTACCCCTAAAAGAAATTTCTCGGGAATACTTCTCAATTCCTCCCTCAAAAATCAAAGGCAAGGTGAATATTGCCCAGGTTGTGAAGGAAGGCACTGAAATTGTTATCCAGGTCGAGAAGGAAGAACGAGGCAATAAAGGAGCCGCACTCACGACCTTCTGTAGCCTCGCAGGACGCTACCTTGTACTTATGCCCAGCAATCCTCGAGCCGGGGGCATTTCTCGCAGAATTGAAGGCGAAGAACGTGACGAACTCAAGACAGCCATGTCCCAATTGGAGATTCCAAAGGATATGGGCGTTATTGTCAGGACCGCCGGGGTAGGTCGCAGCGCTGAGGAACTCCAATGGGATCTGAATTACCTGATCCATCTTTCCGAGGCAATTGATACTGCTGCCAAGGAGAAGTCCTCACCATTTCTGATCTACCAGGAAAGCAATGTAATAATCAGGGCCGTTCGTGACTATCTGCGTGAAGACATTAGTGAAATTCTCATTGATACGGATGATGCATTCGACCAGGCGATCCAGTTCGTGGAACAGGTCATGCCCCAATTCAAGAGTCGCATCAAACGATATGAAGATGCAGTTCCCCTGTTCAACCGGTACCAGATAGAGGGCCAGATAGAATCCGCATTTCAACGGGAGGTTAGATTGCCGTCTGGTGGCTCGGTTGTCATTGACCCGACAGAAGCACTTGTCTCTATCGACATCAACTCTGCCAGGGCTACCCGGGGTAGCGATATTGAAGAGACGGCGGTGAATACAAACCTTGAGGCAGCAGAAGAAGTTGGTCGCCAGTTGCGTCTGCGAGATATCGGCGGACTCGTGGTCATCGACTTCATCGATATGATGTCGCAAAAAAACCAGCGAGCTGTTGAAAACAGAATGCGTGATGCGCTGCAGGTTGACCGGGCGAGGGTTCAGGTCGGTAAAATTTCCCGATTTGGCCTGCTGGAAATGTCTCGTCAACGCCTGCGACCCTCCCTCGGGGAAACCAGCGGGATTGTCTGTCCAAGATGTAGTGGGCTGGGCTCAATCAGAGATGTTGAGTCTTCAGCGTTAGCCGTTATGCGACTGGTTGAAGAAGAAGCCTTAAAGGATACCAGCAGTGAAATTCGGGCATTTCTGCCCGTCAGTGTGGCCTCATTTCTGCTCAATGAGAAACGTGTTGGTTTGAGTGAAATAGAACAACGCAATGAAGTCAGGGTTATCGTCGTTCCCTCACCCGAAATGGAAACTCCACATTATCGCGTCGAGAGAATCCGTTCCTCAGAAGAAGACGTTAGTGAAGCAAGTTACGAGATTTCACTCGAAGAAGAACCCGAAGCCAAGGATAAACCAGCACCAAAGGCCCCGGCGGTCGAGAAAGCTGCGGTCAGGGCTATTCAGCAGACAACCCCTCCTGCAGCAGCTAAGGTTTCCAAAGCTGCGCCAGCAGTGAAAAAGCCCGGCTTTTTTAGTCGCCTGCTTACGAGCCTGACTGCTAGTGAAACTGAAGCAAAAGTGTCCTCGCAGCCTGCCCAAAAGCAATCGAACCAGAATCGTTCTTCCAGCAGTGGAAATCGAAACAACCGGCGCCCGCAACAAGAGCGAAATCGTCGACGCCCGAATGAAAGAAACCAGGAAAACAGGGCAAGAACCGATAACAAAACCAACAAGACCGGTGAAGACCGCAGAAACAAGTCGTCCAACAGACCTGTAAAGGCCGATGAAAACAAAAACAGATCGGCTAACAAATCTCCGAGAAGCACAGATGAAAAACAAGGCAGTACCGGGGACAAGCGTAACCAGGGTAATAGGAAACGAGGTCAGCAGCGGCGACGTAGCCAGTCCAAAAATGAGGTGAATCCGAGTCAGGACGAGGCAAAATCGACACCAACAGTGACGGGTGAAAATACTGGCATTGCAACTCAAGCTGAAAAATCGGCCTTGCAAGAAAACGCACCGACGAGCACCCTGGTAACAGATCCATCCAAAGATTTGACGCCAACGAGGAATGACGCTACCCCGGCAACCAGTGATACGGAAGCTGCTTCGCGCGTTTCAGAACCTTCCGCTCATAACGAGCCTTCCGCTCATAAAGAGCCTTCAGCTAATAAAGAGCCTTCAGCTAATAAAGAGCCTTCAGCTAA
>JAPYTQ010000049.1:20551-33665 GCA_029941905.1 Pseudomonadales bacterium | reverse complement strand
ACAAGCTAGGCGTACCAACGGTTCTGGCAGACCTTGAATACCCGATCGATCACGCGATACAAGGATGCGATGCGATCATCTTCGCGGCAGGGTCAGGTGGTAAGACAGGAAAGGACAAGACAGTACTGATCGATCATATTGGGGCGATTCGTTCAATGGTTGCAGCGCAAGTGCACGACGTTCGCCGTTATATCATGCTCAGCTCAATCAATAACGATATAAACAGTCAGTCACCCATCGCGCACTATCACCGCGCGAAAGCGCATGCGGACAATCATCTTGTCGAGTCCGATCTTGACTATACGATCGTCTGCCCTGGCGGTCTGACCGACGAAACAGGTACAGAATTGGTTTCCGTAACCTCGGAACTTCAGGGAAGCGGGCTGACGTCTCGTGAAAACCTGGCTACGGCACTCGTTGCGTGTCTCGATTGTGACAATAGCGTAGGTAAATCATTCAGCCTGCTTGACGGTAATACACCCCTGGCTGAAGCACTGAACTCTTTGTAAGTGAAAATGATATCAACCCCAACAATCAAACTCATGTTAGAAAGCAGCAACAGTCACAGAACGTGACGACGAACGAATTAGATCGTTAAACACCTGGCTAGTATTCATCATCATATTTCACGACAATACCTGAACTGGTGGCCAATAACTTTGCACGCCTTAGCTCTTTCAGGTTGAAGGCAGTTTGGGACATTCGGAACTCATTGCCTTGTTTCAGAACGTTCGCAGACCGAAACAAGCAAGAAATAACCTTTTGAGACGTGGTTCACAAACGGACAATTTTGGGGACAGATTTTCGTTAGAAACTGACGCTATTTTGTTCCAAGTCAGATCGCTGTTATCCGCATATGATCACTGTTTTTAGAATATTTATTCGCCTAACCTATTGATTAAATTACATATTATATTTATGGGTCGTTGCTTTGAAACGCATTTGGCACAGTTTTTGACCCATATTCCATGACTGAACAACTAACCATTAGTGTACCTATTATGGCTATCACACCAAGTGAAATTTCATGGTCAAAAACGTCCGGCTTTACAATGATCGAACTGATGATTGTTGTCGCTATTGTGGGACTCCTTTCGGCAACAGCAGTGCCGTGGTACCGCGGTTATATCAATACAGCATGGGTCAGCAAAGTAAGTAACACTTACGACAGCGCGGTGAAAACTGCGCGCCAGGAATATACAAAAAACACAACCCGCTCGGCATTGGGATTATCATCAACCTTGCCGTCCAATGAAGAAGGCTGGATCGAGGTTTTTACCGCGGGTGACGAATATTTAGCACCAGATGGAGGTCCAGCCTATCGCCCTGGTCATCAACCAGATGCTAGTGAAGACCCACCCTCCGGTGCAGTCTATGTCGCTTACCATTCGGACCATCTGTGTATAACAAGAAATGAGTTCCTTGGATTGATCGCACTAAAAACCAAAGTCTATTCTGATTCGATTGAAACTATAAATCTGTAGCTGAAGTCAAAAAATTAGACGCCTATCGGTAGTGAAGCAGGACAAAGCGCACTTTTAGTTTCTTAGTCAATACCCACCATTAATAAATCCGCAAACTTGTGAATAGCAATTTTGAATATGTTGTTCGCTGAGGAAATCTTTTGGCCCGTGCAGGCGTGGTTTTGACCTGCTAATCCACGCCTTGTTTAGTTGTGACATTTGAGCGGGGACGCCCCGTTAAAGCCGTTCTAAACGGTCCCGATGATAGGGTTGACATGACACGGCGGCATTGAGCGAAAAGCTATCTCGAGCAGCCGTCAAGGTTTTAATAGAATCGTCTATTCTGATAAACTATGGATCATGTAATGTGATTGTACGACTACCGGAATGGGGCCCTATAGCAATGCGCTAAGGATAGATGCTGTGCTGACGACGGAATCCATTGGCTCATTGAAATCAAGATTGAGCCATGGTTGCTCTGGGTCGGGACAACAATGCAACTTGGATAGTTTCCTGCCGCGATTACATCTTTCCGTCAATAAATTTCAAATGCCATAGGATTTGAAAAACTCGGTTAAGCTTGTTGTGGAAGTGCTTGCTTAAAATGAACGCGCTTACAAAAAGAGAAATTCAAAGTGAGCCATTGCCGTCAAATAAGTGAACTTCCATGTTGCATTGGATTAGCTGTACCATGGATAAATATCCAAACCAGGCCAGACGATGGATTTTGTGAACAAATCACTAAGATACCCCTTATTAGCGCTTAGCACGTTATTTCCTGCCAGTGCAATGGCCAGCAGCTCGATTGCAGACACTCACTTTTTCCGTCTGGGCGCCTACTCTCAGGATGCAGATGTCAAACTGACATCTTCGGTTGTGCCCTTGCCACCCATCGAAGTTGATCTGATCAAGGATCTTGGTACGGAAGATTCAAATACGTCAATCTATGCCTTGTATCGTTGGCATTTTACCCAAAAGTGGTCGGTGAGTGTGGCTTACCAACAGCTTGAACTTGATGGAAATGATACAGTAACCGCCAACTTCAATTTTGACGGCAATGTGTTCATTTCTGGGTTTGCGGCCAAGACGGAATTCAATATGAGTACTTACCTGATTGATGTGGGGTATTCTTTCGTACGCAATGACAAGTGGGAGGTAATGCTAGGATTGGGTCTACATGCCTTTGACATTGAATCTATTATAGACGGACAAGCGTCCGTGAGTGATGGCAACAATAACATCATACAAGAGGAAACAAGAGTCTCGTCTGACGTGCTGGCTCCGCTCCCGAATCTACGTGGCGCGGTGACTTATATGATTTCTCCAAAATGGGAAGTTAACGTGAGCGTCGGCTGGCTCAGCCTTGAGATAGATGAGGTTGATGGCTCCTACGTCTATGTGGACCTCGGCACGGAGTATCGGTTTACAGATCATTTTGGTGTTGGCGCTACTTACCAAGTTGCAGAGATTGAGGCCACCGTTACTAAAAACGATGGTTTTGAAAAAGCAGATCTTAAGTTCACGGGACCGAGCATCTACATTAGTTATGGGTTTTAAATCAATACAGGATTCTAGCGGCCGGGCTTCCAAGCCTAAATCTCGCAGAGTTCGTCCAACTATTACTTTGAGTGAACTTGAAGTCAACCGGTTGTAAATGGAACACGCAATAATGGAGTTCCCTTTTTGAAGCATCAGCGTCTTCTATCACGACTGAACCAACCAGATGGACGTGGCGTAAATCATCTCGCTAGAGACTGCTTTGCACCCATTGCAGGGACTGATCTTCGGTGTTCCATCTCATGCAGGATCTCACAGAAATCAAACTTTGAGCCCTTTAATAACCTTTGAATTCTTCTCCCGGATTAATATTTGGGAATTTCTTCATGCTGGCTTCTAATTGGCCGAGAATTTTTGAAATAGGTTCCATGATCCAAGTATGCGCATAACCTTCGTTGCCCCATAGTTCATAACTCTCAGTCGGATCATTTTTGATATCGTACACCTGCGGAAATGTGTAACCACCCACCACCTTGTCATGGGTGCCTTCCGCTGTTTTGAAATGGACTTTCATGCTTCGCCATTTTACCGACCAAACATCAGTGCCGACAAATGTCACAATGTAATCACGATTGGATTTCTCCTGTTTACCCAACAAGAAATCGATTTGACTGAATCCATCCATAGGTCTATCTGTAGAGACCTTTTCTTTTGCACCTGCAAATTCAGCGATGGTTGGAAACCAATCCAGATCGGCAAAAATTTCGTCGGAGACTTCCCCACCAGGAATATGACCTGGCCAACGAACCATAGCCGGGGTACGCATGCCACCTTCATAAGCAGTACTTAAACCACCACGCCAGGGACCATTGGAACCACCGACTTCACCTGAGGCGACACCATGTACAGGAAAGGCACCAGCAGCGTTGTCACCGGTTAGAATGATAATTGTATTATCTGCGATACCAGCTTCTTTAACTGCATTGAGTATCTCTCCAATATTGTGATCCACTTCCATAACAGTATCTGCAAACACACCAACCTTGGATACTTTTTCAAAATCCGGATGAACTAAAAACGGGGGATGAAAATGCGTCAGACCAATATAGTTGTAAAATGGTTTACCAGCTTTTGCCATTTTTTTTATATAAGCAATGGACTTCTCGGTAATCTCTCTGTCCATCACTGCACGGGCTTTTAGATCAAAGAGCTTCACTTTGTTAGCATCTTTCCCTCTGACACCTTCCCAGATGTAGGGTACGGTTGCGACTTCCGGGTCAAACTGTGGCGTTGATGTATAGGACGCGACATTAGTGCCTTCACTGTGGCCCCAAAATTCATCATAGCCTTGCTTATTAGGTAGTTTGTTAATGTTCATCCCCAGGTGCCATTTACCGAACAATGCGGTGGCATATCCTGCATCCGATAACAATTCCGGTAGTGTGTATTCCCATGCCGCAAGGCCATCAGGTTCACCCGGGGCAGGAACCTTATAAGTACCTGAACGGATCGGATAACGGCCGGTATGCAGTGCTGACCGTGTGGGTGTACATTGATTCTGTACATTAAAGTTAGTCAAACGCATACCTTCAGCAGCGAGATTGTCAATGTTAGGTGTGGGAATGTTTCCACCTTGTACGCTGAGATCCCCCCATCCCCAGTTATCAACAAGTATGTAAATGATGTTTGGGCGGGATGACGCGTCCACGGAACCCGAGACTATGATGAGTATGATCGACAGTAGGACAGGCCCATTAATAATGTTGCGCATCTTCAGCTCCGGAAGTTTTTTCCAATGCATCTGAGTATGGAGACGCCAATTCGTTAACAATGTCATCAGTTTTGTCGTTGACGATAACTAACACACCAACGGAGGAACCAAAAGCGTCTCGGAGAAAGATTTCACGTGCCGCATACTGCGCCAAAGAGCCTTCCTTACTTCTTAAGGGAACATTCAGAGCGGGTTGATCATGTACAGTGGCGCCACGAGACATAGCCCGTCGAAAACCTGCCCAGTGTCTCTCCCTGTAAGATTCCGGAATCAGAACTTCCATGCTCACGCCTATTATGTCTCCAGGTTGATACCCGAGCATTGATGCCATTTCTTCATCCCAATCACGGACGATACCCTCAGCGTCTACTCGAAAGTAGCCCGGGTTGTATTTGGCCTGTGTCATATTGCAGTACCTATTTATGGCTGCTGGGTCGCCGACGATTTCTACATATCCGACAAGCTTTTGCAACAACGCATGTCTGCTTATGGGCCAATAGGAGACATTTTCGGTTCTGATGTAATATCACCTCAAACAATTATGGGGCTGGAGTATGAATTGGGAGGCACTAGGTGCGATTACAGGGTCGTTGGGATTAGTAGTTGTTGTCATATCATTGATTTATGTTTCATTTCAGATGCGTCAGACCAACAGGATTGCCAAAGCGGCTAGGGAACTGGAAGCAGGCCGAATGTGGACTGATTTTCTGGCGAAAACTGCACATAGTAACGATATGGCTGATATATGGGATAAAGGACACGACAAGCAAGACGAGTTAACGCCATCCGAGAAAAGAAGGTTATATGGCTGATGTCCGAGTTATTTTCTATCGCTGATCATCTTTATCGCCAGCGAGAGTTGAATTTTCTGAGCGTCGAAACTTGGGAGCAGCACGAAGCTATGGTTGTTGGGATGTTATTAAATCCACTCGTGGCCCGATGGTGGGCAACCAAAGTTACACCAGATTCGACAGCATTCAGAACCCGCATAGATCAAGCCAGGAGTGAACTGGGCGATGATGCAGTCTGGGAATATACGCCCTTGTCTGAAATCTGAATTGAGATATTTTTGCAATTTGACAACGTAAATAATAAACCGGAGTCGGTAAAATTCATCTTTCGCACCAGGGCCGGAACAGGTTCCAATCCAAGTTTTTATATGGCGGAGAGGGAGGGATTCGAACCCTCGATGAGCTTTTAACCCATACTCCCTTAGCAGGGGAGCGCCTTCAGCCACTCGGCCACCTCTCCTGTTTATTGCTTGCACATGATTGGCAAACATAAACGCTGTCAGATAATTCGCGTCGCGAAATATCAATAAAGCAAATAATAATGGCGCGCCGAAAGGGAGTCGAACCCCCGACCTCCTGGTTCGTAGCCAGGCGCTCTATCCAGCTGAGCTACCGGCGCGCAAAGAACGCGTATTATCAGGATGGGACCCCAGCTCGTCAATGTTGAATGTGATGTTTATCGTCTAAATGTTACATTTTTGTTGCGAAATTAGCCGGGCAGTATAATATTACATAAATCTTCTGAAACTCTGCCAATCCGTAATAAATGAAACCGTCAACCTTAATCCTGGATCTGTTGCGTACCTATCATCACACCGGTACATCCGTGAAGACCATCATGGCTACGGGTAACCTGTTCGGGTTCACCGAGAACCTGATGCGGGTCAGCCTGTCTCGGCTGGTGGCACGGCACACCGTGGAGAATATCAAGCGGGGTTACTACCGACTGGCCGTTGCAGCCGATCCGCTGAACGATTTTGTTGAGCAATGGCGGCTCGGTGACAAAAGGTCTCGTCGCTGGCACAAGGGCGAGTGGGTTTGTATACATACACCACAATCCCTGTCTGAGAAAGGTATCTGGGCGCTGTTTAACAACGGTTTTCGCCAGGGTGCAGACGAGTTGTGGATCAGGCCGGACAATCTGCGAGTTACGGGCATTGAATTGACTCAATCTCTACGGGAACTTGGTTTACCCGAGTCCGCAATCTTAATGAGTTCTGCTTCCATTGACGTTTCGTTGCAGGAACGCTGGCTGGGTCATTTCAATATCGAGGCACTCAACAGGCACTACCAAGAGACAACCCGGCAGCTCGTAGAGAGCATGCAACGTCTTCAGTCGATGCCGGTCGAACTTGCAAAGAAAGAGAGTTTTAACCTTGGCGGGTATGCAATCCAGGTACTCGTTAAAGACCCATTGATACCTGAATGCCTGCAGCAGCCAGGCCACCGGCACCAATTGTGGCAAACCATGCTCAAATACGACAGAGCGGGTCGCGATGTCTGGGCGAACCGATCCAGCGATTCTTCATCCGTCACACTTGACGATATTCCCGACATCATCCCAACCCCTAACCTGGCCATACAACTGTGAAGCTCAAAAAATGAAAGCAAAAGAGATTCTTACCGAAAGAGAATTACAACAGATCACCTCCAGGAACAACTGGCTCGGCGCGAGCATTGTTCTGTTTGACTGGGTCGTTATCATCGGCACGTTTGTGCTGGTCAGCATGTACACAAACCCGCTCACCATTTTGCTGGGAGTGTTCGTACTTGGGGCAAGGCAACTGGGCCTTGGGGTTATCGTCCATGAAACCGGGCACCGGTCGTTCTTCACATCACAATTCTGGAATGATCTGGTGGGTAACTGGTTAGCCGGTTACTGGATTTTCTCTGACAAAGACACCTACATGAGAGGTCATATAAAACACCACCAGAATGGCGGTACTGAACAGGACCCGGATCTGAATAACTACAAGAGTTATCCTGTGCCTCGGTCGAGTCTGAAGAGAAAGTTCACCCGCGACCTGACCGGTCAATTGGGGTGGCGTCGAGTCAGGTCCATCTACCGGACCTTGTGGCGATTAAATGAGTTGTCCCTTGCTACAAGACAATATTTTCTGCGAAGTGTAGGCGCTAACGCTGTGATGCTCCTGATTCTGACACTTTTTGGAGCACCCTGGTTATATCTGATGTGGGTGGCAGCTTTTATGACGAGTCATATGCTGGTAACGAGAATCCGGCAGATCGCTGAACATGCTGCGGTTCCCGATGCGTTTAACCTGGACCCGCGCCTAAATACCAGGACACTTTATATCAATCCCCTGGAGCGTTTTTTTATCGCTCCACACCAGGTGAATTTCCATCTGGAGCATCATATGCTTGCTTCCGTGCCCATCTACCGACTCGAAACTATGCACAAGATGTTACTTGAGAATGGTTTCTACAAAGACATTGAGTTTCAACAAGGATACTTCAATTTACTCAGGCGAGTGACTTACGCCTGATCTACTTGTTCAACATGTAAATTGAAAAACAAAACTACAGGTCGGTGCCATTTTTCTGGTCATCGCCCTCGGCCTGGATTCGCTGATAGATTTCTTCTCTATGAACCGGAACTTCTTTCGGTGCATTCACACCGATGCGTATCTGGTTACCCTTTACACCGAGCACAGTAACAGTCACTTCGTCACCGATCATCAGGGTTTCTCCGACTCTACGAGTCAAAATTAGCATTCCTTTCTCCTATAAACTGTTCTCTATCAGTTTGCCGGTATCCTACCGAATCTGGACATAACACAACGCGCCGATAGATCATAAACCTTGTAGTGGCTAAAGGTACAAGGTAATTTATAAGATTATGCACTTTATCTGTACTTTATCTGCACCTAGTTCAGAGATTCGCCCTGATTTATCCGCTTATTCGCTCAACTCAAACGCCGAATGCAACGCACGAACCGCGAGTTCGAGATACTTCTCGTTAACTACCACAGATATCTTTATCTCTGAGGTTGAGATCATTTGAATGTTAATCGATTCGTCCGAGAGCACCTCAAACATTTTGCTCGCGACCCCCGCATGTGAGCGCATTCCCACCCCAACCAGGGATAGCTTTGCAATTTTGTTGTCACCTGTCACTTCTCTGGCTTCAATGCCTTTTGCGACACCCTTGAGTATTTTCATGGCATGGTCGTAATCCTCACGGCGAACCGTGAAGGTAAAATCAGTACTTTTGTCTGCCGCCACGTTCTGGACGATCATATCGACTTCGATATTGGCTTCACTGATAGGGCCGAGAATCTTCCAGGCAATACCTGGTATGTTTTCCACACCCAGCACCATGAGTTGAGCCTCGTCGCGAGTAAACGCAATGCCAGAAATTATGGGCTGTTCCATATCAGATTGGTCCTCTTTTGTAATCAGTGTCCCCGGTGCATCTGTAAAGGTCGAAAGCACCCGAATAGGCATTTGGAACTTGCTGGCAAATTCCACAGCCCTTGTATGTAGCACCTTTGACCCAAGGCTGGATAACTCCAACATCTCCTCAAAGGTCAGGGTTGAAAGACATTTTGCATCTTCTACCACCTTGGGGTCTGTCGTAAAGACACCTTCTACGTCGGTGTAGATCTGACACTCCTGAGCCTTCAGCACAGAGGCCAGTGCTACCGCAGTAGTATCGGAACCACCACGACCTAGGGTCGTAATATTATGATCTTCATCAACACCCTGAAAACCCGCGACAACGGCAACACAACCCGCGTCAATATCCTGCTGCAGTTTTGCCACATCAATATCCAGGATGCGTGCCTTCATATGGGTTGAATCCGTAAGTATCTTTATCTGCCCACCGGTGTAGGACTTTGCCGGACAACCCATTTTCATTAGGGTCATGGCTAACAATGCGGTAGTAACCTGCTCACCGGTTGACAGCAGTACATCGACTTCCCGATGCATATCACCTTCAGTGATGCCGACTTCCCGGGCAAGGCTATCCAGGCGATCCGTCTCATGTCCCATTGCAGATACGACGACCACTATCTGGTGATCAGCTTCACGGGAACGCAGAATCTTCCTGGCCACATCTTCGATATGCGCCACCGTCGCAACAGAAGTACCGCCAAATTTTTGAACCAAAAGAGACATAGCAGGCTCTGAATCTTTCCTTGATTTTGAAAGGGTGCGTATTAAACAGCAAAGGTCAACCTATTAGAACAGGTTTCATCGGTATTTATAGTGCCATATCGATGACATTGACCACATCGCACAGGGCATGGCGTGCTGCCAGGGTCAAATCTTTCCCAATGCGCAGGACTAATTTAACCCAGCAGATCTTCCAGGTACCCGGCAACGGACGCCATCGCGGCAGGCAGTGCTGATATGTTACTTCCACCGGCTCTCGCCATATCAGGTCGGCCTCCCCCTTTGCCCCCGACCTGGACCGCGACATGGTTGACCAGTTCCCCGGCATTAACCCGGTCGGTCAGGTCTTTGGTCACCCCGGCAATTAAAGATATCTTGCTATCCTTCACTGCTGCGAGCACAACAATACCGCTACCCAGCTTGTTCCTTATCTTATCCATTGCGTCCGGCAGGCTTCTCGGATCTCCACCATCAAGATGATGAGCCACCAGCTTGACGCCATTGACCTCGATGGCTGATTCTGCCAAATCCTGGCCGCCACCGCTGGCCAGTTTCAAATTGAGCCTGGATACCTCTTTCTCCAGTTCCTTGTTATGAGAGATCAGGCTTCGAACTTTGTCGACAAAATTTTGCTTATCCGCCCGTAACAAATCAGCTGATTCGTCGATGGTAGATTCAAGGGAATCAATCTGTTCCAGGGCACGGGCACCTGTTACAGCTTCAATACGTCGTACACCTGATGCGATACCGGTTTCAGAAGAGACAAGCAGTATCCCAATGTCACCCGTAAAGCGAGCGTGGGTTCCACCACACAATTCAACTGAGAATCCATTTCCCATGGTCAACACCCGGACCGATTCGGTATATTTTTCGCCGAACAGCGCCATCGCGCCTTTTTGCCTGGCTTCATCCTGCGCCATGATCTCTGTCTGGATAACAGAATTCAGGCGTATCTGTTCATTCACCAGTGTTTCGATGGCGCTAAGTTCACCCTTCGTCACAGGTTCGAAATGCGAAAAATCAAATCTCAACCGATCAGCATCGACCAGGGAACCCCGCTGATTGACATGATCACCCAATACCTGGCGCAATGCGGCGTGGAGCAGATGAGTGGCGGAGTGATTCGAACGCGTCCTGTTTCTGGTCTGCGGGTCAACTTCTGCTTTCAGATGATCACCGGTTCGTATTTCGCCTTGCTGCACAATACCTTTGTGCAGGAACCCAGGACCGGCTTTGATAGTGTCCGATACATCAACGGTCACACCATCTGAATACAATCTGCCCTGGTCACCTACCTGGCCACCTGATTCCCCATAGAAAGGCGTGCGATCCAGCACAATCAGCACGTTGTCTCCTGACTGTACTTGATCAACCCTGGTTTCTGCCTTGAACAGGGCGACCACGGTTGATTCAGCTGACAACGATTCGTAACCCACAAATTCGGTTTCTTCGGTGAGTTGAAACACACTGGTATCAACGGCCGCAAACTGGCTTGCTGCCCTGGCACGTTGCCTTTGCGCTTCCATTTCCCGATCAAAGCCTTCCATATCAATGGAGAGTTTTTTCTCCCTGGCAATGTCATTGGTTAAATCCGTTGGAAATCCATAAGTATCATAGAGTTTGAAGACGACTTCCCCGGGGATGACATCGCCCTTGAGATTTCGAATAACCTCGCCGAGGATCTTCATACCCTGATCCAGGGTAAGTTCAAATTGCTCTTCCTCCTTAAGCAGGATCCTCTCAATTTGCTCCTGGGTGTTAGTCAAAATGGGATATGCCTCTCCCATTTCCTCCACAAGGGTGGATACCATTTTGTAGAAGAAAGGGCCGGAAGACTGGAGTTTGTGACCCTGCCTCAATGCCCGCCGAATAATCCGCCGCATCACATAGCCACGTCCTTCATTGGACGGCAGCACACCGTCTGCAATAAGAAAGGCTGCCGTTCGTATATGATCAGCAATGACTTTAAGTGAGTCGTTGCCGAGATCTTTACAGTTAAGCAGCTCACCGGCCCTTTCTATCAATCTCCTGAACAGATCAATGTCGTAATTATTGTGCACACCCTGCATCACTGCCGCGAGACGCTCAAACCCCATGCCTGTGTCAACGCAAGGCTTGGGCAAGGGATTCAGGGTGCCATCTGCCTGGCGGTCGAACTGGGTGAAGACAAGATTCCAGATCTCAACATATCTATCCAGTTCACCGTCCGGTGACCCCGGGGGTCCTCCAGGAACCTGCTCACCGTGGTCATAGAATATTTCCGATGAGGGTCCGCAAGGCCCCGTATCACCCATGGTCCAAAAATTGTCATCGTCACCCAGACGTGTAATCCGGTTCTTGTCAAAGCCTACTTCGTTTACCCAGATGGCCTCGGCTTCGTCATCGTCGGTATGAACAGTGACCCATAACTTCTCTGCAGGAATGTTGATAACTTCTGTCAGGAATTCCCAGGCGAACAAAATGGCTTCACGTTTAAAATAGTCACCAAAACTAAAATTTCCCAACATTTCAAAAAACGTATGATGCCGTGCCGTATAGCCGACATTGTCGAGATCATTATGTTTACCCCCGGCACGAACGCAGCGCTGGCAGCTCACGGCCCGTGTGTAACCGCGGGTTTCTCTAAATGCCAAGGCTTCCTTGAACTGGACCATACCGGCATTGGTGAACAGGAGTGTTGGGTCGTTATCGGGCACAAGGGACGCGCTATCTACAACGGTGTGCCCTTTGCTGACAAAGAAATCCAGAAATACCTGACGGAGTTCGCGACTATCCATTGTTAACACTGCTTCGATCGAATTTCGAGAGGCTAAAGATACAGAAAAACGAGAGTAGAAAGAAGGGGTGACGAATGCCTATTCAATCGCCCGGATATGGTCGAATGAAAAACCCCGTTGTTGCAGAAAACGGCTTCTGCGGGCCTTCATTTTCATATCCGTGCTCTTATCCGCGCTCTTATTAGTAACGCCGGAATCACCAAATCGTTTGTGCGATACGGATTCCACCAACTCAAACCAGTCAATTCCGCAGTTATCAAAGGCGAAACCAATGGTGGAATCAGTAAGCCCTTTGCCGCGCAATTCAGCCTTGATCTTGACAGGCCCCTGGCCGCGATTCGCGCGCGCCCTGATGAATGTTTCTGCGAGCCTGTCATCGCTCTGTAATCCACTGTCCTGGAGTATGGCAACCTGTTGTTCGATCATCTCACGAAGGTCAAGATCAGGTTCTACTTCGAGGCTTGCCAGGTCGGTGGCTGCTCGGGTTGCCTTGCTGGCAAAAGTGTTGAGTTTGGAGAAACGGTTTAGCAGTTTACGAATGAGTTCATTGTAACCATGCTCTCGACGCGCCAACAGATCCATAGCGGCGCGACGAATATCAACTGCACTGATCTGGACCATATTTAACTTGGCCATATTATCAGGACCATATTATCAGGACCATATTATCAGGACCAT
>JAPYTQ010000049.1:0-20451 GCA_029941905.1 Pseudomonadales bacterium | reverse complement strand
TTAACTTGGCCATATTATCAGGACCATATTATCAGGACCATATTATCAGGACCATGGTTTCTTTTTAGTGCTAGGAACCCGATATAGGTGTGACGTTATCTTCAACGGACTCTTCATCATCACCGGGTTCACCTAGTAACTTCACTCGAATCTGCTGCTCAATTTCCGCCGCGATATGTGGGTTCTCGGCTAAATAATCTGAAGCATTCTTCTTGCCCTGGCCAATTCGATCGGTCTTGTAGCTGTACCAGGCACCGGCTTTGTTAACCAGTCCTATTTGTACACCCAGATCAATGATTTCACCCAAACGAAAAATACCCTTGCCGTACAAAATCTGAAACTCAGTTTGTTTAAATGGAGGAGAGACCTTGTTCTTTATGACCTTAACCCGTGTCTCATTGCCGACTATCTCATCGCCATCTTTTATGGCACCTATTCGGCGAATATCCAAACGCACCGATGAATAGAACTTCAGTGCATTACCACCTGTGGTGGTTTCAGGGCTGCCAAACATGACACCAATCTTCATTCTAATCTGGTTGATGAACACGACCAGCGTATTGGATTGCTTGATGTTGCCTGCCATCTTGCGGAGCGCCTGACTCATCAACCGCGCTTGAAGGCCCACATGATGATCGCCCATCTCACCCTCAATCTCTGCCTTGGGGGTTAATGCAGCAACGGAATCGATCACCACAACATCGACAGCACCGGAACGGACAATGTTGTCACAGATCTCCAGCGCCTGTTCACCGGTATCGGGTTGTGAAACCAGCAAGTCATCAATATTCACGCCCAGGTTTTGTGCATAACTGGGGTCAAGTGCGTGCTCTGCATCAATAAAGACGCAAGTGCCACCGGCTTTTTGAGCCTCGGCGATAACCTGCAATGTCAGCGTTGTTTTCCCCGAGGCTTCAGGACCATAGATCTCAACAATTCGACCTCTTGGCAAACCACCAATACCTAACGCTATATCGAGACCCAGTGACCCGGTTGAAACTGATGGGATTTTTTCAATCGGCGAATCGCCCAATCGCATCATGGCACCCTTGCCAAACTGCCGTTCAATTTGTGACAACGCAGCAGTCAGTGCTTTAGCCTTGTTTGAAGATTCCTTCGAGTCGTTAGTATCCAGGTCAGCCATATTCTTGTTCCATCCTATTGATAAGTACTTTTTCGCAACTGCTTTTTGTAACCGCTTTTTTGTAATGCCTGCGCCAGTGATTTGCGGTGCATTCGTTGGGTGTATTTATACTGTATGTTTAACCAGTATTCAACACTTATTTTTTATACAATACATTGCCCCTGCAGACCTTGCCCCAATAGACCTTGTCCGTGTAGATTAGTGGAAGATTCACGTAATATGCACAGACACTAAAATTTTGATATCAGCTTTCAACAATAACGTTTCTTTAATGGGGAATCTCTGATTGAGGTTTGTATGCCGCATCACTACTTAATCAGAGCGTCCATAACTATCCGTGCCTGATCCCAACAAGTCGAATCATTCATCCCATACACCCATGATGCAGCAGTATCTGGGCATCAAGGCGCAGCATCCCGAAGAGCTTGTGTTTTATCGCATGGGTGATTTTTACGAGATGTTTTACACTGACGCGGTCCGGGCCGCCGCATTGCTGGACATCAAGCTCACCGAACGTGGCGCCTCGAACGGTAAACCCATCCCAATGTGTGGCATTCCCTACCACGCCGTCGACGAATATCTCTCCAAACTGGTAAGAGCAGGTGTTTCTGTGGCGATCTGCGAACAAATCGGCGATCCCGCCGCGTCCAAAGGACCCGTCGAACGTCAGGTTGTCAGAATTCTGACGCCCGGCACACTGACGGACGAATCGCTGCTGAAATCTAACCGCGACAATCTGATTGTTGCTGCTTACCGCCAGGACGATGTGTTTGGCATCGCGAGCCTGGACCTGAGCAGTGGCCGGTTTGAGGTATTGGAAGTTCATGATGAAGAAGCCCTCACCGCAGAGATTTTTCGATTCGATCCGGCAGAGCTTATCCTCTCGGAAGAGATCGACTACCCGGCAGAAACTGTTAACAGGGTGGGAGTTCGCCGTCGGCCCGTGTGGGAATTTGACTATGAACAATCGATTATTTCGCTCACCAGCCAGTTCAAGACCCGTGATCTTTCCGGTTTCGGTTGCGCAGAAAAACGCGTAGCCGTCGCTGCCGCCGGCTGCCTGTTGGCTTATGTCCGGGAAACCCAGCGGATGGCGCTGCCCCATATTCAATCAATCACAACACTGAACCGGGAAGATGCTGTCATTATTGACGCGGCCTCACGCCGCAACCTGGAGCTTGATATCAATATTGCCGGTGGTGAAGAAAACACCCTGTTTGCAGTTCTGGAAAACACCTCTACCGCCATGGGCAGCCGGTTGCTCAACCGCTGGATTAATCGGCCTATTCGGAACCGGATCGAACTTAACGACAGGCTCGATACCATCGAATACCTGGTGACCCAGTACCAATTCGAGACTTTGCAAAATCGACTGAACCCGATGGGTGATATTGAGCGAATACTCGCCAGGATTGCGCTGCGATCTGCTCGGCCGAGGGATCTGGAAAGACTAAAAGATGCCCTGGCGATCCTGCCGGGGTTGACCTGCTTACTCAAGGATATGCCGACAGAACTTCTTAAACGGATAGACTCTGCTTGCCAGCCCTATCCGGAACTCCACGCAACCTTAAACAAGGCCATCATCGAGAACCCGCCAACCCTCATTCGCGATGGTGGCGTGATTGCACAGGGATACGATGCCGCGCTGGATGAACTGCGGGGCATCAGTGAAAACGCCGCGGAGTACCTGGTCAAACTGGAGCAGCAGGAGAAACAGGCAACAGGTTTAACCAGCTTGAAAGTAGGTTACAACCGGGTCCATGGATACTATATCGAGATTTCGCGCAGCCAGTCTGAAAAAGCACCTGAACGCTACATTCGACGCCAGACACTGAAGAACGCCGAACGTTTCATCACGCCGGAACTTAAGGAATTCGAAGACAAGGCACTCAGCAGCAAGAGCCGGGCACTGGCGAGGGAAAAGCACCTGTTCGAGATGTTGATAGAGCAACTGGTCGAACACCTGTCGCCGCTCCAGAACACCGCCAGTGCCATTGCTGTCCTCGATGTTATTTGCAACCTTGCAGAGCGTTCCCTGTCACTTTCACTCTGTCGACCTGTGCTGACGAACGACCCTGGTATAAACATCGAAGCCGGTCGGCACCTCGTGGTTGAAGCGGTTCTGGAAAAACCATTCGTGGCGAATAACCTAAACCTCGACAATGACCGCAGGCTGCTGATTATCACGGGCCCTAACATGGGAGGCAAATCCACATTCATGCGCCAGACAGCGCTCATTACCCTGATGGCACATATCGGCAGTTATGTGCCTGCGCAAGCTGCATCCATAGGTCCCATAGATCGAATATTTACCCGGATCGGTTCATCAGATGACCTGGCCAGTGGTCGCTCGACATTCATGGTCGAAATGACAGAAACCGCAATGATTCTGAACAACGCGACCAAACATTCACTCGTCCTTTTGGATGAAATAGGCCGGGGGACCTCAACATTTGACGGCCTGTCCCTGGCCTGGGCAACCGCTGCACATATCGCCGAATCGTCCCAGGCAATGACCCTGTTTGCGACCCACTATTTCGAACTCACCGCCCTGCAGGATTCACTACCGGCAACAGCCAATGTGCATATGGCTGCGAAAGAATATGGCGACGAGATCATTTTTATGTACTCCGTTAACGAAGGTCCGGCGAGCCAGAGTTATGGACTGCAGGTTGCCCGACTGGCCGGTGTGCCAAAATCCGTCATAGAAAATGCCCAGACCAAGTTGCGACAGCTTGAAGAAAACGAAATCAGGTCCTCTCCACATCAATCGGACCTGTTTCTAACAACTGAAATCGTCCAACCCGTCAAAACGACTTCGGTAGTGGCCGAAAAGCTCAGGAAGATAGAGATTGATGACCTGACCCCCAGGGATGCACTCGATCTACTCTACCGGTTGAAGAATGAAGCAGAAGGGGAGAACCACGAAGATTGAAACAGTCGTGTAGGGTCCTACACTAGTTGCGCAGGGTGAACCGTCTGTTGGACTGATGTCGCCTTGTCAACTAAGTGAATGCCGGTCCCCTACCTTGTTCCGGGATAAAAAACTGATAGAATGCCTTTGCTGATTTTTCGAGCCTTTTCGCAGGCTGTTTTTCTTTTTAACTTATAAACATAGGACCTTCTCCATGACATTTGTGGTTAGTGACGGTTGCATCAAATGCAAACATACAGATTGTGTCGAAGTCTGCCCCGTTGATTGTTTCTATGAGGGTCCCAATTTTCTCGTGATCCACCCTGATGAATGTATCGACTGCGCATTGTGTGAACCAGAATGTCCGGTAGATGCCATCTATTCAGAGGACGAGCTGCCCGAGGAGGAACAGGTATTTCTCGACCTGAATGCAGAACTCGCAGAAGTCTGGCCAAACATTACCGAGAAGAAAGATCCGATGCCGGGTTGCGAAGACTGGGAAGAAGTGAAGGGTAAGTTAGAACATCTCGAAAAATAGTCTGGTACTAAGGTCAGATTTTAATGATTTAAATCAAAAACTTATGCTCTAGCTCTATCAGCGGTATGGCAACTGTCTTGCAAACATTTAGGACATGTCTTACAAAGTTACGAAAGGTTCCTTAGGCAAATAGATCAGCGGATCTTCAGGTTTTCCGTCCCTGCGAATCTGGAAATGTAACATCTCCACGTTTTTACCCGAGGACCCTACTTCTGCAACCGCCTGTCCGGATTTCACCTGGTCGCCTTCCTTCACAAGAATTTCCCGGTTATTTCCATAAGCACTGAGAAAGTGGTCATTGTGTTTTACGATGACGAGCTTTCCATAGCCTCGTAACCCTCCGCCAGCGTACACCACCACCCCATCTGCCGCTGAGTTGACAGATCCACCCAGCTTGCCGCGGATATCGATACCCTTGTTAACCTCCCCGCTGAGGGAGAATTGACTGATGACCTCTCCCCGCAAGGGCCATTGCCATTCTACATTCGAGCGCTGATTCCTGTTTCCCTGTTCAGTTGCTCCAGATGCCGGTGCTTTCTTTGACGGCTGTTTGACCACGACCTTTGTGGAAGTCGGCGGTCTCACATCTTCGATGCGAAGCCGCTGGTTTACAAAAATGGTATACGGAAACTGAATCTTGTTTGCCGCTGCAATTTCTCTGTAATCAATACCATAAACGAATGAAATCGAGTACAGGGTTTCACCCTTGCTAACCACATGATACCCGGAGGAGCTCCGGTTTTGTTCGCCAATCGACGAAACCGGTGCGTTGGATCCACTCCGGCATCCGGAAATCAGCGCCAGAATCACGCACAACAATCCAATCCCAATTGTAAAACGCTCTATCAGCATGATCTAAAGTAGGTAGTCCTTCGCTTGAATCATTTGGGTCGCTCTGAACATGGCAATTTGACCTTGAAGGACTACTAATTCTTGTCCGAAGACACATCAGCGTCACTATGCGCCAGAAAATTCAACCCGACAACACCGATACAACCCAGTATCAACCCAAAGATCGCAACAACCAGCTCCGGATTGTTGCCAGTGAGGTCCAGATAAACAAACGGTGAGACAGGATCCTGAACCAGTGCTATCTGTGACCCGTCGGATTTCAGGTGATAACTCGACACATACTGCCAGGGCCACAGCTTTACCAGGGAGCCCACCATAAAACCGGTCAACAGGCCAAATGTTTCATTGTGGTGGTCCCTGAGCAACCGGGTTAACAGTTGTGTAAACGCGACGATTCCCAGTACACAACCAGCCCCCAGGGTTAGCAAAACTACCATATCCAGACTCCTGATGGCCTCGAGAACATGTCGGTACAGACCCAGTATCAACAAAATAAAACTACCTGAGAGCCCGGGAAGAATCCAGGCGCAAACGGCGATGGCACCACCAAGAAACAGGGTTACCGGCGCAGGTTCTAATTCGACAGGCGCAAGCGTCGCGACGGTCATCCCAAACGCAGTGCCAAGCACGAGACTAAACGCAATATCCCAGCCAAACCGGGAGATCTGCTGAATCACCAGCCAAACGGATGCAACAACAAGTCCAAAAAAAAACGACCAGATAAAAATTGCCTGCTCTTCAAGAAGGTAGGTGACAAACCCGGCAAACAGCAATATGGCAATCCCCATACCGGAAAAAAGAATCAGCAGGAAGTTAACGTCCAGTTCCTGCCAGGTCTTTTTCAACCCGTTGAATTTTAACTTCCGAAACAACAGGGGATTAAACCCTTGTATGGCATTCACAAATCGTTCATAGATGCCGGTCACGAACGCAATCGTGCCACCGGATACACCCGGAATAATCTCTGCTGCACCCATCACCAGGCCAATAACAAACAATCTCACATTTTCTTTCATAACCACACTTCTATGATTTACTAACACAAGCATCCATTGAATCAGGCTTTACCGCGCATTAACGGGACGAATTTAACATCTTCAAGAATTTCTGTTTGAAACGACTCTTGCGTATTGGTGATCAGCTTCAGCTGTTGTTGCCGGTGCCCGACAGGAATAATCATACGCCCCCCGGCTGCCAGTTGAGACAACAGCTCATCCGGTACATGGCGCGGCGATGCGGTGACAATAATACCCTGAAACGGCCCCTGCTCCTGCCAGCCAATATTGCCATCGTCGTACTTAAATCGGGTGTTCCTCGTGCCAAGGAGTTTTAACCGTTCCTTTGCCTTGTCCAATAATCCGGCAATTCGTTCAACGGTGTACACCTTATTGGCCAACTGGGCCAGTATCGCAGTCTGATAACCTGACCCTGTGCCAATTTCCAGGACCCGTTCGAGCCGACCCCCATCGAACAAACTCTCGGTCATTCTGGCAACGATATAGGGCTGTGAGATAGTCTGGTTGAATCCAATAGGCAAGGCATTATCTTCATAAGCCCGGTGCGCCAACGCCTCATCGATAAACAAATGTCGTGGCGTCGAGTTGATCAGATCAAGTACACGCTCGTCCTGAATGCCCTGTTGTCTCAGGCGCGAAACCAGCCGATTACGCGTACGCTGGGACGTCATGCCAACGCCATTCAGGTCAGGCTTTTTGATCGTCACCTGTCAGGTTCCCCGTTAAAAATGTTTTGTGAGGTCGAATAATCGATCAACTCATGCAGCAAACTGGTTGCGTAGGCACCACCTGGCAGCATAAAAGACAGGTCCAGGCCGTTCGTACCAGAGCCGTTCTCAGCGACGAACTCCCAGCTCAACTCCCCGGGTATAACGGCCAGGTTTCTTCGCATGGCCTTTATACCAAGTAGTTTCAAGCCTTCACCCCATTCGACAAACTCTTCAAGGTCCGGCACTGTGATATCTCGATGTGGTGCCAGGCCGAAGAGCCATATTGACTCATTTGTTTCTGGTGACGGATCCATGGCCTGCGCATACTTGTGCCAGGCACCTGAAGCGACCCTGGCCGATAATTCGTGGTTGAACATATACGACCGGGCAGCAGAGATGTACAGGCCACGCTGTTTACGGCCGCGATTATTCGGTGAGCTCTCTCCAGACAGCGCACCTGAAAATGCTTCTGAAAAGAGTGCTTCGGCTTTGATCAGATTATGTCCTTCGTGACCAAAACGCTGGGGACCAAAATAGTTGGGGAAGCCCGTTACTTTGATTCGTGTTAAGCGTTCGTTCAATGCCGCTTCGCTCGAGCCGCAAGTTAAACAGCTCACCTTGATCTTGAACCGGTTTGCCCGATGGACTCCCCGGCGCAGTTTTTTGTCGTGCCGAACTGCCTTTATCAATTCGACCCCTTCTATATCAAGCTGTGACCAGTCAGGATCCGCCTTACCGGGAAGCCAGCAGCTAAACCACTGTTTGGTAATCGCATGTCGATCTTTCCTGCCTGAGTAGCCAACATCAAAGTGACGCAGGTTCAGAAAAGCCGCCAGTTGGTCAGCAACCCAGCCTGTATTGGCACCTGTTTTTTTAATCCACAGATAAACGTGCTCACCAGTGCCCCCCGGCTCAAACCCCAGAATCTCATCAACCTGGAATTCCTCAACCGAACGACGAATCGTGCCCTGGCCAAGTGCCGGCCCATAAGCTCTATTGAACTCAAGGGAATATGAATTACTCACTCAGCAGCACCGCTGCCTGCGCTGCAAGGCCTTCCTCTCGACCAATAAACCCCATATTCTCGGTAGTTGTCGCCTTGACACTCACCTGATGAATTTCAATCGACAGGTCTTGCGCAATATGCTCCCGCATCTTGTTTATGTACTTTGCGACTCGCGGTGCCTCTGCAATTAAAGTCATATCCACATTAACGACGTGGTAGTTTTCGTTGCTCACCAACTGATTCGTGGCGCGCAACAACTCACGGCTATCTGCGTTCAGATAGACCGGATCCGTATCAGGGAAATGATGCCCCAAATCGCCCAGGGCAAGCGCACCCAACAAGGCATCACACAATGCATGCAGCAGCACGTCACCGTCAGAATGTGCCAATACTTCGCGCTGGTACGGCACCTGGACACCACCGATGGTAATCGACGACACCTTCTTGTCTCCAAACCTGTGGGCATCAAAACCGGAGCCAATCCGTATCATCGTTCTCATGGCTGTTCGTATGACTGCTGCTGCAAAAAGTACTCCGCCAGTGCCAGATCTTCTGTTGTTGTTATTTTGATATTATCTTTACTGCCTTGAATGATGATGGGTGTTTGACCTGACATTTCGATCGCAGATGCTTCATCGGTGACATTCCAACCATCACTTTTTGCCTGTTGCAATGCTGACTGAAGCAGCCCCAGACGAAACATCTGGGGTGTCTGCGCCAACCAGTGTTCCTCTCGCAAAACGGTTTTAACCACATCCCGGTGATCGCTCACTTTTTTTAATGTTTCAATCACCGGCAAGCCGAGCAAGCCCCCTACCGTGGATAGTTTGAGGTCATTATGGAGTCTGTTGATATCACCCGCCCGAACGCAGGGACGGACACAGTCATGAACCATAACCCAATCAGACGCTTCACCATCCAGAGCGTTTAACCCATTGAGCACAGAGTCTGATCGCGTCTCACCGCCGATGACGATGCAACACTGTTGTGTTGCCTCAATTGAAGCCCACTGTTTGTCATCGGCTGAAACTACCAGGATTATTTTATCGGGTTGCAGTGCAACCAGTCGTTCGAGTGTATGCTGCAGGATGGGCTTGCCGTTGACCAGCAGGTATTGCTTGGCGACTCCTCCACCCATTCGCAAACCCTTGCCAGCAGCAGGGACGATGAAGCTGACGTCTGGCAATGATGTTAAATCCGGATCTATCGAGGAATCCATCGATCAGGGTTCTTCCTGTTCGATCAACATGAAAAAAGTCTCACCTTCCTTGATAAAACCCAACTCAACGCGCGCCTTTTCTTCAATGGAATCATAGCCGCTTTTGAGATCTCGAATCTCTGCCCTGAATACCTCGTTGCGCTGTTCTTTAACCAGGTTAACTGCCCTCTCATGTTCTACCTTCGCTGCCAGACCATTGACATGGGCAAAGCTCCCTTCGCCAGCCCACAGCCTGAATTGCAGGCTCACCAGCATGACGACCAATACCGCCACGATTGTTTTTAAGGCCGTGCCTTTAAACCGTCCTTCTTTTGGCGCTTTAATCTTTCTACTCTTGCTACTATTTACGAGCTTGCGGCTATTCATCTCTGGAATTCTGCCATACCTTTAAACAAAGCGTGGGACTGATCTTCAATTCTCAGCAATCGATTGTATTTCGCAATTCTATCCGAGCGACTCAAAGATCCGGTTTTTATCTGCCCTGCGGCAGTTGCGACGGCAAGGTCCGCGATAGTTGTGTCCTCGGTTTCACCGGATCTGTGTGAGATAACAACCGAATAACCCGCGGATTTCGCCAACTGTATGGCTTCGAGCGTTTCGGTCAGGGTGCCAATCTGGTTTAGTTTTATCAGTATCGAGTTGGCAATGTTCTCATCAATGCCTCTCTGCAGAATTTTTGAGTCTGTCACGAAGAGATCATCCCCAACCAGCTGAATCTGATCGCCCAGCGCCTGGGTTAAGCGGCCCCAACCCTCCCAGTCACTTTCATCCATGCCATCTTCTATCGAAATAATGGGGTACTTGTTCGCCAGTTCAGACAGGTAGTCGGTGAACCCGGCAGAATCAAACCGCCTGCCTTCACTGGCCAGGACATACTGGCCATCGCTGTAAAATTCTGATGCGGCACAGTCGAGACCCAGGTAAACATTTTTCCCGGGCTCGTATCCCGCTTTTTCTATGGATTCCAAAATGATTTCGAGGGCGGACTCATTGCTGGGTAAATCCGGCGCAAAACCACCCTCGTCACCGACTGTCGTGTTCATGCCGCGGTCGGACAATACCGATTTGAGGGTATGGAAGATTTCTGCTCCGCACCGCAACGCCTCGGAGAAGTTAGGGAAACCCACGGGAAGTATCATGAACTCCTGGATATCAACATTGTTATCCGCATGCTCGCCGCCATTCAAAATATTCATCATCGGTACGGGCATACTGTAACGACCTGGGCTGCCATCCAACTCAGCAAGATACTCAAACAGGGCCACTTTTTTTGCCCGTGCGGCAGCATTTGCGGCGGCGAGGGAAACGCCCAGGATAGCATTGGCTCCCAGTGAAGCCTTGTTCGGCGTGCCATCCATTTCAATCATTCGATGGTCAATGTCGGTTTGATCTTCAACCTCACGCCCCAGCAGAGATTCCCGGATTCGAGTATTCACATTCTCGACAGCTATCAGAACACCCTTGCCCTTGTACCTTAGTGGGTCCTTATCCCGAAGTTCAAGGGCCTCCCTGGAGCCTGTCGATGCGCCGGATGGTACACAGGCAGAACCTACCGTACCATCGGCCAACTCGATTTCAGCTGCAACGGTTGGATTTCCACGGGAGTCAAGGATCTCCCTGGCACGAATATCAACTATCTCGGTCACTTTCCTAAACTCCAAATTTACTTCGCTGCTGCTTCCGGCAGATTACTTGATTTTACGACGTCATCTATTCGCTTGAGAAGGGCCAGCAATTCGTACATCTGACCCAGCGGCCATGAATTCGGACCATCGCTGAGGGCCTTATCCGGGTCAGGGTGTGTCTCCATGAAAATGCCGTGGATACCAGCGGCGACAGCTGCACGAGCCAACACGGGTACCATCTCACGTTGACCGCCTGAACTGGCACCCTGCCCACCCGGGAGCTGAGCACTATGGGTTGCATCAAATACCACCGGGCAGCCGATTTCCTTCATGACGGCGAGAGATCTCATATCCGAGACAAGGTTGTTGTAACCGAAACTGACACCACGTTCACACACCATCAGGTTCTGGTTGCCGGTTTCACGCGCTTTGTTAACAACGTGAATCATGTCCCAGGGTGCCAGGAACTGGCCTTTCTTCAGATTCACCGGTAACCCTGTGGCGGCGACATTCTGGATAAAATTTGTTTGTCGACACAGAAAAGCCGGTGTCTGCAGCACTGATACAACGTCGGCGACTTCGTTCAGGGGGGTGTCTTCATGGACGTCGGTTAAAACCGGCACATGTAATTCCCGCTTCACTTTTTGCAGAATCTTTAAACCGGCTTCCAGGCCGGGCCCGCGGTAACTGGTGCCGGATGATCGATTAGCCTTGTCGAATGATGATTTGTAAATGAAATGAATGTTGAGGCTTTTACAAATCTCAATCAGTTCTGACGCGGTATCCATTGCCATCTGTTCAGATTCAACAACGCAGGTACCCGCGATAAGAAAAAATGGTGTTTTGTCAGTGACGTCAAACCCGCAGAGATCCATCAGCTAACACCTGTACAAATAGTTATTTCTTTAATCATTACCCACACCACCTGAAAACTGTTGGTCATTAAATCACATCATAAAGGAAAATGAGTTCGGCTTGATCACAATCTACACGAGGTCAGCCTCATGGGAGATTATCTATTCGCCTTTTGTTTTAACGCGGCATTAATAAAACTGGTAAACAACGGATGGCCGTCCCGCGGAGTCGATGTGAACTCCGGATGAAACTGGCTGGCCACAAACCATGGATGATCTTCCAGCTCGATCACCTCAACCAGGCTACCATCCAATGACCGACCCGCAATACGCATACCCGCCTGTTCCATCTCGGCCAGATAGTTATTGTTTACTTCATAACGATGGCGATGTCGTTCTTTGATAGTCGTTGAGCCATAGATGCTGGAAGTCAATGAATCACAGGTGAGTTTACACTCTTGCTCCCCCATACGCATGGTACCACCCAGGTTCGAGTCAATACCGCGCATTTCGATGCTGCCATCTTCTTTCATCCACTCGGTGATCAGGCCGATGACCGGATGTGGCGTATTTGGATTATTTTCAGTGGTGTCAGCATTTTCCAACCCACAAACATTACGTGCATAATCGATAAATGCGGCATGCAGGCCATAACAAATACCGAGGTAGGGAACGTTGTGCTCCCTTGCATAACCCGCCGCGGCAATCTTGCCTTCAAATCCTCTGGCACCAAACCCCCCCGGCACAAGAATCGCATCTGCCTCTTCGAGGATACCGGCGCCCTGTTGAACCACTTCTTCTGAATCAAGAAAAGTAATCTGAACATCTGTACTGGTATGAATTCCGGCGTGGATAATTGCCTCGTTGAGAGACTTGTATGCGTCCCTTAGGTCCATGTATTTACCCACCATAAACAACTTCACGGTTTTTGTCGGATTTAACTGTGCCTTGGCAACCTCATCCCACTCACTTAAATCTGCCTCAGGGCAGTCGATGTTCATCTTCCGGACGACGATTTCATCTAGTTTTTGATCGTGCAGCATTGAGGGAATCTCGAATATAGTTTTCGCATCAATCAACGGAATAACCGCACTACGCTCGACGTTGGTAAACAGCGCAATCTTATCCCGGGCCGACTGGCCAATTTCATGATCAGAACGAACAATTAGAACATCCGGTTGCAGACCGATAGACCTGAGTTCTTTGACTGAATGCTGTGTCGGCTTGGTTTTAGTCTCACCCGCGGTGGCAATAAAGGGGACCAGGGTCAGGTGAATAAACATCGCATTTTCCGAGCCCACCTCGAATCGTAATTGTCTCGCAGCTTCAAGAAATGGCTGGGACTCAATGTCACCCACCGTACCACCGATTTCGACAATAGCGATATCGTTGTCCCCGGCACCATCGATGATGCGCTCCTTGATCGCGTCTGTGATATGGGGAATAACCTGTATGGTTGCACCCAGATATTCACCACGGCGTTCACGGGCGATGACGCCTGCATAAACCTGGCCTGTGGTGAAGTTATTTCGCCGGGTCATTGTGGTGCGAATAAACCGCTCGTAATGACCGAGATCCAAATCGGTCTCGGTGCCATCTGCAGTGACATAGACTTCACCATGTTGCAATGGGCTCATGGTACCGGGATCTACATTGATGTAGGGATCCAGTTTGAGCATGGTAACTTTGAGCCCCCGGGCTTCAAGAATTGCGCCAAGAGAGGCGGCAGCAATGCCTTTCCCCAGAGAAGAAACAACACCACCGGTAACAAAAATAAAGCGAGACATTTAGCTCCCATCTAGAATGTGATGGTCAAAGAGAGATCGACCAAGATGGGGTTGTAGGATACCACTGAAGGGGTGGATGCTCAATCTGAAACTGCTGCTATAAAACAAACTATTCTTTTTGAATCGGTAAATTGCAGTAGCCTACCCGCTACGCTGAATTACCTGGGACGTCGGACACGATTGTATGAGTTCCAGAAAGCTATTCTTGCTCTAACCACCAATCAATCCTCCAACCGACTTCAGAATCAGATGCGGCGTGATTGGATGGGATGATAATCGGTAGATTCCACGCTGGAATGCCGCAAATGCCAACCAGTTCCCCGCGCAGATAGATCAGGGGTATATGGTCTCGCAGGAAGGCGGGAATTTTCTTTTCCTGGAATATGTTTTTCAGCGAGCGCGTCTTGTTAAATCTGATAGTTTCGCCGCCCTGCCGGAACGAAATGGACAGCTCACCCAGTTCAGCGCGCAGGCCTCGCCCCTTAATAAGCTCGGCAGTGACAATACCATTTGCCATCACAATACGCTTTTCATGAAACTGATATTCGGTGTCTGGTGCACCATTCTCGAAGCCTGGTGTCAGGTAAAGGTGGCCGTCAAATCTTCTGAATTCCAGCCCTTTCCAGCTCAATAGGGGAGCAGCGTCAACCCTGGCGTCGGTCAGGTTGCCCAGCCCTTCGCTTAGCATCCTGTCACCAGGCATGCTCAGAGCCCCTCGCCTCGAGAGCCATGCACGCAACAGATTTCTCTGGCGCATTTCAGGTAAGCTTTGCAGCGCAGCGAGAGAGATTTTATTTTCAAGCAGCAAACCTTGCAGATCAGAAACCGCTGTATCGTCAATGAGTTGCATACCTTCATCGGTTCTGTGCAGGGCACTCAGCAGGGTGTCTGCTATTTTAGGCCAGCGCGCTTTCAATCCAGGGATGATTTCGTGCCGAAGATAGTTACGGTCCAATGCTGTATCGCGGTTACTGCCATCTTCGACCCAGGTGAGCTTAAGTCGCCTGGCATAGTCTTCGATTGCATGCCTCGGCAACTGCAGAAATGGACGCACTAACCTGGCATCACCGATCTGGCGATCGCGGGGCATTCCTTTAAGACCAAAGGGACTATCACCCCGCATTAAGTGCAGCAATACAGTCTCAATCTGGTCATCCTGATGATGTGCCAGCAGCAGCAGATCTGTCGGCTCAAGGAAGTTTTTGAATGCGGCATACCTTGCCGTCCTTGCATTTGCCTCCAGATTGCCTTTGCCGCTCACTGAAACCCGTTCTATTTTCAGGCTCACCTGCCGTTCGGCACAAACCCTGGCGCAGTGTTGCGCCCACTCATCACAATTGCTGTGAAGACCATGATTGATATGTATCGCGTAAACAGGTCGAGTTAGTATTCGGCTTACACAATCCAGCAAGACAAGTGAATCGATACCGCCGCTGAACCCAACGACAATTCTACCGGCGCATTTGTTCATGGCAACAGCATCTTCGATAAGAAGCATGTTGTTGATTGTCTTAACGCTAGTCTTTTTTACGGTAGCCATAGCGATAAAAAGGATTAATAATCCAGGATGACTTGATCGGCACCATATCGATCGCGCAAATTCTGAATCAGATCATCATCGGGTGAAACGCGCCACGCATCACCTAATGTTACCTCGGCCTGGGCATTGGCACGAGTGTAGGCAATGGAGACCGGGCAGCCGCGACCAGCCTGACCTTTGAAAGGCTCAAGAATTTCTGCCAGTTCAGACGTAAAGTTATCCTTGAGCTTCATCCCGTTCAGGCTCAGCCTGAGTCTTTTTACGGATCGCTCCCTTGCCTGAACCAGATCATAAACTTCGCTGGCCCGCATTCGAATACCCCCGGTGAAGTCGTCAATGCTGGTACTGCCTTTGAAAAATACCACCAGATCCTTTTGCAGGATCCCATGGTGCATCTCATACAGCTCACTAAATACCCCGACCTCGAGACGGCCACTTCGGTCATCCAGAGTAACAAATGCAATGGTCTCACCTTTCCTTGATTTCATGGTTCGCATGCCGACGATCAAACCGGCAACTATCTGTTCGTCCTTACTCGCCCTGAGATCAACAATGCGGGTCTTAGCCAGATGTTTCAGTTCCCCCTTGTACAAGTCGATGGGATGGCCGGTAAGGTACAAACCGAGAGCGTCTTTCTCCTTGTTCAACCTGTCTTTAAAAGTCAGGCATCGCAATCCATCAAAATGGTTGTAGGGAGTATCCCGGTCTGGGTTTGACATCATGTCTTCGCCAAACAGATCCATTAAGCCGCCATCAAGGTTGTGAGCCTTTTGCTCAGCTACCTTGACGGCATCTTCGGTGTTTGCAAAAAGCAATGCCCGACGGAAATCGATTGTCTTCTGGCTCTCATCCTGCCCTTCGAACTGCACTAACTCATCCAGAGCCCCACACCCTATCAATGCTTCAATGGCACGTTTGTTCATCTTCCGGGCATCCACCCGTTCACAAAGCTTATAAAGGTCTTCAAAGCCGCCGTAGGTCCGACGACTATCAACTATTGTCTCTATCGGACCCTCGCCTAAACCCTTTATTGCTCCCAGGCCATAGATGATGCTCTCATCGGTGTCGGCAACGAACTTGTAATCGCCCCGATTAACGTCCGGGGGTGACAATTTGACGCCGATCTCACGACATTCCTCAACGTTTATCACCACCTTATCTGTCGTTTGCATGTCAGCCGACAACACGGCAGCCATAAAGTCTGCGGGATAGTAGTGCTTTAACCAGGCTGTGTGGTAAGCGATCAGTGCATAGGCAACCGAGTGCGGTTTGTTGAATCCGTACCCGGCAAACTTTTCCATGAGATTAAATATATGGTCAGCCTGTTTTTCATCAACACCATTGGCTATTGCCCCTTTGAGGAAGCCATCTCGCTGCTTGGCCATTTCTTCCGGTTTCTTTTTCCCCATCGCCCGACGCAGGAGATCGGCATCGGCGAGGGTATATCCGGCCAGAACCTGGGCTATTTGCATCACCTGTTCCTGGTACAGCATGACGCCGTAGGTGCCCTCAAGTACAGGTTGCAGGCTTGGGTGCAGGTAGTCCACCTTATCGACCCCGGACTTACGCTTGATAAAGTCCGGCGCCAATTGCATGGGGCCCGGCCTGAAGAGGGCTACCAGAGCAACGATGTCACCAAACCGACCCGGCTTTACCTGCTTCATCAGGTCTTTCATGCCCCGGGATTCCAACTGGAACACCGCCGTGGTTTTTGCTGCCCTTAGGTTTTCATATATTGCCGGGTCTTCAAGGGGAATCTTGTCAATATCAACCAGCTCGGCACCCAGGCTCAGCTTGCGTTTGTTAACACTCTTGACCGCGTTGTGAATGATCGTCAGCGTCCTTAGACCCAAAAAATCAAATTTAACCAAACCTGCTTTCTCAACATCATCCTTGTCGAACTGGGTAATCAGTCCGCCACCAGCTTCATCGCAGTAAATCGGTGAAAAGTCGCTTATTTTTGTTGGCGCAATGACAACTCCTGCCGCATGCTTGCCCACGTTCCTCGTAATCCCTTCAAGTTTAAATGCCATATCCATAATCTCGTCGGCATCGTCATTCTGGGCAATAAATTCCCGCAACAGTGGCTCCTCTTCCAGCGCTTTGGCGAGCGTCATGCCGGGATCAAAGGGAATCAGTTTGGATAACTTGTCCGCAAGGCCATAGGGTTTGCCTTGCACCCGGGCGACATCCCGAACCACCGCTTTAGCCGCCATGGTGCCAAAGGTGATGATCATGGAGACTGCATTTCGGCCGTACCGATCCATCACATGTTGAATTACCCTGTCACGGCCATCCATACAAAAATCGATATCAAAATCCGGCAGAGAGACTCGCTCTGGATTGAGGAATCTTTCGAACAGCAGGTCGTATTCAAGTGGGTCTACATCGGTGATCATTAACGCATAAGCGACCAACGACCCCGCACCGGAGCCCCGGCCTGGTCCAACCGGTATATCGTTGTCCTGAGCCCACTGGATAAACTCCATGACGATCAGAAAATATCCAGGAAAACCCATCTTGTTGATCACGCCCAATTCAAAACTGAGCCGGTCCTGGTAGGCTTTGAGCTGATCAGCATAGTCTTGCGCTGTAGGATCAAGAATATGTTTCAAGCGCTGTTCTAAGCCCGCCTCGGATACCTCGCAAAAATAGGATTCTGTACTGTACCCTTCAGGAACCGGGTACTCCGGCAGGTAGTAATTACCCAGATCGATATTGACGCTGCAGCGCATGGCGATTTCAACGGTATTTTCTATAGCCTCTGGAATGTCGCTGAATAGTTTACACATTTCTTCCGCAGACTTGAGATATTGCTGGTTGGTGTACTTTCTTTCGCGGCGGGGGTCATCGAGTGTACGACTGTCGTGAATGCAGACACGGACCTCGTGGGCTTCAAACTCTTCCTGCTGCAGAAAGCGAACGTCATTGGTTGCCACCACCGGGCAATCCAGGTCAAAGGCAAGATCAACAGCGGCTGAAATATATTCCTCTTCTCCCACTTTGCCGGTCCGGTGTAATTCCAGATAGTAAGCAGCTGGAAAAATATCCATCCACTGCTGTGCCAGTTGTCTGGCCTCATCTGGTTTGCCATTGAGCAGGGCGCGACCCACATCGCCGGTGTGACCGGCAGAAAGCGCAATCAATCCGTCGGCCTGGTCAGCGATCCAGCTTTTTTTGAGATTCGCTTTACCGAGATGCTGCCCTTCGAGGTATGCCTTAGAGAGCAGTTCCGAGAGATTGAGGTATCCCTTTTCATTGCGAGCTAACAGCACCAACGGGGTAGGATCCTCATTCTCGTTCCCGGAAGCGACCCACACATCACAGGCAACGATGGGTTTTACACCGGCTGCAGAGGCGGCGCTGTAAAATTTAATCAGGCCGAAGAGGTTGTTATTATCCGTGATCGCCAGGGCGGGCATCTGCATCCCGGCTACCGCTGCAGTCACGGGTTTTATACGTACGATGCCATCATTTATCGAGAACTCAGAGTGCAGGCGAAGGTGTACGAATGGTTGACTCATTGAGTGAGTTCTTGTTTCCCGGTCTGTGTTGCAGGTGTTCCCTATAGTAACTCAAAGACAGAGTTTGTGTAGTCAGTTCCCGTCCATAAATAGGCATTTTCAGCCACAATCACGACATCTGTAAACTGTTAGTTATATGAAACAATCACTTACGAGAGAAGGGGCCGCCGAGGTATAACACTGGATGCGCACCAGTTAGTGCCTTTCCTGAAAATGCCAATTTGAATATATAATGCAAAACTGGAATATCGTTACTCATGTGATAACGGAGTTACTGGCATGCAGTTCGACAATCATGCGCAGTAGAGTCGCCCGCCTAGCAGCCTGCTAGGCTAGATTAGATTAGAACACTTCAAATTAGATCGAAAGTCATCCCTGCTTTTGCCTGCAATCGTTTGATGAGCTTCTCTCCCATCGCAGATGCAGGCGTCCAGATTCCTCCACCCACCTCCAAATCGTCCAGGGCGAGGCATACAGCGGACTCTGCCAACATTTTTGAAGTGGCGCCGTAACCCGGGTCCTTGTCACCGGTAACCCTGGCTCGGAGATCTTTTGCTGCATCATCCGGATGCTTTGCAATCAGTTCTATTTCAAAGGAACCTTGCTCCCGGGTTTCCAGTGAAGGGCCCTCACCCGGTGAGGGTAAAACCGATTTCAACAAGTTTCTTGTCGGACCAAATGCTGTGGTAACCCCTAACACACCGGTGACCAACGTGACCAGCAGTGCCTTGACATAACCCCCCGGGCCATCACCGGTCAGAATCGCTTCGTTGTAACGAAAATCCTTGCCGTACCGATACTTCATTAAGGCATTGCTGCAGCGGACGACCCGGGTATCAACCGCGGCCATGATAAAGGGTCCGGTCCACTGCTTAAAATCAGTATCGTACCTGGCCCCTGACTGGTCAGGTCCATCCGGACCTCTGGGCATGTTCAACGGATTGAGCGCATAGGGGTCAGCGAGCAATTCCACGATGGAAGCGTCGTGTTTCACTTCCTCCATCATGTTCATCATGGTCGCGACGGTTCCACCGCTGACACCGCCATCATTGGACACGACGCGAAACTTGATTTCACTGGCAGGCATGTCATGTTTCGTCAGCATGGATTGTTGCATAAAAAACACACCCAGATCCGCAGGGATACAGTCAAATCCACAGGAGAAAACAATTTTCGCCCCGGACGCTCCCGCTGCTGTCTGATGCTGATCAATCATTTTACGCATCCAGGGTATTTCACCGGTTAAGTCACAGCAATGGGTACCATACTTTGCACAGGCTTCCACCATCACTGAGCCATACAGGGCATAGGGTCCAACGGTGGTGCAGATCACTTTTGTTTTTTCTGCCAGTGCAGCTATGGAATCAACATCGTCGCTGTTCGCAATCAACTGGGGCAGATCATCTGCGGCATTCCCGGCCACTGAGTTCGCGGTGGCCGCCAGTTTATCGGCACTACGACCCGCAATGGCCCATTTCAGGTCTCCTCCGACACCATACGCATCTACCAAATACTCGGCCACCAACTGGCCGGTGAATCCGGTAGCGCCCCAAACAATGACATCAAATTCACGATCTGTATTTTTCATTCAGTACTCGTCTACCTTAAATTGACGGGTTCAGAGCTTACCAGATGATTCAAGACAAGGCGCAAGCCGAAGGGAATGGCGAGTTGGGGACGCCGAGTTGGGAACGCCGAGTTGGGGACGCCGAGTTGGGGACG
>JAPYTQ010000048.1:0-34993 GCA_029941905.1 Pseudomonadales bacterium | reverse complement strand
ATTCAAGGTCTGCCAGAACCGTTGGTACGCCTAGCTTGTCGAACTTGGCGCGATGCGACGGGTTTCTGATCATAGCAACCGGATCATGGTCGCTTTCAACCAACCGCCTGATGACGCGCGTAGCGGTGTTCCCATTCGCGCCGATAATCAGTACCTTCATGTTCACCTCAGTTCGAAAACTTGACCCATTGCTACCACAGTCTATTCTACTCAAAATTACGCCATTGATCGCTATCTCCCCAGTATTGATGCGGCCAGCGGTTTGGGTGAAAGCTGTTTTCCCGCATGTAGGGAATGAAGGTGTCACGAAACCAGAACCAGTTCTCGTGGTTCTGGCGTAGCTTGACAGCAGGGACCCAGCCGCTGAGCCATGAATGGGAATATCCAGTACTGTAAGAATCCCAGTTATTGAAGCGAACCGAAGCCTTATGGTCTCCGTCATTCTGGAATCGAAAGTTCAAATGATCCATATACCCGTCGATGATCCATTCGACGTCCTCGTGTGCACCCGTTGAAAGCCTGGTGATGCCATGTCGATAAGCAGAGGCCAGTGCGCTCACATTGAATCCGGACTGCCAGACTACAGAACAGATATTTTCCTCCGGGTCCAGGCCTGATGTGGTGCCAAGACAGTTCTCGAAACGACCATCGCCATAAACTGTCTGCCAGGCGGCGACGTCATATATCGTCAGCCGGTCCTGTATTGTGGGTCTGATTGTTTCGTGGATTTTACGTGCTATCCGCGACTCAAGATTCTGGGCGTCTGGCGCATCAGGCGCGATCAGGTAGTCCTGAACCGCATCTTCCATCAGCCGCTGGCCACGCTCTGAACCGCCCCGGAGCTTCTGTACGCCATCACCGAGATGATTCCACAGCGCCGATAGACAATCAGGTCATATAGAAAACCATCTCCCGTGAGTTCATACGCCGCGCGAATGTGGTGGTGGCCATAGTGCTGATTATCCGGCCCTGACCACTATAGTTGGGACCCATTTCGAAGTCTTTGTCGATGCGCGGTGCCCAGGCAGTGTTTGGAGGATTCTGTCGGGAATCGTAGTGCACCCTGCCACTCCACCAGAAGATCTCGCTGGAAGTATCACTCCACCTCATCGGGCGGTTATCAAAGAAATAGTAAGCGGGTCGATGTGTTTCCTGTTGTGTAGCGTGTATGAGATGCTGAATCGGGCAGGCAGACTGGGCCAGGATTGCCTGCTGGTATACGAGAGGCATATTTGACGAGAAATCAGCCTGGCCTCCCGTATTGGTCGTCTGTTTGTTGACATAATGAGGATACAATCCAGCATCCTTATGTACCTCGAAGGTATCGGTGCACTTCCATTCCACGTTTTCATGTATGTGAGTCACTTGTTACTGTTCTGATATTGTTGAGAAATGTCGCATAGTAGAGGCGTGGGTCATTCTTAAACTTGGCGACTGCAACGATGTTCGTGGCCAACGTACCGCGATTGATTACAGCCTCGGTCTCAACCTCGCCCTTGGCAAAGGGCACCGTGGTATGCACCCATTGAATTCTATCGGTATTGGTTCGATTTTTGACTGTGATGCTGGTAGCTGCTACATCAAATGAGATTTGCAGACTCAACAAGGCGAAGCTGAGGGTTATTATCGTTGCCTTTTTCACTCAAGCACTCCTTATCCTGATCGTTGACGATGTTTTATTCAACACCGTACATCCGTGAAACCCCTGCCCATCCAGACAGTTAGACGACGAGCAACGGGTCGGCTAACGAATGAGAATAAGTCAGTCATTCTTATGCGGTCAGCCGAACGGCGACGAACGGCAACTGGCACATCAGCTGCCTGGAAACCCTGGTAAAACAACGTCTTATGTGTCGCCCGAAGTGATATATGATGTTAGCTGTGTCCCCCGGTATGAGGCCAGATTATTGAATCCATTGTGATAGAAGGACATGGCAGTAGTGCCCCATAAACAGGTCGTTTGTTTCCCCTTAGAGCAGGGAACATTAGGTCTTTAATGAGTCCTTCCTGAGACTGACGTGAAGAGCGGTCGTACATGAGTCATCACAATTCAGGTTGGAGTAAAGTATCGGAGTAAATCACAGTCTTTTATCCTGGCACTTTACTCCGACCCAGTAGATTCGCCGTGACTATCACCATAAACGCATATGGTTTACTCTGGTGCCAACACTCGATAATGAAGACCATATTATGCGTCATCTAACCATCATGTTGTTGTTGCTCCTTGTACCTTATGTTGCACTAGGCGACTATTCGCGTACCTATATCGACGGATACCCTTTCGCCAGCGCAACCACAAACAATGTTGAGATTGCCTACAAAGTGATTGGCGAAAACGACAATCCACCGGTGGTTTTAATTATGGGACTGGGGGCATCACATGCGTTGTGGGGCGACGACTTTGTTAGAGGGGTAGAACACGCGGGTTACCAGGTCATCCTGATCGATAACCGTGACACTGGAGGCTCCAGTCGATTCACACAGTGGGGTGAACCAACCTTGTGGTGGCAGTTTCTGAAAAACCAGTTTGGGTTTGATGTCGATGCGCCATACGTGTTGGATGATATGGCAACTGATGCCATTGCCGTGATGGACGAACTGAACATCGAGAAAGCTCACATAGTAGGAGCATCCATGGGGGGGATGATCGCGCAGATCATTGCCGCACAGCATCCCGAGAGAGCACTGAGTCTTGTCTCGATCATGTCAACCACGGGAGCACCTCATCTGCCACCGCCTGGTTCAGATTCTGCCGACTCGATTCGCAATCTCGCAGATACCGATGGTCAGGAGACAGACCAGTTTACCTTGATGCGCGAGCGCGGCTTTTATCCCGAAGCCATTCCACGTCAGCTAATGGCGATTATGAAAACCGGTGACAGGTCATCAGCGGTTGCGTCTATTCATGTCCCGACCCTCGTTTTGCATGGCCAGGATGATACATTACTGCCTCCCGCACATGGAAAACACACCGCTGATTTAATTAAAGGGTCCGAAATTCATATCTTTGAGGGGATGGGGCACAACCTGCCTGAAGCAATTCTGCCAGACCTGCTGTTACGCATGAATACACATATGGCGTCCAATATCGGGGACTAACGCGTGTAATGATACGGATGCCATAGCTATTACAATGTTCAGGGGTTATCCCTTGGTGCTATCCGCTCCACACACAACATCGACTTCTGGCCTTTTACGATCAGAGGTACGAAAACGCCGCCGGGCGTTGTCTCTCCATGTTTACTTGTCTCAATCCCACAGAGTAAAGTAGCCCGTGCGATTGACGCACGGGTATCGAAAATGAATAAATTGATCTACAAGATCATGACTATGGCTACTCAATCTGCCTTGTGGCTGTTAAAGCGGGTAGATTATTACTTTGCAGGCTCAGTGATAAAACTCAACAATCCTGATCACATCAGGGATCCTTACACGACCTTCAACACACTGCGTGAACGTAGCCCGGTGCTGCGTTCATATTCAAACGCCGGTTGGATCGTCACTGGCTTTGAACAGGTATCCAGCTTGCTTCGAGACCGTCGCATCAGTAGTGATATGCGGAAAAATACGTTTTTCTTCAGTATTCTCAAATTCGCTATGGGTGAAAAAGGCGCCGCGTTGCTGAACAACCCCAATATGCTGCAACGGGATGCACCTGATCACACGCGGTTAAGAAAACTCGTGGCAAAAGGTTTTATGCACAAGTACGTCCAATCACTGGCGCCCACAATCGAGCGACTGGTAGATGAATTGGTCGATACTATACCCGCCGATGCCGATCAATTTGATGTTATCGAGTCTCTGGCCAAACCGTTACCGGCGATTGTTATCGCTGAAATGATGGGCGTACCTGTATCTGAGCGGCACCTTTTTGAAACCTGGTCTGAAGCACTGATCGGTGTATCAGATCTCACCAGCCCTATTGCAATGCGAACAGCCGGGGAAGCTAATCTTGAAATGCAGAACTATATTGCGACCCTGGCAGAAGACAAGCGCGCCAATCCAGGTCAGGATCTGATTTCCCAGCTCATCGAGGCAGAAGAAGATTTCGATAAACTCAGCCTCGACGAGCTCTATTCCACCTGTGTTCTGTTGTTGGTAGCCGGGCATGAAACGACGACTCGCCTGATCGGCAATTGCCTTTATCTTTTGCTCAAGCATCCAAAACAAATGAAGCTGGCACGAAGCGACGAATACTGCCTGATGAACGCGCTGGAAGAAAGTTTGCGGTTTGAGCCTCCCGTGCAGTTCACCATTCGATTTGTGGAGGAGCCCTTTGTACTTGAAGACCGCTCTCTAAAGCGTGGGCAAATGCTGATGCTGTCGATTGCGGGAGCCAATCGTGACCCACTCGCCAACGAAAACCCAGATCAGTTTGATATCGAACGAGAAAAAATTGCCCATGTCAGTTTTGGGCATGGCATTCACCTGTGCCTGGGTATGTCCCTTGCCAGGCTGGAGGCGAAAATTGTATTTCAGAAATTATTCGAGCGTTTTGAATCCTTGCAATTCGCCGAAAGCGAACACAACTGGGGGAATAATGACTTCGTCCGGGGATTGGAAACCCTGACCGTAAAGCAACCTGCCGTTACATCCTTAACACCGCTGCCTGGAGTTAGCCAGCCAGTTCCCGTGTCCGATCACACTCTTCGAATACCTGGATTAACGCACCAAAGGTATCTTTAGGGTGCAGGTAGAAATGTTTGAAATTCTCGCTCTGGTCGTTATAACCCAGAATCCTGATCCCCTTTGTCTCGAAGTACGCGCGTGATTCAACAAGATCCTCCACGGCACAGGAAATATGATGAAAACCCTCACCGTTTTTTTCAAGGTATTGACCGACCCCACCTTGCCCTGCGGTTCTTGGAGAAACCAGTTCAACCTTTTTACCTCCCAATAAAAAAGTGATCCAGTCGAATCCTTCCGTTGACTCCCCGGCATCAGGCAGGATCTCAGCGCCCAGAATCTCACAAAACAATTCCTTCGCCTTGTCCATGTCCAGGACCCCGATAGATACATGATCCAGTCGCGTTAACATAAATTTTCTCCAGTTTTGTCAGGGAATTTTGTTAGACATTTGACTCTTAAAATGACGGCAGATCAAACAGGCTGCCTATGGGACGTCGAAAAAGACCTTGTTGAGGTGAATCAACGAACTTGTACAGCAGTGCGTTCCCGGGCTCTGCGGATATTAACTCTGCGCGGCTGTACTGATCGTCGTTCGATATCTACCGCAACAATTCTGGTGCGACGGGTAAATCTGCGTCGGTCAGTGAGTTGTTGATTTGGATCAGTTGCCTGCTCGAGCATCGTTTTATCAATCAATTCAAACGGCGTAATGGTCATCACCGTCTGTGGGGCCAGTTGAACTTTGGTGGTACTTTGAATCGAGATTGTGCCACCCCTGAACTTTTTGGAGCCGACCACAGTACCGGCAGTACTTAAATCTCTCAGACAGAGATCAATATCATCGAGATAGAGCTCGCAATGGTGTCTGGAAACATTATCGGCGGGAATACAGATGCCGCAGCCTGGATCCCGCCCGATCAGCAAGGGCAGGCTGTTTTCGTAAACAACAAAGCTAATCCCGTTGTCCAGTTGAATTTTAGCGACTTGGCGATTCAGGGTTGTTTTTATCATTGTCTTGTTCTTGTCTGTTTATTGGAGAATCGATGTTTGGAAATAAATTTGGGAAAAAGTGTTTTGTAAAAATGTTCGGTATAACTGACAACGGACCAATACTATGCCTGTCCGTTATCGAAATTCGTGACGCAGTTCACACTTTTGTGTCTGTCACCTATCGAGTTTTGTGACACAGTTCACACTTTTGACAACCCCCCCAAAAAAGCTTGCACAACCACTGGTCGGGAACCGATCGGTCATTTCCTGACTTGCGAGTCGTGCCAGGACAGGGATCAAATTCCAATATCTGTCGCAGTTCATATTCAATGACTTTTACAGGTATAGTACTTGTGACCGTTAAATTTCAAACCGAGGGGTGACATGTGGACTTTCGAACAACATCAATCATGGCATTAGCCGAACAGGTGCGTAACAGAGAGGTTTCAGCCAGGGAGTTGACTCAGGCAGCGCTTGATAACATTGCTCGTATTGATGGAGAGATCAACAGTTTCTGTGCTGTCAATGCAGATCTGGCACTTTCCGATGCCGATGCTGTGGATAAGAAAGTAGCCAGTGGTGAGTCACTGGCATTGGCGGGTATTCCAATCGGTGTTAAGGATCTGGAAGATGCCAGGGGGTTTATCACTACCTATGGCTCGATGCTGCACACAACAGATGCAGTTGCCGACGCTGATTCAGAACTGGTTCGACGGATGAAAGCCGCGGGTTGTGTTGTACTGGGCAAGACCAATACCCCGGAATTTGGGCACAAGGGAAAAACGGACAATGTGCCCTTTGGGGTCACAAAAAATCCCTGGGACCTGCGACGTACACCGGGGGGGTCTTCCGGCGGTACCGGAGCTGCGTTGGCAGCGGGTATTGTTCCATTGGCCACGGGGTCAGATGGGGGCGGTTCTATTCGAATTCCGTCTGCTGTTTGTGGGCTCAGTGGTATTAAAACGTCCCAGGGCAGAATTCCGAATGGGGGTCTCAATCCGCCGGGCAGCGGTCTGCTGACCGTCAAAGGACCGATGGCGCGAACCACTTCGGATATCGCCTATGTACTGGACCAGACCGTGGGGCACGAGCCTACGGATATCTTTTCCCTGCCGAACAAACAGAAAAGCTGGTTTGACGGAATCCAGTCAGCCGGATTACCGGCAAAGGTTATCTGGTCTCCGACAATGGGGTATGCGGAGGTTGATGATGAGATCAAAGCCTTGTCTGAAAAAGCAATCGGGCAACTTTCTGCTGCCGGAGTCACCGTGATTGAGAACGATGCGGTGTGGAGCCGTGACCCTGTACAGGATTGGCTGGTATTCTGGACCTGTGCCCGGGCGAGGGCACAGCAGCACCTGATGGACACGGACGATTGGGAGAAAATTGACCCTAACTTGAGAGTCATGATTGAGATCGGCGCGACGAAAATGACGGGCCCTGCTTATGCCTCTGCCATTGATGCCTGTCATCACTTGAATCTTGAACTGGAAACCGCCTTTGCAGATGCGCCGTTGATACTCACACCTGCCACCTGCGGGCATACTCCGGAAACAGATCGTGATGGCAGTGTGAATGGGTCCGATACGCCGTCGTGGATTGGTTTTACCGTTGGTTTAAATATGACGCGAAATCCAGCCGGTGTCGTACCCATTGCCACGACATCTGCAGGTATGCCGGTCGCTTTGCAGGTCATCGGCAGGCAGAGGGCAGATTTAAGTGTGCTCACTGCGATGCATCGGATGGAAGAAGTGGTTGGATTTTCCGAAACTGCAGATGTGTCGCACTTACAGTCCTAGGCGTTAGTACATAAGAAAAGTACAGAAATAAAAACCACTGGAGCACAGTCATGATGGGTTCAATTTACCGGTTACGTTTCCTGAAAACCCTCAATAAGCCGGTCATTGTATTTTTCCTTGCACTAAACCTGTTTGGTATCAGCGCCGCCGCTGACATCATCAGATGGCCGGGCTGAGTGACAATCATCATGTGGTTGCCATTGACCAGCGAGGCTACAACCTCAGCGACCAGCCAGAAGGTCAGGAAAATTACGCCATGCAGTATCTGGTTTCAGATGTTGCAGCGGTCATCAGGCACCTTGGACAGAAAAAAGCAGTGATTGTCGGGCACGATTGGGGCGGTAGTGTTGCCTGGAACTTTGCCTATACCTTTCCGCAAATGGTCGATAAGTTGATTGTCCTGAACCTGCCCCATCCCAATGGCCTGGCCAGGGTCTCAAGGAGCAATGATGAAGCGAGAAGCAATACCAACTATGCGCAGGTGTTTCGTCTCGGCAAGCCAACGGATCCGGATGTCTTTTTTGGCGGTCCAATGACACCACAATCACTCTCGGGTTGGGTCACTGACCCGGAAGCACGAAAGCACTACATCAAAGCATTTGAGCAGTCGGACTTTGACGCCATGCTCGCCTATTACAAGCAGAATTATCCCGGTTTACCCAAAAAAGGTGCTCCCGTTCCGCCACCGGCACCGCAGTTAAAAATGCCTGTGCTGCTATTCCATGGTTTACAGGATCGAGCGCTTTCATCCGAGGCTCTCAACCACACATGGGACTGGATCGACAACGATCTCACCCTAGTCACGACCCCTGTCGCCAATCATTTCGTCCAGCAGGATGCGCCGGAGCTGGTGACATCGACCATGAAATGGTGGCTTAAAGCCAGGGAATAAGTGGCCTTGGTCGCGCAACTTGCTTCATGTATGATCCATGACAGTTGTTTAAATAGAATAAAAAATGCCAGAACTAGTATCCCAGGCGTTAGACCTCGTCTTATATGGTATGGGCAGCGTTTTCATATTTCTTACCGCGCTCGTGGGCGTGACCATGCTGATGTCTTATCTTATTGGTACTGATCCCACCACCAATGAATCGGGGATACCCTCCGGTTCGATGGACCCGAAGTTGCTTGCAGCCATTTCCGCGGCAGTAAAGCGGCATCGAGAGGATCGACAATAATTGTTCGAAGGTAACCCGTTGGAACTAACCAGATGAGCGAAACAACCCCACTTGGCATCACCGATGTGGTGTTGAGAGATGCACACCAGTCTCTATTTGCTACCCGCTTGCGCCTCGACGATATGCTTCCCATCGCATCAAAACTGGACGAGGTTGGTTATTGGTCCTTGGAAAGCTGGGGTGGTGCTACCTTTGATGCCTGTATCCGTTTTCTCGGTGAGGATCCCTGGGAGCGGATCCGGGAACTGAAAAAAGTCATGCCGAAAACGCCGCAACAAATGCTCTTTCGCGGTCAGAACATATTGGGTTACAGGCACTACGCCGATGATATTGTTGACAAGTTTGTCGAGCGAGCCGCTGTCAACGGCATTGATGTGTTTCGCATATTTGACGCCATGAATGACCCCAGGAATCTCGAAGCAGCGATTAGCGCGGTCAGAAAACAGGAAAAGCACGCCCAGGGTACGCTGTCTTATACCGTAAGCCCGGTGCACAATATTGAATCATGGCTTGAATTGGGGCAGCGGCTTGAATCCATGGGTGCGGATTCAATTGCGATTAAGGATATGGCCGGGTTGTTAACGCCTTACAGCGCATTTGAGCTGGTTTCACGACTGAAGAAAACCGTCAGCGTACCGATACATATGCACTGTCATGCGACCACCGGTATGTCCACGGCAACTTATCTCAAGTCCGTTGAAGCCGGGATTGATAATGTCGATACCGCAATTTCATCCATGAGTATGACCTACGGTCATTCGTCGACTGAATCGGTTGTCGCCATGCTCGCAGGCACGGATCGTGATACGGGTCTTAACATCGAGTTGCTGGAAGAAATTGCCGCCTATTTCCGCCAGGTCAGGAAAAAGTATGCAAAATTCGAGGGTAGCCTGAGGGGCGTTGACTCCAGAATTCTCGTCGCGCAGGTACCAGGCGGCATGTTAACTAACCTCGAGAATCAACTGAGAGAGCAGAAAGCTTCAGACAGGCTGGACGAGGTGCTGCTTGAAATACCCAGGGTTAGGGAAGAGCTCGGTTTTATCCCGTTGGTGACGCCTACCTCGCAAATTGTAGGTACCCAGGCAGTGCTCAATGTACTCACCGGTGAGCGCTATAAAAACATGACACGGGAAACCGAAGGGGTTCTGCGTGGGGAATATGGTGCAACCCCGGCACCTGTGGACGAAGCTCTGCAACAGCAGGTGTTAGCCGGTGGCGAGGCGATGACGAGAAGACCGGCTGATCAGTTAGAACCGGAATTCGAAACTCTGAAGGCGGAACTACTCGGTCTTGAGCAGGAAAAAAACCTGAAGTTCGGTCAGTCTATCGAAGATGATGTGCTGATCTACGCCTTGTTCCCGCAACCGGGGTTAAAATTCCTGGAAAATCGCAACAATCCTGCAGCGTTCGAGCCCCACCCTGATATTGAAGCCGCTGAACCTGAGCCGAAGGCGACACGCCAGGATGATTCGGAAATCTACACCGTGGAGGTGCAGGGTCAGCAATATGTTGTGCGGGTGAGTTCAGGTGGGGATTTGCAGTCAGCCGTGCCTGTGGCTGGATCTCAATCGGCCTCTCAATCAACCATAGCTCCATCAGCTGCTGCTTCCAGTGGTTCGGTTGGCATTACTGCGCCCCTGTCGGGCAATGTATTTAAACTCAATATCGCTGTTGGTGACCAGGTCAACAGTGGCGATGTTGTCCTTGTACTGGAAGCCATGAAAATGGAGACAGAGATTCGCGCCAGTAGCGCAGGAAGGGTAGATCAGGTGCTTGTTCGCGAGGGCGACAGTGTTTCTGCGAGTGAAACGTTGATTACTCTTGGCTAGTTCTTGTCCGGAAATAGATTTGTGAGTGCTACTTCCTTCTTTATGTGATTGATTTTAAAACTGACAATATGACGTAGGTGTATGAATTGCCCCAAATAAGTAACTTTTTGGACAGGAACTAGCTAGTTGACTTGAATATGGAACCACTCACCACACTGTGGCACTCAACCGGTGTCTACCAAATGAGTCTGGGTCAGCTAGCCATGATTGTGATTGGCCTGTTGCTGTTGTACCTGGCTATTACGAAAAAATTTGAACCTCTGTTGCTCGTACCCATTGGTTTTGGCGGCATACTCAGCAATATCCCGGGGGTCGATATTGCGGTCGGGCAGGGAATACTGCACCAGTTTTATGCCATGGGTATCGAAACCGGTGTGTTTCCTCTGGTTATTTTCATGGGTGTTGGCGCGCTGACTGACTTTGGTCCCCTGCTGGCAAATCCGAAAACACTGTTTCTGGGTGCCGCCGCACAGTTTGGCATTTTTGCCACGCTGATCGGTGCCGTGGCGTTGACCCAGACAGGCATCCTTGATTTCACCATTGCAGAAGCAGCCGCCATTGGCATTATTGGCGGGGCGGACGGACCCACGGCGATTTATGTAGCGGGTAAACTCGCGCCTCATCTGTTGGGTGCCATCGCCGTTGCCGCCTATTCCTATATGGCCCTGGTACCTCTGATCCAGCCACCGATCATGCGTCTGCTAACCACAGAGGCAGAACGAAAAATCGAAATGACCCAGTTGCGCGAGGTATCGCAACGGGAGAAAATATTCTTCCCTATCATATTGTTGGGTCTCGTTGCGTTAACGGTGCCCAGTGCGGCACCCCTGTTGGGCATGTTCTGTTTTGGCAACCTGATGCGGGAGTCAGGTGTGGTGGATCGACTTTCGGATACGACCCAGAATGCGTTAATCAATATAACGACTATATTCCTTGGTCTGGCGGTCGGTTCAAAATTGCGCGCTGAACAATTTCTCGTACCTGAAACCCTCGGTATATTGGTTCTCGGTATGGTGGCGTTCTGTATTGGTACCGCGGCGGGCGTGCTGATGGCGAAACTGATGAACCTGGTATCGAGCCAAAAGATCAATCCCCTGATCGGTGCTGCCGGTGTCTCCGCGGTGCCGATGGCAGCGCGGGTGGCGAACAAGGTGGGTCTGGAAGCGAACCCGCACAATTTCCTGCTGATGCATGCCATGGGCCCCAATGTTGCGGGTGTCATTGGCTCAGCCGTGGCTGCGGGCATACTAATCATGTTTGCTGGCTAAATGTACATTTGTTACTGTGTCCCGCCTAAGACAAACGACCTGATAGGCAATCCAAAAGCTACGGTAACTGCTGTAGCTACTTAGCAACTGTATAGGAGAGTAATAATGAGCGCTGATGGTGATTGGAAAGTAACGATGAATACCCCGATGGGAGCCCAGGAAGCAACACTTACACTGGATACCAGCGGCGATTCCCTGTCTGGAAAGATGGCAGGTGCACAAGGCGTCCAGGAATTTGAGGGTGGTACTGCAGACGGCAACTCTCTCGCCTGGAATGTAAAGATGACGCAACCCATGCCGATGGACCTTGATTTTACGGCTGAAATCGATGGTGACAGCATCAGTGGTAAGGTCAAGCTCGGTGCATTCGGGGATGCCACGTTTGAGGGTACCCGTGCATAGCAACCCGACTTGACACTGCAAAGGCATATTTTTACGTTAGTCGCCCCGATTTTTTTGATCATGTAGTAGTTATTAGTTAACAGTTGATAGAGAGAGTGAACCATGCAAGAACATCTTAAGTTCTACATCAATGGTGAGTGGGTTGATCCCGTCACACCAAACACCCTGGATGTGATAAATCCAACCACCGAAGAAGCCTTTGCCAGGATCAGCCTGGGTTCAGCCGCGGATGTCGACAAGGCCGTTGCCGCTGCGACGGAAGCATTCGCAAGCTATTCACGTACCACCGTGGCCGAACGTCTTGAACTTTTTGGGGCGATATTGGCGGAATATGCCAAGCGTTACGATGAAATTGCCAACGTGATTTCGACCGAAATGGGTGCGCCTATCTGGTTGTCAAAGGCTGCCCAGGCAGCAACCGGGCAAGCGCATTTCGCCACAGCGATGGGCATCCTGAAAGATTTCGCATGGGAAGAAAAAAAGGGTAGCTACGTCATACGACGTGAACCCGTGGGTGTTTGTGGATTGATCACGCCCTGGAACTGGCCCATCAACCAGATTTCCTGCAAGGTTGCCCCGGCCCTGGCTGCCGGTTGCACCATGGTGTTAAAGCCGAGTGAAGTGGCGCCGATTAATGGCATCATTCTGGCCGAAGTGCTTGACGCAGCAGGCGTGCCCAAAGGCGTCTTTAACCTGGTTAACGGCGACGGGCCCAGTGTTGGTGCTGCCATGTCGGCCCACAAAGATATTCATATGATGTCATTTACCGGCTCAACCCGGGCTGGTGTACTGGTAGCAAAAGCATCTGCTGAAAGTGTGAAACGCGTGTCCCAGGAGTTAGGAGGCAAGTCTGCCAATATTGTACTTGAAGATGCTGATCTTCAGGCAGCCGTCGCTGGCGGGGTGAGCCAGTGTTTCACCAACTCCGGGCAATCCTGTAACGCGCCGACCCGGATGCTGGTTCCTGCGGAAAGCCACGCCGAGGCATTGCAAATCGCCAAAGCGGCTGCAGAAGCTGTCAAACCGGGTGATCCATTTGCAGATGGCACGGTGATCGGGCCGGTTGTCAGCGATGTGCAGTTTGAAAAAATTCAGGCTTTGATCCAGAAGGGCATTGACGAAGGCGCAGAACTTGTCGCTGGTGGTACCGGTCGACCGGACGGCCTCAATGTGGGTTATTTCGTCAAGCCAACCGTGTTTGGCAATGTTAACAACGACATGACCATCGCCAGGGAAGAAGTGTTCGGACCTGTCTTGACAATTCTACCTTACGAGTCGGAAGCGGATGCGATCAAAATCGCGAACGACACGCCTTATGGCCTGTCCGGTTATGTGCAGTCCGGCAATGTCGATCATGCGATGGACGTGGCTTCACAGATTCGCACCGGCAATGTCCATATCAATGGGACCGGTCCTGATTTCAATGCGCCGTTCGGCGGTTACAAGCAATCGGGTAACGGTCGTGAATGGGGTGAACTGGGATTCGAAGAATTCCTTGAAACCAAAGCGGTGTTTGTACCTGCTGCATAACTAAAAACGCCTCTTTTTAAGGGGCGTTTTACTTTCTACGCAGAAATTTCCCAATAGAAATATTTCCCTACAGATAGATTTCCAACAAAGAGTCCCAACAGGAGCAAGTATGGATAAGTTGACTGAGGGTTATGGGCTGGTCGAAGGACCCGTGTGGGATAGCGTTCTTGGCCTGGTTTTTTCCGATGTTTTAGCGGGTGGTGTTTTTGCCGTAACCGATGCCGGTGAAGTGAGCACCGTGTTCGAACATCGTCGCGGTATTGGTGGCATGGCCAGGCATGAAAAACAGGGCCTGGTGGTCTCCGGGCGGAATATCTCATTTAAGCCCTTCGATGGAGGGGCGACCATTACTCTGTTGGACAAGGATGAAGACGCAGGCATTGTCGGTTACAACGACTTAACCACCGATGCCGTGGGGCGGATCTATGTCGGATCTCTGGGCGCCAGCCCTGTTTTCGCTGATGGCCGCGAACCCCAGGCAGGCGACCTTTATATGATTGACCTGGATGGCACGAGTAGCAAGGTTGCTGAAGACATCATGCTGACCAATGGGCTTGGCTTCTCACCCGATGGCCGTACCCTTTACCATTCTGATTCCACCAGACGGTCCGTATATTGTTATTCGGTCAATGCCGATGGCACCCTCGGCGAAAAACAACTGTTCACTAAAATTGACAAGGGCGCGCCGGATGGTCTGGTCGTGTCCGAGGACGGCCGGGTCTGGGTGGCGCTTGCCGGTGGTGGCCACGGGGTTGGTGTATTCAATGCCGATGGCGCTGAATCACATTTTATTGAAATCCCACAGCCCATGTGCACCAGCGTCTGTTTTGGCGGCGCAGATCTAAAGACGCTCTACATCGTCACCGGATCCGACGGCATGGATAGCGACAAGGCGGGTGCCGTGTACTGCACAAGAACCGATGTTGTTGGCCTGGCTGTGCCACCTGCGTCGGTCGCGTTGAATTAGTCCGCAGAAGGACAATTACGACGATGTCGATTTCGTATTTAAATGGTCAGTGGCAACCCATAGAAGAAGCGAAGGTATCCGTGCTGGATCGCGGCTTCCTGTTTGGTGACGGTGTTTATGAGGTGATTCCTGTTTATAAAGGGAGACCGTTTACCCTGCCGCGTCATCTGACGCGATTGAACAATAGTCTCGCTGAAATAAAATTAAGCAATCCGTTGTCCGACGATGACTGGTCGAACCTGATCGAAGAGGCGATTCGGCGCAGCGGTGAAACCACCGCTGCGCTTTATTTACAAATCACCCGTGGTGCAGACAAGACCCGGGTACATGTATATCCGGATGCGCTGACGCCAACCATATTCCTGATGGTGTCACCAGCGCCGGTACTTGAAAGAAAGGCGGTTCCACCTTACAAGGTTATTACCCTTGATGATTACCGCTGGTCCAGGGGGCATATTAAAACTGTTAGCCTGATTGCCGCCTGCATGCTCAAAAATGAGGCTGTTGCCCAGGGGGTTGATGACGCTATTTTGATTCGTGACGGGGTTGTCACAGAATCCACCTCATCGAATGTATTCGTCGTGCTCGACGGGGTCATTGTCACCGCGCCGAAAAGTCTCCATCTGTTGCATGGCATCACCCGGGACCTCGTTGTAGAGCTGGCTGCAGAGAAAGGCTTGCCGATTGAAGAAAGAACCTTCACAGCTGACGAACTGGCCAGTGCCAGCGAGGTATTTATTACCAGTTCGACCCATGAAACCTGGCCAGTTGGGGTGCTGAATGGCAAGGCGATAGGAAACGGCGAAGCCGGTGTTGTCTGGCAGGAAGTGGATAAATTGTTCCAGGCGTATAAAAGTTCACTTTAGCAGCCGATCAAAAAGGGGCCGTTAAATTCTTGGGGCCTCCTACTAAAGAGGCGACAAAAAAGGCGACAAAGAACGCATAAAAGCATCCATGGCATTCAGCATTTCCTGTCTCGGTGTTTCGAGCAACGCTGCGTGATCACCCCCCGCCAGTACTACCCACCATTTTTTCGATGTACTGATATTGGTAAACAGGGCTTGCTGAATTGCAGTCGGTGCGATGGGATCAAACTCGGCTTGCAACAGCAGGGTTGGCGTGGAGATTTTGCGGGCATCCATCTCCTGCCACTCGTGCAGGTTTCTAAAATCCACCCTGATGGGGTCGGATTTGAGTGCGGCATCCGCGTAGGCTTTAATCGCCTTGTCCGAAATGGCACCGCTGGTAACGAAATCACTGATGGCGTGTGAGCGGGTATTTTTTTTGGCGGGGGGTTTGGCGGGGTAAACCTGATCGCTGCTGATGACGTGTCGACCAGGATCAAACGGGTAACCGAACAGAATGATGGAACTCATCAACTCAGGCTGCCGCTGGGCAACCAGCTGGGTCACCATCGAGCCATAGGACCAGCCATATACATGCAGTGGCTGGCCTGTTCTGCGCTTAATCCACTGAATAATACCAATTGCGTCCTGTACCGCGCGATCCGGTGTCAGCCAGCCTGATGCGTCCCTGGGAGTTTTACCATAGCCACGCGCATCCAGGGCATAAACTTCGTAGCCCAGATCATTCAGACCGTCCATGAAAGAGAGATCTTCGCCTGGCACTCTCAGATCAAAATCCGGCAGTGAACTGTAGGTCCTGCCATGCAACAGCAAAACTGTCGCCCTTGGAGATTTAACCTGTTTGTGCCACAGCGCAAACTCGTGATTGTCAACAACCACCGCATGTTGTTTCAATGCTGACGCGCAAGCGCAAAGCGGACAGTAAACTAACAGCAATAACGCCAATCTAATCATTAAGGACCTGTGGGAATTTTTAATTAACTTTCAGTGAAAAAAATATTGGACTCCGGCAGAAGTCTCACTTAGTTTACGCATGCGCCGGTTGATTACCAAATCAGGCTGGCAAGGCACAGTTGGCAAGACACAGTTGGCAAGGCACAGTTGGCCAGAGAAGGTTGGCAAGACAGGGGAGATTAAATGAGCAAACGCGAGGGTAGCCTTGAAGCGCCAACACGCCACCCGATCAATTGGCAGAACGATCAATACTGGGATGAGGACGAACTCTTTTCGGAATTAGAGCGGGTATATAACATTTGTCATGGCTGCCGTCGCTGCGTCAGTCTTTGCGACTCCTTTCCGACCTTGTTTGAGCTTGTGGATGAGTCAGACACCATGGAGGTTGATGGCGTGGATCGGGCTGATTACTACCAGGTGGTTGACCAGTGTTACCTGTGTGATCTTTGCTATATGACCAAGTGCCCCTATGTACCGCCCCATGAATGGAATGTGGACTTTCCACATCTTATGCTACAGGCAAAAGCCCAGCGCTACCGAAAACAGGGCGCATCGTTCCGGGATGAGGTATTGACCAGCACAGACCGGGTAGGAAAACTTGCCACCATTCCGCTGGTTGACATCACCGTCAATGCGTTGAATAACAACAGCCTGTTTCGGAAGGCGTTTGAGTCAACCCTAGGGGTGCATCACCAGGCACCGATACCAGAATACCATTCGAAAACACTGAGAAAGACGTTTACTAACCATCAGATTAAGCCGAAACCCGCAGGCGTTACCACGGGTAAAGTGGCCTTTTACGCGACCTGCTATGGCAATTATAATGTCCCGGTACTCGGCAGGGATTTTGTCTCGGTCTTCGAACACAATGGCATTCAGATTGACCTGGTGCCGAAAGAAGCGTGCTGCGGCATGCCGAAGCTCGAACTGGGTGACCTGCAAGCCGTTAACAAGCTGAAAGAGAAGAATATCCCGGTGCTCGCGAAACTGGTCGATGAAGGTTATGACCTGATTGCACCGATACCGTCCTGCGTACTAATGTACAAACAGGAACTACCGTTGATGTACCCGGAAGATGCCGATGTGATTAAAGTACAAAAAGCCTTCTTTGATCCTTTCGAATACCTTTTCCTGCGTCACAAGCAAGGTGAATTCAATACCGAATTCGCAGATTCGCTGGGAGAAGTGAGTTACCAGGTGGCCTGTCATCTGAGAGTGCAGAATATTGGCTTTAAGACTCGCGATATTTTGAAGCTGATACCGGATACGACCGTGACGACCATCGAGCGATGCTCGGGTCATGATGGCACCTACGCCGTGAAGCAGGAAACCCGTGAGAAGTCGTTAAAAATTGCACGGGCGGTGGTCAGGCAGGTAGACAAACAACAACCGCAACATTTCACCAGCGACTGCCCGATGGCGGCGACTCAAATTGAGAACCTGACAGATGCCGTGGAAGGCTCCGAACATCCCATTTCTTTGTTACGTAAGGCGTACGGGCTATGATACGAGCTAGGAACAGTTTGACCCGGCCTGATCTCTGGTCGCTGGAACAGTATGCCGAGCGTCGGCAGGCATTTCGCGAAGAAGTTCTGCTGCATAAAAAGCATCGTAAAATTCTCCTGGGTGAACATCTGCGACTGATCTTTGAGGATAGATTGACTATTCAATATCAGATCCAGGAAATGCTCAGGATCGAAAAAATCTTTGAAGCCGATGCAATCCAGCAAGAACTGGATGCCTACAATCCACTGATCCCGGATGGGGCGAACTGGAAATGTACATTGCTCATTCAATACGAGGATGTTGAACAAAGAAAGGTTCGGTTAACACAGTTGTTGGGCATTGAGGATCAGATCTGGGTGCAGGTTGGTGACTGTGCGCCGGTCTTTGCCATCGCGGACGAAGATATGGAAAGGGCAAATGAAGAAAAAACGGCCGCGGTGCACTTTCTCCGGTTTCAACTGAATGATGACCAGTTGGCAGCAGCAAGGGGCAACCAGGCACTCACATTTGGTGTCAATCACCCGGCGTATTTAGTCGAACCGGTTAAGGTCGCGGATGAAAATCGGGCTTCACTGCTGGCCGATATCTCCCGGTAACGCCAAAGCTGAGCTTCAGGGCTTCCAACCTAGACAGTAAGCGACCAGTTTGTTGCCATCTAAGTCCCGAAAGTAGCCGCCGTAAAACCCCATCGTCGAACCCCGATCGTGGGGTTCTCCCTCGTCTGTGGCGCCTAGTTCAAGCGCCTTTTTGTAGACTTTTTCTACAACCTCGGGTGTTTTTGCGTCAAAGGCGATCATCACCCCATTGCCTGTAGTGGCTTCTTCCTTATCAAATGGCGTGATAACAGAAAACATGGTCTGCTGTGGGTTGGCGCCCCAACCCAGCATTCTTTCGTCCGTCATCGTGCGACTGGCGCCCAGTTCTGCCAGCAGTGTGTCGTAAAAATCGGCAGCGCGCTGCAGGTCATTGGTGCCTAGCGTGATATACCCAATCATTTTGATTCCCTCGTTAGACAAAAGGTATTCTCAAGGTAATATAGCAACATTGCCAGACGACATGGGTTTTCGAAATATGCTTAAACTGATTTGTGCCTGTTTTGTACTACTCTTTCCGATATTTCTGCTCGCGGAAGATACTCCTGTTGATGAGGGCACGACAGAAGTCGCAGACGAGTCGGTCCACATAGAAAAGGACATAGAACTCTCACGTGAGCGCATTCAGTTACTCGTTGCACGGGAAAAGATGGCCAGTGGTGAAGATCGTGTAATCATTCAGCAAGAGCTGATTGAGGAGAAGCTGGAAATTGCGGATCGGGTTCTGGAACTCGCGAAGTATCTGATCAAGAAGGAGGTTAATTTCGAGCCGGATTCTGCGTTGCGGAGTGACGTCGAGGTTCGAATCAGAGCGCTGAATGTCGCGCTGGTCGATCATATTGATGAATCAGAATTGAAGGCAGCCGAACTAAGAAATTCGAGGCCCGAAGTAGAGATAGGCAAATTGATGACGTTGGAGAGAGAAATTTCCAGCCAGTCCAGGTGGACAAGCAATCTATTTCAAAAGTGGACGAATAGCCTTGGCGTTATGCGGCAGCTGAATATGGAGTCTGCTGCAATTGAATCCAACTTAAGCAGACGATTGAAGGTTCGCGCCGATCTTCTCGCGGGCTATATCAAGTTGGAGTATGGACAGCGGGACCACGCGGAACGGCGGGTCAACGAAAACCCCGATGATGTTGATCTGAAAACCAGGCTAAGAGCCATTCGTTTACGAAGCTCGGCAGTCCTTGAAGAGATGTACGACATTGTAGGCTACCTGGATCAGGTCGGATCGGACACGACGAAGTATCGCAGCATGATCATAAAGTCAACAGGAGAGGTCAGCGTTGACCTGTTTAATCTCCAGGTCTTCCAGACATTGGCCGGTGACTGGTTGATTGGTATCAAAAACTGGATTTTGGGGAACGGCGCCAGTCTCTTCGTTAAGCTATTGGCTTTTGTCGCCGTTCTGCTTGTATTCAGGTTGATTGCTACGGGCAGTCGCTTTTTGCTGGAGAAGAGTTTCGAGGCGCAACATATTAGTACCAGCCAACTGGTGCGTGAGATGATGTTCTCTGTTGCCAACCGTGGGATCATGGTAGTGGGTTTGCTGGTTGCTCTTTCCCAGGTAGGAATAGAGATCGCGCCTCTGTTAACCGGTCTGGGTATTGCCGGATTCATTATCGGCTTTGCATTACAGGACACCTTGTCGAATTTCGCCGCTGGCGGCATGATCCTGGGGTACCGCCCATTTGATATTGGCGACTTTATTGAAACCGATGGCGTTCGTGGTGTGGTGAATAACATGTCACTGGTTTCAACGACGATACTGACCTTCGATAACCAGACCCTGATTATTCCCAATGCAAAAATCTGGGGCGGCGTAATCAAAAACATCACGCTGCAAACCGAACGGCGAGTAGACATGGAATTCAGCACGGCTTACGGCGACGATACCGAGAAAACCCTGTCGGTCCTGCGATCGATTGTTGATGAAAATCCTCTGGTACTGGAAACCCCGGAGGCGCTGATAAAACTGAATAAACTGGGTGATTATGCCCTGGAGTTCGCTGTCAGACCCTGGGTCAGGACGAACGACTACTGGGAGGTGTACTGGGATATTACCGCCGAGGTGAAGAAGCGCTTTGATCAGGAGGGCATTACGATTCCATTTCCACTGCAGCAAATCGAGATGCTGGATCCTTAGTTCTGCCAGGTGGCTGCCATTGGTATCGATATACTGTGGTTGGTAACCTGAACTAGAAAAAAACGAGGGTAATTCAGTAGTATAGACGCATCCTTCTAGATGTTGATCTGAATCATGCGCCTGTATCGATTGCCTGTAGTGTCACTGATAACGGGTCTGGTTTTTTTGCTTGTCGAGCCAGCGATGGCGGACCAGGTGCAGGTTGCGACGGTGACGGTACGTGAGCAAAACAGCCTGGTGCGGGAGCTGCTTGCTGAAATAACCGCGCCGCAGCGACAGACTATAGCTGCAGAAATTCAAGGTGTCGTCAGCTCCAATCGACTGGAGATGGGGACATCGGTGGTTGAGGGGCAGGTTGTCGTAGAGATTGACTCAAATGAACAACAGGCAGTTGTTGCCATTGCCGTGAGTCAATTGGCAAGTACGGGAATCGAGCTGGCCCATGCACAACGATCCCTGTTGAGAGCCAAGAAAAACCGTAATCAAAATGCCATGTCTGAATCCCAGTTTGATGAATTCTCTACTGCATTCGACAAGGCCAAAGTTAATCGTGAACTCGCAGCAGGTAGAGTCAAACTCGAGCAGACCCGGCTTGAAAAGTACCGGGTAAAAACACCATTCAGTGGTGAACTGGTGACTGCCACACCTGTCGTCGGTCAGTATGTTCGATCGGGCGATGCTGTTTTTGAAGTTGTTAATCTCCTCATTCGTCGTGTTGTCCTGCAATTGACGTCTTCAGAGTTGTCCTCATATCAGCGGGGAGATTATGGATTGATCTGTGATGGTGAAATGATGACCACCATTTCTGTATCCCCCGTCGAAGAATCAAACACCGGAATGGCATCTATGGAGTTACACGGTTGTGGCGATACCCTGCGCCCCGGGCAGCATGTTGGGGTAGATCTCGTAAAACTAAATGCGCCTTATATCCCGGATTACGGCATTCACAAAGATATCTATGGCACGTTCGTGTATGTGGTCAGGCAGGGAAGGGTTGGCAGAACCCTGTACTCCCGATTGAAATTGGGCGACAGGGTTATTGTGGTTGGCGCTGAGCAGGTGAAAATCGGTGACATGGTAACCTCCATAGAAGTGGACGCCGAATCGTGATCACTCTTTTGGTAAAACAATATCGCGCGATCAACATATGTTTTGTTCTGGTCTTCATCCTGGGTTCGCTGTCCCTAAGCAAATTGGGAAGGGAGGAATTGCCGGAGTTCGGTGAACCCGGTTTGAACATTCAGGCGATACTGCCGGGTGCATCGCCAGAGGAAATGGATCTCAAAGTTGCTCGTTTACTGAACAAGGCCGTGGTGTCACTACCGGGGGTTGACGAGGTACACAGTGTATCCGGTGAAGGGTATGTTTCTCTTTCAGTCAGTGTCAAAGATGATGAATATGATCTCGATGGCGTGCGACGGGAAATTGCCCAGATTACGAGCCAGGTGCCGGACTTGCCTGCCGAACTGGAAGGGCCTTTTATCAGCCGCCAGTTTAATCGGCTGTTTCCGCCAATCACCTTGCTGTTCAAAGGCGGTAGCGAGGTAGAACGCCACAACGCATGGTTGTTAGTTGAACAAAAACTGCTGAATTTACCTGAAGTGGACTTATCGGAAGTGCTCGGCGATCGCGAGCGCAGAATTGAGGTCAGGGCAGACCCGTTGGTTATGGAACAGGCGGGGATGCGACTCGATACACTCGCAAAGTATGTTGGCCAGTCCATTACGGACGCGAGCTCCGGCAAACTATACGCTCAGTTAGCGACGAAGCGAATACGTACCTACCAGCAACCGACGAGTGCCGTTGACCTGGGTGCGATCATGTTGCCCTCAACTATTGGCATTTTACCGATCTCCTATTTTGCAAATGTGATCGAAACCCTGGCGCCACGGAGCATCCTTGTTACACACGAAAACGAGCAAGCCTGGTATATTAATCTTTACCGCAGGGAAGGCAGCAACGTGAGCGAACTGTCTCGCAAGACATTGCGGATTGTCGATGAATTTAACGAGCAGTACGAAACCCGGGGACAACCATTCCGAATTACCGTACTGCATGACAGAAGCCGGATCGTAACTGAAAGCCTGTCTGAACTGACATCATCCATATTGTTGGGCATGGGAATTGTTTTTTTGATGCTGTGGATATTTCTCGGCGGAAGAAATGCGTTCTACGCCGCCATTGGTATACCGTTTTCTTTCTTCGCCGCGTTTATTGCGATGGACCTGTTGGGCTTGACAATCAACACCCTGACGCTCTTTGGCCTGGTGCTGGTGTGCGGCATGATAGTGGATGACGCCATTGTGGTGCTGGAGAACATCGACCGAAAAAAAGAACAGGGACTTGAGCCGTTGGAGGCAATTACTCAGGGGCTTAAAGAAGTGGCTCCGGCAGTGCTGGCGGCTACAGGCACTACAGTCGCAGTTTTCATGCCATTGATGCTGATGAGTGGTGGAATGGGTGAGTATATCAGTTTGATACCCAAGGTTGCGATCCTCGCTCTGGTGGCATCGTTAGTCGAGTGTTTTATCGTTCTTCCTATTCACATGTATCAGATTAAGGTTTCCGTGGCCCTGCCGAAAAGATCGTGGCGACTCTGGTTGCGGACGACGATGGACAGGTTGGCGGATTTCTTTGGGCACTGTTCAGTAGTGCTGCTGCGAAGGCCCTTCTGGTCTCTGTTCGGCTTTTTGTGTTTGTTCTTTGTGACTTCAGGCGTTGCCTACCTGAAAATGGACTTCAAACTGTTTGAAGCAACCGAGACGCGCGCAATTATGTTTCATATTGAGTTTGACCGGGTGATTGATCTTGAGTCGAATTACCAGTTACTCAAATTTACCCTGTCTCAACTGGGGGAGATTGAGAAAGAGTTCACTAATGTTGTTTTGATCAACGGGTTCAAGAATCACAATTATCAGCGAACAGAGCGAGAAAATGTTGCCAGCGTAGAACTGCTGCTTACAGAAAGCGCCATCGGCCAGGGAACAGCGGTCGAAATCGCGGACAAGGTGGAGGCGAAATTAATCCAGTTGCCTGGTGTGTTACGCGTTCAGCGAAGTCTTGAAACTAACTCACCGCCGACAGGAACCCCGGTTGAAGTCTACTTGTACAGTGAGGATGCAGTTGCCCTGAGAGAGACCGGCCGGCGCGTCCGGGAGGCACTTTATTCTATTGATTCAATTCGACATGTTACGGATCCAATGGAAGATGGAGTCCGGGAAAGAGTTTTTAAACTCGATTCCAGGCGCACCAGTTTTTATGGTTTGAACAGTGACTTGATTGCCTCCTTGATTCGAACATCCGTCACCGGCATAGAGGTGGGTAAAATTGATCGCGGAGATGAGATCGTTGATGTTTATGTGACTTCCGATCTGACACACGAACCCTTGAATTCAGTGGCCCAGGCAGATGGCACGGTTATTCCAACCAGAGAACTGGGCAAATTTTATGATCAGACCTCCGCAGATGTGGTGAGGCGTTTTCAGGGATTTCGTTATATTTCTATTGCTGCCGAGGTCGATGAAAAAGTCATGTCGGTTTTTAAAACGCACCGGGAAATTGAATCACTGATCGACCAGTCGATTCTACTGCCAGGTGTTACCTTCGACCAGAGAGGAGAGTACAGTGAGACACAGAAAAGCCTGGCTTCTATGATCCAGGCAGGGCTTATAGGACTTGGACTTTCATATTTCATTCTGACGTTGTTATTTCGATCGTTCCTTCAACCCATCGTCGTATTGTTGGCTATCCCGCTGGCATACATGGGGGTGGTCTGGGGAATGACCCTGACGGGACAGACGTTGGATCTCATGGGCTTTGTGGGCGTGGTAGGGTTGATGGGTATTGTCATCAATGATTCGCTGGTTTGGGTCAATTTCTATAACCGGGCGAGAGAAGAAGGCATTGATGCAATCAACGCGGCAGTGGGTGCGGTCAGGCAACGCTTTCGCCCGATCTGGTTGACGACCATTACAACAGTGGGAGGTCTCATTCCCGTGAGTCTTAGCGAGTCTGCAGGAATTGCGAACGCCATGGCGAATACCATGGTTTACGGTCTTACCGCGGCTTCGTTGCTGTTGTTATTGTTCTTGCCGGTATGTGTCGTCGCCATGGACCAGTTGGTGATTCGTGTTAATCAAATGGCCCAATCCTTCCGGTTGCCCGCCCTAAAAATTTCACCGAAACGAGAATTGGCGAAACGCTAATGGCGGACTTTCTGGTCGTTGTCTCTCACTACTGCGTTTGCTACTTGCATATTCTGTTGGCCTGGCGATTTTACCCAATGCGGAATGAAAGTTATGTCAGCTATTTTTTCTGGATTTACGTCCTGTGCTGGTCTGTTATGCATGCGCTTTATGGGACAGAATTGCTTTGGGAAGCAATGGGCTGGTTCACGCCGTTCTACTTTGTTGCGGTGTTTGTCAGTTACAACATCAAAATTTTCTTTGTCGCCTTGTTCATTCCACTTCTTATTGGCGAGTTGACTGTGTTGCCGGAAAATACCAACCCGATCGCTTCAGCGCTCAAATCGGTTTCTGGAAACGCCAGAACTTTGTTTTACCTGGCGTTGTTAGCCTGTGTGGGTTACTCGACCTGGATGATAACCGGTATTTTTCCGTTGGAAAAATGGCGCGGTGAATACGGTAACCCCGTCGCTCTATTCAGCATGGTCGGGGTCGGCATACTTTGGTTGGTAATGTACCTGTCAGGGCTCAGGCCTGCGGAAGCGCCCTGGAAGGGGGCGGGTAGGGCGTTGTGGATAATTTTTGTTTTTTGGATGTTGGCCTACCTGCATTCCTATTACTTCTGGGAGGACGCGGAATACTGGAGCATCATGCCGATGACACAAACGCTGGCATTCTCCTTTGTGTTTTGCTGGTACCGATTTCGACTACAGTTTATGGATATGATTCTTAATCAGAGTGTCAGGATACTGGTGCTGATAACGGCGGTGGCAGGATTAGGCCAGTTGATTTCGTCCGACTTTTTCTCGATACCGTCAACCCTACAATATATGGTGTTGTTTGTTTACACGCTGATCTCAGTGATGACATTCTTTGGTGTAGGATCGATTTTCGAACGTTTATGGACGCCCACGCGGAAAGTTCTGGCCAGCATTCATGACGATTTACCGATGCGCCTGGCGAAATGCGACGATGATCGTACTGCGATCAGGGAAACAGAGTCCTTTATCGGGTCGATATTTCATTGTAAGACCAGTATCAATGGCATAGATGATTTCGATGCACAAAATGTCATCAGGTTGCCGGGTGAACCGTTTGTTGAGTTAAAGTTAAGCTACATACGCGGTTGGATACCCTGGCTGTCCGAAGCCAACAGTTGGGCTACAACAGCCGGATTGTATTTACAGAGCCATCTGCAAGTTCAGCAGTTACACGACGACATGATTAAGGCGGAAGAGTTATCGACCCTGGCGGCACGGGCTGAACTCGACGCGATGCGGGCCCAGATCAGACCGCATTTCCTGTTCAATACGCTTAACTCTATCCACAGTTTTGTTCGCGATGACCCGGACCAGGCTGAACTTGTGATAGAACAGCTCTCGGCCCTGATGCGAAGCGTATTGAGTTCGCCCGACCAGGATACGATCGAGCTGGAACAGGAAATGGAAACCGTTAGAAATTATCTTGCCATAGAACATGCCCGCTATGGTGAAAGGCTAAAATATGACATACAGGTTCCCAGCGAACTCAATACCTGGCAAGTTCCACCGTTCTGCATTCAGCCACTGGTAGAAAATGCGGTCAAGCACGCAGTGGACGGTCAGTTTGAGCCGGTCAGTCTCAGGGTCGAAGCAGTGGTTGCCAGGTCGGTACTGAGCATAGATGTTATCGATGATGGCCCTGGTCTTGTTGCGACAAATGAAGGACTGGGTTTGGCTACCAGGAATATTAAGGAGAGACTGGATAGGTTATATGGCAGGGCTGCCAGTCTTAAGCTTCAAACCAACGATTCCGGAGGAGTGACAGCGTCGTTATGCATACCGCAAAACTCAAACTGTTGATCGTTGACGACGAAGCTCCGGCGGGAAAAAAAATTGCTCGCCAGCTGTCAAATCATAGCCAGGTCGAAATTATAGGCGAGGCAAGAGATGGAGTTGAGGCGTTGCAACTCATCGACGAAAAGAAGCCTGATGTTGTTTTGTTAGATATTCAGATGCCTGGAATGACTGGTTTTGATGTAGTGCGGTTAATGCAGGCACCGCGTCCGCAGGTGATTTTTGTCACAGCCTATGATGAATATGCCACCCGTGCTTTCGAGGTGGCGGCAATAGATTACCTGTTGAAACCTGTATCAGATGCACGACTTATTCAATCCCTGGACAGGGTAAGGGAATCAGCTTCGGACTCAGCACCAGACGCCTCTGCGGTATTGGATGTTCTGGAACAACCGTCATATGCAAAGCGCCTGGCGGTGCGACATTTGAAACGCGTCAGATTGGTTCAGACATCTGATATCAATTACATTACATCTGAGCATCGCGTGGTTTATGTTTACGATCGTTTAGGAAATAAACACTGGACCAACGAGACCCTGGATCAGCTTTCAAGACGTTTGGACCCACAGCAGTTTTGTCGCGTCCATCGAAGCAGTATTGTTAATTTATCGGCTTCATTTGAGATCGAGCCCTGGGACGACGGGCGATTAAAATTACACTTCCCCGACGACACCATACTGACTGTGGCCAGAGAACCAGCCATTGCACTGCGCAAAGTACTCGGGTTTTAGCCCCAAAATCCTATCGTAGATTGATTTCAACCAGCGAGTTCGTGTCGAAGTGAAATGTGGCTTCTTCAAATGAAGGTGGCCGCATTCTGTCCAGGTTATTGGAAAATCCATAGGGTTCCTTCGGAATGCCGAAAAATCCGGTGTCCAACTCGTTGTTGTCGTTCTCGTCGTGGTAAATGGAGATGACATAATCACCTGCAGGTACGTCACACAAGCTTAATTGTTGTGAGCCTTTGTTCATCACCACCACAGTCGTCGCACGAAAGGGTTCTTCATCATCCTTCAGATAGGATGTTTCTGAAGTATGCAGGGCGACAAATAGTTGGCCCTTGAGTTCCGTTATTTGGTTCACCTGCAAAATTAAAGGGTTTGATTCACATTCTGTCGAAGACACTGCCTGCAGCGGGATGATAGATAAGAGTATGGGTAGCAGTTTTTTCATTGATGTCCAGCCTGAATGTAAAGTGTATTAAAGGACACTTCTGGGTACTTGGCATATGGTTTGTGCCGAATCACACCATACTAGGACGAACCACAGTAGTAACTGCATAACTGGCTATTTACCTTGTGTGTGACGATAGGTGGTAAATGCAAATTCATGTTGTTCGTCCGCTGGGTGTTCAGCCAGTAACGCAGTTGACCAGTTCGCGAAATCCCACGCTGCCAAGCCTGAAGGTAAGAATGTGTCGCCTTCAATTTCTGCATGGACTACAGTTTCATACACCGTGTTTGCCTCTGAAATAGATGACTCGAATAACCCGATGCCACCAATAACAAAGTACTCATCTAAAAACTTAGCCGCCAACTGCCGGGCAGCTTGTAGCGAACTCACGAGTTTGACACCGGGGACCACGGAGTAATTGGCGTTGGCACTGATCACGATATTGAACCGGTCCGGTAGCAGGCTCAGATGATCCTCATAAGTTCGACGGCCCATAATGATGGCTTTGCCTTTCGTGATTCGTTCAAAACTGGTGTATTCATCCGGCAGGTTCCAGGGGACCTTACCCTTGTTTCCAATGCAATAGTTCTCACTGCGGGCATAAATAAGGGAAAGTGAAAGTGACATCCATTGATTGTACGTAAAATGCCGTCGATGAGATATCCGGGTGTCGTATACCTTCGTTCACCCGTAAACGTGCTAGTGTGTTGTTAGATCACCGACCAGAGAATATGAATGACCCTTGTAAATTTGCCTATCCGGTATCGGCATTCCGTGACGTTCCAAAAACAACGAACGGGGTTTCCACAAGCAGGGTCAGCAGTACGGGGGTGTCTGCCCGGCCCGGGTCGAGTCGGAATTTCTGCATGGGTACCGCAATGGTCGCGAGTTGTTCTTGATGAATTCAGAAATTTATCGAAAAAACAGCCAGGCTCAATTAAAAGACCTCAGGAGCAAGATTAACGGGATCGAAGCCGAATTAATCGCAGACGAGACGACAAGCGCTCGTCGTGGGATTCTGCTGGATGAGCTGGAGGACCATCAGCTGAAACGGGGTGAACTGGCAAGTGAGATTCGCGAATTGGAACTTGAAGCAGCAGAGTTGCAGGGCGCCTATCAGGTGCTGCTGGATCAATATGAAATTTACTGACTAAACCGAAAGATCGTCTGGTATCGATAAGTCTGCCCCGGTTCGACAAATGAGCTCTCGTGCGGCCAGTCAGGGTGGTTGGGGCTGTCGGGTAAAAATTGGGTCTCCAGAGCTATCCCGGCGTACTTTTTCATAGGGTCCCCACCAGCCCCCGGCAACCCTTCAAGGTGTTCTCCATTATAAAGTTGGATCGCTGGTTTGTCGGTCATGATTTCAAGGCTGAGGTCCCCTGCGGGCGATGAAAGTCGGGCTGCCTGCTTCAGGACGGGTGTTTTACCTGTCCTGAAAAGATAGCTGTGATCATAGGCAATAGCTGCGCGATTGGAATCCCGAAAGATCTTAGCAATTCGAAAATCGTGCAGTGTGCCGTTAACATTTTGAAGCCCAGCGACGGGAATACATTCCGCATCCACGGGTAGCCACAGATCTGCTTCGAGGCTCAGGGTGTGATCCAGTATGGTCTGGTCGTTTGAGAGATTGAAATACGCGTGGTTGGTCAGATTGATCGGGGTTCTTTTATCGGTTGTGGACTCATAGGTGGCGGTCAACTCAGTCGCCGCGGTTCCGCCGCTGACCTGATAAGTCACTTTGACATCAATCTCCCCGGGAAACCCCTCTTCGCCATCTGGCGAACGTCTTGAAAAAACGACCGTCGCTTCGTCTTGCTGAATACCGGTCCAGCTATGTCGATCAAATCCACGATCGCCGCCATGCAATGTGTTGTCGAAATGATTCCGTGATAGCACAACCGGTTCTCCGTTACAATCGAACGCCCCTCCCTTGATCCGGTTAGCATAACGCCCGACGGTTGCACCCAGGTAAACGGTATGTGCGAGGTGATCCTGCAAGGTCGCTGACCGCAACAGTGTTTCCCTGAGAGGTCCTGCTTTCATTGGTACCTTGCAAGAGAGCCAGGTAGCCCCCCAGTCCATAAACGTAACTTCAAATCCGTTGCTGTTCGTTAAATTGAACAGCCTGAGCGTTTCGCCATCCGGCGTCAATTGGCCGTAAAAAGCAGCGAGGTCATCGATCATGACGCTTGTGCCAATTTTCCGGAACCTGCTGAAGCCGTGCAAACATAGTGAGAATATTGCAATCCCGTTTCTCTTTCGTAAACAGATGAAAGTGCATTGGTCACTTCGGGAATAAGCTGTGGCGATAGCAGGGCAACAACACAACCGCCAAAACCACCACCGGTCATACGAACGCCGCCACGCTCGCCGATGACCCTGCTGATGGTGTTGACAATGAGATCAATGGCCGGAATGGTTATTTCGAAGTCTTGACGCATCGACTCATGGGACTGCGCCATCAGTCGTGATAGAAGTTTCATGTTGGAGCAGGCCAGGGCGTCAGCCGCCGCCAGGGTTCTCTCGTTTTCTGTAACAACATGCCGTGCGCGCTTTGCAATATCGGCAGGTAATTCGTTGATGCGCTTCTTGAACTCAGGGAGACTGATATCGCGAAGGGCATCCAGACCCAGCAGTCGGGCTGCGTCTTCACATTGCTGGCGACGGCTGTTGTACTCACTATCCACAAGACCACGGCTCACATTGGAATCCACAATCAGAATGGCGAGTTCATTCGGAATCGGGATCGGGGTTGACTCAAGTGTGCGGCAATCGATCAGCAGGGCATGCCCCTGCTTTGCCCTGGCGGAGACTAACTGGTCCATGATGCCGCAGAGGGATCCGACAAAAGTGTGTTCTGCTTCCTGGCCCACCAGGGCAATGTCTGACTGTGAAATTGTCAACCTAAACAGTGACTGGAATGTTTGCCCGATGGCAACTTCCAATGCGGCAGATGATGAGAGTCCTGAACCTTGTGGGATATCGCCACTGATGGCGATATCAACACCTCCTATTTTATAGCCTCTGGTCTGCAGGCTGCTGACTACACCGCGAACATAATTCGCCCAGCGAGGCGATTCGAGAACAACAACGGGCTCATCCAGGGAAAATACATCCAGCTCATTGTCATAATCCGCAGCGACACAGCGGACAGTTTGATCCTGCCGTCTGTTGGCGGCGACTACTGTTTGAAAGTTAATTGCTGCGGGTAAGACGAACCCGTCGTTGTAGTCGGTGTGTTCTCCAATCAGGTTGACCCGACCCGGTGCGAAAAAAAAGTACTCCGGCTTGTCACCAAATACTTGTTTGAAGGCGAATTCAGCACGTTCAGGTGGCGTCACGATGAATCCTGTTCCTTATAGTGAACCTGACTTTGCGTCCGAAGTTTTTCCGCAGCCTGTTCTGGTGTAATGTCGCGCTGCGCCTCGGCGAGCATTTCATACCCGACCATGAATTTACGAACAGTTGCTGATCGCAGCAACGGCGGATAGAAAACTGCGTAAATCTGCCAGTGTTCTGTTGCGTCCTCATGAGGTGCGCCATAAGGAGCCGGATATGGTGCATAGTGCCAACCCATTGAATAGGGGAAAGAACACTGAAAAAGATTGTCGTAGCGTATGGTGAGTGCCTTTAGGGCTACGGCCAGGTCATCGAGCTCTGATTGGCCTAAATCATCAAAGCGGGCGCGATGCGCTTTTGGCAGAAGCATCGTTTCGAATGGCCAGGTGGCCCAGAAAGGAACCAGTGCTATCCAGGTTTCGTTCTCGAATAGCACGCGTGTTCCATCCGCCAGTTCGCGCTGTCCATAATCAAACAGCAGATTGGTGCCTTTTTCCTCGAAATAGCGTTTTAACATTTTGTCTCGAATCGCGATTTCATTCGGGATAAAGCTGCTTGCCCAGACCTGGTTATGGGGGTGCGGTTGTGATGCACCCATCATGGATCCCTTGTTTTCGAAAATCTGCACCCAGGGATAAGTCTTCGAAAGCTCAGCGACCTGTGAGCACCAGGTATTGATGAGCTGGCGAATATTGCCTACCGGTAATTCCGGCAGGGTTTTACTATGATCTGCAGAGAAACAAATAACACGATTTTCTCCCGTGGCGCTTTGGATGCCGAACAAATCGTCACCCGTTTCAGCGGGAATAAGTGAATTTGTGTTCAGCGCCGCAAAATCATTACTAAATACGAAGGTCCCTTCGTAGTCCGGGTTTCTGGTATTTCCCGCCCGTGTATTGCCCGGGCACAGTGGACAGCTCTCGTCATATGAACGTGTCTCGGCCGTTTCAGTTTTCTCCGTCAGACCAGACCAGGGTCTCTTAGCACGATGCGGTGATACCAGCACCCAACACCCCGTAAGTGGATTGAATCGCCTGTGAGGATAATCCACAACAGTAAAAGATCCCCCCGTATTCGTCATCTAGCCCTTTCCCAACGTCTCCCCGCCACCATTGTACCAATTCAGGACACCCAACATGTATCCAGTTCAGGATACCCAACATGATGGGTGTCCAGAACTGTATCCAGAACTCTCGTAATCTGCTTCAGAAGGGCCACCCGGAAGAGGGCCCATCAAGCAGCCATAAACGTGTGCTCGGTAAAGTAGCCATGGAACTGGTGTGGTACGTGGTGGCGGAGTTTTATGCGGCAAACCTGATTACTAACATCGTCTGCACGATAAATTTGCAATTCACTCAGATGGTCGAAGCCGTTGTAAACAACCTCAAGCAGATATCCATCATCTTCCCTGGTGGCGCCGACGCTGGGCACGAATAGAGGCTCAGAACCATAATAGCCAGGAGGCAGTGTTACCAGTTTCGAATCTCCATCGAAACTGACACTCTGGATGGCGTTGAAGAAGCTGTTGGCACCATTGTCAACGGAGCAGGCCGTATAGGAAACCTGATGCCTGCTACCGGATTTGCTGGTGTTGAACGTTGGAAACTCGGATTCCACGTCGGAAACTTTTTCAGCCCGCATTTCCCCGGTAGACATATTGAGAAAATAGCGCATGTATGTGCCCCCACTGAATCGGCCATCGGGATTGAAGACGTCGCCTAAGGTATCATTCGCCACGAAATTATCGGTAAACATGGCATCGACGATAATTTCATTGCCCTCCTCGAAAGCATTACCAAAATGGATAATAGCGCCGGGATCAGTTTCAAATCTTTTCACTTCGCTCAGCGTGTCTAAATCGACGACGATTACTTTCATCGTGATGCTCGGGTCAAACTTTACCTGGTCGGATATGGTCCTCGTGCCCATAATCACAGGGGTCATATTGCCGAATACAATAGAGCCAATGAAGAAGATGGCATGTTTGTCTGTCAACGCAAAGTCATGGCAGAAAGGAAAAGAGTCCAGCGGGATCTGCTGGTTATTGAACAACTTCCCTTGTGGGCTAATACGGTACATGTTCAGACAGGGCTTTGGCCCCTTCAGACCAAAACCAGACACCCCGGCACCATAGTTGATGTAGTCGCCAGTACGAACATGAACCTTGCCATGTGCGCTAAATACCTGGGACGCGCGCAGCTGGTTTTCGTAAGTGAATTCGCCAATAGTATCGAGTGAATCCGGTTTCATGGCCCATGGCTTGCCCCCTTCGTTCAGAGCCAGCAAATGTCCGCCATGGAAAATAGTATTTGTGTTGGCAGGGTTGGCGGGCATTTTCAGAAAGTTCTTGAAAAAGCCTCCTGGAATCTGGGTACCGAACCCTCTATAGAGCACCTTCTGCTGTTTGGTTTCTTCAATGTATTTTGGTGTGCGCACGTACTTATTCTTGAAATGGACCTTGCCATCGACAAAGGAGAAGGCACAAAGCATGCCGTCACCGTCAAACCAGTGCCCATACGGCTTGCCACCGATTTTCTGTCTTCCGGGGCCGTTACGAAAGAATGTACCCCGGATGTCTTTTGGTACATCCCCTTCGTTATCCGTTAGCCAATAGTCATGTTCTTCATCGAGGTTTTCCAGTCCTCCCTGGCAACTTGGAATTTCGTTGGCACCTTCTACTTGTAAACTCATCTAGTTGTCTCGCATTCCTTTATTTGTCATCAGACGACGCTATTACGAGCGACATCCTACAATTAGTTGTTCGAAAAAACTATGAAACTGATCAATGCACGAGTAACGACGTAACTCTGCCTGGAGGTTTACCAACGGTTAACGAGACGGATTGGCTTTTTCAGGACACCCAATCACGCGGGCCACGTGAACACATCGACCGGATGACTGGCGCCAAACTCGTCGGCAATGCCCATTAGTTCTGCATCCCCCTCAGCCACTATCAGGATCACGCCAACATCTTCCCGTTGGGCTGCATAACTGAGTGCCTTCTTGAGCGCATAGGCTCGATTATCTGCTACTACACGGTCGATCACGGAAACTTTTCCACCGACATCATAAACTGGAGGCACATTAACAGGCGGAGATAACACGACATGACCATCCATTCCATCACCAATGACTGAAATCGATTCGGAAGTCATCGCCGGTCCGAAAACGTGTAGTGGTGGAGCAATGAGAGTTGGTGGTGGTTTTCGTGGTTCGATTTGTTCCTGAAGCAATTCGACGGGCAAATTTTGATCAAACCGAATTGACCGAAAGGAACTCACAAGCGCCAATCCTGCCTGTTCCGCTGCGCGAACTCTGGCCTCATCCTGGTGCGGTGCAGTCATAACGGCTGGACGTTCTTCAATGGCGTTGAAGAGATTCTGTCCATCAGTCGACCAGTCAGCATCCCCGGACAAACACACATCATCAACAAACCACCGGCCTGCCGGATGTTTGGAACTTGCTGAGAATGCAATCGGCCCATCTTTATCCAGCACCCTTGTAATGATGTCATGACTGGAAACAACGAATGCCATAAAAGCTGCGTGGGCGTCATCGGCGTTTACTGATGCCCGCCAGAATGTTGGCTCCAGGCGCTCAAGTAAGTGCCGGTTTTCTCTTGTCAACTGGATAATTGCAGGTAGGTCTTTTTCGGTAGCTGGACGAATCCCATGCATTTTACGCTACCCATATGATCGGTGGGTCCGGCGTTCCGGAAAAGCGTCACCTATGTGACGGGGCAGGACCATTTTATATTGGCGCCCCGAACAGGAGTCGAACCTGTGACCCTCCGCTTAGGAGG
>JAPYTQ010000047.1:0-38314 GCA_029941905.1 Pseudomonadales bacterium | reverse complement strand
GACGATGACCGTTCTAGCCCGCATTATTCATGAAGAAGTAAGAACAGAAGCCCTAATTGTGCAAAAATAGTGTTTGCAAACAAATACTTAAACACAAAAAGGGACTCCTGTATGACAAACAGTACTACCCGACAGTGTGTTCTACACAAGGGGCTTTCAAAAAAAATTATTTCGCCGCGATTTGACCAGCAGCATTGATGGCCGAATAGTGAGGAATATGATAGATATCACTGATCAGGGGCATCTACTGGTGTAACTCAAAAGCGACGTGAATGAACTATCGGCATTTACTTGAATAAGATAATGAGTTCCATCCGTGTCTGAGTGATTGTTAAGTACACCCTGGTTACGTACACATCGCACCACAAGTGTACTATCTAAACAAAGAGATACTTATAAGCCTTATTTTTAAGACACATACGCTACTTAGTTACCGGATTATACATCCGGTTCCTTCACGGGAGTGTCGGTTCGATTCCGACCCTCACACTGACGGGAAGCATCTCCCTGGCGGCGCTGTTGATATCCAGTACCAGACCGGATGCATCCAATAAGGCAATCGCTTCTACCGCGTGATCAAAGACTGCTCCAAACCGAGCTTCTCTTTCTTCCAGGATTTTCTGGGCCTGCTTGCGATCACTGATATCGCGAATCTGAGCACTCATTATCAGCCGGTTGCCAATGAAGGTCTTGGTGATGGATGCTTCAAGCGCTATCCTGGCTCCTGATTTGTGCAAGCCAATAATCTCCCCTCTTTCACCCATAAATTTCGATGGCGACTTGTCGCCACTAAATACCTGGATACTCTCCGTATGAGCATCACTGGCACTTGTCGGCAGTAACAAGTTAATTGATTGGCCCATGATTTCCTTTTCGCTGTGACCAAAGAGTTGTTCCGCTTTCTGGTTCCAGAAGCAAAAATTGAGATCGGGATCAATACTAAGCACCGCGTCTTCGCCAATAGCGATAATAACATCAACCTTCCTGCGGTTCGATTCAGGCAGCATGTGAGAGACATGTTCTCCCAGCATTTCTTCGCTGCTGAACCCCGATTGCTCGGCGGCAGATTTGTTGAAGAAGAGGATCTCGCCTGAGGTCGTTGTAATTAACAGCGCCTCAGGCAGATCCGTAAGCAGTTGAACTGCCTGTGATTCTACAAAACTTAAACCGGGTCGCCTCTAGTAAGAAGCGCTCTCCTCGTTGAGGATGCTCTGGTCAGATTTTGCATCTTCCATGGCGTGTAATATCGTCATGTCCTCATTCACCGGAACACCAATACCTTCGAATAGTTCCTTGGTCCTCGGTGTGATCAAACCAGCACGAACCAGTGCTGGAATCATCAGATCCTTCAGTGAATGAACCTGGCCTGGCGGCAAATCAGTAAGCAGCCCCATTTCTGCAGCTTCCTTCATACCGGCACCGAAGTCTTTGGGATCTATGCCGCTGACCTCCAGCACTTTGAGGAATCCCTCAGTTGTTTCGGTCTGCGACCCAACCAGGATGTTGACGCCATCAAACGCATATTGCGCCAGATCTTCCACGTCGTCCTTATGCATCTTGGCGACTAATGGCGTGAGGTAAGCGTGCCCGAACGACACGTGCCGAGACTCATCACGCATGACGTTGAACGTGATTGATTTCAACAGTGGCTCATCAGTTTGTCGGTACATATTGTTGAACGCACCAAGTGCCAGGCCTTCGACAATCATATTCATGCCGATCATAACCTTGCGGTAGTCCTCGGTTTGCAAGGTAACGTCAATAAGCTTCTTAAGCCACGGGTTTATCGGATAGTGTATTGCAATCTTATTCACATAGCGGTCATAAACTTCAACATGTCTTGCCTCATCCATCGTCTGGGTGGCGGCATAGTATTTAGCTTGCATATCCGGCACACCGTGAGTAATGGTTGCTGCCGTTAGGGTAGCACCCTGCTCCCCGTGCAAAAACTGCGAGAGCATCTGCGCGGTGGAGTGTGCGGTGAAAGTTTCTTGCTGGCTTTGAGATAAACGCTTAAAAAATGGCATCTCTGAATACTGGGTACTGTCTCGGCCCATGATCGGATTGGATGGGTCAATTACCGTATCCCATTCAAGATCATCAGCATTCCACTGATTAGTCTTCGCGCGCGTATATAAATCATGGACCTTTGGTATGTTGCCATCATAGTCAAAGTTCCAGCTCATATCCGTTACAGTTTTGTAAGCGTCGACCAGGTTTTCTTTTACTTCATCACTAGCGGTGGAGGTTTCCAATGCACTCATCATCGTTCTCTTTATGGATGGATTCGACTGTGTACATTAGGGATTCAAACCGTAGGCTACCTTGACCTAAATCAAATTTTCCGGCTAATATCGAGTCGGATTATTGACCCAGTCGAGGCTGGGGCGAGTGGCTAACTCGAACCCCACAGGGACTTTCACCCTTTGTTCAATGCCAGATTATCCTGGCGTTCTAAGTGCCATTCTACACCGACCTGAATCGCACTTACTAAAGCAGATCAATGTCATCCGTCAGCGCAGTGAAGAATCTAAAATCTTCAATTTATTCAACGATATAGGTCCTTCGCCAGTAGCTTCTCAATAACCCTCTCAGGCGCAGCGCGTTCAGTGATGATATCAGGTAGTGGAGGAATAGGCTTTTCAGCAATACTCAGCCGGTCTGCCAAGTAATGCCAGAATGAGATATCCAACTTGCGCCAGGTTTTCTTTAAACTTGCAAAGGTATCCCGGCATCATCACTGACGATGACAAGATCATCACACAGACCGGCTCTGAGCAGTTCCAGAAAGTTAACCCGGCTTTTTGAATCTGTACTTTGAAACCAGCCAAACCAATCATTGCCAATGTGCGTGACAAATCCATTTTTACCCTGGTGGCGTGCGCCGCTATCATCTACAGTCACATAGGAAGAAGCGGCCAAACCGGCTTGTAGTCACAGCGGTACCTGCGCCCTGACGTGCGTGTGTGGTGAAGATAGGGTGGATCACAGTAGACTAACTCACGACCTTGATAATCGTAATGTTTGAGATAAGGATGTGCACACTCATTTACCAGTTGAACGCGATAGTCAGAGCTAAAATCATCCAGCGACTGCGGGTCCAGGTCGATGCCAATATTGTTGAGTGCCGCTGGCTTTCGTTTCATGATCGCCCCGCCACCCAGGTGGGTTTCAATATAGGTGTCGTGCGGCGGCATTATGGCGATGATTGACTGGCATAAACCAGAGGTCGCTTTCGAACCAAAATAATTGACCATGGGTGTTGTTGTGATGAGCTGTAATGGATCAGCACAATAGTCACTGTGTACTATGTCGCTCAGGGAGGACCGAACTGAGCTCAGGATGACAGGTGTTTTGTCCCAAATTCTCTTAAGGACTTCGGATTTTCTCTAGAACCTATAACCTATTGAAAGGATGTACACGATCGGATCTATCTCCACATCAAACTTGACGTCTGCAACGGCGGTTTTAATCGTTGCTTCGGTATCAATATCGATGTACCACAGGGCCCCATTAATCAGCCAGTTTTCGTTAAGCATATAGTCAAATCCTACCTGGGCTGACAAGCCCCAGCTCTGATCCAGCTCAAGTTTCGCGTTCACACTGCCGGGAGGCAGGCCTACGATGCCATCAAGTGCCAGATTAAGTTCATCGTCTACGTTTTCCTCGAAGAAAATAGTTGTGTTGATTCCGAGACCCGCATAGGGTCGAAACCGGCTTGAAGAATCTCCAAAGTAGTATTGCAAGGTCAACGTTGGTGGGAGCTGCTTTGCATCTCCTGCATTAATGCCTGTACCACTGACGGAAATATCATGCTTAAAAGGTGTCGCCGCCAGTAACTCAAGGCCAATGTTGTTACTCAACATATAGACGCCCGTCAATCCCAGCTGAGTATCGCTGTCTACATCAACACCTGGCAGAGTTACGATGCCAGCGACGTCAATGGTATCGCTGTCCCCCTGCGGATCAACGACGATAGGTCCGGCTCTGACGATCCAATCCCCCTTTTCGTGAGCTATGGCGTTTAAGGCATGTATGCCAGACGTGAAACACAATATCAGTGCTGCGACCTTATTCACGACTATCTCCTCAATGGAACATTTGAAGAGAAACTAGTTTGTCTAAAGGGAAAAAGCCTTGATTCACATCAAGTAAGGTTCAATTCAATTTTTCCAGGAAAGAACTCCTTTCCTCTCTAGTATTGCAGCGATATGAAACACCGCCCAGGCCGCCACACCGTTTACAATCGACATTATTACCATAGCAACAAAAAGGCGTCTTAAAATGATCACCTTCAAGATACAAAGGCAGTATGTTTGATCGGGATGGACTGGTCCGGTTTCGAAAGCAGGCAGGTTGCCCTCAGGACGCTGTGCCAGCACAATTGCAATGAACTCAAAGGAGAATATCAATGAAATTACTTGCTGGCAGGACATTGCCATCAATGAAAACCGGATTCCTGTTCGGGGTTCTGGTAATCATACTGGGCGTCAGCCCCACTAATATCGCCACTGCTTCTGAATCCGTCACGGCTTCATCCGAGGCCGCATCGGAAAATTACCAGGACAACTGGTGGCGTTCCGTCCGACAGGGAATGTGGGAATGGGAAGGTGCCGACTGGTCAGTTATTCGAAGCGCGCTGGTCCGTATCGAACAGGCAAGCGGCAAGCGACGGTACCCGGACAAGGTGGATACCATCATCAAGTATGGTCCAGGCCACTGGGTTTACGAGTGGAGTCGAATTGGCGAGAAAGCCTACAAACAAGGACTCAAACAAGAGAATAAAGGCGACACGGTGGCAGCACGCCGTTCATTCCTGAATTCGTCAATCTACTACACCCAGGGAAGCTATCCACACCTGCGAGACAAGCACTCTCGCGCAGCACTCGCAAAGGCCTTTGAAATGTACAAGCGCGCAGGCCGCTATTTTTCTGTTCCAATGGAGGAATGGGAACTGGAAGTTGATGGCGCTCGATTTAAGGCATTCGTCCATTTCCCGGAGAGTCCAACATCAAAACCCATACCAGTCATATTAAAGACAGGGGGCATGGATGTCCTGAGCACCGAATTCTATCCGCTCTCTGAAACAATTACAGAATACGGTGCGGCAATGATTGTCTACGATTCTCCCGGCACGGGAAACGACGGCATTGTCGACAGCGAATACGATAAACACCATGTTGCCGTGCTCAAACGAGTCCTCGCTGACCGCCGTTTTGATGCGGAAAGAATTGGCATCTGGTCCGAAAGCCTGGCTGGTGTAACCGCAGTGAAAATTGCAATCGGTGAGCATCGGGGCAGCATTGCCGCCGCGGTCAACAGCTGTGGACCAATACATACGCTCTACGCACTGGCAATGTCAGGCGAGGAGCCTACTCAATACGATTCACACGAACTGGTTGCGGCATACAACAAAGGGCAGTTGTCAAAGCAGAAACTTGCAGAGATTCAAAAGACTATGTTGACGCCGGAATTTGAACAGCGATTACTCAATTTTCAAACTGAGACCTACCTTGATCGCGTACGCGCCAGCTCCGACAATATGATGGGGCTTCTTGCCAGCAGCTTGCCGGTTTCCCTTGTTGACCAGGGTCTGCTCGGCAAAAAGAATATTACCAACACGCCTATTCTGACTATCAATACGCATTTCGATCCCCTGGTGCCATTGTCCGAAAGCCAATTGGCAACAGACGCTTCAGTTCAGGGAAAGCTCATGATTATTGACGAATACGGTGGTCACTGTGTGTCGAGAGCAGAAATTCCTCTCATCATGGAGTGGTTGGCATTTCACCTGCAGTTAGCGCCGCTGGGGAACTATGTCAATAAAATCAGAGCCGTCAACTAAATCAGTGATGATGTGTGTTGAGTTCGTGGCGAACAAGGAAACCAGGGAACTGTTTGCAGACGAACTCGGTAGGGGCGGTCTGGTATCAAAACAGGCAAGTGCCAGAGGTCTTTTTGTACGTCCCATTGGTCATCTGAACGTGATGTCACCCTCGCTGACCTTTACTCGAGAACCAGTGGACACAATTATTGACACGTTGCGCGTGAGCATCTAGGCAACCTGTGAGCAGCTTCTTGAAAATGGCATATTAATAAGATAAGTCCTGGGCATTCAACAATGTAGCCGTCAACTATTATCTATTGACGTTGGATGTCGACACCCGAATGGTCGAGGTAACCCAGTACCATGCTGATGAACCTCACCAAGGTGCCTGATCAGTACGCAACTATCTCAATAGCGACATAACCCCCGGATCGAAACTAACCTGGAGTAAAGGTTACAGAATGAGCCAGGCAATTAAAAAATAGGGAAGATATCAATGAACCCGCTTTGCTGGATCGTGAAAGTGGATCGATGCAGAGGCTGAATTCTCACCGATAAGTGGTTAGCTGCAAAATAATCAGCGCAATTTCGAACTGTCGGGTGAATGTCGGGTTAGATTCGTAACCGACATTATGGAAATCAGTGAATACTCGTGACTATTAAGCCCACAGGTAAGTTTAATGATTCTCAAAGAGTTACGTACAAGCCATCATCTCTCGCAAAAGCAATTGGCTCAACTATCTGGGCTAAATGTTAGAACAATCCCGCGTATTGAAAACCATTGTTGCCACATCTATCTCACTGCGACGATAATCTTCTTGATGGTGCCGGTGAAGCGGGTCGCTTCTGGCCCGTGACCAATGCCTTCAGCGACTGGTGTCTGATTATCTAGCCCAACGTCTGCAGTTTCGTCAGCAGAGAAAATATTAGGTTGTGTTTTCTCTACGCGGCCTTCTGCGACAACTTTACCGCCGATGTAGATAGTCGCCTTACCACCTTTGCCATTTCCACCACCGTCATAGACAAAATCAACCTTAACAATTACAGGGCCTTCGGAAAGTGCATCGGAGCTAACAATTACATATCTTTCAAGTCCTAGGAAGTTGTAGGTGAACTCCGGCTTATTATCTCTCATGTAAAGTGACCAGCCGCCAAAACGACCACCCTGGGACAGAATGACACCATTAGCTCCTCTGCTGGGAATACCAAGTTCAGCAGTGATTGAGAATGACCGGTTCTTGATATTGATAAATGTATTCTCAAGCATGCCTTCCATGCCCTCATACAGAGTAAGAGATGTTCTGTCGCCTAACAAATCTGGTCGACCGGCAAGGGCTGCATTGGTCCTTACAATTGTTCTGTCATCAATGGGTAGTACATGATATTTCTGTGCCTGCCACATGAATAGATCCTGCATCTCCATTAGCCTTTCAGGATGTTTCTTTGCCAGGTTATTTGCCAGACTGAAATCGTCAGGTACGTAGTAGAGATCCCATTCGTCTGATTTCAGCGGTGGTAGATTGCTGTTCTGCCACGGAGCACGGTGGATCGTGCGGGCAAACCAACCATTATTGTACAGGGCGCGGTTGCCAAACATTTCGAAGTATTGAATAGTATGACGCTCAGCAGCACTCGCATCGCTGAAAGTATAAGCCAAACTGGTACCTTCGATAGGTGTTTGTGGTACCCCATTAACCACTTTTGGTTCCGGTAATCCAGCCATCTCTAAAACAGTTGGTGCAATATCTATGACGTGGGTGAACTGGGTCCTGATCCCTCCCTTATCCGCAATGCTATTTGGGTAATGAATAACCATACCGTTGCGAGTACCACCAAAATCTGAAGCAACCTGTTTGGTCCAGGTGAATGGTGCGTCAAATGCAACTGCCCAGCCAGCTGCCATATGAGGGAAAGTTGACGGACCACCCCATTCGTCCATCAATGGAATAAGGTCTTCCACTCTTTCTTCTACGCCATTGAAGTATGTCATTTCATTGTACATACCAACAAAGCCGCCCTCAGCACTGGTACCATTATCACCCGCAATATAGATAAACAAGGTGTTATCCAATTCATCTATTTCTTCAATGGAATCTACAAACCTCCCAATTTCGAAATCAGTCATCTCCATGAAACCGGCGAAAACCTCCGCCTGTCGAGCAAATAATTTCTTTTCGTTATCGGGTAACGCCTTCCAGTCCTTTATGTCATCCGGTTTGGGGGGGAGTTTCGTATTTCCGGGAATAATCCCCATTTTTTTCTCGTTCTTAACCGTTTCTTTTCTAACGGAATCCCATCCTTTATCAAACTTCCCCTTGTATTTGTCAGACCAGTCTTTAGAAACGTGGTGTGGTGCATGCACTGCCCCTGTCGCAAAATAGACAAAGAAGGGCTTGTCAGGAGTCATCGATTGCTGGGCTTTTACCCAGTTGATGGCCTGGTTAGTCATGTCTGTCGTGAAGTGGTAATTTTCCATTTTAGGCGGAGCAACTTTTTTGACACCATCATAAATAAGCGGGGCCCACTGATCGGTCTCGCCACCGATAAATCCATAAAATTTGTCAAACCCCTGATGTGTTGGCCAACGATCAAAAGGACCTGAGATGCTTGTTTCCCATGCGGCGGTTTCGTGCCACTTGCCAAAGGCAGCCGTACTGTAACCGTTAAGGCGAAGCATTTCTGCTAACGGTGCAACACTATTTGGCAACTGCCCTGTGTTACCGGGATAGGCCGTAGCAGTTTCCATTATAGAACCGGTATTGGTGGTGTGGTGGTTCCGCCCGGTTTTAAGTGCCATCCTTGTGGGAGAACAAAGCGCCGTGGTATGGAAATTGTTAAAACGTATCCCTGCACTGGCGAGCTTATCCAGGTTTGGTGTATTGATCGGCCCACCAAATGTAGAAGTAGCTCCGAAGCCCAGATCATCTATCAAAACAATGACGACATTGGGAGCAGCTTCAGGAGCAGTTACAGTAAAAGGAGCAGGTGGTTTTGTATTTCGCACATCCAATTCGGTAAAGGTTTGGGGCTCGGGTGTCAGAATCGGCAATACTTCTCGATTGATTTGTAGTTGGTTAGACGCAATTGCTGTTGAACTTAACAGCATCGATATTGTCACGCAGGTTGATCTTAACAATGAACGACTCATGGACTGTCCCTTAAATTTTTTATATCGAAACGAACACAATCGCCGAGCAACTGCGGGCACATTGTACAGAAATTTGAGGCGGCGGGTAAACAAATACCCCAACACAGAATCGGGAATGCCCGGCTATGTCCGAATAGAGAAAGCTAAGAATACTGGCCTCATCGAGCAGTATCTTCCGCAGTCCGGTCCGACGTGGTCAGAGTATGTCCTTGCTACCGGCTCGACCAAACGCTCGAACCCTGGCATCAAAATCCGGTCGTGTTTGGGAAACAGATGACTCCAGTACTGAATCAGTGCATACATTGAGCTAAAAGATACAAATCCCAAATTACAAGCCTAACTCACACCATATAGACCGAACAACCAAGTGACCTGAATCATCGCAGTGCAACGATACATCTACGCGATGCATTTTTTGACCATACGGGGATGCACGGCACGTAATCAAATACCAAAGAGAGGTGGTGGCAGGTGATCTTCGGGAAATTAGTGCCGGAGTAACGAGAATCGGTAACAAGTCGATGACAGTTTGCCAACTGGATCGATTTGACCTGGGTATCCGTTTTCTTTCTTTAAGCCAAGTTCTTCAGGTGGAATGCCGCCAACTTTTCGTTTCCAATGTTCCAGAAGATCTGGCGCCCGTTATTCATTTCACCATCAGCGCCGCTCGATGATAAAAACAACTATTCACTGACCGGGCGACTCAGCGAGAATTCGACATTCGAATCTGCTGCTAATGACATCAATCAAACCCTGGAGACGTTAAGGTCAGATAACCCTGACTTGTATCGTCAACAGAGGCTCACCGTCGGGCCGTACAATCTAACCGCGATAATGGGGGGTAGCAACGTACTGTCGTCGCTAGAGGTGAACGGGCTCATCCACCTGTTCATTGTGACCGTCGACGTCGTAGGACATGATGACAAGATCCCTGGCGGTTCCGTTGGAGTCCTCAACATAATCAGCGAGGATTGCCTCCGGGATAAATCCGAGGCGCCTGAATGCAGCCTGCGCACCTTTTTGGTCCGTTGTCATATTGGCCATTAATTTTCTCAGGCCTTCGTGGCGGGCAACATCAAATATTCTGCTGGTCAGGAACTTGCCAAGGCCTTTGCTGCGATACTCAGAGCCGACATTTACTCTGATTTCGCCGACCCGGCGCGTCCAGCGTGCTTTGTTCCTATGCACACTGGCGTAACCAATCAGAAGGTTATCATTGTAGGCAACCAGTGTAATTGAATCACCGGTCTCGAGATTGGTAATCCATTCATCCACAACCGCCGGGTCGGTTATGTCTGTCCGGAGGAACATCAGGTCTTCTTCCCGTAACGAACGGGCAAAATTCAGTATTTCGTCCCGGTCATCTGCAGTCATCAGGCGAACATCAACCTCGGATTTATCCGGTAACTTTATCGTCTGCGGGAAGTCATCAGTAGTTTGTTTGGCGTTCATGCTATCTCCTTTTGTAGAGCACTATTAAGCTAGAACGGTTTCATTGTGGTGCCTGGCGCTGGTTAACAGCTCATCAAAGGCGCCTGTGACCTCGTCTGTAAACATCTCGAGGTCCGGTAACAGTCTCGGATCGGCTGTCAGGTTGAAAAACATTTTCTGGTTGTAGCTGCCGACAGCAATTGCCAAACCCATGTTGCCGGTAAGCATCATGAGACCCAAGGTCGCAACAATTTCTTTCCCGGCAATATACTGGGGCACCTGGACGCCTGGCACATTGGTGAGTACAAAGTTGACCCCAAATCCAGGTGGCCGGGCTCCAAAGGGTGGTAATACCGGTGGTGGGTTATTCGCGGCGAGGCGGGTAGGGTCGAAGGGTGTACCCACGAGTAACAGCGGTGCCATCAGTATCGGTGCTATTGAAACCGACGATTCCTGCATGTAAGTCATCGCCTGTGCTTCCTGGGACTCTTTGATGCGACTGGTTTCCTTAATCACAGCTGCCAGCCGTTCTCGCGCTTCCATCTTTGATGCAGGCAGCATGGGAAAAATTGCAGATACCCGATTACCCAGGTCTCCCCCTTCACCCTCGGTCCTGACATTAACAGGGCACATTAAGCGGAAATTTCTTCCTTCGTTCTGTTCCTTATGAGCACCCAGGTAGCGGGCCGCGCCTTCTGACACCGCTGCAAGCGCAATATCATTGATCGTGCCACCAAATGCGCGGCGGATCTCACGAAACTCCGACATGGGATGTTCGGACCAGGTCAGCTTTCGCTCTGGGCCGACCGCCGAGGCATTCCAGGGCGCCGTTATCGACGGGTTGGTTATGAACCGGCTCATGGTCTCAAAACCACGGCGCAATTGGGTCTGGGCTTCGCTGTTTGTGGGCAACAACGCCATGGGATTGGTATTCATGGCGGCCTGGACATTGTCCCGGAACGCCTCCGTCATTAGTTCAACCTGTGAAGGCAAGGGCGGGACCACTGGCGTTTCGACCGGAGGTTCCGGCGGCTGCGCATCGGCGGAATAATCAAACAGGACCGTTGCCATCTGCACAGTGGAAGCACCGTCTACCATAGCGTGATGCATTTGTTGCAGGATCAGCGTTCGGTCTTTCACTCCCGTTACCACAAAGTACTTCCAGAGTGGTCGGTTCCTGTCCATCACGCCCTGATTCAGTTTCGCCAACGCCGCAATCCCGTCGGTCATGGAGCTGGCTGGTGGCAGTTGATGGTGGACAAAATGATTCTTAGGATCGAAATCAGGGTCCTCGACCCACTTGGGATGGGCAAGGTTCATTGGTACAAAAACAAGGCGCTGTCTCAGCCTGGGAACAAGGTGAAGCCTCGCTGTGTAAAATTCACAAACTTCCTCAAACGACAGTTCACCTTCGACGACCAAAATGCCTGCCGTCTGCATCGGTCCGCTCGCCGTTTCGGTATAAAGGAATGATGCATCCTGTTCACTGAGTCGCATATCGAATCTCCATGCCTGACTGTGTCCATCCTGTCCAATATGAACTTAATCGGGTCAGCTTTCAAAGTTATTCCTACATAGACAGCTGCCGTGCCAGAAAAGAAATATTAGTTAGATAAGACTTTACGCAGCTGCCTGCGCCGGTAGTCTAGTTTGTAATTAGCAGTGATGATGGCATCGGCATTTTCAAGGGCAGCCTGGAAATAATCCCTGAGGTGCGGTGGCGCGTTCTTGAATACCTGCATGCGAACGCAGCGGATATCGACTTCCTCCAGCGCGTACGCGCCTCCCGGACCAAGAATCTCGCGTGCCGCCGGAGATAAATCCTCTTTGTTCATCTCCGCTCCCCTCCCGCAAGGATCATCCCACCTTTCTACACAACTGAGAGGCCAGGGAACCTCTGATAAAAGGCTATTTTCGTCAGGACTTCTATTCAAAAGAAGGAAGAGGCGTACGCAAGAAAATGCTGACATGCGGCCGCACAAAGTAAACCTGCTAATCGAAAATCAATCGATGTAACATTGAAACACCTCTTATCAGGCAGTATGCGATATTCGGCGGATTCAAGGCTCGCGCGCCTGGTTCGGAAGGGACCTTCGAGTATGGGAATAACGCACCTGTGAAAATTATCAGTCTTCCCTGGTACGACCTGCCATCCAGCCAGGATGTGCTGGACAATTTCTGGCTCGTCCTACGCGAAGAACTTCTGGCAGTCGGATTTGACGAACTCCCGACCTGCTTAAACCGGTCAATACCCATCATCAGACAATGGAATAATTCAGACCTGCTGATTAGCCAGTGCCAACAGCCTTTCGTATCTGATCTATCGCTTCATCTGTGTTTCCGATGAGGGCAAATGTTGCGCCCTGGTTGTGGAAACAGAAGTGCTCACCGTACCGGTCCAGTTTACATCTATGAGTGCTCTGTTTGCCGTAAGAGTATCAGGCGCCAGCCCGGGACTTTAAATCGACCAATGCAGCCACAGACTCCGCGCCGATACTCATATGCCCGTGCTCAGGAAATGTCCGCAACTCAGCGTCAGTCAGAATACTGGCGGTATGGCGGGCGTGGGCAATGGGCACGATCCAGTCCTGTTCGCCATGAATTACCAGCACAGGACACACCACCTTGCTAACATCAAAACTCGACCATCCGTTGGCAGGGCCATCTGCGATACGATCGTCAGCGTAGCCCACGGCACCTTGGGCGAATGGCTCATTGTCAGGGTCATTGGCTGCGAACGCCGGATCCATAATCACCGCCATATCTGGCGGACTAAAAACCGGTGGCGCATCGGGATCAGGCGACAGCATTTTTTCACCCTTTTCACCAAACTGCTCCACTGCAATAGCAATGGCCCCATCACGATCCGGTGCATCCCAGATGGGTAAGGCGCCTTCCATCTTCGCCTCTTCCACCTTGATTGCCCAGTTCATGTCTGACATGCCACAGCAGACCAGCACCCCCAACACGCGTTCAGGTGCTACCGACGCGGTCGCCAGCGCATAGCTGCCACCGGTGGAATTACCCTGTACAAAGAATTTCTCCAATCCAAGATGATCAGCAATCGCCAGCGCATCACGTGTCCAATCACAAATGCTGCGCCCTGGCAGTACGGTCGTGCCACCATACCCAGGACGGTCAATTCCAATTAACCGGAACCCGGCCGCCGACGCGGCGTCGCCACTGCGTTTTGCCTCCATGCGCGACCCTGGTCCACCGTGACAGCACAGTACGGCAACATCTGATGCTTTGCCGTAATCGGCAAAACTGAGGGTTCGGTTGTCGGTAGACTGGATCTGGTGGTCTGTCATGTGATCGCCTGGGAAATTGAGTGAAAGTGATAGTAATTCAGTTGTTTGATGGATGCCATTGAACATAGCTTGGGGGATGGTTTTAGGAATAGTGCGGGACTGTTTAAGAACCATGGATCCGGGGCGCCCGTGTGTTGATGCCGGGATTTATCGACCCCCATACCCACCTTCGGCTATCGGGAACTTACATGGGCTTGAACTACGTCGGGCCGATTGCGTCAACCGACCCCATGCGCAGCTATTGGAGGGATTGGCTGACGGAGATGCCGTTCTGCGCCGAATCAAAAGCAGATTTTCTGCTACATCTGCAACGGCTGAGGCAAACCACACGGTTGCAATCCACCTCGCCGGTACACGCTGGCGAGTAACACCGGAACCTGATTTGCGTGAGCAGAATCACACTAGAAATTATATCTCACCGAAACCGACCCGTGATAAACAGTGTCTTCTTCCACTATGGAACTATTGCTGATTTCACTATCCATTCTGGTAATTCCAGTGGCGAGGTTAATATCCCAATGGTCGCTGATCTCATATCGACCTCGAATACCTGCTTGCCAGTTTAATGCGGACCCGCCGGAATAGGCAGACCGAGTGATGGTCTCCTCTGATGATCTCACCCCAAAGTGGTGATCAACAATGTTGTTGCTTAACCACTGAACAGCTACTGAAGGATTGATCGACCACTTGCCAGCCTTCAGATCAAACGTATAACTCAAACCGGCAGATTGTCCGTCATGCTCGCTACCCAGGTCAGTGAGTACGGTCAGGTTCAAACGACCCATATCGGTAGTGTGATTAAAGTATATGCCGCCGTCGATAGTGCTATCTCGTTCCTCAAGCCCTATCAACGATTGATTGTCGTCGAAGTTATCTTCATTTGATAAAAAGGTGCCATGTAGCCCGGCAATAACACCAATACTAAAATGATTCCATTGATGTATTGAGTAACCGATCGAACTGTTCCTTACAAAAAGTTTCTCGCCATTAAACCGCAGAGTTGGAACAAATCTGCTTTCCCTGCCTTCACCTTCGTACAAATTGTCGTTTGAGAAAAAAGTGCCACCAACTACCCAACGGACATCTTTATCTCCTGGATTTATTGCATCTCTTTTTGAATCGGCTTGAGCACTACATAAAATTGAACCCAGTGCGAGTATCGCGAGGCTCGAAGATATTAATTTCATAACACAGCATCCTTGATTATTTATGTTCACCCATTCGCTTGATCGGGCTTGCGCCACATCTTAGGGAGTGGAACATTAACAGAAGCTGAATAATGGATTATCCGTGACCAGTCAGTGCCAGGTTGCATAGGTCGTGCGACACTCGAATGGCGGCGTACATATTCGAACAGTGGTATGCGTTTTCGAACACTTCTTGCCGCATAGATCCCACGCTGGTCACAAGACTTCTCTTTCAAATCAGCCACTTATAGATTGGCTCTGCTGTTGCTCTGATATCAGTACAAAAAAATCAGCAGTAGCGTCTCAGTTACGCTCTGTCACGACGTGGCGGATCTGCTTATGTGGCGGATCTGCTTATATGGCCTTACCCAATCTTCGTGGCATACGCTTTGCCATACAAAATCCAGTAGAAGCTACATAGCAAGTCCCAGAAGTAACATTCGGGCTCATTTGGACCTGCATTCACCCCGCCACTATGCGCCGAGCCCAATTATTTGTAGAATCTGATATCCGACAATTCACGGCAGAACGCTGATGATCAAATTCCTACAATTTCTGCTTTTACTGGCCGCTATGAATTTACAGGCTGTTGCGGATATCCCGCGTACTCCTTCAGGCAAGCCGGACCTTTCCGGTGTCTACGATACCGGCACCCTTACGCCAACTCAACGACCCGAATGGTTGAACGAGACTGAATACCTTTACCCATTTGTGGCCCGCTTCCTTAACTGGGCCTTCTCCGTCGCATCTGGCCTCGCGATCGGAAATGACAGCGATCCCGATCGCGAGGCACCGCAGGCTGGTGGCGATGGCAACAATGTCGGCGGTGCCGGTGGCGTGGGCGGATACAATCTATTCTGGGTAGATCCGGGCAGCGCACTCGATACAGTCAGGGGCAATGTGCCAACTTCTATCGTCTACGATCCACCCAATGGCCGGTACCCACCAAACCGACCCGGCATAGACGATCGTATGAAAGCGCTCTACCAGAGTTTCATCCACAACAACACCGGTATGGCCACATGGCTTGATCATGACGGTCCAGGGCCCTTTGACGGTCCCGAGTCTCTGGCACCTTCTGAGCGCTGCCTGATTTCCTTTGGCGCGACGGTTCCGACAATTCCCAGCCTGTACAACAACTACAAACGCATCATCCAGACAGATAGCCATGTCGTGATCCTGCATGAGATGGTGCACGATGCCAGAATCATCCGAATTGACTCTGAGCACGCACCCTTGACGGATGGGCAATGGCTGGGTGATTCGGTCGGTCACTGGGAGGGTGATATGCTGGTTGTTGAAGCCAGGCATTTCAGAAAGGTCAACGGTCTACCGCGAGCGGATGAGAACCTGCACGTGGTAGAGCGATTCAGCCGTCTGGAAGACGGTAACTTGTATTACGATTTTACGGTGACAGACGACACTGTCTGGGAGGCACCCTGGAGCGGTCGATACGAATGGCGGTCTACACCCGACAGTAGTGTTTACGAATACGCCTGTCACGAGGGCAACTACGCTATGGGTAATATACTCAGAGGTGCCCGGTTGCTGGAGAAGGAATGGTATGAGCAGCAAGCCGCCAACTCTGATCCGGACTCGAGTGAGTAAACAAAACCAATGAAGTATATCCGCTATCTATTCTAACCACTGGTATTTGGCCCTGGTTTTTTCACACCACTGATTGCGTAAATTCTTGATGCAACAGGCTTCGACCTCGCCAGTATCAGTAACCTCATCATCGGCCGCACACTTTTGGTTAACACTAGAATATGTTAGGGCTGGAATATCTCAAGTTCATGAGATATAACGATGTAGAAACGGGCACAGGAATTGCGACGTGGCACGGAACTATAGCAGAGAAGAATGACAGCATATGGATTCCTCGAGCATCTGGCGTGATCTGAGTGGCATAAAGCCGAGTTACCTGGCGTTGCTGGGTGTATTTGTCATCGGGGGCGCGGTCTATCGATTCGGAGACCTTGACGACGATGATGTCGATGTCCGTGCAATTCGTAGCGGTGAAGCGATCAACGCCCCGGTGGATTTCCAGCGGGTAGAAAACCGCAATCGAACTTACCTGGAGTCGATAAGTCTGGGTGTGCTGCAAGCTGAGGTTGTCCGGGCAATCGGTCAACCGGATTTCCGTGAATGGTTCAGCGGCGGGTTCGAAATGTTCATGTATCTTGTTGAAAACAAGAATTACGATACTTTAATGTCAAGGGATGAAACGGCAGCCTTGCTGTTCAGAAATGGCAAACTTGTGGGTTTTAGCAGGACTACCAAGTGGTTTGATACATCTGTTGTGCCCAATACTGATCCGAACTACTTGAGAACAGAAAAAAATATACGAGAGATGGTGAGTGACCTCAAGATTGGCACACCAAGACAAACAATTCTTGAATCCCTGGGAAAACCGGCGTTCGTTGATTACCCCGGCAGCGAGTTCGAAGTACTCTCTTACAAAATGGATACTAAGCAGATGGACAATCTTGTTAGTCGCAATGAGACGGTTCCGCTTGTATTACAAGATGGGAAATTAGCAGCTGTAGGATTGCGGAAGAAAATTAATTCAGGCGCAACTGACCATGCAGAGGAAGAGCAGAATGGCCCTGAGCCATCACCGGGTCCTGTCCCCGCAGAGTCGGAAACTGGTCTGGCGGGTAATAATCAAGAGATCGCTGACTTGGGTGCCGTACCAAAGGAAGAGGAGCCCGCAACGGATGACTCGCAAAATGATTGACTCATTGGCACGATAATAAATAACCCCCCGACCTTTACATCCGGTCTTAATCTAACAGAAATCGAATTGATTGTAGTTGGAATGGGAAACAACAAATGAAAATTGGCATGATGCTAGGGTTCGAAGACTCTATCAAAACGATAACCAAAATTTCCCGCGAGGCAGAAGACGCAGGAGTCCATTCCCTTTACACCGTTGATGCCGGTCGCAGCGCAACGATTACGGCTGCTGCGGTCATTAATGCCACTCAAGTATCACGCGTAGGTACTTACATTGTAAATGCCTACGCACGAGAGCCCTGGATGACGGGTATCGAGGCGCGTGATCTAAACGAAATCAGTGATGGGCGATTTGTTCTGGGCGTTGGAACCGGAAATCTACACTTTAACGATTTGTATATGGGTATTGACTCATCAAAGCCGTTGGCAAAGATGCGCGACTTTATGAAAATTGTGAGCGCTGTTGTTTCTGGTAAAGCCGCGGAGCCTGTTCGCTATCAGGGTAGTACCCACCGCATCCGTTGGCGCGCCACTTGGGAACCGGCGACTTCCAAGGTGCCTGTGTATTTGTCTGCCTCGGGTCCAAAGATGGTGCGACTGGCCGGTGAGGTTTCCGACGGCGTTGGGGTGGGCATTATGTCTTCGGTGGAATTTGTGCGTGATATAGTGCGGCCTAACGCACGCGTTGGAGCAGAAATTGCGGGCCGCGACCCCGACACCCTCGCTTTCCCTATGGCAGCCATGGTCAGTATCAACAGTAATGTTGAAAGCGCGCGTGATGCCACTCGAGCTTCGATTTGCAAGCTGTTTCATCCGATCCCTCACCCCTATTACGATTCACAGCTTCGTCAGCTTGGGTTTAGCGAATTTGCCGACCAGGCCGCGAAATTGATGCCGGCAGGACGTCTGCGTGAAGCAATGGATCTCGTACCTGAAGACGTGATTGACACCATGACCATCACTGGAAATCTCGAAGAGTGTGCGGTAAGGATTAAAGAATATGAAGGTATTGCAGATGAAGTTATCATTGCACGCACAGCACAGCGTGGTGAAGTAAAGGGTATGGCAGCCTATGAAGACCTTTTTAAACTAGTCGAGAGAGTGAGTGGCGAGCCATGAATCGCTTAACAAGCAAGACTTTTTGCTAGCAGCTGCCAGCATTGTTTCCTGACCAGCTTTGAACGCACTTCCGTTTACACGAGGCAATATATTGCCACTTCGCATTATGAAATGTTGACGTCCGGGTTATAGGATAGCGACAATAACCCTGTTTTCCAGTTGGGAATATTTGACATGCTTTATGAAGAACAACAACGCCTGCTCCAGCAACTCCAGAACGGAATTGAGAATAACGAAACCGCGTTACTAGATGGCATCCTCAAGGTACCGGTGACTGACTTTACCTGCGGTGAACGCCTGGCACGCGAGCAGGATGTATTCTTTCGCCAAATACCGTTACTGCTGGGCACCTCAACGGACCTGCCAGGCCCAAATACTTACCTTGCAACCAGCGAAGTCGGCGTTCCCATCCTGATGACCCGGGATGCAGAGGGTAGCTTCCATGCATTTCTGAACACCTGTCGACACCGCGGTATGCAAGTTGTTGCTGACGGTCGCGGCACAAAAAGTCGTTTCACCTGTCCTTTCCACGCATGGTCTTACCAGAATGCCGGTAACCTGATTGCCATCAACCGGGAAGAACGATTTGGCAAGGTAGATAAATCCGCCCTTGGCCTGGTTGAACTGCCGGCAAAAGAGCAGTTTGGCATGTTATGGGTGAAACCAATCGTGGGTGGCGATGTCGATGTCACGGAACTGCTGGGCGGCCTCGGCCCGGAAATGGAAAGCTGGAACATTCCCAATCACGACTTCATCGAGGATCAGGTTCTGAAAGCCAACATCAACTGGAAACTGGCTATCGATACCTTCGGTGAGAACTATCATTTTGACGTGCTGCACCGGGATACACTGGCTGCAGATATCTATGCCAATCTGCAGACCAGTGATATCTACGGCCGCAACTACCGCATGGTGTTCGCCTCAAAACCCGGGATGAAGCATGTGCAGGATAACAAGCTGCCCATCGAGCAATGGCCTTACCGCTGGGTGACACTGAACGTGTATTTCCTTTATCCCAACGTCATTTTTCTGGTTGACCCGGCGGGCATCGATATACTCCGAATGTACCCGGACCAGAATGATCCAGCCAAATCGCGAACGCATCACAGCTACTACCAGCATCCCGAATTCAGGGAACACCTGAAGGCAATAGACCAGCCGAATGAATCGAGATTACCCGGTTTCAACCGCATCATCATGGACGAAGATTATTTTGCCGCCGAATCAACCCAGATAGGTGCTGCCTCCGGTGCTCAAACCCACTACCTGTTTGGTCGAAACGAACCGGCATTGCACCATTATCACAATGTGCATCGTGAGGGTCTGGGTGAACCACGCCTGGAGGTTGAGACCAACTTTTGACACCCGGGACGATACAGACGGAATCGTCGCGATTTCGCGTTGGCACATTCAACCTGTTGAATTACAACGCGCCACCAAACGCCTGTTATGAGTCTGACAATATTTACAGCAATCAACAGTGGCAGGAAAAACGGACCTGGACTTCCAGTCACCTGGCTTTGATGGCAGCAGACATCGTTGGGTTTCAGGAAGTTTTCAGTCCTGAAGACCTTAACAAACTGGTGCTCGACCAGGGGTTTGAACACTTTGTCACGGTGGCAAAACCTACCAAGGATCGACACCACATCTATTCTAAACCCGTGGTGGCACTGGCTTCCCGGTACCCGATATTAAAGGCAACGACTATCAGGCTAACGAAATCCATGAAACAAAAATCTGCTTTGCCATCACTGTTTCGTTTCAGTCGTGCACCGTTGAAAGCAGAGGTCATGATAGATGGATTCGGCCAATGTCTGGTATACGTCGTCCACCTCAAATCCAATCGCACTGAAGTGCCTCAAACTGCAAACAGCAAAAACTGGTCAACGATAGCGGCGCGAAGCATGTCAGCGCAGGCACAGAGTTATTGGAATTCGATCAGGCAAAGAGGCAATGAGGTAACGCTGTTGTATCAGGATGTGATCAAGGAAGTTTCGAAGAAAGATCGGCCTGTCATCCTGATGGGCGATTTCAACACCAGCATTGGTTCCGAGACGCTGCAACAAATTGCTGCTGCACGTGAGGTCAATGCACTCAACAGCACACCGCAGACACGCTTGCCGAAGGAAGCAAAGAGACAAATACGACGCTTTGCGCTTTATGACGGCTTCGAATTACAACATGAAGGTACCCCCGACAAACGCAAGAGCACCCACTACTTTGCCAACAAGGGCAGCGTGCTTGATTATGTACTTCTATCGAAAGACTTCGATGCAAGTTACGATCACAGTCTCGCCAGTGTCGTGAACTACGAGATCTACGATCGCCATCTGCAGAACCCGCAATACAGCATCGACAGTCAGTGTTCTGATCACGCCCCGGTGATGGTCGAACTGGAAATACGCAAGTGAGGCATCTGGCACGCCTGATAATCCCCCTCTTCGCCGTATGTCTCTCGATCGGGAGCACTGTTGCAATTGCTTCGGATCTGGCATCGATTTTTGAAAACATCCCCCGGGATATGGAGGCAGCGCACGTCCCTGGCTTGACGCTTGCGGTAATTGAAGACGGCAGGATCAGCCATCAAATGGCGTTTGGCATTCGAAGTATTGAAGATAAGACACCTGTGACGACAGATGATGTATTCGAAGCTGCATCAAACGGCAAGATGATTGCGGCAGCTCATTTGTTCAGTCTACTGCAGAATGGTGAACTGCAGTTAACGGATACGGTTGATGATGACCGGATTGTGTCCGCATGCGGTGCTGTGACTCTTGCTGAAATACTCTCGCATACGGCAGGCCTGTCGAATGCCATCCATGCGGCACAGTTCGTTGTTGACTGTGAACTTCGCGGTCACTTTTCCTATGCAGGCGAGGGGTATGTTGCCCTGGAATCTGTATTCCAGCAAATCCTGGATGAACCGAGTCATAAGGCCATTGAGGCAGGTCTGTTTCAGCCCCTGGGTATGACCTATTCGACATTGGACCAATCTGCAATGCCCATGGTGGCTGGACATCCGGATTTGGTTTTCGGCATCCTCACAGGTAGAGCAAACCAGCAGAATCGGGTACTGGCCTGGGCATTTATTATTGCGTCAGGTGTGCTCTGGCTGTTGTTCTGTTATCTGATGTATCGGCGACTCAGGTTGATTTACTTTCTGTTCCTCACTCCGATGGCATTCTCCCTGATGTTGGTTGTGCTATTGATCATGGGTACGCAAAAACAGATCGCCGTGGAGTCCCTAAACGCAAAGAACGATATCGCATCAACATTGAAAACCAATGTCACAGATCTGGCAAAATTCGCCGTCGAATTGATTAATCCGACACTGATGTCAGTACGCACAAGAGATATGATGTTGCAGCCGCAGACGACTGTTAACAGCCGGGTAAAGTGGGGCTACGGTATTGGCATTGATGAGTCTGACGGGGCGACGACCTATTGGCACTGGGGCAGCAACCCTGGGTACCAGAGTCTGTTTGTGATTTATCCTGATGAGAATAAGGGTATTGTTATACTGACCAACGGCGGCGGCTTTGCTGATTATTTATTAGCAGATCGCGGCGGCTACTACCTGGCAAGGAAAATCGCCAGGCAAATTCTTGGTGTCGACGGGCACTGGATGACCAGTGATCCTGAGAGTGAATCGTGAATCGTGAATCGTGTGAATACCCAAGACTTCACAGGTGAACAATAAGAACGCGACTAATCCTTTCTCTACAATGCCGTGTATTACCAGGAGTAAGCTATTCGGATGAGATCGGTGCTACAACACCCCAATAGACCGCAGATGCGACTCAACAAAATCGGCTCTATCCGACACACTGACCCTGGGTATTTCTATCAACCGATAGCCGAACGCCTGGAATGAATCGGTCAGCCGGGCATATTCGCTCTGATCATGGTCATAAGAGTGCTGCCGTTCTGCATCTTTGATGAAAATCTCCGGCCAGGGCGGCACCATGAATACGTCGGTCGCATATCTGTATTGTGCGACAACCTGTTCAAGATAGGGTTCCAGCTTGCCCACACTGCGCCAGTAAGCAATCGGTTCCATAACTGATCGATCAAAAAATACCGGGCCGCTCGGATCTGCTGCAACAGCCTGGTTATACAGATACATTGAACGCGACAACAGCAGATGACCGAACTGGATAGTTCCCGGAAAAACCCACCAATAGCCTGCTGTTCCCGTGCCAGTTGGCGACCTGCCTCGGAGACCACCGCAAAACCACGGTTAGCCAACTCGTCAAGCAGCGTCGATTTACCACCACCAGAACTACCTGAGAGAACAAATAGACACTTTGTCATAGCTTCCTCATCCAGAAGATCAGGCCGGGGGCGCAACGGAAAGTTTGCCCTGCACGTTGTATTCTTCAATGAGGCGGGCAACCAGACCATCAGCTTTAGCCTTCTCGACAAATTGTTGCAGCCAGGCCAGCGCGGCAGGGTTACCCTTATTGATACCCACGGCTTGCTGCACCGCCGTGAACTGGCCATCGAGAATGCGAGCACCGGGTAACTTTTCAACCTCGGTAATAAGCTGGGGTCGCAGCCCCGCGAGGGCGTCCATATTTTCGTCAATAAATTGTTGCAAAGCACCTCCGCCTTTTACCGCTTTCAGCTCTGCATTTTTGATGTTGTTTTCAAGCCATAAACCGTACGCGCTGCCTGCAGGGGCAGAGATCCGATTTCCAGGCCGGTCGACATCGGCTATTGTCTGGATCGAAGATCCGGCAGGCACCAGGTAGGTCGATTCAATTTCGGCGTAAGCGGATGTGAAGTCCATAACGGCAGCGCGTTGGGGCTCCGCACCTATGTTGCCAATATCCCATACGCCCGTGCCCGCTGCTTTGGCAATTTCCATCGGCGCTCGAAACGGGATCAGTTCAAGGGGTACGTTCAGTGCCTCGGCGATAGCCGCCGCCATCCTCGGCGATGGGCCGACGGGATCGCCTTTATCTGTTTTACGCACAACGAGCAAAAAATTGGACATGTTGATGGCCGCACGCAGCGTTCCCGTAGGCGCTAACTGTGCGATAACTTCTGGAGTAACTTCAGACATTGTGAATCCCGGGTTCTCTAGTTTGTTGGTTATTCAGATGGTAAACCATCAGAAGCAGAGGTTGTACCGCTTAGACCCTGCGGTTTTCACGTAAGCAGATCTGGCTCATATTCGAACCGGATAAAATAAACGATATTGCCCTCACCGTGTCTGGCAGTCTTTATCAAGTCCAGCAGGTTATTGAATCCGGATTGCTTTGCCATGGTTTCCGAGATGTCCTCAAAGCTGATCTCATACATGGAGGTGACGACAATCTGGCCTTCTTCAAGTTTATAACGACCGCCGACTTTGACGTGGGGGCGTTTCCAGATTCGAATTGAGGTGGTGACTTCACCACGCTTAATGGGTTCCCGCAGCTTCCTGGTAAATTGCATGATTCGATTCAGTGAAAAGTAACTGACAGTTAAGATACAAGTTTACTTATTCTCACTAGTCATTGAAGCCCTTCGATACCCGATTGAGAATAAAGTAAACTGTCTCCAATTTAGCGACGAGGGTTGTATGAACAAAGTACTGGTTATTCAGGGTGCGGGAATGGATATGAGAGGCCAGGCACAGGTCGAGATCTTTGGTCCTGAAACAATTGATGAGATTAATGCACTCATCAAGAATCATGCGGAAGGGCTGTCAATGGAAGTAGAGATAATGCAGTCCAATGACGAGGCGGCGGTTGTGGAACGGCTTGGATCAATTGATCCGGCTGATATCGTAGCCGTGCTGATCAACCCGGCAGGCTTCACCACCACTACCGGCCCGTTACCTGACGCGGTTTCGCAACTTGCGATTCCCGTTTACGAAATACACGCATCCAACCCTGCAGCCCGGGATGTTAAATCAACGATCCTACCGGCTTGCAAGGGTGCAATCTGCGGCTTTGGCTATACCGGTTACAAATTAGCGCTGCTGGCCATTAAAGATGCGATCTCATAGTATGAACTTCAGAATGCATCCGTCTTGCAACTTTGAAGAAAGGAATAGAAGACCATGAGTGAATTACCCCCTGCACCCGATCGAATTCGCATCCGCCAGATCGCCATCTGTGCGCCTGATATATGGCCGGTTGAAAAAGCCGTTGCCGAGACCCTTGAAATTACACCAACCCATCGTGATAAGCCCGGTGCGCCCATCTGGATGTACAACGGCGTTTATGCCGTGGGAGACACATTTCTGGAAATACTGCAGCCGGAACGGGCAGAAGCGCCCACCCAAAAATTCCTCGAAAAACAAGGTGGTGCCGCCGGTTACATGCTGATCCTTCAAGTCGATGATCTCTCCAAAGCACGTGCACGGGCAGAGGCAGCCGGTGTGCGGGTTGTTATGGACATGCCACTACGCGAATATCATGGTGTGAAAGCAGCTGGTATTCACCTGCATCCGGGAGACACCGGCGGTGTGCTCACATCATTCGACTGGATGGAAGATTGGGATTCGTGGGCCTGGGCAGGACAGGCCTGGCCCTGGCATCAACGAACCAGCGTTGTTTCAAATATGGTGGCGGCAGAAATTTCGTCAGCAGATCCTGACCGGGTTGCAGCCCGATTTGCGGAATTTATCGGTCGCGACGTTAACGACAGGAGCATCGAGCTTGAGGACAGTCAAATTCGATTCGTCGAAGGTCCCGCAGGCAGTCGTGATCGCCTGACAGGTATTGACATGACCGCCACCGACCGCGCTCGTGTGGGCGAAACTTACGAGTTTGCCAGGACGCTGGTTCGACTGGTTTGAACCAGGTCTGACGCCTTCGATTGCGTGCGGGTTATCTATTCACCACCCTCGGACTTGCCCAATTGTTCAGCGGCTTCGCGTTCCAGTAATCTGGCGCCACGCAGGATATTGCCCATGGCGTAATTCCCCTCATGGCAGGCATATTCGTAGACGATTTTATCACTTGCTTTCCACGAGTATTCCCCGCTCCAGGGTGCAGTCCAGATGGTGGGGTCATCAACGGTGAATTGATACAGCAGGTTGCCATCGGCCTGTCGCGTTAAACGTTCGACCAGGTGTAGGTTTTCATCGCCGCCGTACAAACCCGTTTGTTCACGGAAGTTGGTCGTATCGACCACAAGGGTATCGCCTTCCCAGTGACCAACAGAATCCCCCAGCCACCAGCGCATATCTTTAGATGCATGCTCAGCATTCATCCGGATGACCCGCGCGTCGTGCACCATTTCCAGAAGAATAATGATGTGATCTTCAGTTTGCGTAATGCGCTTGAAGTTATTATATAACCCGGGCAGCATCGGCGGGCCTGCACTAAACCCCAACAGGCAACGTTCTGCCAGGGCAAGATTCTCTGGTCCGTCAAAGGGACCGGGTCCTTCTTTATCCAGCCAGGATGCCGTGCCGTCATTTACATAGCTGAAGGAGGTGAAATTTTCCGCCATCTTTTCTTCACCTTTCGGTGTCATGGATGGCCGCCTGCCATTTTTTGGGTCGTATACAATTGATGTTCTGAACTTGCCATCAATTTCAACAACATCCGTGCCGTTTTCTATCCAGAAAGAGTTGTATCCTCCGGTTCCACCGCCACCACCGGTGTTTGGTCCGTCTTGCCCACCAAGCTGAGGTGCTTCGCGTTCCGGGTCACTGACGTCAAGGGCACGTGATTTGCGTTCTGCGACCCGGGCCGCAATCTCATCCGCCCGTTCTCGCGTCATGAATTTCTCTTCACCAAATTCTTTTGGGCGATCAACCGGGGTGAGTGTGCCACTATCGTAATAGCCTTCGATCAGGGGTTTACCGGAGGCGGTCCGGGGAATTCCATCTGCGCAGGCGGACGAGGTTATAAATACTGCAAAGACGATTGCTACGATTTTCATACAAGCTTTCCATCCAGACTAATGGCAGGTAAGTATACAGGACTATCGACCTAACAACGCCCGAATCCTCGTGTTGATGATGGCTCACCTCATCGCACAAAAGGGGCACACCTCGGAGATTTTTTAAATTCAGTATCCCGGGAATGAGCAATCACTTATCATTCCGGTGTTGCATAATTCAGAAGGATAATACCATGCGAAAACTTTATGGCATTCCCGGGTCACGAGCCCTGAGGTCAATCTGGGCAATAGAAGAAGTCGGCGTTGCGTATGAGCACATACCCACCAATTTTTCAGCTGACTCCAAATCACCCGACTATCTGGCCATTAACCCCAACGGGCGTATTCCTGCGCTGGTAGATGATGACCTGGTTTTGTTTGAGTCGATGGCTATTAACCTCTACCTGGCTAAAACCTATGGGGGCGCTCTGTATCCTGACAATGCAATCGATGAAGCCCGCGCAAACCAATGGAGCGTCTGGGGAATCAGTGAGATAGAACCCCTGCAAATGCAAATTGTTATCCAGAAACTGTTTATGCCGGAAGACAAAAGAGATGCAGGCGTGATTGCCTCGGCGGAAAAAGGGCTCGAACGTCCCCTGAAAGTGCTGGATGGCGCATTATCCGAGACACCCTACCTGTTAGGTGATCAATTCACCATCGCCGACCTGAACGTTGCCGCTGTTATGCTACTGCTGAATATGGTTGAGTTCGATTATTCCTCATTCACAAACGTCAAACGGTGGGCCGAGGCCTGTTACGGCAGACCTTCGCTGGCGGCAGCACAATCTAAAAAATAGATGGCCGCACCGGGCAGCTAACCTTCCAGGTATTCCTCGCGTATAGTCTCCTGAATTTCATCGTCGATGCCGATGCTCCGCAGGTAACCCAGTGCGCCGTCGTAGTTTTCATCCAGGCCATCGAGAAAGTCGCTCATGGCATCCTCCGGGACACCAGCGACCCGCATCATGTATTCACGGCTCATGCCTTCCGGCAAGCCGACGGTGTTTTCCAGGAAGGTGACCTGACGGTCAACATCCCGATTGGTGAGAATATAGTCAGCTTCAATAAGTGCCCGCTCAACGCCCAGTATCGACAATAAGAAAGCAGTCGTAACCCCGGTTCGATCCTTGCCTGCGGTACAGTGCACGAGCACAGGATGATCGACTGATTTTGCGAAAATTTCGAACATACGAATCCAGGACTCCGGACCAAAACCCAGGTAGCCCAGATAACGTTTGCCTGAAATGCCTGTGTCGCCAACGAGCCTGCTAAGTTGGTCAGTGCCTCCTTCCGGTATCACAGCGATGTTCTCGTAGTTCGCACCCAGGCCTTCAAGGGGGCCCCTGCCTTGATCAAGCGCCTCATCCGGTCTTCGCAGATCAATCTGGGTGCGGATGCCCAGTTCCTTAACCTTGTCAAGATCGTCGCTGGTCATTCGGTCCTGTCTACCGGCACGAAAGTATCGGCCCCATCGAACGGTACGCCCATCTGCTGCTTCGTAGCCGCCGATATCACGAAAATTGAAACAACCCTCAAAAGGATGGTGACGTTCAGAATAGTTGTTAATCATGCCTGGATCTCGTTGTTCAAAAACTAAAAGTTTTTAAATGTTGGTGAAGACTCAACCGGGCCGGGATGCGACAATGTATTATGCACGAATCCGAAGCCTGGATGTCAGCGGTTGATGAGTATCGCCAACGATTGATCAGTTTGACCCGGGCCCGGCTGCCACCAAACTCTCAATAAAACCAACCCCTTGTATACTAAGGGAAAACAAAGGTTGGCTCGAAGATTGCCTATTCCACACCAACATTGATGTAAGGACAAACCATGACCGTTGTGAATAAGGACAGACCGATCGACGTGGTACGCGAAGAGGTATTGATCAACTGATTGTGAACTACGGCCACGAAAAACTTTCCCTGGATGCCTTTGAGCGTCGCCTTGACCAGGCCCTTGCCAGCAACGACGCAGATGAACTGGTGGAGCTGACCGCCGATCTGGAACTGAAGGCTGACAAGCAGTATGCAGACCAAAAAAGGCAGGAGCTGGACTTCGACTTTGACTACGATTATGACGGCACCCGGGATGTGGAACATATCATCAACGTCTTCGGCGGCAGCGACCGAAGCGGCACCTGGCTTGTGCCAAAGGAGATTCGAATGCTCAACCTGTTCGGTGGCGGTGACATTGACTTTACCGAAGCCAAATTCTCCCACCCGACGGTTCACATCAAGATGCTCACCCTCTTCGGCGGTGCCACCATTTACGTTCGGGAAGACATCAATACCGTCTCAAAGATAGTGTCCATATTTGGTGGTGCTGATAACAGCGCGCCATCCAATACCAGCGGCAATGCACCCATGGTGATCGTTGAAGGCCTGGTAATGTTTGGTGGTGCGACCATTAAAATCAAACGATCCATCAAGGAAGTGTTCCTTGATTTTGCGGACAGAATCAGGGGTATCCAGCGCCCACGCTAGTCTACACAATGCGCCGCATTACATTGACTCAATCCAGTGCCGCCAGTCCTGGTCCATTTTTCTGACACCACCTGGATACGCATCGTTAAACAAGGCAACCAGACCATCTTCCTTGCGCCAGCTTTTGGAGGGCAGGTTAGCCAGTACAACACGCAACGTATCGATCCCATGCCGGGACGATAACAAGCTACTCATCATCGACCAGGCAACAATGTAATAGGTGCGTTCTACCCGCGCAGAGGAACCGCTCCACTGCTTGTTCGAAATGCGCAGGTATTCCTCCATGGGCCGCAACGACCCTTCCCGCAACTTGTGTTTCATGGTTTCAACCCAGGCGGGATTGTAATGCAGGTAGATCTTGTCCGGCCTGACCTGCGTACCTTCAAAACACTCAGCCAACCCTTCATTTATCCACTTCGGAGCAGACTTGAGCTTCATGGCAAATACTGCGTGGGACGCCTCGTGGAAAAGTACCCCCAGCGTCGCCCCTTTGAATTCAGTACCCAGCATGACAACTTCTTTACGCTGGTGCGAATAATGGCTTCGGGTCGTGGAATGGCCGATGTATTCTTCCTGCTGGTATTGTTCGAACGCATCAAACTTGCCAAATATTTTGATGACCACTGGCTGCCTCGGCGTACGGGGCCAGGTAAACCAGCGGGAGTAAGTTTCATAGATGCCGCTGACGCCGTCGCGTATTTTGTTATATTCCGCGGCATTCAGCTGGTAGTTAACCAATTCTATTTTTACCTCGACCTCCGCTGGCTGATAATCAGCAGAGGGAATGTACCAGTCAATATCAACCACGTGGGTAAAGTCGAAGAAATTGCCAACCTCGTCCAGCTTGCTGGTAATTTCCTCCGACGTCTGCCGGGCTGGGGCGTTTTCAGAAAAATGAACCCTGCCATCTTCATCCACCCAGCGATAGATTTCACCATACAACATAGCGGGTGCAAGAAAAATTACCAACGCCACGTAGAGCGCAGGCTTGTTGCGCATTGCGGTCATATTAGAGCGCCAATAAGGTTTTGCATTGGTGAGTTCGTTGTGTAATCACTGTTCGTCAGTCAGGATTTTCGCTTATTTCACGTTTGCTATTACCTGGATTCTGACCAATCGACATCCAGTACCGCCCAACAACCTGCAAAAGCGTTAATATGAAACGCATCCAGTTCACGGGGAATCTTATGGATAAGCGGCCGGATATACTCATTTTCAATCCCGATCAGTGGCGTGGTGATGTGATGGGCCACCTCGGTAACGCTGCTGCCGTCACGCCAAACCTGGATCAACTGGTTGCAGAAGACGCCGTGTCATTTCGCAATGCCTTCGTGCAGGCAACGGTTTGTACGCCCAGCCGATGCAGCTTTATGACCGGCTGGTATCCCCACGTGTTTGGTCATAGAACCATGTATCACATGTTGCATGGAGCACAGGCTGATGCAAACCTGTTGCGAGTACTGCGAGACAGTGGTTACTTTGTCTGGTGGGGTGGTAAAAACGACCTGATTCCAGGCCAGGATGGCTACCAGGCGGATTGTGATATCTCTTTCCGCGCTGGTCGCGCCGATTATGAACGCTGGGGTTATGCACCACAACCGGATGCGCATATAGGGGATCAGGCCTGGCGCGGGGAACAGGACAGCGACAGCTTTTACAGTTTTTTCAAAGGCCGGTTAGAAACCGGTGACCAGGATCTGTACTTTGACCCTGACTGGTCAATGATATTCGGCGCACTGGATTTCATCAAAGCCTATGACGGTGACAAACCCCTCTGCATCTTCCTGCCGATAGGCTTCCCACATCCGCCCTACTGCGTCGAGGACCCGTGGTTCAGCATCATTGACCGTGACAAGCTACCACCCCGTATTAATATCGAGCTCGCGGACAAACCCGCTCTGGTGCGCGGTATCCAGGCAGGACAAAATCTCACAGACTGGGACGAACAGCGCTGGGTTGAACTCAGAGCAACATACTATGGCATGTGCGCCCGCGTAGATCACCAGTTCGGATTGATTAAGAAGGCCCTGAAGGAGTCGGGTCGGTACGATAATACAGGTATCTTCGTACTGTCGGATCATGGCGATTTTACCGGCGACTACGGCCTGGTGGAAAAAAGCCAGAATACGTTGGAGGACTGCCTCGCCAGGGTCCCGTTTATTATTAAGCCACCGAAAACGCTGGGCGCTGTAGCAGGTATCAGGGATCAGCTGGTTGAACTCGTGGACTTCCCCGCCACTGTCTACGCGTTGGCTGACATAGAACCAGACTACTGGCATTTTGGAAAATCACTTGTTGAACAATTAACAGCCACGGACGCAATTCATCGGGATGCCGTGTTCTGCGAGGGGGGCAGGCTACGCAACGAAGTTCAAGCCTCGGAAGCGGAGAGTTTCAAACTTGCTGGTGATCGTGGCTTGTATTCTCCACGGATCAAAATGCAGATCGCTGAAGGCACTTCCTTTGCTCACTCAAAGGCAACCATGTGTCGCACCCAGCGTTATAAATACATCCGTCGACTTTACGAACAGGACGAGTTGTATGACCTGCAACAGGACCCGGGAGAGACAAAAAACCTGATAACCTCTGCAGCCCATTCGAATATTCGCGCAGATCTGGTTGAAAGAATGTTACTCTGGTATCAGGAGACCTGCGACATCGTCCCCTTTCAAACTGATCAGCGATTCTTTCAAAGGTCAAAAACATAAAGCTGTTTTCAGCCGTACGAACAAAAGAAGGAAAAGATATGAAAGATGTAGCGGGAAAAGTAGCCCTGGTTACCGGTGGGGCAAGCGGAATCGGCCTGGCGATGGTCAGGGCATTTACCGGGGCAGGTATGAAAGTGGCTATCGCAGATATCGAACAGGACGCGATCACCACGGCACTCGAGGAGTTTAGTGATAGCAATACCGAGGTGATAGGCATCAAGGTTGATGTCAATGATCGAAGCGAAATGGAAGCGGCAGCAGACGAGACACAAGCTGCATTCGGCGGCGTTCACGTCCTGTGTAACAACGCCGGGGTCGCAGTGGGTGGTTCGATCGAAACCATGTCCTATAAGGACTGGGACTGGGTGATGAATGTCAACCTGCAGGGCGTCATTAATGGTGTGCAGGTGTTTCTGCCCAGGATGATCAGCCAGGGTGAGCCAGCACATATTGTCAATACCGCATCTATGGCAGGCCAGTTTCCCGTACCAGGTTTAAGCGTATACAACACAACCAAGTACGCCGTGGTCGGTATGTCGGAAACCATGCGGATTGATCTCGCTAACAAGGGTATTGGGGTATCCGTGTTGTGCCCGGGAGTTGTGAACACGAACATCGGAAATTCAGGCCGTAATCGACCTGCGAACTTGGTTGGTGAGAGTCAAACTGATATGAATGTACTGGTTGATGACAGTCTGCCAGACGATGAGCGAATGGCACGTATGGCAGAAATCATGGCGGGGGGTATCGATGCGGGCATTGTCGGTGACATGGTGCTGCAGGCCGTGCTGCAGGATGACCTTTATATCTTTCCACATCCTGAAATCAGGGTAGAAGTCGAACGACGGATGCAGGCGATGATGGACAGTTTTGCAAGATGGCAGGCCTATCGGGACGATCACTAAATCGGCGGCATCCTTGAAGGACTACCAGTCGATGCCCTCAATAAATTCTCGCACAGCCATGTTAAACGCCTCGGGCTGGTCGATATTGGAAGCATGCCCGGCATCTTTGATGACGACCTTTTTTGCACCGGGAATCTTGAGCGCCATATAGTCCGTAGGAACAAGAAAAGCCTGGTCATTTTCCCCGACGAGGACCAGGGTTGGTAAACTGATTTCAGGCAGGGATTGGATAACCCGGTCATCCACCTGGGCCAGCATACCCCGGGCTGCGTGGGCGAGGCCCTGGGCCGATCGATGGCTGGCAAGTTGTACTTCACTACCGGTACCGAGTGCAGCAAGACCGTCTGTTTCGAGAGCAACCGCCCGTTCGCCAGCCATCTTGTTCCACCCATCCCTGGCGCTGTCTTTCTTGTAGCCGGGACCTGTATCAAACAGCATCAGTGCGGTCACCCTGTTCGGGTGAATCACATTAAATGCCAGTGACATATAACCTCCCAAAGACAGCCCACCGATCATCGCCTTGCTGACCCCGCAGATATCAAGAATCGCACTCATATCACCCACGGTGTGTGCCTCGGAATACAGGGAGGCATCATCGGGGCTGTCACTCTGCCCATGACCGCGCATATCCCAGGTGATTACCCGGTAATTATCTTTCAGGGCGTCTATCTGACCACGCCACATACCGGAAGTGGCGCTATAACCATGACTCAGTATGATCGCATTGTCGCCACTGCCGTGGTCTTCGTAGTAAATATTGACACCCTCGCGGTTTACATAAGACATGGTTGGTCCCCAGTGATTGATGTCATAACTTAGATTAATTTAATCACGAGATAAAGAGGTCGGATAAATAGTTTCCGAAATATTATTTCAGGTAGTAAACCTCTCGGAAAACCATGGGTGCTGACCAGGTCGATCCACGCTATGAGTATGCGAAAGCCAGTCCCATTCCGGCATTGCGTTGCGAGTAGCTGCAGTCACAAATCCAGAATGTGGCTGTATTTAACGATGAACTCCCGCCTTGGTTCGCCGGGTACTCCAAAACTATTGTCATCAACCTCGTTGTAGACGATATATAAGCCAGAATCCGCTTTGGTTAACCAGGCAAATCTTAGGTTGGTGGCAGTCACCTCGTCTCGTTCGTTGTATTGCACCAGTGCCTGTATGGATATTTTAGGGGTAAAAGAATAAGTAAGTCGAAATCGGCCAATCCCAATGCGAAAGTCACCGCCTTCCAGCTCGATATCATTGTGAAGCCATGATAATTCAGTACTGAAAGCTTCGCCGATCCGGTAGCCGACGGTGGGCTCAAGGGATATGCGATCACCACCAAAGAAGCCGCCAAATTTTCCATTGATTCGGAAGCTCAAAGGGGCACTTTGGTCTGAGAATAATACCAGGGCCAGCTCGCTGTCATCGTATTCACCTGCCTCAACCGTAACACCATCGACTATTTCAAAGGGCTCCAGAACGCCTTCGTGAAGGAAGTTGACCCCGGTATGAATCTCGAATCCACTGTTCCATTCCCAGTGGCTGTCCACATGTAAAAAGCCGGTTTCCCAGTAGCCATCAAAATTCCAGAAACCGCGATAGGCGACGTGGGGCCTGATCTCCTGCAAATTCCCCATATTATCCGGTCGTATACGGCGTAACGCGAACAGGCTGACATGACGGTAGTCATCGCGAGTAAGAAACCCAACCTCAGGATTAAAATCTTCCCCAACCTCGGCATAGGACGCTCGTAAAGACCATTTTTCCGAATTGTATTCACTGCTCAACTGCATCGAATGATCTTTGCCAGACAGTCCCGGCGTCTTGGTTTTAGCGATAATTCCAGACACGGCTCCATTCAGGCCAATACCCCAGCGACCGTCAAGGCCGATGGTACGGTTGTAATCATCGTCATCCTCGCCATCGGCAGTTACACTGCCATCACCCTTTCGATTTACAAATATGCCACCGACGGAGGATCGGTTAGGTAACTCACGGCTGACTCTTGCCACGGTGTAATCATTACGCGGCGCAATGCCATCCAACGCCTCGGATCGCATTTGCAAAAATCCCACGTTGGTACTGGTACCTACCTTGCCGGAGAGACGAACCCCGGCATCGATGGGAATCAGCTCACCGTCTGGACCAATGCCGATGCGCCGACTGAAAAAAAGCTCAGCCTGGCGGGGGATGCCCACGGCAAACTGACCCGCATTCTCGAGAAAGAACGGCCGCTGTTCGGGAAGAAACAGGTTAAACCGGTCCAGGTTGACCTGGAACTCGTCCACTTCAACCTGCGCAAAGTCAGTGTTGTAAGTTACATCCAGGGTGAGGCTCTGGTTAATGGAATATTTCAGGTCGAATCCAAATTCTGTATTGGAATCACTGCCAAGATCGCCACCGCTACTGGTTTCACCTAATCCATAGGGCGTCAATTTGAGATTTCGCTGGGTAGGTACTCGCAGGTTGCCGATGCTGCCTGCGCCTGATATGCGGTGAAGATTATACTGCCGTTCCAGTGACGCCCAGTAAGCGACCTCGTTGTTACGGCGAATGTTTCGCTGGAAATTAATTCCCCATGTCTGTATTTCATCAGCGCCATACCGCAGGGATTTAAACGGTATGGCAAATTCCGCACTCCAGCCGATTTCTGTGATACGGGCTTTTACCTGCCAGGTCGTATCCCAGGCGAGATTGAATCCTCCGCCGCCAGATCCAAACTGACTGGTGCCTTCTTTCGTCACCTGGCCATCGTACTCAAGCCCTGCCGGGTTAGTGCCAAACACCAGGCCATTCTGCCGGTCCCAAAAGCCGTCGAGCATAATCTGAAAACTGTCCGTGTCATCCAGGGCAGAGTCCCGTCGACTATCGGTGACAAGAATGAGTTCCGGGTTCTCGTCATAACAGACAACGCCTATATAGAGCGTATCGTCAGTGTATCCGACAAACACTGATGTTTTTTGCGATGCAGGCTGACCCTCGTTAGGCTGCGTCTGCCAGAAGCCAGTAATCACATCCACGCCGTGCCAGGCCGGGTCCTCTAGCACCTCGCCATCAACGGTGGGTTCGTTGGTCAATGCTGTTGCCACCGCAACCGGCGCGATTTGCGGCGTGTCTGCATTTGAAACACCTATGCCATAAACAAGGAATGCGAGCCATAGTAATCCGCCGCCAAGTGCATTGGTTTTCATCATGTGAAACAGGTTCCGGGTTTTTCGGGACAACGGGAGAGAAAATCTCAACTGGTATTATTGCTCTACCATACCATGAACCGGCCTTTATTTAATAAGGGCGCAACGTTGCTTTTTTGACAATCATTCGCCAAAAGGACTTGAATGTTGTCGTTTCTATAGCACAATGATGTTCTAGGTACTTCCCGGGAACCGGAGCTTATATGAAAGATGATGATCAGCTTTTACAAGTCGATAGCCGTTTTGAAGACTGCTTTGACGACCGTTTTGAAGAGCGCTTGGAAAAGAAAGGGCCACTCACCAGACGCGGTTTCCTGGGGCAAACCTTTGCTGCTGTTACCGCCGGGACGCTCTCGCTGGGTGCGACAGGAAAAGCCACCGCGGCACCGCAGCCCACCTCCGGTCAATCGCCCGATGCATCACCGGACAACGAGGCATATTGGCGCTGGGTAGCGAATCAGTTCATGTTAAAGCCAGGCCTCGCCTATATGAATACCGGCACCCGGGGTCCTTCTCCCACAAGCGTGTATCAGGCGCAGATACAGGCAATCCGAGAATCCAACGAGGATCGCCTCAGCTATGCGAGGTATGCATACAACAGTGATTTCAAGGCACAGGTTCGCAATAAGCTGGCTTCCTTTGTGGGTTGCAAATCAAACGAGCTGGCTCTGACTAACAATACCACTGAAGGGATGGCAATCGGCACCAATGGACCTTCCCTGCAAGCAGGTGATGAAATAATCTATACAAACCACGACCACTCAGGTGGCGCGCAACCGATAAACCTGCGATGTGCGCGGGAGAATACCCGGGCTGTGGTGGTTGATCTTTCGGCGAAAAAATATCATCCGCCAAAAAACCCGGACCTGATTCTCGATGCGATCGAGGCTGCCATCACGCCTCGTACAAAACTGATCAGCATCTGTCACATCAACTACGGCGATGGTTTAATGCTGCCGGTCAAGGAAATCTGCGCCATGGCCCGGGCAAAGGGAATTCTCACACTGGTGGACGGTGCACACCCACCGGGCATGCTGGCCCTGAATCTCCACGATCTGGGTTGCGATATGTACGCCGGTGCCTGCCATAAATGGATGCTGGCAGCGCAGCTGACGGGATTCTTCTATGTTCGGGAGGAACTGCAGGACAGAATCTGGCCATCTATTTATTCCGGCCCGGTACTGGGCAAGAATATGTATGGTGCCCCGGATGATTCGGAACGCGGAACAACGGCACAACGTTACGAGTCTCATGGGTCAATCAATTACGCGGCTGGCGTCTCAATCAATGCAGCGATTGATTTCCACAACAGCATAGGCCAGGAGGCTATTGAAGCCCGGGATCGATACCTGGCAAACCGGGCAAGAAACGCATTCAGGGATATGGACGGTGTGGAGGTATTCAGCTCGGACGACCAACGGCTCAGCGCAGGTCTGGTTGCCTTTAAAATCACCGCTGTCGAAACAAAAGTACTGGCTGACCTGTTATGGGATCGTCACCAGATATATATCAGGAACGTGACTCACGCTGAAATCGACTGGGACGCCAATCGCGCGTCCCTGCACATTATGGTGACCTCCGCGCAACTGGACAATCTACTGGGCGCTGTCGAGGAAATCGCCCGCAAAGGGTTCAGTTAATCCACTACAGCCCAGCACTCCATCTCCACGCGGCCACCCAGCGCCAGCCCGGCGGCACCAAAGGCAGACCGTGCCGGTTTGTTCTCAGGGAAATAGGTGACATAGATCTCATTGAACCTGGGCCATTCGGCAATATCTGCCATCACGACAGTACATTTCACGATACGGCTGAGTGACGACCCATTATTCTCCAGCACCGATTTCATATTGCTGAATATCTGGTGGGTCTCACTTTCTATACCACCGGCAATCAACTTGAAGGTCTCTGGTTCGACGCCCAGTTGACCTGACAGGTAGATCATATTGTTAACCCTGACAGCGTCCGAGAACGGCATATTCAGCTTCTTTGTTTCCGGAGAAACTATATACGACACATCGTTATCAGCGCGCACGTGTGCTATGGGTGTGATCAATGCAATAAAGACGATAATCGCCAAACCTGTTCTGGGTAGCATCTTCTTTTCTCCTGTGTTTCCATTGTTTTTAATTGGGAAATAGAACTGGACTCACTAAACTATAAAATTGTCGCGCACAACATACAAATCGTTCCCTTGATGATCTACTCACAAAGAGATTAAGCTTCAAAGGTCCAAGCCAAAGCTCTGACACCAAGCCCCGAGACAAAAGTTCCGCCAATACATGTACTGCCAGAGGATACATCCATGAAACTACTCATCGTTGTCGTCGCTATGATTATCCTGTTGTCAGGACCATCTCTTTCAGGGCCACTATATGCTGCAG
>JAPYTQ010000046.1:0-38717 GCA_029941905.1 Pseudomonadales bacterium | reverse complement strand
CCTAAGGTAAATAAGGCATGAAAACATGAACATAAGCGGATGGGTACTGTTAGCAGTTTGGCTGATAACTTTTGCTCTTGGGTATATTGGCATTGGTGGATATCTGAATGAAAGAGCCGAAGGGATAGACGCTTTAATGATCCCGATTTTGCCTTCAATCTTTTTTATCGTCGTATTCATCATCGCCATTGGGCTGTCTATTGTCTGGGCACGCCAGGTCAAAGCAGACCAACCGCCTCCTTCCGGTCGGCGCAAGTTTTTGCTGGGCAGTGCGGCGGTCACCGGCGGTGTCGTCGGTGTTGCGGTCAGCGCGGTCTCAAGAGTCGCCGGTTGGGGTACTGTCACCGGCGCCTCTATCGGTGGGGTGGTACCCACATCGGATCCGAATCCAAAAGAAAACTGGAAAGACTCACGTATCCACAGCTACCGACCCCTGGGCTCAACAGGCTTTTTGGTATCGGATATCTCTATCGGCTCAGGGCAAATCACGCGCCATCCAAATCCAGTGGATTTTCTGAAAAATGCCCTCGACAGGGGTGTTAACTATATTGACACTTCGCCGGACTACGCCGGAACCCGGTCAGAAGAAGCGATTGGCAAAGCCATCACAGGACGAGAACGGGCCAAGCTGTTTATTGCCACCAAGTGGTGCACGACCGATGGCCATATCCGCCAGGGTGCAAGTGTTGAAACCTATCTCAAGGCACTCGATGAGAGTCTGCTGCGGTTAGGCACGGACTATGTTGATCTCATCCATATTCACTCCTGCGATTCAATAGATCGTCTGCTTGACCCCAATGTGCATAAGGCATTCGAAATTGCGAAGCAACGCGGCAAGGCTCGTTTCATTGGTGTTTCAACCCATACGCCCAACCTCGAAGAAGTCGCCAATGCGACCATCGACAGCAAAAAGTTTGATGTCATGATGTTGGCTTATCATCATGGTGCCTGGCCGAAGATGGCCGAAATTGTTGATCGTGCTGCTGCTTCAGGTATGGGCGTCGTGGCTATGAAAACCCTGAAAGGCGCCAAACATAAAGGATTGCTTGAATTCAGGGATCAGGCAGACTCTTATACCCAGGCAGCCTTTAAGTGGGTCTTATCCAACCCGGCTATTTCCTGCCTGGTCGTCTCCTTTTTTGAGACCCAACAGGTCGACGAATACCTGTACGCCTCTGGTCAATCGTTAACAAAGAATGATGTCGCTGTTTTAGACAATTATGACGAACTGATAGCAGGCACACACTGTTTTGCCCACTGTGGAGAATGCCTGGATTCATGCCCTGTCTCCCTGCCAATCAATGACATTTTACGGCAGAGAATGTACTTTGAGGATTATGGTGACCAGAAACAGGCCATAGAACTGTACGCCGCGCTGGACAAAAAGGCCGATGCCTGCCTCACCTGCGCCGCACCCTGTGAAGCCGCCTGCCCGGAAGGCATCCCGATAAAAGATCGAATGCTGGGCGCCCACGAGAAGCTCAGTATCGGGTAAGGATCGAGGGACAATTTAATAAACTGTCCCCGAACTACCCGAACTAAATTTTGAAGCGGGCTTTGGCTTGTGATATCACAACAGCGCCGGTTTGGGTCTCTGCCTGTATGATGGCTTCGCTGTCGCCGGTTCTCCAGATTTTTGTGATGATGCTGTCTTCGAACCAGACCTGGTCTGCGAATCGTCCTTCGAGGCCGATAAAGTTATCGGGGTTTCCATCGCAGCAGCTTTCAACAATAGCGCGAGTGACGAATCCATAGGTGCACAAACCGTGCATGAAAGGTCTGTCATACCCTGCCATCTTGGCGAACTCGGGATCGATATGCAGCGGCACCCGGTCACCAGTGAGGCGATATAGAGCGCCCTGTTGAGGTAAGGTCTTGTATTCAATAACCGCATCGGGCTCTGTCGCAGGCGGTTGATTGAGACCAGCGGACGAAGGTCCGCGTTCACCGCCAAAGTCACCGGCACCACGTACAAATATGGTTGAGTGAGTTTTAAGAATCGGCCCGTCATCGTCGGATACTTCACAGTCAACGCCAATAACCGCCGCTTTACCTTTATCCCACACTTCCGAGATGCTGCCCTGGGCGACACCGTTTTTAACCCGGGCCGGAATAGGCCGGAGTATTTCAATACTCTGTTCACCGTGAAGAATCATCATCAGGTTGATATCAACATGCTGGTTCAAACCGCCCAGACACGTCATACCCGGGATAACACCGTAGCTCGGTACTACTTTGGGACCCTTGCCTTCATAAAGAAAATCAAGATCGTTGTCCGGTGTACAACCGACGGCGATGTTATACAACATGATGTCGTTGTCGTTCCACTTGACGGGTACCGGGTCAAATTTCAGACCAATAAGATCCGCTGAAATAGCTTGTTTTGTCATTGTTTAGTTTTCCTTAAGTATTTGGGGTCGTGCAACGATTACGCCGGTGCTTCACCAGCAGGTGGCCAGGAGTCAACGCCTTCTTCGAGTTCGATACCGGCACTGCGAGCCAGTTGTGAAATAAGACGCCAGGCACCAATAGCAACATTGAGTTCCAGCAACTGGGCGGCGTCCAGGAACCCGGCGCAGGTTTCCCAGGTTGCTGCCGAAATCATGCCGTCAGCCAGGGTTTCATCGGTTGCAGCAAGAATGGCCCGATCCTGCTCTGTCAGGCAAGTCGCTGCCTGCCAGTCTTTGACGGCAAGCACTTCTGCTTCACTAAGACCGAATTGAAGCGCAATTTTCCAGTGCTGGGTCCATTCGTAGTCACAGCCGGTCGCCCAGCCTATTCGCATGATTAACAGTTCCCGCAATCTGGCATCCAACTGGTTATCCCCGGCGAGTAAAGTCATCAATAAATCGTTGACGGCTTTGGCCAGTTTTGGATGATGTAACAAGGTTTTGAACACATTCAGCACGGCAATCTGCTCAATGACACCGACTTCTTTCGCACGATTAACGGCTTCTTCAGTTGATAAGGTATTGATCTGTTTAGGATTTTTCATAGCTCTTTCATATTGTCCGGATAATTCTCAATTTAGCGCTGTTAACATATAGTACGTATGTGTACTATATATATCAATACCTAATTCTTAAAACCTATTTTCCAACTCAGGAAGGGTGAAACATGCTGCCAAAAACTTCATTTGCCATGGTTCAAACCGGAGTAAGAGAACTCCAGGGGCAGGATTTGCCCATGCCCCAGATTGATGCAGACAGTGCCATTCTACAAATAGAGGCCTGTGGCATTTGCGGCAGTGACTACGAACAATACGAAGGCGTTCTCGGCACACCCATGCCGGTTGTGCCGGGTCACGAACCCCTGGGTAGGATTGCGGCGATTGGAGACAACGCGGCACGTCGCTGGGGCGTTGACGTTGGTGACCGGGTCGCGGTTGAAACCATGATCGCCTGCCACACCTGTTCTACCTGCCTGGGTGGCAACTATCACCTCTGCGGTGATCGACGCATCTATTCCTACATCCCCTTGAGTGATGATCCCGGTCTCTGGGGTTCTTACTCACAATATATGTTCATCGATGCAAATTCCGTTATCCACAAAATGAACAGTGAACTGGCACCGGAAATTGCGGTCATGTTCAATCCACTGGGCGCGGGGTTTCGCTGGGCTGTTGAAATACCCCAGACTAAAATCGGTGATTCCGTCGTCATTATGGGTCCGGGTCAACGCGGGCTCGCCAGCGTAATTGCCTGCAAACAGGCAGGCGCCAGCAACATCATCGTCACCGGTCTTGAGGCAGATGCCAACAAACTCGAACTGGCAAAACTCTATGGTGCCCATCATGTGATCGATGTCGAAAACGAAAACGCCATCCAGCGTGTGAAAGAAATTACCAACGGTCAGGGTGTCGACGTTGTCGTCGACGTCTCATCCTATGCAACGAAGCCGGTCACCGACGCACTGTCATTTGTCCGAATGGGTGGCACAGTCGTCCTGGCAGGAGTAAAAGGCTTCAAACCCATTCCTGATTTCATCAGTGACATTGTTGTCGGCAAGGAAATCACCATCAAGGGCGCAATTGGCGTAACTTCCAGCGGCTATCAATCAGCCATCAGGGCAATTGAATCCGGCACCTTGCCACTGCAGCAAATGCATACTCATAACTTCAAACTTGAAGAGGCAGAGCTTGCCATCCAAACCCTGGCAAGAGAAATCGAAGGCCAGGAATCGATTCATTCCTGCCTGATACCAGAATTTTAACGAGGAAATTATTCATGACCGATCTTAAACAGTGGGTGGAATCGTCCGCCTATAGTAAAGCCCTGGGCGTACAACTACAGGACCTGACCGACGAAGGCGCCGCGTTGCACCTGCCATTCATCAAAGAAAACTCCAACCCCGGTGGTGCACTTCATGGTGGGGTTTATGCCTCATTGTCTATCATCGGTGCCCACGCGACTGCCCGGCAAGTGTTGGGTGAGGACGTCAGTCCCTTTCATACCACAGCATTCCAGATCAACTACCTGTCTGCCGCCATTAACGAGGGTGTTTCTGCCAGGGCAAGACTGCTGCGGCGTGGCAAGGAACTCGCTTTTGTCGAGGTCACCTGCACCAGTGAAGCGGGTAAAGATGTTTCCCATGCGACGTTGATGATTCGCGGTCGCAAGGGTGCCGACGCGACCATTGGACCTGCACCGAGTATTGATGCACCAGGCTCCAATCCCGGTGATATGGGACCCGCAATCGCAGGCATGGTGCCATTTATCAGCGAACGTGGCATTCAGATTGAACATATGGACGCTGGTTTCGCCCGTCTGACCATGCCCTTCAAGGATGCACACCTGGATAATATCTCCGGTGGTACCCATGAAGGTGCCGCATTAGCGCTTTTGGATACCGCTGGCGCCATGGCCGGTTGGGCCGTTACAGGCTCAGGGCCTTATAAAGCATCGACTCCCAGTATGCAGGCGCAGGTGATTGAAATACCCCCTGCCGAGGAGCTGGTTGCACATGCCCGGGTGACTCATCGGGACAACGAGATCTTCTATTCTGACGTCGAGGTGTCTGGCGTCAAGAGCCAAAGAGTTTGCGCCCGGGGCACGATTTTGTACCGCATCGTCACATGAGCAACTCTCAACTGGTCGCTGATTCCCTCCCGGCGAAAATCGACAAACACGGTCGTGAACTTCCCACGGGAATCGCTTTCAGGGATGGAGACGAGTCCATCGACTGGCGCAGTTTTTCAACCGGGGTGAATAGAATCGCGAATCGATTGCTTTCCCTGGGCATTGGCAAAGGACAACGGGTCTGCGTTCTGGGCCGAAATTCAATAACCTATTGTAAAGTCCTGTCCGGTATTCTGACATCCGGTGCCTGTTTTATCCCGATGCCGACAATGACCAACCAGGCAACCCTGACCGCTATCCTGGGGGACGCCGAGCCTGATCTGCTACTGCTGGATGAGGAATTTCTGACCCTGGTGGACATGGATGTCCGGCGAGCAGCGAATCAACCAGTTATCGGTATGGACTTCCACGATCACGATGTTGTTCATATCAACGACTGGCTCGGTGACGCCAGTGATGACTACCCTGGCATCGAGATCGCAGGCAGTGATACGTTTTGCGTCATGTACAGCTCCGGCACCACAGGCACCCCGAAGGGGATTATCCTGTCTCACGCGACTCGCACTATCCAGACCAGGACCATGAGCCTGCTCGATTTTAACGAGACAGCGGTGAATATAATATCCACCCCCCTGTACTCACTCGGCGCACTCTCCACCTGGATGCCGACAATTTACGGCGGCGGCTGCAACGTCATCATGGGCAAATTCGATCTACAGAAATTTCTGCAGTCGGTTGAAGTATTCCAGGTAACGCACACCATACTGGTGCCAGAACAATATCGAAGAATATTACAGCATGAACAATTTGACGACTTCGATCTGTCTTCACTGAAGTTCAAGTTTGGTGGCAGCGCGCCTTCCAGTATCGCCCTGAAACAGGAAATTGCATCACGGATGCCGGGTGAAATGCTTGAGTTCTTTTCCCTGACGGAAGGTGGCGTCACGACGGCACTGTTCATCAATCACTCACCGGAAAAACTAGGCTCCGTAGGCCAGGCAACCAACGGTTGCATCCTGAAAATCATTGACGACGCGGGTGTCGAGGTTGAACAAGGTGTTGTGGGTGAAATTGTTGGCAGATCTGCACTCCACCTGGACGGCTATCTCAACAACGCCGCTGCAAATGAAAGCCTGTACTGGACGGACGCAGAATCAAATAAATACATCAGAAGCGGAGACCTGGGATATCTCGACCCGGATGGTTTTCTGTATCTTAAGGATCGAAAGAAAGACATGATCATCTCTGGCGGCATGAATATCTATGCAACGGACCTGGAAGATATTGTCGCAAAACACCCAGCTGTCCGTGAAGTCGCAGTACTGGGCGCACCCAGCGAGAAATGGGGCGAATCACCCATGGCTGTCGTCGTCCTGCAGGATGAAGGTCAACAGACGAGCGACTGTCTACTGGCCTGGGTTAACCCGCAACTCAATAAACACCAGCGACTGATTGAAATCAAATTAACGGATGAGTTACCCAGAAATCACCTCGGCAAAATTTTAAAGAAACAGCTGAAACACCAGCTTTATCCGCAACCGGCTGGCAGTCAATAAATTATCTATGTTAAACAAAGACCAGGGTAAACAATGAGTACCGTTCTATACACTGTCAGCAACCAGGTTGCGACCGTCACACTGAATAAACCCAAACGCCGCAATGCCCTCGACCCGGAAACGTTGAAGTTGATGAAAGATGCATTCAACCGGGCGGCCGATGACGCAGAAGTCAGGGTCGTTGTGCTCAATGGCAATGGTGACGGATTTTGCGCGGGCGCTGACCTCGCCGCCACCGCCGCCGTAAAATCAGCCTCACAGATGATCGAAGCGTATTACAAGCCGAGTTTTATGGCACTGGCTGAACTGGAGAAACCGGTTATTGGCAGCATTAATGGAGCCGCCGCCGGTGGCGGATGCGCCCTGGCTCTGCTTTGTGATCTACTGGTGATGTCAGAAGATGCTTATCTTCTGCTGGCATTTTCCAATATTGGCCTGGTTCCTGACTGTGGTGCCAACTGGTTGTTACCGCGAGCCATTGGCTACCAGCGGGCCTATCAGATTGCCGTTGAGGGAGGAAAGTTGAAAGCCTCGGACTGCCTGTCCCTGGGTATTGCCAACAAGGTCGTGGAACCTGCGCAACTGGCCGCAACGACGCAAGCCTGGGCCAGTGAGTTGGCGACTCGCGCCCCTATGTCCATGGGTCTGACTAAAAAGCTCATGCGGGAATCGTTTACCCGGTCATACAGTGAGATTTTTTCAATGGAAGGCCACCTGCAGGAAGAATGTATGGCGAGTGCAGACTTTGCCGAAGGTATCAGCGCGTTTTTTGAGAAGCGACCTGCTGTCTTTAAAGGCAAAGCAGCTAATGTTCAATGATGCAGACTCTATTGTTTTTTCAGGTGTATTATCTTTTTGTCAGTCAGGATCCGATGGGCAAGTCTTCCGTCAAGTTTCGTTTCACTGCAATAAGAAGATTCACCAGGGTTTCTCTTTCATCACTACTGAGGTTTCTTAAGGTTTGATCAATCAGAACATACCCTGTCTCCGTCATCTGTTCGTCTATCTCATGGGCCTTGTCCGTCAGGTAGATTCGATTCACTCGACGGTCTTTCGGATCTGCTCTGCGCTCAACCCACTGACTTTCCTCCAATCTGTCTATCAGGCCGCCGACAGATACCTTGCCCATGTCCAGGACATGTGCCAGTTGAGATTGGGTCTGGGCATTATGACGGCTCAATTGCAGAATGACGCGCCACTGTGCACTCGTGAGGCCGGTGGGTTTCATAATTCGGTTGTAGTGAGTTGTCATCAGTCGTGCGATATCCGTGACCAGATATCCAATACCAAGGTCTTTTTCAAGTTGTGTGCGTGGCATTTTTTACTCCGAGCGGGTGAGTCTAGTGTACACAGAATACCCATAACAACGTAACAGAGAATTTCAAAATGAGTGAAAAAAGAGAGGTAAGGGTGGCCATCATTGGCGCAGGTTCCGGCGGAATAATGGCGGCAATCAAACTACGCGAAGCGGGTATCAGCAGGATTTCCGTTTTTGAAAAGGCAGATGGCCTTGGCGGCACCTGGCGCGACAACAGGTATCCGGGATTGATATGCGATATACCCTCGCATCTTTATCGATTCTCATTCGCCGCAAATCCGGAATGGAGCCGGACCTTCTCCCCAGGGCCAGAAATCTATGATTATGTGCGCGGCGTAGCCGAAGACAACAATCTCGAGGAAATAATCAACTACAACAGCGAAGTTGTCAGTGTCGAATACGACGGCGCACAATGGCAGCTTGAAACCACAAAGGGTGATCAGGGCAAGTTTGATGTCGTGATCAGTGCCGTTGGTATTCTACATCATCCGGTCTACCCTGATATCGAAGGTCTGGATAGTTTCAAAGGCGATTGCTTCCACAGCGCCAGATGGGATGACACAGTCTCACTGAAGGGTAAACGACTCGGTATTATCGGCACGGGTTCAACGGCAGTGCAGATCGTGGGCGCGGTTGTCGATGATGTGGAAAAACTGTCACTGTTCCAGCGCACTCCACAATGGGTATTAGGTGCACCCAATGCTTTTTATTCCGATGAAGACAAGGACAAGTTTCGCAACGAGCCGGAGGAAATGCAGTCACTCTACGACTGGCTTGCGGAAACCCTGAACCACGGTTTTGCCGCTGCTGTCGTCGGTCAGAACGCAGAGGCGCTGGCAGACATGCAGAACGGTTGCCAGCAGAACCTGGACGACAACATTGTTGACCCCGAACTGAAGGCAAAATTGACACCGGATTATTCCGCGGGTTGTAAGCGGCTCATCGTCTCTGACCTGTTCTACCCGGCAATTTCAAAACCCAATGCAGAACTGGTCACCGACGGCATCACGAGGGTCGAACCTGAAGGGATTCGTACCGCCGATGGACGTCTGCATGAAATCGACGTATTGGTATTGGCCACGGGTTTCGATCCGCATCGCTTCCTGGCTGATGCAAAGATTACCGGTCGTAACGGCAAGACCCTGAACGAGGCATGGTCCAACGGCAACTATGCCTACAAGACAATTTGTGTGCCGGACTTCCCGAACTTTTTCTTTATCGGTGGGCCGAACAGCCCGATCGGTAATTTCTCCTATCTGCTGACAGCGGAAACCCAGTACGCCTATGTCGAGAAACTGATTGCCCTGATCCGCAATGGTGACGTTGTTGAGATCAGTCCAAAAGCTGATGTTACGGAGTTATTCAACGAGAAACTCAAGAGCGCGATGCCCGACACCGTCTGGGCATCTGGCTGTCAGAGCTGGTATTTCGATCGATTCGGCAATGTTGCCTCCTGGCCCTGGACATTCGCAAAATTCGAAGCAGATCTGCATGCACCCGATCTGGCTGATTTCGACGCGGCATAAGGTGGGTAATGTATGGATTTCAGAAAGACATCAGTAATTGCACTGGCAGCAGACGTCAATTTCGGGCACTACTCCGCCAGACAGCTGACGTAAGCCGCCCTGGATAATATTGAGCGACTTGACGGGGAATTAAAATGGTTGTTGGCAGAGAAGATATCGCCGGTTTTCACGGCACCAATGAACGGGTATCGATGCGACACCGTTCGAAAATTGCTTACCGTGTCGACTTCACAAAGAGCGGAATCTGCAATATATCCTTTTAACCATTTAAGCCTGTGCTAGATCAAGTCTATTTCTGCCCCGACGGGATTTCGTTAAACGCCAGACCCTTGTCCGCTCGTGGATCCTGGGGCAAACCAAGCACGCGTTCAGCAATAATGTTACGCAGAATCTCATCGGTACCACCGGCAATTCGCATGGCTGGTGATTGCAGATAGGCTTGCTGAAACTGGCCGCCGCTCTCTACCAGTTTCGGATCACGAATGACCCCGGCCATGCCCATCAGGTCGACACCCAGCTTGGCGATTTCCTGGGCTTTTTTTGCACTGACGAGTTTTGTTATTGAGTTTTCAGGCCCAGGTGTTGCGCCCCGGGACAGGGCGGATACCGACCGCATTTTTGTGTACTTCAAGCCTGCTGTCTGGTAATACCATCTGGCTAGCTGGCTTCGAATCGCGTCGTTTTCAACGGCTGGTTTACCATTGAGTTCTATTGAGTTGGTCAGGGCGAATATCTGCTCGAAATCCGGGCCGGGGGCATCACCCACCGATACTCGCTCGTTCATCAAGGTTGCCATGGCGACACGCCAGCCATCACCCACTTTGCCTAATCGTTGGGAGTCTGGCACTTTGACATTATCGAATATGACCGTATTGAAGTGCGAGCTACCGGTGATCTGCCTGATCGGCTCAATGCTGATACCGGCTGATTTAAGGTCGAGAAAAAAGAATGTCAGGCCCCTGTGTTTCGGGACATTCGGATCGGATCGGGCAACGACAATGCCATAGTCACAGTAGTGCGCACCGGAGGTCCAGATCTTTTCACCATTTAAACACCAGTCATCACCCTGCTTTTCAGCTTTCATGCGTAAACCGGCCAGGTCAGAACCAGCGCCGGTTTCACTGAACAGCTGGCACCAGATTTCCTCGCCTCTGGCCATGGGCTGTAAATATCGTTGCTGCTGTTTTTCACTGGCATAGGCCATGAGGATCGGGCCAGCCATGCCCTGGCCAATATCAACTACACCGCGGGGCATGATGTAGTTGGCCTCTTCCTGGCCATAGATCACCCGTTCAATTGAAGTACAACCGCGACCACCATATTCTTTTGGCCAATGCAGGCAGGCCCAGCCATCGTCATATTTCCTGATCTGGAACGCCTTCGCCAGACGAACAATATTGTCCCGGCTCTTGTCGTCAAGGGTCGACGCCCAGGTTTCGTTGGGGTGCGACTTGCGACGGGCATTTTTGTCCAGCCAGGCACGTGCTTCCTGTCGAAATGCCGCTTCTTGCGGTGTATCTTCAAAATCCATATTCATCTCCCCTTTTTCTAGGACCGTAGCCAGGCCATTGCTAGTGTAGTGCCCTGGTTTGCAGTGCCGATACCAGGCGGTCTTCCCAGTAAAAACGGTGACCAAGATTAGTGGCTAAATTTCTGCTGCGGCGATAATACAAGTGGCAGTCAAACTCCCAGGTAAAGCCCATGCCACCGTGGGTTTGGATATTTTCCTCTGCACATTGATCGAACGCATCGGTGGCGCTGACCCTGGCAGATGCTGCGGCCAACGGCAGGTCAGTTGAATCCGTATCCAGTGCCCAGGCACCGTAGTAGCAGTTCGACCGGGCCAGGGTCGCGGCCACGTACATATCTGCCAGTTTGTGCTTGATCGCCTGATAGGTGGCAATCGAACGGCCAAATGCGTAGCGATTCAAGGCATACTCGCGGGCCTCATCCAGACAGGCCAGAGCACCCCCCACCTGTTCAAAGGCGTAAAGAACCGCAGCGCGATTAAATAATGTCTCAGTCAGCTGCCAGCTTTTCTCTGCCTGCCCCAGCAGTTGTGCTGGCGCGTTGGCAAAGGTAATTTCAGCTTGTGGTCTGCTGGGGTCAAGGGAGTCCAGATCACGACGGGAGACCCCCTCACCGTTCAGGTCAATCAGGAACCAGCCATTGTTGCAGCATACAATAACAAAATCCGCGGTCATCCCATCAGGTACCGGCATCTTGGTTCCGGATACGGTACCGTCCCGGCAAGAAGCATTCAGGCTGCTCGCGGTTGGCATCGTGGCATTTTCAGAGACAGCGAAAGTGCCGGTGATTTCTCCACTGGCAAGACCGGGCAGGAATTCCTTTTTTTGCGCCTCGGAACCTGCCAACAGCAGCGCTTCTGTGGCGAGATAAACCGAGCTTGCGAAAGCGGTCGGCAACAATGTCCGACCCATTTCTTCAGCCAGGACACAAAGTTCAAGTCTGCCCAACCCCGAACCGCCAAACTGTTCCGGGATCGTGGCGCCCGTCCAGCCAAGCTGCGCCATCTGTTGAAACAGCCCCGTTGCAGCATCGGATTCGCCTTCGAGCAGGTTTCTGCTTACCTGAATGACAGATTCGTGTGTAAGAAACGACCTGGCCTGGTCGCGAAGGATTTCCTGACTTTCTGAAAACTCGAAATTCATGAGGTTGCCTCTATCTATGGCTTAGCAGGGAGTAACCTAGTGTTCTGGAATCAGGCAGGAATGGATGGACTCTTCCCCCGGAATTTCCCTCGCCAGTGTGCGGATGGCAGTTTCAGCCTCGCTGACCGCGAAGTTGTGGGTGTGCATTTTCTCCAGTGGCACACGGCCACTTTCAATCAACTCGATTGCCTTGCGATAGCCACTGGACGTTACACCGAAAGCGCCCAGAATCTTTATCTCCTTGAATACAACCTTGTCTGAGACGAACTCCGGTACCGGCTTGAAACCCTTGACACCGGCCAGCACCACCCGACCACCAGCACGAACGTTGTTAATCGCATCACCAATCGGGCTGGTGGCACCGGGAGTCACATCCAGTACTACATCAACACCCTCACCGGCAGTAATATTCTGGACCTCTGATCGCAGATCTTCGTTTTCGATGTCGACCACATGGGTCGCGCCAAATTCCTTCGCCAGCGCCAGCTTGTTAGCATCTGCCGACAGTCCCGTGACAATAATATTTCGAACACCGGCTGCCCTGGCGGCGATAACCGCAGCCAGACCTCTCTGCCCAGGCCCCATAATGAGAATATCTTCACCGACGCCGGTTTGTGGTATTTCCACAGCCCAGCGAAACCCGGCGCCGAGCGGGTTATACATGACAGCTATTTCTGCCGGAATTGACTTGTCCATCTTGTGCAGAATGCTTCTGCCGTCCAGCATCATATAGTTGCCATAGGCGCCCCAGAGCCCGTGCCCCTCAGAAATCGGAATCGTTGAATAGACCTGCCGCTGGGCACACAAATGGTAGTCCCCTGCGAGACATCGTTTACAGATATGACAGGCGAGCAGGGTTTCGACCGCAACCCGATCCCCGACATCTACCTGCCACTTTTTCGCGGCAAGGTCACCAATCTTCTCAATAATACCCAGGGGCTCATGCCCTGGAATATGGGGCATCGGCAGGCGCATACCTGTTGCAAACTGTTCACAGTCCGTGCCGCAGATGCCACACGCTTCGATGCGCAACAGCGCGGAGCTGGCATCAATATCCGGAATCGCAAGTTCAATCGGCTCCAGTGTGCCCGGAGCCGTCAGTGCCATTGCCTGGGCTTTTTGCGTCATATCTGTTCTCCTCTCTAGCCTTTAAGACAGGTTGTGGTTGAGACGCCCACTGCAACCAGGGTTGTGCCGTCTCGCACTTCCAATCGGGTGGTTGCCAGACCGGCATTAAAAGACTCAAGTCGGCAGGTCGACACCAGCCACGATGGATTGCCACTGGCGCCCGTGAACCGCAAGGAAATATCCGGGTTGGGTATAGCCAGTGGCTTGCCACCCAATGCAGCCGCCACCGGTGGCCCGACAGAAATGTCCGCCGCAATGCAACTCGCTTCTTCCAGAGCACCGGCATCATCCCAGATCGTGTCCACGGCAGTTACCGTGCCGCGGGAATTCTTGCCCAGGAATCGGGGATTGAAAGTCTTGATCAAAGGAATTGGCTGTCTGGGCGGTTCACGCCAGATTCTGCCGTCCTCAAAGGCTTTGAGATCACCTTCGGCTGGCGCGATATTGTCGGCCTCAACCTCTCCAAGCGCATCCGGATTAACCAGAGATACCGTGCCCCGGGTCGTCAGTTTGCCTTCTTCATTAAGGATATCGACGCTCACGGTCGTCAGCGTTCTGCCTTCGTTCAGCATAGTTGGAACAACCCGCGCCACACCGGGCCGGAATCCACGGATAAATCGCGCATCAAGACCAATGGGGCGACGACCCGGTGAAACAGCACGCGCAACATTGACACAAATCGCCGCAAGCACGCCGCCATTAGTGCCACCAAAGCCGCCATTCAGCTCTTCGTCCAGTAGATACTGCCACTCTCCTTTGACTGCTCCCTTGAGTGCCCCATCGCTAACGTGTTGGCCATTGAGTCGTTCCTGGAAATTCATATCCAGCTCCTGTCTTTAAAAGTGCTATTCAGCGAAAGTCGCTGACGCCTGTGACAAGACCACAACACCGTCCTGGTTTTCTGCCTGTACAACAGCTTTCCCGGGGGCCGTAACCCACATTTTGGTAACAATTTTCTCTTCAAACTGTACCCGTTCGGCGAACCGTCCACTCATGGACTTAAATTTCGCTGGATCTGAGCTACACAAACCTGAAAGAATCGCCCTGCCAACAAAACCATAAGTACACAGCCCATGCATAAAGGGTCTGTCGTAGCCAGCCTTCTGGGCAAACCCTGGGTCAATATGGAGGGCCACGCGATCTCCTGACAGGCGATACAGTGCGCCCTGTTCTTCCCGGGTCTGGTGTTCGACAATCACATCCGGTTCTCTTGCGGGTGGACTATTCTTGTCTTTGGTTGAGGGTCCGGATTCACCCCCAAAACCACCACCACCTATATAAAACAATGTGGCATGAGTCCTGAACAGGGGTCCATCGGCATCTGAACCTTCTGACGTGACACCAATGACTCCAGCTTTACCCTTGTCCCAGACCTCAGAAATTCGGCTGTTCAGTGTTATGTCTGCTTTCGCGGGCAACGGTCGTAATAACTCAATGCCCTGCTCACCGTGTAACAGCCGCTGAATTTTCAATTTTACCGCCTGACCGATGTTACCCAATGCACGCATCCCGGGGATAACGGCATAAGTCGGCAAAACCAGGGGACCTTTACCTTCATAAAGAAAGTCCAGTTCATCAGTTGGCTTTGCTCCCACGCCCAGCGCATAGAGCATCGTGTCTTTTTCATTCCAGGAGATGCTCACCGGATCAAATTCAACACCCACCAAATCCGCACTCAGGGTTTCCTGTACCATTTTTACGCTCCTCTTATATACACCGGTGACAAGCACCCAGTGTATTTTACGGCCTGGTTCTGTCGCCACAATAATAGATTATTAGTATATAGTACGTATACGTACTATTAGAAAGCAACCTTTTTTAGCTGTTTGGTAATTGGAAATGCAAGGAAATACCTGTGATGCTCTACTACGCAGATGCATTACTAAAAATGATCAGGACAATGCGGCGACCCCGGCGTCGCAAAAAGCTGATTAGCCACACCAATGGATTGATCGTCACCTCTCAGGAATCCCCAGTTACCCAGATCGGTCGCGCTGCGGAAGCCGGTATAGAGGGAAGACAGGGTTTTGAGGGAGAGCTGGATATCGGGTTTCGCATCGGTTTTTCTGACCTCTGCCACACCATCGGTAACATTGAGTTCATAAACACCGTTATTCCAGGGTGTTAAACGATCATCGTCAATACCCAGGCGGATACTGCCATCAGTTTTGTAGCCCCTGCCAGCGAGTGCCCCTTCAACATCAACGATGCGAAACCAGATACCTTCATTGTCCCGGGTATGCAGCATTCTGGGTTCAGCGAGTATTTCTGCAATGGGGTCATCGAGTGGCGCACTCTTCCAGCTGACCCGGCCCACCAGGTCGTGAGCGCCAATAAACTCCCACAGACTTCTGTAAGCATCCATGTTGAGCCAGACTATTTCGCGGATTCGGATCTCCTGGCTGCGAGCGGCGTGTTCCAGCTTGTCTCCCCTCAGGGTGTAAAGAACGTAGCCGACGGGTTGGTTGTTCGCATCCAAACTCAATCCGATTCGGGTTGGCCCTTCTTCGCTGACCTCCTCGATCATCCCGAACTGCCAGAATGCTTTTGAGCGATGCAGGTAACAGCTGCGATGCCTGATAAATTCTATATAAAGCGCTTTGATAGTATCGAAATCTTCCGCCGGGGTGGACTGACGCACATGGCAGGTCGATTCCTGACCATCATGGAACCTGATATCCACCGTATCGATAGAATAATTCCGCAGGACCGTCGTCATGGCAAACTGATAACGCTGGTAGATGGCGGCTTGTGAAGCCCAGAGCGAGGCGACGGTTTGGCCCTGTTCGTGCATCATTTCAAGGCTTTTCGTCATCAGTTTTCGGGATAAGCCCTGGCGGCGGAATTCCGGCAGGGTACCCACCGATGATATACCCCCCATCGGCATGGCATTGCCTGCGACACGCATGGTGAACGGGATGGTGCAAAACATGGATGCCATCTTGCCATCAACAAACGCACACAAGGTCCACTCCGGCAGGTTCGCCGTTGCGGTGATCGTCTCCGGGCCATCGCCGAACGCACCACCATAAACATAGCCACCAATTGAACCAAATTCTCCCATTTCGTCAGGGCGCGCCGGGCGGATTTCTGTCTGCATCAGGGGATTCCTTTCTTTGCGTGCGGGTTAATTCTACCTTAACTCGATAGGAGGTTAGAAAGCACTCATTTATACTCAAACGAATGAATCATACTAACCCCCCAAACACCTGGGTGACGGTGCACACGCGGCATATCAATCCCCAGGGACATGTGCTCGACGTCGCCTGTGGTCCGGGTCGACACAGCCGATATCTGCTGTCAGCCGGGTACAGGGTCACCGCGGTCGACATCAATGTATCTGGCATCGAGGATCTTGCAGCAGACCCGCGTTGCAAGATCGTCCAGGCGGACCTGGAAACCAGTCCAACCCGGTGGCCATTTGAAGTCAATATGGATGGGAGCGGTTTTGATGGCATCCTTGTCAGTAATTATCTGCATCGCCCCCTCTTCCCTTACCTTGTTGATTCTCTGGCTCCGGGCGGCGTATTAATTTACCAGACGTTCATGCTGGGGAACGAAAAGTACGGCAAACCCGGTAACCCTGATTTCCTGCTTTGTGAGAATGAACTTATGGAAGTGTTCGGTACGTCACTGGAAGTCATGGAGTTTCATCAGGGGTACGTTGACGATCCCAGACCTGCGATGATGCAGGGTATCTGTTGCCGATCGTCTGTGTAATTACGGATCAGGCTGTGCTACGTTGCTGAACAAGCAGCGAGGTAAGGAATAGAACAATGGCAATCAAAGATGTGTTCAAGTCCGTCGATGAAGGGAAACAGGATATTGAGAACCTATCCATTGAAGAACTCAAGGCTGAACTCGCGGCAAATAAAGATGTACTGCTACTGGATATCCGTGAAATTCAGGAGACCATCGACCTGGGTACCATCCCTGGTGCGATCCACGCTCCGCGAGGTATGCTCGAATTCTGGGCGAGCCCATCGAGCCCTTATTTCCGGGATTACTTCCAGGAAGATCGCAGAACAATTCTTTTCTGTGCCGGTGGCGGCAGGTCTGTATTCGCAACGATTGCATTGAAGGACATGGGTTTTACCGATGTCGCACATGTGGAAGCCGGATTTGGTGGCTGGCAAAAGGCAGGCGAGACGATTCAGAACGTCAGCGAAACCAGTCGCTGGATGCGACGCCCCAAAGAGGAAGGCTAGACACCCTGGTTAATATTCAATCGTGAATTCATCGAAATGCGCTTCACCTGAATAGGCTACAATTTCCACACCCGATACCTTTGCCATGGGCGGGCCCGTGGCGCTCCACAACTTCAAGGCTTCTATCTGGCCAGGCTCACCAAAGGCCAGAAATTCAACCCGGCCATCTGCAAGGTTTCTAACGAAGCCGGTAAGTTGCAGCCTTTTTGCTTCCCGCGCCAGGGATGCCCGGTAAAATACGCCTTGAACCCTGCCGGACACGAACGCGTGGATAGTCACCATTTAGTTTGGAGCGTCATTCCAAAGCGGGGTTCCCCATTTTTCTGAGAATGTTTTCTCTTCAACCGGCTTTCTTCGTACCGTGCCAAACTTTCCCATCGGATAACCGATAGGCATGGTGACGACAACACCGAATTCAGTCGGAATTTCGAAATGGGCGTGGAGTTCATCCTCAAACACCTGGTGCATGGTGGTTAACGCCGCCCCAAGCCCGACGGCACGACATGCCAACAGGATATTCTGCACACAGGGATACACCGCGCCGAAGTTTGGCGGTGCAAGACCGACCCGGTCTTGTTCAGCGACCTTAAACGGCCAGTCCCGTTCACCGCAAACCAGCAATAACACAGGAAAATCCTGCATATGATCCATCTGATAGCAAAGTGCCTTGATCTGCCTGCCCATGGGAGAATCTTCGTCTTTGATCTTATCAATAGCACCAAACCTGGACTTGATCGCTGCCTGGTAGCGCTGCGCAAACCACTGTTTGTTCGCTGCTTCTCTTACCACAACAAACTTCCAGGGCTGCGTATTTTGACCCGACGATGCTTGCACACCTGCGTTGAGCACCTGTCGCAGAAGCGTCAGCGGCACCGGGTCAGGTTTAAGGCGGCGCATGGAACGAACATTGCCTACCAGATCAAAAAAGCGTGGATTGTCATCAAACTGCGGCATGGATTATTCCTCGGGTAAGTTCCGCTTTATCTGGATAACACTCAAAATTCAGCAATACAAAATCGGTATGACCCAGGGTTCACTTCCGGCAGTCAGCCCGGTCAATTTTGTTAGGTTTTTTGGGTAAGCCTGTTGTCAATAATTGAACGGTCTACTTTTCAGTTAACTGGCCGTATAACGGATATGTCTCATCGAGGGCAATAAGCATTGTTCGTTCCAGGCCATCCATTCGATGATGGGCAATTGCTTCGTAACCCTCATCAGAGCCCAGGTCCAGCAGGTTCTGTCGCTTTGGCCACCATACGAGTAAAACCATATCCCAGTCGTAGTCCATATCTCCCACCAGTTGCTGGGTTGGCACGCCGGACCAGATGAGTTTGCCACCGTGCTTCTCGACAAATGGTGTCGCCAGCTCTCCATATTTCGCATAGGATGCGGCACCCGTGCCTGAACCATCTTTTGCTTCCTCGGTAAACTTCAGCAGGTTTATCATCACAACGGGACCTTCATCCGCGACCCTGGCAAATTCAGCAAACTGGCCCAGGTTGCCGTCCAACCAGGGGTTGGAACCCGGTACATGGTTTGCAATCCGAGAGTCACAACCAACCAGCAATATAGTCAGTAACAGACCTGCACATGTTTTCATTTGACGATCAGTGATTTTTCATCAGGTTTAATGCCCAGGGCATTCGCCGTCCGGTCCATGGATGTCTGAATAGACGTTGTATTGAGAACGTCAACATAAGCCTCTTCATCAAGACCCACATCGAGAAAACGCTTCACATCCGACGCCGTCACCTTATAGGCGTTTTTCACCAGCTTCTCGGCGAATGCAAGCACAACCCTGTCCTGTTCAGTGAAAGCTGAAAAATCCCCCTGGGCTATACCCTGCGCAAGTAGTACCTCGGCTTGCGGGTTTTGACACTTCAGATAATCGACCGTGGTCTGATCAAAATAGCGACCCTTATTCAACCGGTTCACCAGCCGTCGAACCAGGGCGTGTTGCTCAACACCCAGTGATTTCGATTGAGGCTGGTCCAGCAGTTCCAGGGCAAGGATATGCCGTCGAAAATAACCCGCAGCCAGTGTATTGGCCATAAAGAAGTTAGGTACAAAACCATATCGTCGGGATGCCCAGTCCTTCAGTTCGGATCCGATATGTGAATCATCCCTGTCTACCCAGCTCAAGTCGTTGATCTGCACTTCGGTATCAGACGCTGGTGAAGTCAACACTTCAGCCGCATGGTATTTCTCGCGCTCCAGTCCAATCACAGAACCCGTCACAGCATTACCTTCTAATGGTATTCCGCCACCGTCGGCACTCATTACGAACCAGGTCTGGGTTGCTGCGATATTTGCCCATTCAACAATCTCCTGATGGCTGACTCCACCCTGTAACAGTTTATTAATATCACCCTGGGTAAGGCTGCTTGAATCTCTTGTGAAAGATTCTATCCAGTTGAACATGAGTTTGTGCACGTCTGGAATTGACGCACTCTGAACATCCTCCAGAATTGCTTTGGCATCCTGACCGGGATAGATGAACGGCAACACGGCCGCAATGGATTCAATTCAGTAGAAGCAGGAGCTGTAAAACGACAGGGCAAAATTCACCAGGATGTTAGGCACCTGGCCTGGTTTCTGGTCATGCTGCCCGTCATTGGTCAACACCCTGTTTTGCACGGCACCAAAGCGAAAGTAGGCTGGGACAATCGTGTTTGTAGTATAGACCTGGGGTGTGGGCACTTTCATATTCATCGCTTTTGAATACGAACCGGATACAAATTCAAAGTCCTGTTTTAACGAACCAGTTGCTTCTTCTTCTGCCACCCTCGTAATGTACGTCATGCATTTCCCCTTTTTTAGTCCATCTTTATAAGACCGGGTCTGTGGTAAAAAGATTGCTCTATTTCATTGATCAACGCTCAACCAGCGTGCTGTCGCCATGGCCTTTATCAATTCTACGCAAGTCAGGAAAGAAATAACCCAGCAATATCATGCTCAAGACCAACATAACAGCAGCAAACATCAATGCCACATCTATACCGACATATTCTGCCAGGGCGCTCACGGGTATCACGCCAAACGGCATCAGCCCATGCGTCATCATCATGATACTCATCACTCGACCGCGGATTTCCGGCTTGATGGCCAGTTGGACAATGCTCATGTTGAGGGCACCGAAGATTGCGCTGAATAGACCTGTCATGGCACCCAATGCCATGGCTGAAAACAGATTTCCCGTCAGTGCAAAACCCGCCAGCGCGATCGCCCAGAAGTAGGCAGCAACAAACATCACCCGTCCTTTGCCGTTAAAGTCACCCAGCTTCGCAAGAATAAGAGATCCACACAGCGCACCTGCGCCCATCGCCGTCATGAGAAGCCCAAGGTCATCAGGGCCGCCATTAATGATGTCCTGGTTAAAGGCTGGCAATAGAAAAGAAGCCGAGAATCCGAAGGTAAAAGGCACAAACCCCATAATCAGTAACCCGAGGATAATTTTCTCCTCCCCCATGTAGCGGAAACCTTCCTTCAGGTCGTCCAGGGGAGAGCTCTTGGCGCGCACCGGAGGATCGCCCTTGTAATGTAACATTGATGTCACAATGACCGAGGTCAGGTACATGCCAGCAATGACAAAAAACACAATCCCAACACCCCGGGTCGATGTGGTATCACCCGCCGCAAACACGGCAATCATGCCTCCGGCAAGCGCAGGGCCAAGAATTCGGGACAAGTTGAATGTTGCACTCTGCAATGCCATGGCGTTGACCAGATTGTCCTGGCCAACGACTTCCGGAATAAGGGCGCTGCGTGCAGGCATGCTGAACGCCAGAATCGTCCCGTTAAAAAGCCCGAACAGGATAAAGTGGGTAAACGTCACCTGGCCGGAATAGATAATGTACGCCAACAACACCGTCGCAATGGTGTTAAGAATTTGCGATGCAATCATTATCGGCTTTTTCTGCAGACGATCGGCGATAACACCGCCAACGAGTGAAAACAGGAATGACGGCAACATAAATGACAACATGACCCAGGTCAGTGCCAGGGGTGAACTTGTCATGTCGTAGATCAGCCAGCCCCTCGCCACCATCTGCATTTGCATCGCAAATGTCGCGCACAGGGTCGAGACCCAGAGGAATCTGAAATCCCTGATCTTGAGGGAGTCGAACATCCCGGCTTTGTAAATGGTGGTCTGACCTCCGTTGCCGCGGGGAACGGTCCGACTGGCTTGATTCGGTTGTGCGGAGCTTGTCATGTTTCTAGAGTAAACCAGACCCGATGGGATGCCTAGTACAATACGGTTTGGTGATAGTTTGGGCTTGTTTGCTAAAATTCCGGAATGCGTATGGAGTTTATCTGTTAAACCGCGTTGAGCTGAGAGGGAGTCCCTTTCCTGGGGGGCGCCGAGCTAGCACGCCCGTGGTCGCAACGGCGACGCTTGGCAATAACCTCAAATGTTAAACAACTAGCTCGACAGTTTTATTGGGGATCCTTGTTCTCATCAACCCCAAACAAATCCCTCGCCCGCCACAAAGCCACAGTTGGGATCATAAACACCACAGCACTCACAGCAGCCGCGATGGGCCCACCTCCGCGAGCTCTTTCTGCTACACCTTCAATGGGTGCTTGTAACAGATTAAATACAACCATCGCAATCACCACCTGGGCACAATAAACCGCTGCCCATGGCCACATCCAGGATTTCATTTTCCAGAACCCGTAGGCACCAGCACCGTAGATCAGCCAGTGAATAGGTTCCGTTAATTTTGCTGCCCAGCCACTGAGGGTGAAACCAAACCAGATTTCTTCCCAGCGTTCAAAAGGTTTGGTGAATATGTCGAAAGGCATATAGATAAAGGTCATATACAGACAGAAGAACCAGATCAGGTTCATCCACCAGGGGCGCCTGGCCCATTCTGCTTTGATACTGTCCATGTTCTCCCCCTGCTGTTTGTTAAGCATAGGGAAAATAGACGCAGAATACGAATGAAGGTTAGACTGTATTTTATTAGAGTCAGATTGGATGTCATCTGTGGTCGTTAGCAAACTCACCATTTATCCGGTAAAAGGTTGCCGGGGCTATTCCCTGACAGAAACCAGGGTCACGCCGATGGGATTGGTGGGCGACCGGGAATTTACGGTGTTGCTGGATGGCGAGCGGGCGGGCCAAAAACAGATCCTGGAACTGATCCATCTTTCCGCAAAATGGATCGGGGACCACGAGCTGCTTCTGGGTTATCCAGGCAAATCCGATTTTGAACTGCCTACCGAACTCGGCTCACCTTCAGCGGACGTTGATATCTATTCAAAAAAGATCCCAACGCTGGATATGGGTGATGAAGTGGCAGCCTGGTTGAGTGACGCATTCGAGAAAACCGTCCGCCTGGTGAGGGCGAGAGAAGCCTACGACTGGTTTTTGCCGTTGAAAGAATTCAGCGGGGTCCACGGCCAGAAACAAACCAAGTTTATTGACGCAGCACCCATTTTGCTCACCAACCAATCCTCACTGGATGACCTGTGCCAACGAATGGATGCGCCAATCCCGATGAATCGGTTTCGACCGAACATCGTAGTGTCTGATCTTGAAGCCTATAGAGAAGACGATTTGCCTGCGTTTAATTTCCCCCGATTGACCCTTAATCGGGTGACCGTCTGCGAACGCTGCATTGTGACCACGACGGACCAGAACACCGGTGGTCGCGCCAAAGAACCGCTTCGAACCCTCGGCAAGTACAGAAAACGTAAGAATGACTATGCTGGGGGTATTATGTTTGGAATTTATCTTACTCCGGATAGTGACGGGGATATCAGCGTCGGTGATGTGATGCAGGAACCGGCGTAAAAATCCTCAGCCCCTTCTGACCCAGGTACCGTGCTTGGCCTCTCAATCTCTACAGCTATTTCGAAAGCCCGAATTCCGGGATCGCCTGGTTGTTTTTAAGACCAGGAATTTCCTGTTGCTCTGGGCGGGTTCCCTGATCTCCATGCTGGGTGATGCCTTTTCCATGATTGCCCTGCCGTGGCTGGTCATCCAGTTAACAGACAATGCCTTCGCGCTTGGTATGGTGATGGCATCTGCGGCTATTCCCCGCGCCATTTTTATTCTTGTCGGTGGTGCACTGGTTGACCGGATTTCCCCTCGCTGGGTCATTCTGAATACCAAGGTTGCCTATTTTCTGCTGGTTTCAATCCTGGCTACCCTGGTGATGACAGAGACCATCGAGATGTGGATGCTCTACGGCTTTGGATTCCTGTTAGGAACCGTGGGTGCGTTCGCCTTTCCTGCGCAGTCGGCGATCCTGCCACAACTGGTGAAGAAAGATGAATTGCAGATTGCCAATGCGGTGATGGGTGGGACGGCCCAGATCTGCTTTTTGGTGGGTCCTGCACTGGCTGGCGCCTTGATTGTTATTCTAAGCGGGGGTGACCTGACCAACCTCAACGCAGATTCGCCGCCTGATGATTTACGGGCCATTGGTACAGTTTTCTCAATCGATGCGGTGACCTTTGTCGTCTCCTGGCTAATTCTGCTTGGGGTTCGGATCCCGAAAGAAAAAGATATACGTGCCGACAAGGAGGATTCTTTTTTTGGCACAATGATATTGGGGTTTGTTTTTCTAAAAGGTGATCGTTCCTTATTTATATTGTTGTTCTACATTGCGGCGATCGGTTTTCTCGCCCAGGGACCGATACAGATTGGCATACCGTTATTGGCAAGCGAACGATTTGTCGAGGGCGCGGCCGCGTACGGGCTACTGATGTCTTCCCATAGTGGCGGCGCATTCATTGGCATCCTGCTGGCGGGTTGGATACCACTACCCCAGGCCAGACATCTGGGGATGATGATTCTAACACTCGACGCCATTGTCGGATTAATTCTCATCCAGTTAGGTTTTGCCAGTGAAACCATGGTCGGCATGTTCATCCTGTTCAGCATGGGGACTATCGGCGGCTTTCTGCAAATATTCTTTATGACCTGGATCCAAAGGCGAATCCCCCAGGAGATGCTCGGCCGCATCATGAGCCTGATTATATTTGCCAACCTGGGACTCGCACCCATTTCCGGCGCTCTATCCGGCTATATTGTCGAGTATATTGGCCTGACGGTATTGTTCGCCGGTGCTGGCAGCCTGTTTGCTTCCTTCGCATTGTTATCCATGTTATCCCCCAGTATCAGGGCCATGGGTTTGCCGCCACGGGCGCCATAAGTTACCTCCCGTCATGCTGCTTTTCATGTAGGCTTCATGTAGGCTTCATGTAAGCTTAGCTAAAAAGAAACCCGCCCCGGAGGATTCATGCTCGATCTCACCATCAGGAATGCCAATATTGTCGATGGCACAGGTAAACCCGCGTTTAATGGCTCAGTCGGCGTAAAAGACGGCAAAATCGCGGAGGTAGGCAACGTCGGCAAGGCAGCGAGGGAAATCGATGCCGGGGGGCAACTGCTGACACCGGGATTTGTAGATATCCATACCCACTACGATGGCCAGGTGTGCTGGGACAAACAATTGACACCCAGCTGCTGGCACGGCGTAACCACGGTTGTCATGGGAAATTGCGGGGTTGGATTTGCACCAGTACAAGCCGGTGATGAGAACCGGCTAATCGAACTGATGGAAAGTGTCGAGGATATTCCCGGCTCGGCGTTGAATGAAGGCATTCCCTGGGGTTGGGAGAGTTACGCTGAGTATCTTGATGCCATCGATACACCCTACGTCATGGATGTGGGTTCACAGGTGCCTCATGTGGCAATCCGGCGCTACGTGATGGGTGAACGATGTTACGACGATTCCACGGATGCTGATATTGACCAGATGTCACGACTGACCCGGGAAGCACTGCAGGCCGGGGCACTCGGTTTTTCAACTTCACGTTTTTACGGTCACCTGGATAAGCAGGGTAATCTGGTCCCCGGTACCAACGCCGCGGCAAAGGAAATGTTAGGCATTGGTAACGCATTTAAAGGTCTGGATCATGGCACAATCGAGATTATCAGTGACTATCTGGAAGATGATGATGAACTGGCCTGGATTGAACAAATCATGCGTGACACCGGCCGCACCATCACGACCCTGACTGCACCGGGCAAACGCGAAAAAATATGGCACCTGGCAGATTCCATGAGTAAACAGGGACTGAGCCTGCGACCCCAATGTGGGGCCCGGCCTGCGTCGATACTGATGAGTCTTGAAGGAACCATCAATCCGCTGAACATTTTCCCCAGCTACAAGGCGATACGCGGCTTGCCATTGGAAGAGCGAATTGCGCATCTGCGGGACCCCGAATTCCGTAACAAGATAAAAACAGAAAAACCCAAACACCATCGCAACCCCGATGCGGTGCGGTTTACCACGAGTTATGCAGAAATGTACCCGTTGGACGATGCACTCTCCTATGAACCGGCAATAAACGACAGTATCCAGGGAATTGCAGATGCAACAAAACGCCATCATCTCGATGTACTGATGGATACCCTGGCAGAAAGACGGCCGATTATCTTTTTCTTCGGCGGCTACAAGGGAACCCTCGACCCCTACTTTGAGAATATCAAACGGGACTACAGTGTCTTTGGCTTGTCCGATGGTGGCGCCCATTGCGGCGTGCTATGCGATGCCAGCGTCCCCACCTACATGTTGAGTTACACCGCCCGGGATAGAACCAGTGCTGCGACCATGCCCCTCGAATTTGTTGTTCACAAGATGACACAAAACAGCGCCAGCGTTTACGGCTTAACCGACCGTGGCGTTATTGCCCCGGGATACCAGGCAGATTTCAACCTGATCGACTTTGACGCCCTTTCACTGCAACCACCTGAGATGGTGTACGACCTGCCCGCCAGCGGCAAACGCCTGATACAAAAAGCCAATGGCTATATCGCGACCATCAAGTCAGGCGAAGTCACCTTTGAAAACGGCGAATCAACCGGTGCACTACCCGGTCGACTGTTACGGGGTGGTCAATAATCGAGAAACAGTTTCTTCACCACTCGACAGCAGCGGACAATAACAAAGAACACATACTGAGCCACTTGCGTGAACTGTTAACCGAACCTGCCACGCTGCTGGAAATAGGCAGCGGTTCCGGCCAGCACGCCGTGCACTTTGCCAGCGCCCTGCGACACATTACCTGGCAACCTTCCGACCAGGGCGAGTACTTTGAACCGTTAAAAACCAACATACAGTCACTGGCCCCAGACAACGTTAAACCACCGGTTTATCTTGATCTCAACAACCCGGACTGGTCCATAACAACGACAAACCATATCTATACCGCGAATGTTCTGCATATTGTGCCTGAGAGTTTGTTATCGCCCCTGTTCATTGGGGCGTCCAAAGTCATGACACACAACGGGCTGTTGTGTATCTACGGTCCGTTTAAATACAACGGAAAATTCACTACTGATTCGAATGAACGGTTTGACGGCTGGTTAACAGATCGGAATCCGTTGAGTGGCGTACGTGATATTGGACGACTGCAGGAACTGGCAGAGGAAACGGGGTTTGTGCTCCGCAGGGACTTTGATATGCCAGCGAATAATCAATTTTTGATTTTTGAGAAGGCGTTCTGAAAGTATACGATGGTCTAAAAACGATGCTAATGCTGGGAGTCAGCTTTGACCAATCCGCTGTTTTAATCTAACCCCTCACCAAACTAGATGCCGAAGCTCTCAGCCAGTTTTACAGATTTCAGCCAGCCTCTAACCTCACCCCCTTCTTCCGTTGTCAGATTATTACCAATCCTATCAACAATCATCTGCCGAGATCGCTCCGGATATGGCCGAGACAAATAACTCACATCCTCACCATAAACTTCAACATGAAACGCTTTCGCCCCGGCCAGTTGCGCCTCACGATTCCCCAACACATAAGGTTGGTAAGTCGTTGCCATTTCAGCCAGCACAAACTGCGCAAAAGCAGTCGAATTTGGAAACGGCACCAGTTCACCGGTTCCATTCCATTTGTCAGCCTCAGTTTCACACCAGGCCACAACCCGGGGATAATTGGCAGTCACCTTTTTTGGATCCGGATCCATGTTGGTATGCGCCCGGAGTCCGCCCAACATCACACAATCCACGGCGGTAGGCCGTTCGCCTAACAGATAGGGTGTTTCAGCGAGCTGGGACTCCATCGCTGCCAGAATTCGACCATATTCATCTTCTGCCGCCTTGCGCTGCACCTCGGAATCCGTACCGGTAGCACGACAGGCCCTGGGGCCCCAGTTTCTAACCCGCGCAGCCGCCTCTGCATTGCCGTTGGCCATTTTCAGGGAAGCAAATTCCGCACTTTCAGCATAGTGCCAGCGATAGTGCACCATCGTCCTGGCAACCCATTCATCAAAATACTCCTCCACTATTTGTACAAGCACGCCAAGTGGCCCTTCGGGGAACATTCGTCGTGCCGGAAAGCGGGTGTCGAGCAGCTGCATCAAAGGTGTGGTATCCCCAATCATCCAGTTTTCCGGCGTCTGCAATACCGGCACCTGGTGCGTACCGGAGCGTGATTCTATTTCCTGGGGATTGTGCTCACCCTTGTTTAGCGATTCGAAGTCTGCACCGTAAAAAATAAGTGCGGCTTCAAGCTTACGAGTGAAATAGCTCAGTTCGCCGCCATAGATTTTGTACTTTGAGTTCATTGGGAATACCTCTAGTGGCTCTTTTAATAAGTTAGACCATCTCTTCGAACTTGCCGTCAAGCCACTGTTTGCGCAACTCAAACTTCTGGATCTTGCCGGACCCGGTGAGGGGAAATTCTTCCAGTTCATACCAGCGGGCGGGGGTTTTTTGTGGCGACAGATGCTCACGCAGGTAAGCAAACAACGTTTCCCTGTTCAGGGTTTCACCGGGCGCGGCGCGAAGGAAAGCGCCGACGATCTCACCCATACGCTCGTCGGGTAACCCAACCACCGCTACTTCGCCAATGGTGGGGTGCTGGTAGAGCAGTTCTTCCAATTCGCGGGGATAGATGTTTTCACCACCCCGAATAATCATGTCTTTTAAGCGACCTTCTACTTTGGTGTAGCCACGTTCATCCATGGAACAAAGATCACCGGTATGTAACCAGCCCTCGGAGTCGATTGCATTTGCCGTGGCTTCATCCATGTCGAAATACCCATGCATGACATGATAGCCGCGGGTGCAATACTCACCCAATTCGCCGTAGGGCAATGTCTCCCCTGATTCCGGATCAATAATCTTGACCTCGACATGGGGCATGGACGCACCCAGGGTTGTGCCCTTGTCTTCTGTGGTGTCTTCGGGGCTGGTCATTGAAGACACCGGTGAGCACTCTGTCTGGCCGAAGACAATGGTGAATTTGGCTCCCAGTGCCTGCTCAAATACTTCCACCAGTGCTGCCGGAACCGTGGATCCGCCTGAACAAAGGACCTTGACGCTGGACAGGTCACGGCTTTCATAGTCTGGATGTTCCAGCATGGCATTCATCATTGTCGGCACCCCGACCATTGCATTGCCACCGTAGGTTTCGATCAGTTCCAGCACGAGACCGGGCTCAAACATTTCCACCAGCACCTGGGTGCATTTTTTCGAGACAGCGCCGAGGACACAAATAACACAGCCGCCTGTATGAAATAAGGGCATATAGGTCATCCACACAGAACCCTCGTCGACGTCCATTCGATCCAGTGTATGAGCGCCATTGTTAACGAGACCTTTATGGTGCAACAATGCCCCTTTGGGAAAACCGGTTGTACCGGATGTGTATTGAATCATTACGGGATCTTCCGGACTTGCCATCGGCAGCAATCTGTCGCTGCCATCGGCGGTGGCAAGAAACTCATGCCACTGATCCAGACGGATAACTTCCCGCAGGTCCCGGCATTCACCCTGCACCTCCTGCACGGCTTGCAACATTCTATTGCCACGGAACTCCGGAATCACAAAAATACCTGCACAGCGAGACTGTTTCAGCACGTAGGCCAGTTCCTTTTTTTGAAACGCAGGATTGACCGTCACCATAATGACACGAGCCATGGCGCAGGCGAATTCCATCATGATCCATTCTGGAATATTCGGCGCCCAGACAGCCACCCGTTCACCGGGGTTGAATTTGAGTGTCAGGGCATGCGCGGCTTCGAGAGATTCGACATACAGGTCTGCATAGGTCCACTCGCGGCGATCGCCGGGATCCTTAGCACCGGTAATTAACGCAATTCTATCCGGTACGGTATCAGCGGCTTCCTTAAGGAGTTCGCCGAGGGTAATGTCGCGCAACGGGGGTGTTGTTGGGCCTGTGGAGCAGGCCAGGTTGTCTGTTGTCTGGTTGGTCATAATCCGGGACCTGGTATCATTTTTGAGCCGTCTGTGAAGCGCGACAGCCGGAAACGTTTTAGATCGTATTCGCTCTGTTTACCCAATACCATATTCGCCATGACGCGGCCTGCACCGGGGCCGAATCCAAAACCATGGCCACTGAACCCCGTCGCAATATAGAGGCCGGGATAAGCTTCCACCTGGTCCATAACCGGTACGACATCCGGGGTGACATCAATCATACCAGCCCAGGCTTCAATAAACGGGACCTCGCCCAGGGCAGGCATGTATTTTTGAAGTTGATTGCGCATCTGAACGACCCCACCCGGCGAAGGGTTGGGATTCAGCACGCGGTTTTTTTCAAACGGTGTTGTGTCATCGGGCGACCAGTGCCTTGTGGGCAGCAGCCTTTTTACAAGACTGTCGTCCGCTACAAACTGTTGCACCGTCTTTATATGCAGATCTCGCGAACTCCGCCGCAATACAGGCAGGTACTTGAAAAAATAGCGAAAGCTGTCTGCCGCGAGAAAGTGTTCACCCAAGCCCCCAGGCGCAATCGTGTAGCCGCCATCGGCTCTTCTGCGAATGGCGACGCCACCACCGGCGGCCGCACCGGAAAATACATCAGGCCCCGGTTGTGTTCGGGCGACCGTCGAGCGAACCGTCAACTGAGGTAGTTTGACATTGAGGTTCCCCAGGAACACCGTTGACCAGGCACCACCGGCACAAACCACAGATCCTGCCCTGACCCGACCATGTTCTGTGATCACCCCGGATACCTTTCCCGCTTCAACGTCCAGGGACCGCACAGCGCAATTTTCCCGAATGGCGACGCCTTGTTGCACTAAATGTCTCGCCATGGCAGGTACTGCCGTAAACGGCTCCGCCCTGCCATCACTGGGTGTATACAGCGCCCCTTTCCATCGGCCCCCGGCATCCGGCATCAGGTCTTCGACTTCTTTCGCGGAAATCATCCGGCTATCCAACTGATGCGGCCGGGCAACATCCAGCCATTTCTCAGATTCTGCCAGCTCTGATTCATTCCGGCCCAGATATAGTATCCCCTGGCGCGAAAACCCGATCTCGTCGCCGACCTCCCTGGCGATGGATTCCCAGCTGTTGATGCTGTCCATCATAATCGGCAGCTCTGCCGCATCACGACCCTGCTGCCTGACCCATCCCCAGTTACGGCTGGACTGTTCACCGGCGACACGGCCTTTTTCACATATCAGTACACTTACCCCGGCTTTGGCGAGAAACCACGCAGTGGATACACCCGCGACACCGCCGCCGATGATAACGACATCCACGCGGTCGGGTAGCGGGTCATTAAAGTTGGCTGGGCTCTGATCAGATAGCATCGGCATTTTAAAAGTGTGCCTAACTTGGGACGTCAATTCAACAGTTGGAACTGAATCGCTAAACCCGCCTCTAACAGGCATGTTTTATCCGGCTTCAATCGACGAATTTGATCTTTCCCCCGACGGGGATGAACCCAAAAAGACCCATGGTGTGCTCAGCCTTGCTGTGTTGTTTGTATTGCTGGTTCATTTTGTTCTGGTGATGTATTGGAAATTCGACAAGCCGGAAGCTGGCAGATCGACGGTTATCAGCATTGAGCTGGTGCCTGAAAAAATTATTGAACCTGAAGCGATATTCGAACCCGAGATTCCCAAAACGATCCCCGAACCGGTCATTCAGGAACCTGTTGAAACCATAGCCGAACCGATAACGGATATTGCCGAAGTTGTTCAAGAGCAAGAGGCTATTCAAGAGCAAGAGCCACTGCAATCTGCCCCACGGATTCGAACTACGCTGTATCTTCGCGCTATCGAGGCGATAAGAAACGATTCACTGCCAAAAGCGCCTAGCTTTAAAACATTCAGTACCCGGGATTTTCCTCAAAAAGAAAACCCGGGCCGGTATCAACCCGTCCGCTATCTTGTGCCGGTGATTACCATGGCAAAGGTCATGGAATCTCGGAGCAATGATGGCACCTTCATCATCAAGAGATCTGACGGTTACGGTAATGTGACCTGCTTTCAGGAGCGCGGGCCAACCCATCCCTTTGAGTTACTCAATCAACCGTTGTGGTATCCCGTGCCCGATGCGACCTGCGGGCACATCAAGTAGTGACTTTTCAGAGCTGTAAACGCAAACTGAAACCAACATTAAAGAAGGAGACCAACCATGAGACTCTCACCCATAGATAGAAACAACCTCAATGAGGCGCAGCAAACCGTACTGGAAGCCATAGAACGAGGCCCCAGGGGTAACGCTCGCCCTGGTATTGGGATGATTGGTCCCTTTGGTGCCTGGGTTCGCGCACCCAGCGTGGGGGGTGCCGCGCAAGCCCTTGGCGCAGCGATTCGGTTTGGTTCCAGCGTGCCGGAAAACATCAAGGAGGTGGCGATATGTACCGTGGGCGCTCATTTTAAATCCAAATTCGAATTTTCAGCCCACAAACGACTGGGCATGCAGGCCGGGCTCAACGAAACGCAGCTCAACCAGCTCCGGGACGGCGAGTCACCCACTTTTGAAGGAGATGAGATGATCTCCTACCGCATCGCCAGTGAAATGCTCGAAACCCACGGCATCACAGACCAGACCTACAAGGCCGGTGTCGACGCGTTTACCGAGACCTGCATGATCGAACTGGTGACAACCATTGGCTACTACTGTTTGATATCACTCACACTGAACTCCTTCCAGATTCCACTGGAGGATGGTATGGAGGATCCTTTCCCGGTGGTGTAGTCTGGATGCACCCCATTGCAACCCGAGGGAAGTTGAATTTGGGAAAGACAGCTGCTGTAGACCAGGGATCTGTATATAAGACCTTGATGACAGCCTTGAGCCCGCTCTTGTTAACAGTTTTGTGCCTGCTGTTCTCACACCCGGTATTCGCCGAAGAGTGGCGCCATGGTTTGTCCTTTTTCGGCGACCTGAAATATCCCGCCAATTTTACCCACTTCGAATACGTAAACCCCCAGGCACCCAAAATGGGCGAGATGGTCATGCCCGCCCTCGGGAACTTCGACACCCTCAATCCTTATATTCGCAAAGGACGCAAAGCCTCGGGCATGACCTATCAACCGATGGCGCGTGTGCTCATTCTGGAACGACTCGCATTTAAGGCCGATGACGAGCCGTCGAGTCAGTACGGCTGGCTTGCAGAAGAAATCATGCTCGCAGACGATTACAGCTGGGTGCGATTCAGGCTGCGAAAACAAGCGCGCTGGCATGATGGCAGACCGATAACCACCAAAGATGTCTTGTTTACCTTCGACAAGATCAAGTCGGTGGGTTCACCATTATTGAAGGCAAACTTCTATCTCGTCAGCCACGCGGAAATTATCAACGACCGGGAAATCAAGTTCTTTATCCCGGGTGCAACATCACCAAAATCCGCACAAATCATTGCCGCCATGTACGTCGCACCCGAGCATTACTGGCGGGACCGTGACTTCGAAAAATCCACCATGGAAGTTCCCCTGGGCAGTGGACCCTACAAGATCACGAAGATCGAACCCGGCAGGAAAGAAGTCTACGAACTTGTGGATGACTACTGGGCCAAAGACATCCCCGTGATGAAGGGTCGACACAATATACGTCGCATTGTCTATGACCACTTTACCAACGAACAGGTCATTCTCGAAGCCCACAAGGCAGGCGTCACCGATGCCTTTTTAGAAGGCGTGTCCAAGCGCTGGGCAAAAGAGTACGACTTTCCCGGTTATCGCAGTGGCCTGTTTGTCAAAGACCTGATCAGTACCGAACGCCCGTTCGGGATGCAGCAGGGTGTCATGTTCAACATGAGACTGGAAAAATTCCAGGACGTCAGGGTGAGGGAAGCACTGGCACTGGTTTATGATTTCGAATGGTCCAACAAGATTCTCTACCACGGGTTTTACCAGCGCAACGACAGTTTTTTCGAAAATTCTGATCTCGCCCAGGCCGGTTTACCGTCAGAAGCAGAACTAGAACTACTTGAACCCTTCAGGGGCCAGGTACCTGAACGCGTCTTTACTGAACACTACAAACCAACGGTGACAACAGGCGGCTATTCAAGAGAACCCCTGCTAAAGGCTGCCAGACTGCTTAAACAAGCTGGTTACGAAGTACGCAACAATGTGCTGATAAACGGCACTACGGGAGCGCCGTTCACCATTGACCTGGTTGTGCTCAGCGTCTACCAGGAGCGAGGCATCACCCCTTATATCCATCGATTGAAACGCCTGGGCATCCATGCCAGGGTTCGCACGATTGAAGTGTCCCAATTCATCAACCGCGTGGGCAAGTTCGACTTTGAAGGCACGATACGCACCTATGCACAAACCATGACACCCGGCAATGAATTGAAAAACTACTGGGGCTCCGCTGCCGCAGACCGGCAATACAGCCGCAACAATTCCGGGATAAAAGACCCTGTGGTTGACCAGCTGATCGAGAAAATAATCGCCGCCCGGAGCCGCGACCAGCTGATTGCTGCGACTCGTGCCCTGGACCGGGTGTTGCTGTGGAATTTTTATGCCGTACCCGGTTTTTTCCCCCCTGGTTATCGCTACGGCTACTGGGACAAGTACAAAAAGCCGGAAATACAGGCACGCTTTCGCAGTGGTTTCTTTGACACCTGGTGGTACAGCGAAGAAAAGGCACAACGCGTGGAAGAAGGCATGCGCAACATGCTGAACGATGACAGTATGGGCGAAGACTAGCATGGGTACCTACATCCTCAAGCGAATCGGCCTCATCTTCCCCACGCTGTTTGGCATTATGGTGATCAATTTCCTGATCGTGCAAACCGCACCCGGTGGCCCGGTTGAACAGATCATTGCCGAACTCACCGGCGAAGAATCAGCAGCCACCGGACGCATTACCGGCGGCGGCGGTGGCGAGATGGGCAACACCGCGGGTGAAGCGGGTGCCTACGAGGGCACAAGGGGGTTGGACCCGGACTTTATCAAAGACCTTGAAAAGCAATTTGGCTTTGACAAACCCATGCATGAACGCTTCTTCAAAATGATGTGGGATTACATCCACCTGGATTTTGGCACCAGCTATTACCAGGACCGCTCGGTGACATCGTTAGTTGTGGAACGGATGCCCGTGTCAATTTCCCTGGGATTTTGGACGCTGCTGATTACCTATGGTATTTCCATTCCACTGGGCATCGGCAAAGCCGTGCGGGACGGGACGCCTTTCGATATCTGGACCAGCGCGGCAATCTTCGTGGGATATGCGATACCTGCATTTCTATTCGCCATTTTGCTGATTGTATTATTTGCCGGGGGCAACTACTGGGACTTCTTCCCGTTGCGTGGCCTGACTTCCAGTAACTTCGAACTGCTAAGCACCTGGGGCAAGGTCAAGGACTACGCCTGGCATATTGCCCTGCCCATTCTCGCCATGACCATCCACGGCTTTGCGACGCTGACGCTGTTGACAAAGAATTTATTCCTGGAAGAAATCAACAAGCAGTTCGTACTCACCGCAAGAGCCAAGGGCCTGACCGAACGCAGGGTCCTGTACGGCCACGTATTCCGCAACTCGATGTTGATCGTAGTCGCGCAATTACCCGGCGCCCTGATCAATGTGCTGTTTACCGGTGCCCTGCTGATTGAAATCATCTTCAGCCTGAACGGCCTGGGTTTATTGGGTTTTGAAGCCGCGATAAACCGGGACTACCCAATTTTATTCGGCACGCTCTTTTTCTACACCGTGGTCGGACTGGTCATGCATTTGATTGGTGACCTGACCTATGTACTGGTCGACCCGCGAATCGACTTCGAAACACGGGAGGTCTGATGTCGACTGTTGAAACAGACCCACTCATCCACACCGGCCCCGACCTGGACCCCGGCCTGCAAAAGCCTCATCGCCCAATCACCCTGGTAGACAGACGCTGGCGCAATTTCAAGGCCAACAAACGTGCCTGGTATTCCAGCTGGATCTTCAGCGTGCTGTTTATCTGCTCACTGGGCGCGGAATTAATCGCCAACGATAAGCCAATTTTGCTGTATGTCGATGGCGGCATCTATTTTCCTTTTTTAGTGATGTACCCGGAAACATCATTTGCAGATGAGATCACCCCGGCGGATGAGCTGTTCGAAACTGAAACCATTTACCGCGACCCTTTCTTTCAGGATCTGATAAAACGGCAGGATGGCTGGATGATCTGGCCGATGGTGCGATACGCAAACAACACCATGGACCTGTTTATCGAGAAGCCCGCGCCCGTTCCGCCCTCTGCCACCCACTGGCTGGGAACCGATGACCTGGGCCGGGATGTGTTCGCAAAGGTTATCTATGGATTCAGGCTCTCCATACTCTTCGGCCTGGGCCTGACCATCTGCAGCACGATTATCGGGATTTCTGCGGGAGCGATTCAGGGATATTTTGGCGGCTGGCTTGACCTGGTCATGCAACGCCTGATTGAAATGTGGGCGGGCATGCCAATCCTGTTTTTGCTGATCATCCTCGCCAGCATGGTCGAACCCACCCCCGGCTGGCTGTTTCTGTTGCTGTTGCTGTTCAGCTGGATGGCCCTCGTCGGCATTGTCCGGGCTGAATTTCTGCGGGCAAGAAACCTGGAATACGTACGGGCCGCTCGCGCGCTGGGTGTTGGCAATATCACCATAATGGCGAAGCATGTGCTACCCAATGCCATGGTGGCTGCACTAACGATGGTGCCTTTTATCCTGACAAATTCAGTGGTGTTGCTGACGTCGCTGGACTTTCTTGGCTTTGGACTGCCCTCTGATGCACCATCGCTGGGTCGTTTGATCAAACAGGCGGTCTCTAACCTGCAGGCACCCTGGCTGGGATTCACCGCCTTCTTTACCATCGGCATTATGCTGACCCTGTTGATTTTCATCGGCGAAGGCATACGGGACGCATTTGACCCACGAAAGACGTTTGCCTAATATCTACACTCACGACGACTATCAATAGAGCAACACCGCGTTGCACGGACTAAATATGAGCGAACCCATTGCCGTTTACCTGGGCTCAGTCAATCGCTGGGAATGTGATGAAAACGACCACCTGAACGTCAGGTTCTTCTCCCAGAAAATGATTCAAACCCTGGAGCTGGGTTTAATCGAACTGGGTTGCATCCCGCGAGAAGACGTTCAAACCATCACCGCAAACATCAAGTCACAACATATGCGTTTTATCGCAGAAGCCAGAATAGCGGTTCCGATTACCGGTTACTTCGGCCTGCTCAGTGCTGATGACACCGGATTTTGTGCCCTGGTGGAGTTACGAAACTCCGGCACAGACCAAGTAATGTCCGCATTTGTTTTCGACGTTAACTACCCATTAAAAGCAGAAGGCCTGAAAACCGTACCGTTACCCAACTATGCAGGCAGCCGCGGCGTGCCAGCGGACCCCTTCCCTTATGCGAACCTTACCCTGTCAGAAAGCTATCGACGCGGCTTCATCACCATAGGCCGAGGCATCATCCAGCCCGACGAATGTTCCCCCAATGGCCTGTTGCTGCCCAATAATTACATGAGCCGGGGTTCCGATTCCATGCCAAACCTGTGGACCCGATTCGCAGCAGGCGACAGCCAGTTCGAAAGAGGCCAAGGCGTCATCGGCGGCGCCGTACTCGAATATCGGATGGATCACTTCACCAACCTGAAACAGGGCGATAGATTTGTAGTGGTCTCCGGCCTCGACAACCTCACCGAAAAAATTCAGCACATGGTACACATCTTCTTCAACATCGATTCAGGAGAAATCACCCTCGGATGCAGAGCATTAGGCATCTCAATGGACCTGGTCGCCAGAAAATCCATCCCCATTCCCCCCGAAAGACGTGCAGTGATGCAGAAGTTCATGATTAAACCCTGACAAACAGCCGACCAGGCCAATGTCCCACACATCCCATAGCCACTATCGCGCACAAGACATCGGTGAATCCGTTAGGCTTTGGCTGACAGAACTAATCAATAAACTTACAGCGATTCCAGTTCACGCTGATATTTCTTTCAACGCCACTCCCGTAGTCTGATACCGCTGTCACGCTTGCTGTTTGCGACAGCATCCATAAACTATTAAGGAGTTACAATATGAGAGAACTGACTGTAAGTGAGGTTGAATTTGTCAGTGGTGGGTTTAGTAATGGTACCAAGGTGCCGTTTATGAATAAGTTTATTGCGGGGGCGAATTGGCCTGGGGGTGCCCCAAATGTCTTGCAAGGGATATTTATGGCCTACACAGTTGGTACACTTATTGGCGGGGCTGTTAATGCCTTTAACATGAAAGTGTCCGGAATGAGTTTCGGTACTGCGATATATCGAACAATGAATCCAACGAGGATCAAGTGAAGAAACAAGGCTAGGTAAAGGAGGAACTAATGCCGGATAATAGCTACGAGTTTTCCTATATGAGCGCGCGTGAAAAAAAGAAAGTGCTGGTCAGTAAATGCATACTCGCGTTACTGATGTTGCTCGCTTTTTACTGGTTGATAGCTGGCGAGGCAAACACACTATCTTCCGAACTCGTTTTCATTGGAGGTATTCTCGCAGCTATTTTCGGTTACATTAATATTCTCACCGTAAAATCCGAACTAGTCGAATTGTTCGAGCCACCCTATACATATAGAGCTGGTGAGTTTGCGATCACGGCGATTATATTAAACGTGATTTCCTGGTTTGTGTAAGTGAATCCCCCGTAAATCTGCAACACTTTCATCCAGTCTTTTTAATGTAAGCTGGATACTCGCAGCCTTTTTCGGCTCAATCTTTTGCAGGTCAAGTCAGAACTTATCGAGCTATTCGAACAACCCTATGACTACGTCGGCTACAAATTCATAATTACCGGCACGATCATCCACATAACAGCCTGGATAGCATAAAGGTGAGCTATCCGCCCACCTCATACCTGTCCATCAAATCCCTCACCATGTGCTCGGGCATTGTTTTCTACTCCTGCGGCAAGATCTCACAAAACCCACAGTCACTCACTCACAACCAACACCACAAAAAACGTTAGCA